>CAXTPR010000029.1:0-46887 GCA_964246235.1 uncultured Acidobacteriaceae bacterium
AGAAATAGCTGCGCTACACTAACTCATCCAACGGCACAAAAGATCGGGCACGCCAGGCCGAAAACTCCGTTCCTTGCAGGTCAACTCGTAAAAGGAAGTTTTCCTTGAGTTCAGCTTCGGAGAGCCGCTGCATCGCGCAGCGGCTTTCCTATTTGCGCGAAGTTCCGCCTTGACCTGCGGTGAACCTCGGTCGTGTGCGGCGCTATTCCATTTGGTTATAGTGCCTTTCCTGAAAGTTATTGGACAGCCGCTCTCTTGAGGACCATGCTTACGGAGAAGAGGCTATCTGTATGGATTCGCTGAACACAAGGAAGAAAAGCCCCGGTAGCTCAACTCGCATCGCACCTTGCGACAAACTCCTTGTGGGGCGGAGCGAAGCGGCCCAGATGCTTTCGATAAGCGAACGTGCGCTCGACTATCTAGTCGCTAATAAGCAGCTCGCGGCTCGCCGCATCGGGGCGCGGGTTCTGATTGCAGTTTCAGATCTGCGGCAATTCACTAGGGGCGATCATCCGGCGCGTCTGGCAGGCTGATTCGACTCGAGCTTCTACTTGCTACGCACAGAGCGTCTGCCAGCATGCGAGTACCTCTGCGTGGGATTTCGCGCAGGTCACTAACAGCACTCACAGCGGTAGAGGCGACTCGATGCACCATCTGAACAGCCACCAGAACAGCCACTGACTAAAACACCTAGACGTCTGCACTTTGTCAGCGCTCCATGTCTGTCATTCTGTTAGGAATATGGCTCCTGAGGTAGGACTCGAACCTACAACCCTTCGGTTAACAGCCGAATGCTCTGCCATTGAGCTACTCAGGAATCCGCGCGGACGCTATGGCAGCCGGGCGGCTGCCATAGCCTTTATAGCAAATCGTGGAGGACGGGTCAAAACAGCGAGCCTTGGAGTAGCATCGCACAAGAAACAAACGACGACCCATGAGGAGCCCATGTCCGCTACGTCAAAGAACCCACGGATAAGCCGATTGTCCCGGTCGCAAGTAGCCCCCGAGCTGCAGGGTGCCTTCGACCAGTTCCTGCGCGACCGCGGCAACGTTCCGTACTTCTTCCGTACCCTGGCGCACCGGCCGGAGATTTTCCGAACCGCGACCGCGCATATGGAAGCCGTGCTCAAGACAGGTACTCTGCCGACGAAACTCAAGGAGTTGGTTGTCGTGCGCACATCGCATCTCAACTGCACGAACTATTGCCTGGCCAGCCACACCGCCATCAGTCTGCGGCTGGGTTGGACCGCGGAGCACCTTGCGGCACTCAAGACGTGGCAGGAAAGCACGCTTTTCAGCGAAGCTGAAAAGGAAGCGATCCGGTTGGCGGAAGTCATGACACTGACCTCTCACGAGTGGACCGACGCGGACATGACCAGGCTTCGCCGCTTCTATTCTGAAGGCGAGGTGGTGGAGCTTATGGCTTCCATCGGACTCTTCAACTACTTCAACCGCTTCAACAACATGCTTCAGATGGAGCCAACGCAGCCGGCGTCAGCCGAGGAGTTGGCTGAGGCCGGCGTGCATCCAGTCGTCGCCTGACCCATCTGACTTCATGGATACAGCAGCACGGCAATGTTGTATGCGCTAAAGTCCTGGCGGCTGCGGAGAGCGCACGCGCCTATCGCAACCTCCCTGTACCTGCCTGATGCGAGTTTGGTCTGCAGCGCCTCCGGCAGCCGGTTGAGATCCTCACCGGAATACCTCATCACGAACACGGGCCGCCGCGAACCGGCGAAGCCGCTTTCCATCTCGCAGGTTCGCCGCGCATCGGTGCTGTCATCCGCAAGCTGCACGGGAGCGATCGCATGCAACCGAGCTGCCACCAGGTTCTCCTGGTCTGAGTACGAGAGCTCGGCGACGGAACGCTCGAAATCCTGCACGGCGTAGAGTTGCCCCTCCTTGCGGATGACGCTGACCGCAACCGAATCGACATAGGGATCCAGCAGATTTTCGCGATGTCCCTGCGAGTTCATCCAGGCCTCGTGGATTCGCACTGCAGTAGAAGCCTCAGCGACATTCTCGGCAATTCTGCTGAACCGGGCTCCTGCCTGCCTCCCTCTTACGCTCAGCGCCGCTTCTTGAGGATATCGATGCGAGATCGACTGGTGCCTCGCCATCTCAATCGCATGGTTCGTGGCAGCCCGGTAAAGCGCCTCGTCCCAGCGTAGGGCCGGTATTCCACGCTGTTCACGCTCCGCGTTGGCGGCTTGAAACAAGTATCGTTCGGCGACCGATCGCGGTGTTCCTGCCTGCGCGTATGCAGCCAAATCAACGAGCAGAAGCAGGCCGGCCATCGCAACCTTCACGTGCCTCATGGAGGTTAGAACACGGTTTTCTACGTGAAGCTGCGCGCTGCGTGAGCAAAGCAGGCTTACAGCTTACAGGTGCACAGAAACGGCATGCGTATCATGACGGAAGCGCAGGATGCCCAGCCTACATCAACACGCCCTCCGCCGTGCGCTGACGCAGGTCGCGCGGCACCCGCTACTATGGGCCGGGAGCGCCGTGGTTCTCTTGTTGCTCCTGGTGGCCGCCGGCGCGCCGTGGTTGGCCCACGCCGATCCTGCGGCGCTTCACCTGCGAGCGCGTCTGCTTTCACCGTCCCGTGCACACCTGTTCGGCACGGATGAGCTGGGCCGCGACGTTCTAGCGCGCACCCTCTACGGCGCACGCGTGTCCCTGACTGTCGCCGTTGCGGTCGTCGGCCTGTCCCTGGCGGCGGGCCTGGTCCTCGGGACGCTCGCCGGATACGCGGGCGGCGTGGCGGACACGCTGGTGAATGTGTACCTGACGAATGCCTTTCTGGCGCTTCCCGGTATCCTGCTGGCGGTCGCGTTCGTGGCATTTCTTGGGCCGGGGCTGCGTAATCTCATCTTTGCGCTCGCCCTTTCCGGCTGGGTCAACTATGCCAGGCTGGTGCGTGCGCAGGTTCTCGCGGTTAAAGACCGCGAGTTCGTGCAGGCAGCGCGTTCGCTGGGCGCAGGCCCCTTCCGCCTCCTGGGCCGCCACATCCTGCCCAATGTCATGCAGCCTCTACTGGTGCAGTCCGCAGTCGGCATGGCTGGCGCTGTGTTAGCGGAAGCGACCTTGAGCTTTCTTGGCCTCGGCGTTCAGCCTCCCACACCCACGTGGGGCGCGATGCTGAACGACGCGCGCTCCCATCTCTTCGACTCGCCTTATCTCGTCGCCTTTCCAGCAGCCGCAGTGGCCCTGTGCGTTCTCAGCTTCAACTTCGTCGGGGATGGTCTGCGAGACCTGCTGGACCCGCGAAGTACAGACCCGCGAAATGCAGAGCCGCAAAAGTTGGAGCCTGGCGGTCCGGATCCGCACGGTCCGGCGGCGGCAGGAATCTGACCGGTGCGAGTCGGTGTGATCTCCGATACGCACAGCCTGCTGCGGCCGGAGGCCCTCAGTGCCCTGCGCGGCACGGATTACATCCTTCACGCCGGAGACGTCGGCGACCCTCACATTCTGGCCGCACTCCGCGAAATCGCGCCATTGACGGCCATTCGCGGCAACATCGACCGCGCCGGTCCTTGCGCCCTGCTGCCCGCAAGAGAGGCTATCGAGCTCGGCGGCACACTGATCTACATGGTGCATTCCATAGAGGATCTCGACATCAAGCCCCATGCGGCGAACGTGGGGGTGATCGTCTACGGGCACTCGCATAAGCCGAATCTCGACATGCGAAACGGCGTACTCTACCTCAACCCAGGGAGTGCCGGACCGCGACGCTTTTCGCTTCCAATCACGCTGGCCATCCTCACCCTCGGCAGCGAGGCGCCTGCAGCGGAGTTGCTGACGCTTTGCATATAGACAGTGCCTAGGCGCCCACTCCCAGAACCGGCCTGTGCTCTGAGGATGTGGCAGGAATCCGCCGCCGCGGCGCGGACCTGGGCTCCGACGAGCCGGGAACATCCGGCACGGGAACCGTCCGCGGACCCGTCTTCTCCCAATCCAGCGATACGGTCGAGAGGATGCCGGCCATTCGCGCTTCAAGACTGCGCATCTGTTCTCGGCTCAACTCCGCCGCTCCGCTCGAAACCGCGCAGAAGGTGTTCACAGCGAGGTCGAAGCGATAGCAGGACCCCCTCCGATAGGCGGTATACACCTCGTCGCGAGCCTCCACGCAGATGCCTCCATGCTCATCGTGTCCATGCACAAAAGTCATCCCGCCGATATTCTCCGCGTCCGCGTTGCCGGCCTTTGTGCCTGCCGCTTGCGCCGCGCACTCCCGATCGTTCACGTGCCGGGCAACGCTGAAGTACACCAGGGCTCCACTCAACACCGACTGTGGAAATGGATTGAAGCTCATGCTGGCCACGGCTCGCATCTCGGAAGCCGGAGGAGCGGAGCGCGCATCCAGCCTGAACGTGCTGATCTCGCGGTCTTTGAGCGTGAAAGTCCAGCCGGGAGGCACCTGGAAACGCACTCCGTAGTGGTTGTCCCGAAAACTGACGCTGTTTGCATCGCGGGGCGGTCCGGTGGGCACCGAAAACTTTTGTCCCTGAGCAAGCCCGCACACGCCCAGGCAGGCCAGCACGATCACGAACGAGAGGCCTTTCCTAGCGCTCTTTCCGGAGCCGCGGATCTGCCAGCGCATAGGCTGCGTCGGTAAGCAGGTTGACAAGAACATACGTGAGGCCTACGGCAAGGATACAGCCCTGCACCAGCGGATAATCACGGTTCGAGATAGACGAAAGTGTTAGCCTTCCCAGTCCTGGCCAGCTGAAAATCGTCTCGGTGACGATCGCTCCCGCGAGCAGCGAACCGAATTGCAGCCCTACCACTGTGAGCACCGGAGTCAATGCATTGCGCAATGCATGCCGGTAGACGATCGCGCGCTCCGGCAAGCCTTTCGCCCGTGCCGTGCGTATGTACTCCTGCCCAAGCTCTTCCAGCATGGAAGTCCTCACCATGCGCGTGAGGATCGCAGCCATTCCTACACCCAGGGTCACAGCGGGAAGCACCAGGTGCCACAGGAAGCCAGCTGTTCCGGAACCTGCTCCCGACACCGGAAACCAGCCCAGCCCCAGCGAGAACACGATGATGAACAGCGGACCCAGGGCGAAGTTCGGAAACGAAAGCCCGAAGAGACTCAACACGCCGAGAACGCGGTCCGGCCAGCGGTTGCGCCGTTGTGCAGACAGTACGCCCATCGGCACAGCCAGAGCGACTGCCAGCACCATAGCCGCTGCTGTCAGGGCGAGCGTGTAAGGGTAACGCTGAAGAACGAGATGGAGCACCGAATCATGCAGCCGGAGCGACTGCCCAAGATTCCCGTGCAGCACGCCGTACAGATAGCGTCTGTACTGCTCGCCCAGCGGCGCATCCAGGCCATATGCATGCCGCAGGCCGGCTACATCCGCAGAACTGGCGCCCTCACCCAGCATCTGGACGATAGGATCGCCCGGCACCAGATGAATCAGCAGAAACACTACGCTGACCACCACCCACAGTACGGGCAGGGTCACCAGCAATCTTCGGCCGGCAGCGGCCAGCCCTCCCATTCTTTTCGTGTGCGCGGAGCCTGCCATCAGGCGACGTCCATAGCTTCCCGTGCCTCTTCGCTCGCTGCCGCGGGAGTAAGCTGCTCCACGCGGACGCTCGCAATGCGCTGGCCGGATCGCTCCGCAACGGTAAAGCGCCGGTCGCTGTACTCTACCGATTCACCGACCGCTGGAATGTGGCCGAACTGCGCGAGCAGGAAGCCGGCCAGCGTTTCCACTCCCGCGGCACGCGGAAAGCTCCACCGCAACTGGGTGACCAGATCGCGCAGGGGAGCACTCCCCTCCAGCAGCACGCTGCCATCACTTGTGGGGATAGGCAACGCGGCTTTGATGTCGAACTCGTCGTGCAACTCTCCAACGATCTGCTCGAGCGCATCTTCTGTCGTGACCAGTCCCAATGTGCTGCCGAACTCATCCACAACGATGGCGATCTCTCGCCGGCGCTCCTGGAACTCCTGCAGCAGCTCCAGAACGGACTTCGTCTCCGGCACCACCAGCACGTCGCGCATAATCTGCCGCAGCACCAGATTCGAAGCTCCGCGGCTGCCCAGGCCCTGCGCTACGCTGCGAAAATGCATGAGCCGGGCAACGTCCTTTGCGTACACCACGCCGATGATGTGCTCGCGGCCGCGAACCGGGTCGTAGATGGGCACCCGCGAGTGCTCTTCCTCCACAATTCGAGCGCTGCCCCGCTCCAGCGGCATGTCTGCCGGCAGGGCGAAGATGCGGCCGCGCGGAGTCATGATCTCGCTGGTGATCACCTCAGCCAGCTCGACCGCACGATGAATCATCTCCTCCTGGAATCGAGGCAACTGTCCGCTGCGCCGCGTTGCTGTCGCCAGCATCTTCAGTTCTTCCGGAGAGTGCGCGTTGTCTTCGGCCCGCAAGGGCGCGTGGAAGGCGCGCAGCACGAAGGCCGCCGAGTGGTTCATCAACCGGATGGCCGGGCGCGTCATGCGGATGAACACATCCATCGGCCCTGCCACGGCCAGCATGATCCGCTCGCTGCGCTGTAGGGCCAGTGATTTGGGAACGAGTTCGCCGAGCAGAACTTCGAAGTAAGTGATCGCGATAAACGCGAGAACCACGGCAGCGGAGTGCGCATATAACGCGCTGTGCGCGAGACCTCCCGGGAGACCGCGCAGATGCGCGAAGACCGGTTCCAGGGCGGCCGCCAGCGTCGGCTCGCCGATTCCCCCGAGCGCCAGACTCGCGAGTGTCACTCCAAACTGTACTGCGGGCAGAAACTCGGCTGTATTTCGCTTGAGGGCGAGCGCCACGCGCGCTCCTGGACGGCCCACCGCGATCAACTGCTCGATGCGCGTTTCGCGAACACTGACCAGTGCAAACTCAGCTGCAACGAAGAAACTGTTCGCCAGAACGAAAAACGCGATCAGGCTGCCGTGAACGAGCACCCACTCCAGCATCGGTGCCTAAAGAATAACAGGGTGCCTCGGCGAGAAGACTGCACCCGCCAGACGTAGGAAAAGGCCATCGAAGTTTCCGGCTCCGATGGCCTTTTCTCTGTAATTTCTTGTGGAGCTGTGATCAGGAGCTCACCTGCTGGTACTTGCACCCAACTTGTGGTCGTTCCCGAAGGGAATCTGCGTTTGTTCGTAACGCCACCCGACTAAAGCTAAACCCTCTAGGCGACCGCCTGCACAATGTGCCGTGTCAAGGCCTGATCAATTGTGTCCTTGGGAACGAAGCCGGTGATCTGCTCGGCTACCCTGCCATCCTTAAAGAGCAGCAACGCGGGAATGCCGCGGATGCCATAGCGGCCTGGCGTCATATTGTTGCGGTCGACGTCCATCTTCATCACTTTGAGCTTGCCCTGGTACTGTTCGGCGACGGCATCCACCACAGGCGCGAGCGCACGGCACGGACCGCACCACGCCGCCCAGAAGTCCACTAGGACGGGCGTGTCAGACTGTAGGACCTTCTCCTGAAATTCTGCATCGTTGACTTCGCTTACGAACTGACCTGCCATGAACGAACTCTCCTTGATGCCGCTTTCCGCTATCACGCTCTGTGACCGGACTTTTCAAAGTACATCACTATAGATGCATCCGCCTTCGGGAACGGTGCAATGCAAGGCAAACTCACGGGCGGTCCAAAAACTCTCTCTTCACGCCGGCTGCAATACGAACAGGGATTACCTCAACGCCTTCCGGAAGCACAGTGGCGAGCCGCAGTTCCCCTTCAAGAGCGGTGACGCCGGACGCCAGAAAAATCAGCACGGAAGGTCCGGCGCCACTGAGCGTAACGGCGGCAAACTCTGGCTCTGTCCGCAGCGGCAGCAGCAACGGCAGCAGCGGGCATGCCTGCTTCCGGTAGGGCTGGTGAATCCGATCTTCCGTCGCGGTACGGAGCAGATCCAGCTGCCCAGCAGCAAAGGCGGCCGTCAGCAGCGCCGTTCGTTGCACATTGAACACCGTGTCTGCCCTCGAGTACGTGTCAGGCAGGAGTGCACGCGCCGTTTTCGTCACCAGCCCGGCGTTCGGGATCACCAGCAGCAACTCCCAGTAGGGATCCCCCGCGAACGCGGCTATCTCTACTCCCCTCTCGCCCTGCGCCGATACTGTGAAGCCTCCGTGCCAGCAGGCGGCGACGTTATCCGGGTGGCCTTCGAGCCGTGAACCTTCCGTCACGATCGTTTCGTCATTCCAGCCAAGTTGGCCAAAGTGATTCGCGAGCGCTACACCGGCGAGCAGCGCTGCCGCGCTTGAGCCGCAGCCCATACCCAAGGGAATTTCGTTGTGAAGCGCGAGACGCAGCGGCACCAAAGGTCCATGATGCTCACGCAGCACGCTTTCGTAAGTTGCAAGCAGCAGGTTGTCCTTCAGCGCGCCGCACAGGTCAGAGTTGCGGCCCGTCGCACGCAGGTCGAACGCAGGCGCCGCATGTGCCTCTACCGTCAGGTGCAGCGAAAGCGCCAGACCCGCCGCATCGAATCCTGGACCGAGATTGGCGGAGGTTGCAGGCAGCCGCAGCCGCAACCCAGGCGGAGGTGGCGCTTTCATCCAATGCCCGCTCCTGCCAGTTCAGCCGTTTCTCCCAGTGCGGCCTGCTCCAGCGCAGCCAGACGGTCCAATACACGCAGCACGTCGTCTGCCGCAGGGTCAAGCACCACCGGAGCCCGCCGCAACGTCTGGTGAGCCGTCAATTCCGCTGCGGGAGCGCCGGCCAGTTCCGCCGGCGAGAACAGCTCGCCGCGATGGAACTGAATGGTGTACTCCGGATCCTTCAGCGTGTGGCCGGTGAGCAGCAGGATCGCGGTCTGCTCAGCCTGCACGAAGCCATTCGCCACCATCTTCTTCAATCCAGCCAGCGTCACGGCCGACGCCGGCTCGCAGCCAAGACCTTCCGCGCCGATCTCCGCTTTGGCCAGCGCGATCTCCAGTTCGGACACCTGCTCGCAGCAGCCGCCCGTGGACTGGAGTGCCTGAACCGCCTTACGCCAGGAGGCCGGGTTGCCGATCCGAATCGCCGAAGCACGGGTGTCGGGCACCATCGGCTCCAGGGCCGCGCCCCCATGGCGCTGCATGGCGGTGTACAGCGGATTCGCGCCCTCCGCCTGGATGATGCTGATCGCCGGTACGCGGCTGATGAATCCCAAGTGCTTCAGCTCGGCAAAACCTTTGGCCAACGCCGAGCTGTTCGCCAGGTTCCCGCCCGGCACGATCAGGTGATGCGGCACCTGCCAGTCGGTCTGCTCCATGATTTCGAAGGCCGGTGTTTTCTGGCCCTCCAACCGGTAGGGATTGACTGAGTTCAGCAGGTAGATCGGCGCACGGTGCACCAGTTCGCCAAGTACGCGCACGCAGCCGTCGAAGTCGGCGCGCAGCTGGATCGTCAGCGACCCGTAATCCATGGATTGCGAGAGCTTGCCCCATGCGATCTTGCCCTCTGGAATCAACACAAAGCTGCGCAGCCCGGCGCGCGCGGCGTACGCGGCCATAGCCGCAGAGGTATTGCCGGTCGAGGCGCAGGCCACCCAATCGAACCCGCGCGAGAGCGCGACCGACAACGCGGCCGTCATGCCCGTGTCTTTGAAGGATCCTGTCGGGTTCATGCCCTGGTGCTTGGCCAGCAGCCAGTTCAGGCCGAGACGCGCGGCCGCCCTGGGCATCGCGTACAGCGGCGTGTTGCCTTCCAGCAGCGTGACAGCCTGGTCCGCAGACACGATCGGCAGCAGGTCGCGGAATCTCCAGACGCCGCTCTGGTCTACCGCCAGCGAGGATGTGCGCCGCTCCTGCCACAGATAGCGTAGCGCGCTCGGATTCGGCAGCCGAACCGGGGCAAAACCGGTTGCCTGTGAAGCCGACGCACTCCAGGGATACTCCACCTCGAACAACTCGCCACAGGCGGCGCAGCGAAAATTATTGCCGGCGTCCTCGCCGGCAATGCGATCGCCGCAGCCGATGCATCGAAGCAAATGTGTTCGCGCGTTCATCTCTCCTTCTAGACTACCGTAGCGGCCTTGCCGCCAGACCATCACACGCACGTGTCAGGCGCCGTGAATTGCTCTTCTCTACACACCTTCAAGGTTTGGTTCTCGCAGCCGCCCTTCTCCCGTTCCTCCCTGCCATGGGTTTGCCTGGGCAGTCACCGGTCCGCGAGCTGCACATTGCCGCGGCGGCCGACCTGCAGCCGGTCATGCCCCAGCTTGCAGCGGCCTATGAGCGCGCTGCCGGAGTCAAGATCATAGCCTCCTTTGGCTCCTCGGCAACGCTCACCCAACAGATACTGAACGGCGATCCGCAGGATGTTTTCCTCTCTGCGGATTTCCTGCACCCCGAGCAGATCGTCGCCGCCGGCCTGGCGGATGGAAAGCAGCCGACACCTTATGCGCGCGGCGTTCTGGTGCTCTGGGCGCGCAAGGATTCCCCTGCACAACCTCTCACCCTGGACGCACTCACAAGGCCGGCGGTCGTGAAGATTTCCGTGGCCAACGATTTGCATGCACCCTACGGCCTGGCAGCCACCCGCGCGCTCGCCGCACTCGGCCTCACGGACAAGCTCAAATCCAAGCTGGTTGTCGCAGAGAATGTCGGGCAGGCGGCCCAGTTCGCCGCGTCCGGCAATGCGCAGGCGGCGTTCATTTCGCTTACGCTGGCCAATTCCGAGCCCATGCGTGCCATTGGAACTTTTATTCGCGTGCCGGCGCTCTATCCCGCCATCCGGCAGTGCGGCGTGGCGCTGAAGGCATCCAAACAGGTAGAGACCGCACGGAACTTTCTCCAGTGGCTCAGCAGTACCGCCGTGCAATCGAAGCTCCCTGCGATGGGTCTCGATCCAGCCCAGTAAGTTGAGCAACCTAACACCTAAATCCTCGTGAGGGCGAGCCGCTCATGGCTGGCCCATTCGCATCGGAAAAGACCGGGCGAGGTACGTCAACGGCATTCAGTCCTCAGCGCGGCGGCCAAGCAAGATCCCATCCCCGGTCAAGCTCGCAGCCACTTGGTGACCGCCACGCTATCCTTGTCAGCGCATGGACTTCCCTGCCCTCAGCCTGACAATGCGTCTTGCGGCCTGCACCACAGCCCTCCTGCTGCTCCTTGCCACACCGCTCGCGGCCTGGGTTGCCGGGGGCCGTGGATTTGCCCGCCGCTTCGTCCAGGCTCTCGTCGCGCTACCCTTGGTGCTGCCGCCGACCGTGCTGGGATTCGGGCTGTTATGGGGTGCGGGGCCGAGGACCGCTTTCGGACGGCTGGTTACAGGGCTGCTCGGGCACCCGCTCGCCTTCAGCTTTGCCGGCCTGGTCACCGGCTCTGTGATCTACAGCCTGCCCTTCGCCGTACAGCCCCTTGTCGCCGGGTTCACCGCCGTGGATCCCGTGCTGCGTGAGACAGCCGCAGTCCTGGGCGCTTCACGCTTCACTGTCTTTCGCCGCGTTACCCTGCCCCTGGCAAGGCTCTCCTTCCTCACCGCGGCCGTTCTCACCTTTGCGCACACAATCGGCGAATTCGGCGTGGTGCTTATGATCGGCGGCGATATCCCAGGATCCACGCGCACGCTTTCCATCTCCCTGTACGACCAGGTGCAGGAGATGAACTACAGCGCCGCCCTGCGCACGGCGTGGTTGCTCCTGGCGCTTTCCTTCGGCGCTCTTCTCGCGGTGTACGCGCAGGGGGAACGCGCCCAAGCAGATCAGGAAACAGGGAGGCCGCTGCTTGGCTGAGCCCGCCCCGGTTCACCACCACGTATCAGTCGACCGCATACTTGGCGCTCTGCACCTGCACGTGGACCTGCCGCTCCACGCTCCGTGGACGCTGCTGTTCGGTCCCTCAGGCAGCGGCAAGAGCTCGCTCCTGCGCGCGGCCTGCGGTTTGCTGGGCACCGCTGGCGTGAGCTTCTCCCGCGTAGAGCCGGGAGGGAACACCGCTCCCTTGATCGCGCCGGCCCATGCCACTCCGCTGCACCGGCTCCACCACGGATACGCTCCTCAGGGGGGCGCACTCTTCCCTCACCTGAACGTCGCGGAGAACGTCGCTTTCGCGTCAAGCGTGCGCGGCACATCGGCCGATGGCGCTTCCTCCGGAGCCGACCTGGACGAGCTGCTGACTTTGTTCGAGATTGCTCCGCTCGCCAAGCGCTCGCCGCGCATGCTCTCCGGCGGAGAACGCCAGCGCGTGAACCTCGCTCGCGCGTTCGCCGTGCCCGGGGCCCGCCTTTTGCTTCTGGATGAGCCCTTTACCGGCGTCGATCGCGAGTTGCGCAACCGCCTGCTGCCCCGCATGCTCACGTGGACGAGGGAGCGCGGCCTTCCCGTGCTCTCGGTTTCTCACGATGTGGATGAGGCACTACAGCTCGAGGCAGATGTCGTGGTTCTCGGAGGAGGTCGTGTGATCCGCCGTGGACCAGCCCTCACGGCCCTCGCGGCTGAGCGGGAAAGTCTGTTGCGAATACTTGATCCGATAAGAGACGCCTATGCCGCTGGCCCGGGGAGTGTCACAGGGAGCAGGCTCACTCCATAATCACCGGTTCCCGCAGCAGCACGACCCCAAACCGTTTCCGCACCCCCTCGACGATCTGCTGCTCCATATCGGCAACATCCGCGAAGCGGGCCCCGCCCCGGTTGGTCAGCGCCAGCGTGTGCCGCGAGGAAATTCGTACCGGCCCGCTGCCGTATCCCTTCACGAAACCGGCCTTTTCGAGCAGCCAGGCTGCCGGCAGCTTTACCAGCCCGTCGCCCGCCGGCCAGCGCGGCATCTCGCTTACGGCGATTTGCGCCGCAGCCGAAACGAGTGCGAGTTGGGCATCCGAAACCACAGGATTCTTGAAGAACGATCCCGCACTACGGCAGTCCGGATCGCCCTCGACCAGCAGCATGCCCTTTCCTCGCCGAATCTCCCGCACCTGCTCCGCTACCTCGCGCAATGTGGGCGACTCCGGCGCCGCGGCGAAGCTCCGAGCCAGCTCCGCGTAGCGCAGCGTTGGCGCTCCCCCCGGACGCAGCTGATACCGGACACGGGTCACGATGTAACGGCCCGGCTCATCCGTGTTGAACCGGCTCGCGCGGTAGCGGAAGCGGCAGGCGCCCTGGTCCAGCTCTACAAAAGCGTCCTGCTGGAGATCGTAAGCCCGCACCGACACGATCGTCTCGGCGACTTCCTGCCCGTAGGCTCCGACGTTTTGCACCGGCGTTCCGCCCACGCTCCCCGGGATGCCGGCGAGGCATTCGAAGCCCGCGCAGTCTGCTGTAAGGGACGCGTTCACCAGCTCGTCCCATCCCACACCCGCACCGGCATCGAAGACGCCGCCTGCTTCACTCGCCACGCCGCCCAGCGCAATGTGGAGCACCAGGCCGTGATAGCCGCCGTCAGGAACCAGAAGATTGCTGCCTCCGCCCAGCACGTACAGAGGAAGACCGCTTTCCCTCGCCCAGCGGGCCGCCTCTTGCACGTCACCTTCGCTCGTCGCGTCCGCGAAGTAGCGGGCGTTCCCCCCGACCCCAAAAGTGGTGTATGGGGCGAGAGGAACATTCTCGCGAAAGCGCAGGTTGACAGGAGTCATATCGATCCGCAAACGGTCTTGGTTGCGACTTTCGCCGCGCCGTACAATCAGATAGGCACGGAAACCTGGCAGTACCCCCAGGAAAAAAGAAGGAGCGGCAAGCAATGTACCCAGAGTTGATGGTAATTCCCATGCGCGAGGAGCTTACCCGCGCCGGCATCGTAGCCACCCAGACCGCGGAAGAAGTCGATGCAGCGCTGGCGAAGCCGGGCACGACCATGGTCGTGGTGAACTCGATCTGCGGCTGTGCGGCCGGCAAGATGCGCCCCGGTGTTCGCTTGGCGATGCAGCACGGTGCCGAAAAAGGCTCGGGACCCGATCAGGCCATCACCGTGTTTGCCGGTCAGGATCGCGAAGCCACCGACCGTGCCCGCGCCCGCTTCGGCGGCCACCCGCCAACGTCTCCCTCCATAGCCCTCTTCCGTGACGGCCAGATCGTTTATCTCATGCAGCGCTCCGCCATTGAGACCTCTACGGCACCGGCGATCGCCCAGGAGCTCGCGCGTGCGTTTGAGGCATACTGCAGCAAAGCCACCGCGTAGTCCGCTCGACGCGTCACCGGCGGGCAGCTTCGGCTGCCTGCTTTCTTGTTTCAGTTACTGATAGCCTTTCCCGTATGAGCAAGCCCGCCGCCGAAACGAAAGACAGCAACAGCCTCAGCGGCCTGCATGTGGCTATGCTCGGCGCTGGCAAAATGGGCGGCATTCTGCTGAAGGGCTTCCTTTCCGCCGGTCTCCTGCAGGCGCAGCAGATTCGCGCCACCGTGGCCCACGAGGAGCGGGCACGCGCGCTGGGCAACCAGCTTGGTGTGGCCGTCACGACCGACAACCTCGCCGCCGCCGAGCAGGCCGATATTCTTTTTCTTGGCGTGAAGCCGTTCCAGATTGCCGATCTCATCCAGCAGATCACGCCTGCGCTTACACCCGGCAAGCTCCTGATCTCCTTCGCGGCCTCGGTGCGGACGGGCGCGATCGAGGCTGCGTCCGCAATGGAAATCGGCGTCATCCGCGCCATGCCCAACACCCCTTCCATGTTGGGCGCGGGCGCCACGGCCCTGTGCCGCGGCCGGTTCGCTACGGACGAGCAGCTGGCGCTCGCCTACCGCATGTTCGGCACGGTAGGCCGAGCCGTCGTCGTCGATGAAAAGCATATGGACGCGGTCACAGGCCTTTCCGGCTCCGGCCCCGCCTTCCTCTACATCATCATCGAGGCCCTCGCCGAGGCCGGCGTGAATGTTGGCCTTCCCCGCGAGATCGCCACGGAGCTGGCTGCCCAGACCGCCTACGGCGCGGCCCGTATGGTGCTCGAAACCGGCTCGCACCCCGCGCTGCTGAAAGACGAAGTCACCACGCCCGCCGGCTGCACCGTCGAGGGCATTCTGGAGCTGGAAGAGGGTGGTCTTCGCGTCACGCTCATCAAAGCCGTCAAGCGCGCCACCGAGCGCGCCCGCCAGCTGGCGCAGTAGCTGCTGCTCAGAAGCTCTATCATCAGTTCCATGCCGTCACTCCTCCAGCGCGCGCTTGCCACATTCCGTTCCGGCCGCGGCGTGCGCACCTATGCCGTGGTCGTTCTCGGCTTCATGGTGCTCGTCATACTGGAGGGCGCGGTCGTCCGCGCCACCGGCTCCGGCGCGGGATGCGGCAATCATTGGCCCCTGTGCAACGGCGAAGTTCTTCCCCATCACCCTCGCCTTGCCACGATCATCGAGTTCACACATCGCTCCCTTACCGGTATCTGCTCGACACTTTTCATCGGCCTGCTCGCGTGGGTGTTTCTGGCTCGGAGCAAGGGCGACTCAGCCCGCCGTGCCGCCGCCTGGACCGGCTTCTTCCTTGTCACCGAAGCGCTGCTCGGCGCGGTGCTGGTCAACGGCGGCTACGTGGAGAACAACACCACCAACGCTCGCGTGCTGGTGCAATGCGTGCACTTCACCAACACCATGCTGCTACTCGCGATGCTTACCCTCACCTGGTGGACCCTGCGCCCGAGAATAGCCAAACCTGCACAGCGAACCAGTTCGCTCAGCCTCATCTGGCTTGCTCTCGTTTCAACAATGATCGTCGGCGCCACCGGCTCCGTGGCCGCGCTTGCCGATACGCTGTTTCCCTCAACCACGCTGCACGCAGCTCTCGCAGCCGACCTCTCCACGGCCGCGCCGCTGCTGATTCACATGCGTGTGCTGCATCCCTTATCGGCAGCCATTGCCTTCGCCTGCGTTGGCTGGCTATGCACCCGCATGCGTACCAGCCGCTCGAACCTCGTGCTGCTGTTGCTCGTTGGGCAAGGTGTGCTTGGCTTGGCCGACGTACTGCTGCTCGCTCCTCTTTGGCTGCAGGTGCTGCACCTGTTCGCAGCCGATCTTTACTGGATTGCGCTCGTTACCTTTTCAGCGGAGGCGCTGGGGACGAACAGCACGCGCCTGAAGGCCGCTTCGGCTTTGGTGCTCGCGGCCTAGCTGTCCGACGTAGCCGCCGCCGTCGCGGGTTCCTGCGCGGGCATGCACTGCTCATCCGCAAGCGACAGGTGCTTGTCCAGCATAGCGATGCCGCGCACAATCTCCTCTTCCGTCACGATGAGCGGTGGCGCGATCACGAAGTGCGAAACCCAGGCCTGGATGATCACACCCTCCGCCAGGCACTTGGCCGCGATCGCGTCCACCAACAATGGCTTGCCGGACACCTTGTCCGCATAGGTGTTAAATGGCTCCTTTGTCGTCTGGTTCTTTACCAGATCCACGGCCCAGAAGAGTCCTTTGCCGCGCACGTCTCCTATGCTCGGGTGTCTGGCCTTCAGCGCTTTGAGCTTCTCTTCGACGAACGGCTCCAGATCCCTGGCCCGCTCCACCAGCTTCAGCCGCTGCATCTCCCGGATCGTCGCGACAGCCGGCAGCAGCGTCATCGGGTGCGCTTCATAGGTATGCCCATGCGCGAAATAGTGATCCTGAAAGTATTCACCGATCTTCTCGCTCGTGGCACAAAGGCCCAGCGGCACATAGGCTGACGTGATTCCCTTCGCGGTGGTCAGAATATCCGGCGTCACGCCCCACAGGTTCATCGCGAACCACGCGCCGGCGCGTCCCCAGCCGCTCATCACTTCGTCTGCGATCATCAGCACGCCATTTTCGTCGCAGATGCGCCGCAGCTTGCTCATGTACTCCTGCGGAGGAACGATCACACCATTGGTGCCGACGATGGGCTCCACCAGCACTGCCGCCACGTCGGACTCATTGCGAATCATGTGCTCGATGTAGTCCGCGCAGGCGACATTGCATCCCGGATACGTGTGTCGAATCGGGCATTTATAGCAATGCACCTCCGGGCCGAAGAGGACGCCCTGCTGTTTGCCGCGAGGCTCCGCCGCCCAGCGCCGTGGGTCCGCCGTCGCCGCGATCGACCCTGCCGTCGAGCCATGGTACGAACGATACCGCGCAATGATCTTGGTCCTTCCCGTATACATCCGCGCGATCTTGAATGCCGCTTCGTTGGCGTCCGTGCCGGAAGTTGTAAAGAAAAACTTGTTTAGCCCTTTGGGCAGCACCTTCAGCAGCAACTGAGACAATTCCGCGCGGGCTGTGGTCGCGTAGCCAGGCATTGCGTAGGCCAGGTCCTGTGCCTGCTTCCCAATGGAGTCGATCACCGCCTGGTTCTTATGCCCGAGGTTCATGCACATCAACTGCGCGCTGAAGTCCAGATACCTCTTGCCGTTCGCGTCGACAATGTAGCAGCCTTCCGCATCGACGATATGTAGCGGGTTCCAGTTCTTCTGGAAGCTCCATGTCCGGTAATTCGTTTCGCGCGTGATGCGGATCACGTCTTCGGAAGGAAGATGAGACTCGGTAAGCTGAACGGTTGTTTCGGTAGAACTCATTGGCTCTTGCCTTTCAGTGAAACTGATCTCTCACAGAGTATCCATGCCCAGCGGCGGGCATCATCCTGAGTTCCAGCATAGGATCTTAATGGTTCGCTCGGAATGGAGCTGTGGCAGTGGCGGAAACACCCCCGTCGATGCCGGCGGCTTGCCCATGCATCGCAGAAAGGCGCCGCCGGTACCCACGCATCAGCAGCAAGTACAGCGCGCCAGAGAGCAGGAATCCTACAAACCACGCATAACTGTAGAGGAATGCAACCACCGGCACAAAGCGGCCGATCAAAGCCGCCACAACGCCGACAGCGAGAGCGGTGAGCGCGGCCGGATTCCATCCTTTGCTGTATTCATAGAGCCCGTTCCGCCGGTAGAGTGAGAGCGTATCCAGCTGGGTGCGGCGGATCAGAAAGTAGTCCGCCACCATGATCCCCGCCACCGGCCCCAGCAGCCCCGAGTACCCTACCAGCCAGCCAAAGATGTAGCTGCCGAAGGTCGCCATCAGCTTCCACGGCATCATGGCCAATCCCAGGAATCCGGTAATCAAGCCTCCCGCGCGGAAGCTGATCCGCCGCGGGTTCAGGTTGCTTATGTCGTTCGAGGGACCCACCACATTCGCCCCGATGTTCACGTTCAGCGTAGCAATCAACAGAGCGATCAACCCCAGAAACGCCAGCAGCGGCTGATGAAACATTCCCAGCAACTCCACCGGGCTCCAGATCGGTCTGCCGAAGACCACCGTGGATGCCGACGTGACCGCTATCCCGAGAAACGAGTATGTAACCATCGCAATCGGCAGCCCAAGCCCCTGCCCCACGATCTGCGACTCCTGGTTCTTCGCATAGCGCGTGAAGTCAGGGATATTCAAAGAGAGTGTCGCCCAGTACCCCACCATCGCGGTCAACGAAGGAAAAAAGAAACGCAGGAAAACTCCCTGCGATGGAAAGCGACTCGGCGCGGCCAGCATCGGTCCGAAGCCGCCCGCCTTGCGCAGCATGAAGACGAGCAGCATGCCGGAAAGCAGGAGCATCACCGGCACCGAGTAGCTCTGCAGGAAGCGGATCGACTCCACGCCGCGCCACACCACCAGCATGTTCAGCAGCCAGAAACCGATGAAGCAAACCCCCACCACCCACGGCATCTGCACGGTTGCTGGCGCGAGCACGTTCATCATTTGCGCTATGGCCTGGCCGCCGATCCACGATTGAATGCCGAACCAACCGCACGCCACAACGGCGCGCAGCATGGCCGGCACGTTCGCTCCTACCGGTCCAAACGACGCGCGCACAAAGACCGGGAAAGGGATGCCATACTTCGTGCCGGCATGCGCGTTCAGCAACATTGGGATCAGCACGATCAGGTTGCCGAGCAGGATCGTGAACACCGCCTGCTTCCAGTTCATGCCGCCCGCGATGAGCGAAGAGGCCAGCATGTAGGTCGTCACCTCCATGCTCATGGAGAACCACAGCGCCAGGTAGTTGTAGGTCGTCCATGTGCGGCGGGTGGGTTCCGTGGGCGCGAGGTCCGCGTTGTACAGGCGCGGATCGGGCGCAAACTCGGCACCGGAAGAACGGTGCGGCGTGCCGGGATCGTTCATCGTCATGGTGGCGGGCGCCTCGATCAAGCGAAGCCTCCCGCATTGCACTCGCGCCTGACGAAGTGGCCGCGGCCCGTCGCGCCAAGGAACTTGCCCGGATTCGCGACGTTGTCTACCACCAGTTCTCCGCGCGAAAACACCTTCGCGGCATTGCCTTTGACCTTCCAGCCCTCGAACATGTTGTAGTCGTTCGCCATGCACTGCGTCGCGGCAGAGATCGTGTATTCCGCGTTCGGATCCCACAACAGGATGTCCGCATCGAGCCCCGGCGTGATGCTTCCCTTCTGCTGGCCCATGCCGAAGATTTTCGCGGGGTTGGTCGCGCTCAGCTCGACGAACCGCTCGGGCGTGATGCGACCGCTGTTCACGCCGAAGTGCCACAGGATCTGCAGCCGGTTTTCGATGCCTGGCCCGCCGTTGGGAATTTTCGAAAAATCATGCCGCCCCAGCGCCTTCTGCTCCATCCGGAACGGGCAGTGGTCGGTCGAGACGACCGCCAGCGTTCCGTCCGCGAGCGCTCCCCAGAGCGGCTCCTGATGACGCTTCTCGCGCAGCGGCGGCGTGAACACGAACTTCGCCTCGTCCCAGCTCCTGCCCGGCATCTGGTCTTCCAGCGAAAGCACCAGGTACTGCGTGCACGTTTCCCCTAACGCCTTCGCCCCTCGCGCCTGCATGAACTTCAACTCGGCCAAAGCATATTCGTTGGACAGGTGCACGATGTACACTGCCGCGCCGCACATATCCGCCAGCGCGATGCTGCGGTGCGTGGCCTCGGCCTCCGCCTTCGGATCGCGGGAAAGCGCATGGAAGTGCGGCGCCGTCTTGCCTTCCGCCAGCATCTGCGCCACGACGATGTCGATGGCAGAGCCGTTCTCCGCATGGATGCAGCACAGCGCATCGAGCGCCGCGGCCTTCTGCATCACCTTGAACATCAGCCCGTCGTCGATCATCAGCACGCCGGGGTAGGCCATAAACAGCTTGAAGCTGCTGATGCCCGCTGCCGTCATCTCCTCCATCTCACGAAGACCTTGAAACCCGTCACCGGGTCCGAGATCGGTGACAGCCATGTGCAACGAGAAGTCCACGCATGCCTTACCATCCGACTTGCCCAGCCACGTCTCGAGTGCTTCCCGCATCGTGCCGCCCTGTTTCTGCAGAGCGAAATCGATCACTGTTGTCGTTCCACCCACCGCCGCAGCCTGCGTGCCTGTCGTGTAGTCGTCGGCAGAAGTCGTGCCGCCAAAAGGCATATCCAGATGCGTGTGCACATCGATGCCGCCCGGCATCACCAGAAGGCCGGTTGCATCGACCACCTCATGCCCAGCCTCGCTCAGCCCCGCACCGACAGCAACAATGCGCTCGCCTTCGATCAGCACATCAGCTCGTTCCGACACGTGCGCGGTAACGACCGTTCCGTTCCTAAGGAGAGTTCCCATGACATGTCCTTTCATACGGATGGTACTTTGTCGTTAGGCAGCTTTCTTGCAACGAGCAGCCTACGAGGCTATGGCAGATAGTGCGCCTTAAAGCAAGCTGTTGAGGACGGCTGGCAGCCAAAAATTTTTCCAGATGAGCGAGATATACGGACAAGTTGCGTACATAGCGAACTTCCAAGGATGCGTGAGTGGAGCATATTCGCTGACCTCCGCATTCACTACAAAAGTCCAGAACAGACCGACGAGAAGCCCGGCAACGTACCCGACGAGCGCCCACCTGTTCGCAGCTTGTCTAATCAGTGTTTGCATGTGATGAACTACACGTTTGGGTTCAAGTCCGTCGGCGCGGTCACACCCTTCGGCACATATCCCGCTGCCACCCGCTCTTCCCACGTCTCCACCGGCAGACCGTTCGGCACCTGCTCCATCGTGATGCACTCCGGCACGGGACACACGAGCGAGCACAGGTTGCAGCCCACGCAGTGATGCTCGTCTACACGAGGAATGCGCGACAGGGGCGTGCGGTACGGCCCATCCACGCCCAGCCCGTTCATGTCGAGCTTCGGGATCGGCGTCGTCGTGATCACGCGGCTGCTCTCTGCTGTGACCATCGCCGGCGTGCGCGTCGTGTCGTGCGTCGGCAGCGCGCGGTCCAGGTGGATGCACTGGTGCGCGCCATCCCAGCACGCCGTGTAGCAGAGCTCGCAGCCGATGCACAGCTCCTCATGGATGTGTGCCACCACCTGGTAGTTCAGGTTCAGGTGCTTCCACTCGCGCACGTTGGGCAGGCTCAGGCCGCGGAAGTCCTCCAGCGTCTCGTAGCCCTTGCGCCGCATCCACCCGAGCAGGCCGTCGCTCATGTCTTCCACGATGCGGTAGCCATAGTGCATCGCCGCGGTGCACACCTGCACATTGCCGCAGCCCAGCAGCATGAACTCCGCCGCATCCTGCCACGTGCCGATGCCCCCGATGCCCGACAGCGGCAGCGCCGCCTGCTCATCGCTCATCACCTGCTGCACCATGTTCAGAGCGATGGGTTTGACCGCGGGCCCGCAGTAGCCGCCATGCGAGCTCTTGCCATCCACCTTGGGCCGCGGCTCCAGCGTTTCCAGGTCGATGCCTGTGATGCTGTTGATGGTGTTGATCGCACTCAGCGCATCGGCGCCGGCAGCTTTGGCTGCGCGCGCGGGCATGCGGATATCGGAGATGTTCGGCGTCAGCTTCACGATCACCGGCGTGCGCGCCCGCTCCTTTACCCACCCGGTGATGCGCTGACAGTACTCCGGCACCTGCCCTACCGCCGAGCCCATGCCGCGCTCGCTCATGCCGTGCGGGCAGCCGAAGTTCAGCTCCAGCCCATCCGCGCCCGCATCCTCGGCGCGCTGCACCATCTCATGCCAGGCTTCGGGCGTGCTCTCAACCATCAACGATGCGATGACGATATGCTTCGGGTAGCGCCGCTTGACCTCGGCGATCTCGCGCAGGTTCAGTTCCGTGGGCCGGTCACTGATGAGCTCGATGTTGTTGAAGCCCATCATGCGCTGGACACCGAAATCGATGGCGCTGTAGCGTGAGCTCACGTTGGTCACTGGCGCGCCGATGGTCTTCCACACCGCGCCGCCCCAACCCGCATCGAAGGCGCGCATGATCTGCTCGCCGCAGTTGGTCGGCGGCGCACTGGCCAGCCAAAACGGGTTCAGGCACCGGATGCCTGCGAACGTGGTTTCAAGCGTGGGCATGCGCACCGCCTTGCGTTGCCGAAGTCGATTGGGCAGCCAGCAGCCACGCGGCCATGCCGATCGCCGCGCGCTTGCCGTCGGCCACGGCATCCACCACCTCACGGCCGCCATTCGTGCAGTCGCCGCCCGCAAAGTACTTCGGATTCGAAGTCTGCCCCGTCACCCGGTCGATCAGCACGCGCCCGCGCTCCAGCTTCACCTTGGCCGGCACCGAGCCTGTACTGGCGAGGAAGTCCGTATGCGTCGCCTGCCCGATGGCCAGCACGATCAGATCCACAGGGACTACGAAGGTCCCTCCCGGCACCTCGACAAGCGATCCATCCGCTGTCGCCTCAAGCCTCGCAAGCTCCAGCCCTTCCAGCTTCCCGTCCCCATGGAGCCCAACCGGTTTCACATGCCACAGAAACCTCACACCCTCCTGCTTGGCATGTTCATACTCGAAGTCGAACGCCGACATTTGCTCAGGGCCGCGACGATAGACCATCGTCACGTCTTCCGCGCCCAGCCGCCGCGCCGCATTGGCCGCATCGATGGCCGTGTTTCCCGCGCCGATCACCGCCACACGCCGCGGCGCAGACGTGATCGCACCTCGCTTGTAGCCGGCGATGTACTCCAGTGCATTGGTCACGCCCGGCATCTCTTCGCCGGCAATCCCCAGCCGATGAATCGCCCCAAGCCCCATGCCCAGAAAGACCGCGTCATACTCGGCTTCCAGCGTCGCCAGCATCGCCGCATCCACAATGGTGTCGAAGCGAAACTCCACCCCCAGCTGCGCCAGCATGTCGATCTCGCGCAGGCTCGCCGCCAGCGTCAGCTTGTACTCGGCTATCCCATAGGTGTTGAGCCCTCCCGGCAACGGACGCGCGTCATAGATCACCGCCGCCACACCCCGTCGCCGCAGCTCCGCCGCGCAGGCCAGCGACGCCGGTCCACCACCGATCAGCGCCACTCGCTTGCCTGTATCCTCACCCGGCGTGAACGGCAGTGGCGCGCCGCTCTCATGCAGCGCATCCATGGCAAACCGCTGCAGCCGCCCGATCTCGATCGGCTGCTTGTTATAATGGTGCAGCACGCACGCGCCTTGGCACAGCACATCCACCGGACACGCCCGCGAGCAGCTCAGGCCCAGGATGTTCGCCTCCAGAATCGTCTTCGCCGAGCCCTCCAGGTTGTCGCTGGCGATCTTCTTGATGAAACGCGGCACATCGATGTGCGTGGGGCAGGCCTGCGTGCACGGCGCATCGAAGCAGAACAGGCAACGGTTGGCTTCGGCCAGCGCAGCGGTACGGTCGAGCGGCGGATGGAGGTCCGGAAAGCGCGCTGCTACCTCCGGAGATCCGGGGGCCTGCTGCAGAAAGCTCGCCTGTTCGCTCCGTGCTTCGATAGTGCTGGCCTCCTGCTTCGGTCCGCCTCGTAAAGGCTTCGTGGTATCGGGCGGGAAGTCACGATTATGCAACATTTCTCCTGCTGGAGCGAACCTCGGCGAACCCACAGGGAGTCATCAGCTCTGCAATACCTGGGCACTCATCCAGTCCAGCGTCTTCTCCGCCAGCCGCTCCAGCGCCAGCACAGCCTGCTCCAGGTGAGCGCGGTCCGTGTCCTCCAGCTTGTTATGGCTGAGGCCGTTGAGCGACTGCACAAACAGCATTACCGTCGGGATGCCGCAGCGCGCCACCTCCGCCGCATCGTGCAGCGGCCCGGACGGCAGATGCTCGGAGTCGCCCGACACCTCACGCACCGCCTGGTCGGCCAGCGCGATCAACTGCGGATGAAATGGGATCGGCTCGATCGACCATATCTTCGACCAGTCCACCGTGCAGCGCTCTTCCGCAGCGAAGCGCTCACTGGCGTCACGCGCGTCCCGAAGCATGCCGGCCAAGACGTCCGCATCGAGGTCACGCATGTCCAGCGTCGCCTCGCAGCGGCCCACAATCGCCGTCACGATTCCCGGAGACGTCTTCACGCTTCCCATGGTCGCCACCGCCTGCGGATGCTGCCGCGCGATCGGCCGGATCTCCAGCGCCAGTTTGGCGCACGCAGCAAGCGCGTCGCGGCGCGCCTCCATCGGCGTTGATCCCGAGTGCGCCTCCTGCCCATAGAACGTGATCGCCCACCGTTCCACCCCTTTGGTCCCCTGCACCACACCCAGCGGCTTGCGTAGCCGCTCCAGGATCGGCCCCTGCTCGATGTGCAGTTCCAGGTAGGCAGCGATGCCCTTCTGCCCCGCCACGGCGTCGCCGATGTTCTCGACAGCTACTCCGCAGGCCTTCAGCGCGGCTTCCAGGCTTGTGCCTTCATGATCGGTGCGCACACGGTCCGACGCGATCGAGTGCGTGCCTGCAAACGCTGAAGACCCAAAGAGACTACGCCCGAAGCGCGCGCCTTCCTCATCCGCCCAGTCCACCAGCTTGATCGTGAACGGCGGCTTGCCGTGGTGCTTTCCGCTCAGAGACGTCAGCACCTCAAGCCCGGCGAGTACCCCCAGGCAGCCATCCAGCCAGCCGCCATTGGGCACCGAGTCGAGATGGCTGCCCAGAACCAGGGCCTTCTCGCTTGCACCCTGCAGCGTCACCCAGTGGTTGCCGGCCGCGTCATGGTGGTGCTCCACAGGCAGGCTGCGCAGCTTGTCTTCGAACCAGGTGCGCGCCCGCAGCCACACCGGCGACCACGCCACGCGTTGCGCACCGGCCGCGTCGCCGGTGAGCGCACGAAGCTCTTCCAGATGAGCCAGAACTGCCTTCGGGTCGGCCATACTCAACGGTAGCATCGTGGCTGCATCCGTTTCTTCCAGCGGCACGCTCAACTGCTACCTGCAGACACGGCCCAGTGAGAGCCTGCGATCTCGCTTACTCACGTGTCGCACTCCGGCAACGCATGAGCAGAGCTTTCTCTGCGAATCCGTTTCACAAGGTAGACCACGACCGCGAGATTGACGAGAAGCGCGAGAGCTTTGCCGATCGTGGGGTGACGATGTAGCTCGTAGATCTCAAGCGGGAGCAGAGACGCCGTGAGGATTGTGGTGAACCACTCAGCCCACTTCTTCCTTAGCCAGAGTCCGATCCCTTCGGTCAGGAACAATCCTGCATACACAAAGCTGCCCAATCCAAAGGACCTGAGCCTTGCCGGAGACAGGCTCGCCACCTTTCCTATGGCTGCATCGATGTAGCCGCGGCCCGGGTCGAGGCCGATCGTCGAAACCCAGCGATCCAGCGTTCCTTCTGAATCGTTGTGCGCCAGTCTGAGGATGCCGACCCCAACCGCAATCATCAGCAACGCTTTCACCAGCTTGAAAACAGCGATCCACCGAAGGAGTCCGTCCCGGGAACTTTTCATTTGGGTGCCACAGCCATCACGACGAGCACTCCTACGAGTCTGATTCTGTCTTGAGCGATGAAGTACCACGGGTGTAATCCCACTTCGGAGATGCTTTCTGATCAAGCCGCCGGACTGTTTGCAAACTCGATTCGCGGCGACGTACCTCAGCGTCTTTCTCCGTCGAGGTTCTACAGACAAGTTTGTATGAAAGAGACCAGGCCCGGATTGCTCCGGGCCTGGTCTCTAAGCTCTGTATTCATCTAGAAGATGAACCGGCCAAGCAACTGAAGCTGGCGCGGACCATAAATGACGTTAGAGGTGCTGGAAGGTGTCATGAACGGTGCAGTCGAGGTGGACAGCGGACCGAGGCAGCCGTTGTAACCGCCGGAGGCCGCTGTACCCAATACAGGGCAGGTTGTCGATGTGGTTTGGCCGGGAAGCGTATAGGTTCCTCCCGCAGCCGTGTAGGCGACCAGGGCCGTATTCACCGCAAGGATATTGCGGTGGTTCGCCAAATTGAATGCTTCCGCTGCAAACTCGAAGCTGTAGCGGTCCTTGAACAGGGGAAACGTACGGGAAAGGCGCGCATCAAGGTTGTGCACACCAGGGCCTTTGAAGGATGTGCGGCGCGCGATGAAATCCGGCACGCGAGCACCGGGTCCGGAGGTGAACGAGGCGTTAGCCGGACCTGCGTCTGTCGTAATCGCAATACCAGAAGTACCGAGTGCGCCACCGGCAATCGATGAATAGCTGCCACTGACGGTAGCAGTCACAGGCTCACCTGACTGTGCGGTGTAGGTGCCCCCGAGCAGCCAACCATTGGTGACATACTTGGTCACGCGGTTGCCGATGCTGAAAGCGGATTTACCCACAAGAGTGAGTACCACGCGGCTACGGATGTCCAGATCGGAACGAGAGTACTCGTCACCAACGCCAGTACGGCCGCCAGTGAAGAACGGGACAAGGGGAGCGTCGGTGCCATTGAAGGTGCCATTGCCGCCATAAGTCTGACCACCGTCCATGGCGTGAGCCCACGTGTAGTTGGCCAACAATTCGATGTTGTGCGCCATCGGTTTGCGGACGGTGACCACCATCGAGTGATACCAGGAATTGATGGCTGAAAAGCCGGTTGCAACGCTACCAACCGCCGCGTTCAGCTTGTTGACGTAGGTCGGATAGTTGACCGCGCTCACTGCGCCGGTTAGAGGATTAGTAAACCGGTAGAAACGGTTCGTCAGCACCGATGCTGGATCGACATTGGTATCGATGAAGACGGGCAAATGGTTAGCTCGGTTACCGACGTAGCCGATCGTGAGCGTGGACTGCAGTGGAAGCTGCTGCTCTACCGTGAGGTCAGCCGAATACGAGACCGGGTTCGTGAAGCTGGGGTCGTTGCCGCGAATCGTAATGCCCGTTCCGAGCGCCGGGTTGATGCTGGATGGAATAGCAATGGCTTGACCCGTCACGACGTTTGTGGGTGCCGGTCCCGGCGGAGTGTAGATCGGAACGCCGCCCTGCGGACCGTACGAGTGGTACTGGCCGTTGTTGTTGTAGCAAACTGTAGCCGGCGCCACTGGAGTACATCTGGCAAGGCCCGTCGTCACCTGACCGGTATACGTCGGTCCCAGGATCTCACCGCTGGCCACGTATGGTGTGTTTGAAACGGGGGCGCTATCGGCAAATTGCTTCTGGTACACGCCGTTCTCACGCCGCGTGGTGTAGTAGGTCGAGTTACTGATCTGACCGTAGAACATGCCGACGCCGCCACGAATCACGGTGCCTTGCTGTGGGCTGTAGTTGAAACCGAAACGAGGCTGGATCATGTGCAGGTCGGGGTTGATCTGCGATGTGGCGTTAAACGCAACCGGGCTGGGATTGAGCGGCAGGGCGCCTGCTGGGTAGGCTGACGCACGGGCGGCCGTATCCGGGTAGGGAAGATCCGGACCTGGCACAAGCTGGAGGTCATAGCGCAGGCCGAGCGACAGGAGCAGCTTCGGAGTCGCCTTCCACTGGTCTTCCACAAAGAAGTCGGCGTTCTGGTTCCAGAAGTCATCCGCGCCCACCCCGGTGAGTTGATCTACGGTCTGGGAAAAAGAAACGAAGTGACGGCCGGTACCGGCGGTGGGTGCAGCAGTTGCGCTGACATAGGTGTAGGTCGGATTAACGTTGAGCTGATCCTGAATCCAGTTGGTGAAGTTGTACTCGGCGTTCGAGTTCGTGTAGGTAAATGACCCGTCACCCCCAAACAGGTTTGCGATTTGCTCGTGGACGAAAAAGAGATCGAAGCCGGCCTTTAGGTTCTGATGGCCGAAGGTGTAAGAGTACACATCCGAAGCCTGCCACTTGTGCTCGTCAGGGAACTTTCCGCGGGGCAGCGCTGAGGTTTCACCGTAGGACAGAAGGTTGGTAAGGCTGATCGCTGGGCCGCCTGTGTTGGTCGAATCTGTTTCCAGGTCACGACCCCACTGGAAATGAACTACGTTTGCCGCATGGCTGGAGAGAGCGGTTTCCGCGTTCGCAATGAGGATGCGTTCGTGGAAGTCCGCGGTGCCGTTTTGAGAAACGCCGCCATTCTGCACTGTGGTCGATGTGTTGTAGCCGTCGGGCTGGTGGAAGTTCTGGAAAAGGAACTCGGCCGACAGGTGTGTTTTGCCCATCTGGTAATCCAGACGCGGGAAGTAGATGTCCTGCTTGACATTACGCTGGAATGCGCCTTCGTTGCCCTGAAGAGCTGAAACGGCAGCCGTACACTGCGCCGCGCTGACGTTCGGAATCGACGTGGGATACACCGTAGTGCCGTCTTGGAGATTGGCCGTTCCTCCATCGCAAAGGTGTACGAGGTTCGAGATCGAATTCTTTGCGGAGTTGAACGTGGAAAGGTAGGTGATCGGATTTACTTTGCGGAAGCCGTCGTAGGTAAAGTGAAAGAAGAGCTTGTCAGGAATGATGGGACCGCCTACCGAAGTGCCGAACTCGTGCTGCACCTTGACTGGCTGCGTGAGCAGAAACTGGTTGGGCGGGTTGGCGATGCGCCCGTTGTATTTGCTGAGCGCATCCAGGGCATTGAAGCCGGGCGTGCGGTAGTACTCATACGCATCACCGTGGAACTTGTTGCTGCCGGACTTGGTGATGGCATTGATGATGCCGCCCGCCGCGCCGCCGAGCTCAGCGGAGTAGCCTGTCGCCGAAGACTCGAACTCCTGGATCGCGTCTACCGGGAAAACATACGGCGCACCGATGGACCGGCCGCGCGCTTCGGAAAAGAACTGTTGATTGTTGTTCGCGCCGTCAATGATGTTCTGGTTGTAGGTGCCGTTGACACCCCGGTAGCCGATCAAGCCGGTGTTGCCGTCCGGCACGACGTTGGGTGTAAGCAGCACGAAGCTTTCGAAACGGCGGCTGTTTACCGGGATGTTCGATACGAGAGCCTGATCCACCACCTGGGATTGCTCCACGCGCTCCGTGTCCATGAGCGGCACATCGGAGGATACGGTCACTTCGGCCGAGACTGATGCAGCCGACAGGATGGCATCCACATTCGTGGGTGCACCCACCGTGACCGGTATGTTCTTCCGGTCCAATGTCCCGAAGCCGCTGTTTCCGCCCACCTTCACTTCGTATTGACCGGGCTGCAGAAACTGGACGCTGTAATGCCCTTCAGAATCCGTGACGATCGTCCGGCTCGCTCCCGTGCCGGTGTTGATGATAACCACCGTCGCGCCCGAGATGATCGATCCGGAACTGTCGCGGACTGTTCCTGCAATCGACCCGAGCGCGGCGGTCTGGGAAACGGCGGGAAGCGTGGCACACAAAGTCAAGGCAGACACTGCGGCGAATACCCGAAAACGGGTAGTGAGGTGGGCGGTCATGTGGTTGGGGCTCCGTACAGACTGGAAGGCAGGCAGCGCTGCCATGGCATAAAAAGAAATGGCACGGCGTGAGAAGCCGACCGTCTCATGGGTTCACGTAGCTGAGAAAAGGCAATGTGAATAATGATTTTAGAGTCGCTGAAGCGCTCTCTTCTTGTCAAGATCCCGCTAGAAAGTTCACGGCCTGTTCACAGACACAAGCGTCGAAAGCCTCGCGCCTCAGCAGCCGGACTGCGCTAGTGAAGTGTTTGGGGAATCACCGCGTATTGCAGCAGGGTTTCGAACGGAATCACGTGCAAGGTGGCTTCATGGGTGGCTTCCAGCACAACCGGGCAAGCAGCCCCGGCACGCTGCACCTGGAGCCACCGCGCTGCGCAAACGCACCAGCGGTCGCCGGGGCGCAAACCGGCAAAGCCGTACTGCGGCATCGGCGTGGACAGGTCGTTGCCGAGACGGGCCGACGTGGCCAGAAACTCTTCCGTGACGATGCAGCAAACCGTGTGCGAACCACGATCGTCCGGCCCGGTGTTGCAGCGGCCATCGCGGTAGAAACCAGTCATCGGCTCGCATCCGCACGTCTCCAGCGCCTGACCCAGCACATTTTTCTGCGATTGTTTGTCATCAAGCGAGGGCATAGCCACTATTGTAGAGCGCCGGCCCTGTTCCCGAGGATTGTCTGCGCCCGGTCCGCCTCAGTGTTGCTCGACTCAGGCTCGCTCTACTCTGGAAGCTTCGCCTCTGCGGAGGCCATTCCGATGGGAAGCGTCACGCGGATGCAGGTGCCGTGCTTGCGGGCACCTGTGGAGCTCTTCAGGTGCAGAGTTCCGCCCTGCTCTTCCAGAATGCCCCGCGTGACCCACAGGCCAAGCCCGGTTCCGCGTTCACCCTTGGTGGTAAAGAAGGGCTCAAAGATGGATCGCAGGTTCGCTGATTCGATGCCGTGCCCGGTATCGGCCACCATGATGACGGCCCGATCGCCCGTTCTGCGCGCACGCACACGCAAGACTCCGCCATGATCTTCCATGGATTCCAGCGCATTCCCCACCAGGTTTGCGAAGACCTGACGCAGGGCAGGATCGTAGCGCTCCGCACGCAGGGCCGCCTCGAAGCGCGTACTCAGCTCAACCTGGTGAAGGGCAGCCCGGGATTGAAAAAGCTGCACCACCTCAGTCAGCAGTGTGTGCAGATCGATAGTCCGGCCGGGCGTCTTCCGATAAAAGCTGAGCGTGGATCGCGTGATGTGTCCGACACGCTCGATTTCCCGCGAAGCGATCGCAATCAGCTCCTGCGACTGCAGGGGCAAACCTTCATGCGTGCCGAGCAGATAGAAGATGTTCGTGAGCGCTTCGAGCGGATTGTTGATCTCATGTGCCAGCGTGTTGGCCATCCGGCCGGCTGCAGCCAGGCGTTCCGAATTGATCAGGCGTGTCATCAGATCGGCGGTCTCGCGCTCTGCCGTCTTGCGCGCCGAGATATCTTCTACGACCCACAACACCGAAGGCTGATCGCCATCGTTTCGCAGCAGGGACGCCGTCAACTGCGCAGGAAATGTGCTTCCACTATGGCTCATCAGCGAGCGCTCCACGCGATAACCGCTGCGGCTTCCGGCAAGCAGTTCGGAGAAGAGGCCGGCATCGAGCTCCCGCTCCGACGGCAGCAGAAAATCCTCCAGCTTGAGTGCGAGCAGCTTTTCAACCGGGGCTCCAAGCATATCCGCCAGCCGCTGATTCACCAGCAGAAAGTGGCCGCCCGGGGCGGTGTGGGCCATGCCCACCGCCGCTTGATTGAAGGTCGCGGAGAAGCGCTGCTGCGCAAGCCTCAACTCGGCTTCCGTCTGCAGGCGATTGCGACGCCGCTCGGCGTCAGCCAGTTCGCGCTCGATGGCCGGCAGCAGACGATCCAAGTGCCCCTTGAGCACATAATCGTGCGCGCCGGCGCGCATCGCGCTGACTGCCGACACCTCGTCAATGGTGCCGGACACGATGATGAACGGCAGGTCGGCCCCGCTGTCCTGAATCATCTTGAGAGCGTCGCGCGCACCAAAGCTGGGCAGGGTGTAATCCGCGATGACTAGGTTCCAGCCGCCTTCCGCCTTCAGCGCTTCTGTAAGCTCCTCCGCGGTTTGGACGCGACGCGCATGCAGATCGTAGCCCGCACGCGAAAGATGGCGCTGCAGAAGCAGCGCATCCTCCTCGTAGTCCTCGATGATGAGGACCCGCAGCGGAGCCTTGGCCGAATTTACGCCGCCGGTGGGCATTGGTTCAGCAGCAGCCAGTACATGCCGAGCTGCTTGGTGGCCTCGGCAAAATCCGCGAAGTTGACAGGCTTGCGAATGTAGCTGTTCACGCCGAGACGGTAGCTGGCGACAATGTCACGCTCTTCGTCCGACGAGGTCAGTACAACAACCGGCAAGATCGCGGTCTTGTCGGATGCACGAATTGCGCGCAACACATCCAGGCCTTCCACCTTGGGCAGCTTCAGGTCAAGCAACACCAGTTGCGGAACCCGGTTCTGCCCGCTTTCGATGCCGGTCATGTACTCCAGCGCTTCCGCGCCGTCGCGCGCCACCTTGATCTCATTGGCGACATTGGCTTTGCGCAAGGCTCGAATCGCCAGCGCCTCGTGATCCGGGTCATCTTCCACTAGGAGGATCATGCCTTCGCTCATACGACCTTTCGTGATGTGTGAACCTTTGCCCTGCTGCTTCACGCGTCCAGAGTGAAGAAGAAGGTCGCTCCCTTGCCCACTTCGCCTTCGGCCCGGATGGTCCCGTGGTGCCGCCGGATGATTCTGGAAACCGTAGCCAGTCCGATGCCTGACCCCTTAAATTCACGATCTCCGTGCAGCCGTTGAAAAGCGGAAAAGAGACGGTCCACGTACTGCATATCGAATCCGACACCGTTGTCCCGGATGAAGTATACGGCCCGCTCCGGGCCCACGTCACTGCCGAACTCGATGCGCGCATGGTCGGTGCGCGACGTATACTTGAAGGCGTTTCCAATCAGGTTCTCGATGGCGATGCGCACCAGCCGCGAGTCCGCCATCTCCACCATGCCGGGCTGCACGGCCAGCTCCACATCGCGCTCAGGATTCTGAGCCTTCAACTCATCGAAGACAAGCCGTCCCAGGGTGCTGAGATCCACACGCTCTCGCTGCACCTCGGACCGGGTGACGCGCGAAAGCTGCAGAAGTGCATCGATAAGCGAACCCATGCGCTGCACGCCGCTGCGGACGCGGTTGATGTAATCCTGTCCTTCCTCGTTCAGGCAGTCAGAAAAGTCTTCCTTGAGCGCAAGCGAAAATCCGTCGATGGTTCGCAGCGGCGCCCGGAGATCATGGGACACGGAGTAGCTGAACGCTTCCAGCTCCTGGTTGCTGACCGCCAGTTCGCGGGTTCTCTGTTCAACGCGCTTTTCCAGCTCCTCGTTCATGCTGGTCAGCTCCAGATTGAGGGCTGCGATCACCTCCGCCCGGTCGGCGAGCTTTTGCCGGTCTGCGTCAGAGCGCTCCAGAAGTTGGAATGCAACCAGCAGCAGAAAAAGGTCCAGCAGGGACGCACCGATGAAGGCGAAAACCACCTTACGGCGCATCGAGTGCGTTTCGACTTCCCGGTCACGCAGCAGCCGCTCTTCTTCCTCCCGGATTTGAGAGATCGCGTACTTGACGCTGATCCCTCCATCGGGACTGTCGTTCAGCGCGGGACTCAACACGTAGGCGTCGGCTGGTTCTGCCGTATGGGTGCGACGCATGGCCATGGCTACGTCGATCGCTCCCAGCCTCACGCTCATCCGCTGCCGAAGGATGGCAAGCCGCTGGACCTGCCCAGCATTATCGGCGATCAACGCCTGCAGTTGAGCGACAGCCTGGTGCGCGTTGCGGGCAGCAAGCTCATAATTTTTCTGGAACTGCGGGTTCCCCGTGAGAAGGTACGCACGTGCGGCGCTGTTTGCGGACGCCATCTCTACCTGAATGCTGGAGGTCGTGGTCAGCGTGTCCAAGGTGTGTCGAAGCCATCCCTGCGCCCTGAACAATCCCGCCAGCGCGCCGAAGGCGAGCCATGCATTCAGGAACACCACCACTATGGCGCCGAGCGTAAGAAAACGAAGCCTGCTGCGTTTCATCGCCCTTCCACGGTATCAGAGGAGTATCAAGAGATAGAACGCCTCTCGCAACGGACGGTGCTTGGGAGGAAGATGACAGCTTGACCTTTCTGGATAACTCTCCATAGGCTTAGGAGCTTGAATTAAGCTTGACTGCTGAAGCCTTTCAAGCGTATATACATGCGTACGCCACGCTCTGAGGATCTTCCTGTACGTCCGGGACGCTTCCTCAATTAGAGACTGCGTTTCCTCTAACACTGATCTCGCGGGAAGTCTGACACCCAGTTCGGGAGTGGCTTTCTACTCCTTCACGGGGACGTATGGAACCGCTCCAATTTGTACCGCAGCTGACACGTCCTCAAGTAGTCCAGTGATGGTTTCACTTCAACGTCCACGCTTACATTGAACGGAGTTGGAAGCGATACCATAAATTACGTCTGCGTTGGGCGAAACTAGAGTTCGCTTTTTTTAACGTGCTTTACGTTATAGTTTCTTTACTGCTTGGAGGCATGCTTGCAAAAGAGGAGGCTTCTTTTTCTGATCGCCTCCTTCTATACAGGCGCTCCTCTGTTGTTTTACGGACTACGTTACAAAATTGTCGCGCCCCTCTACCTGTTCGCGAACGATGCATTTTACTACCTGGACATTGCTCGAAACAGCGTGGGAATGCGCGGCTTCAGCTTCGACGGCACATTCCAGACCAACGGATTTCACCCGCTTTGGGAATACTTTCTGATTGCGCTCGGCAGGACGGGTATTGCCAACCTCTCAAAACTGACTTCTCCGGTGCAGGCTACTTTCTACGCCGACGTTCTCACGCTTGCACTGGGAGCTGGGCTCTTCTGTGTTGTGTCGGCGCGGTATTTTCGTCGTCCCTTGCTGGCGCTGCTTACTGTCACGCCGGGCATGTTCTGGTTGCTGACCGCCGCCTTCTCCCCTGCCGTGTTCTGTACCTGGAGTTATGCGAACGGCATGGAAAGCGCGCTCGCATTGATGCTTTTTAGCGCAGCTTTGCTGGCCGTCAGGATGGGGGGAATCAGTGCGACACGCACTGCGTTTGTATCCTTCTTGTTGGGATTGATGGTGCTTGCGCGGCTGGATGACATCTTCATCGCGGCCGCTCTGCTTGCTTGGATATTTCCCCGCATAGGCTCCAGTAGCCGCGTTAAGCAACTCGCCGCGCTTTCTCCTGCCGTGGTGATGATTACAGCCTATGTGTTTTATAACCGCATTACAGTAGGTACTTTCCTTCCGATCAGCGGAGCCATGAAGTCTGGCTTCGCGCTGCCACTCAATTTGAAATCGACCTTGAGAGAGTTTCTACCCATCATTACGGGAGACAAACCGACAGCCCTCCTTGCGCGATCGCCAGCCTATGACGGCTTTGCCGAAATTAGCGGGCGCATACTTCAGATGGTTCTGCCGGCACTGATCTGCGTGGCGGAACTCCTTTGGGCGAGGAAGCGAAAGTCGGCCAATCCTTTAACACTCATGCATGCGCTAGCTCTAGGTGTCATCCTTAAAGCAACCTACAACCTCGTTTTTGTGCAGGCATGGGATCAGGGATCGTGGTACTACACGGTGTCGATAGCAATAGCCAATCTGATCCTTGTGCGGTGGATAGACCGGTTACTTGCGCTACTGTTTCCGCGGGCCTTCACACGCAGCACAACATACCGTCTTTTGGCAGTCCACTTGCTGCTTGTTCTACTGGCGTTTAACGTCTTCATCAGTGTGCGCAATTTCACCGGGCCGTCCGAGATTGTTTATCTCTTCAGCAACCCTGCGCCGCTCCAGCAGAGACTGGCTGCTCTTGGAGCAGATCGAATCCTGGAGTATGACGACGGGTTTACAAGCTATGTTGCACGGATGCCATCTTCCTCGGTCACTGGGCTCGCGCTAGACAGGCAAGCAGCGTCTGCGGCGAAACAAGGCCACTTTCTCGATCTTGAGTACAAACGTGGCTTTCGCTTTCTGGTCGCCCGTGGAGCATATCACCTGATCGTCGACGACGCAATCCGAGCGGCCTCGCATGGTTTTCCTGCTCCCATCGGAGCCATTCACAACTCGGAATTTCGTCTCTACCGCTTACTACCTCTCGTTGGAGACGGTTCTAACGACGATGTTTGCTACTACAAGATCATACCCGTCACGCCATAGTTGCAATCTGCTGCTGGTACTCCTCGTACGGTCCCTTGTGATCCGTGATGTGGAAGTCCGCCGGACCGCCTTCGAAGTGCCAGACGCGTGTGCCGGCCTCTTCGATCAGATCCTGATCGTGCGTGACGAGGAAGACGGTTCCCTCATACTTCTGAATCGCCTGATTCAGCGCGTTGATGGCTTCGAGGTCCAGGTGGTTGGTCGGCTCATCGAGCACCAGGACATTGGGCTTCTGCAGCATGATCTTGCAGAAGAGCAGGCGCGCGGCCTCTCCGCCGGAGAGCGCGTCGGTCTTCTTCATGCCCTCTTCCCCGCGAAAGAGCATCTGCCCCAGAATGCCGCGGATGTCTTCTTTGGTGGCCTTTGGGTCGTATTGGTGCAGCCAGTCTGCAGCCGTCATGCCGAGTTGGATGGAGCCTTTGTGGTCCTGCGCGAAGTAGCCGATCTGCACCTCATGGCCCCACTTCACCTGGCCTGAATCGATGCTGACGTCCTTTTCCTCGATGCCCGGGCCGTTCGCCAGCAGCGCTTTGAGCAGCGTGGTCTTGCCCTGACCGTTGCGCCCGATCAATACCACTTTGTCACCGCGCGTGACCGACGCCGAAAAGTTGTTGATCACATGCTCCGCATTGCCATCCGGCTGCGCGTAGCTCTTGTTCACGTCCTCGAACTCCAGCACGTTCTTGCCGGAAGGCCGCTCTATTTTGAAGCTGATGAAGGGACGGGCGATATTGGAGCGAGCCAGCTCGCTGGTTGCGAGGCGCTCCACCTCCTTCTTGCGCGAATTCACCTGCGAGGAACGCGTACCCGCGGAAAAGCGCGCAATGAAATCGTTCAGTTGAGCGATTTTCTTTTCACGCTGCTCGTTCTGGCTCTCGATGCGGGTGCGGATGCTGGTCTTTTGCAGCACCATGTCGTCATACCCACCGGTGTAGGTGATGATCGTCTCGTAATCAATGTCGGCGATGTGGGTGCAGACGTTGTTCAGGAAGTGCCGATCGTGCGAGATCGTGATCACCGTGCCAGTGTAGCGATGGAGAAACTCCTCAAGCCAGTGAATCGATTCTAGATCTAGGTAATTCGTCGGCTCGTCGAGGAACAGCGCCTCAGGGTTGCCGAACAGGGCCTGCGCCAGCAGCACGCGCACCTTCTGCCCGCCCTGCAGCTCGCTCATCTTGCGCTCGTGCATTTCGTCCGGGATGTCCAGCCCCTGCAGCAGGATGGCTGCATTGGGTTCGGCCTCATACCCGTCTTCTTCGCCCACGACGCCTTCGAGCTCGCCCAGCCGGATGCCGTCCTCGTCGGTCATTTCCGGCTTGTTGTAGATCACCTCGCGCTCTTCCAGCGCCGCCCATAGGCCCTTGTTGCCCATGATGACGGTGTCGATCACGCGGTACGCGTCGAACTCATACTGGTCCTGCTTGAGCACGCCAAACTTGCGCGGCCGGACCACCGTGCCCTTCTGCGCATCGAGCTCCCCGGTCAGCACCTTCATGAAGGTGGATTTGCCGGCACCGTTCGGCCCGGTCAGGCCATAGCGGCGGCCATCGGTAAAGGTGACGGAAACATCCTCAAACAAAAGCTTTGCGCCGTAGCGCATGGTCACATTGGAAACAGAAATCATTCCCTTCATTTTCTCATGCTCGCCCGACGATGCTGCTACTCTGCGCGCCTTCACTCAGGCCTTCACGTCACTCGCAACGAGGGTCTGGCCAGCTTTACCACCAACACGACCATACCCGCCTGCGGGTTGAAACTTGGCGCTTCGCTCAGCGACGGTTCGAAGTGACTCGGCATGGCAGAATGGCCGAGGGCATGTCAGAGATGAAGTAGTTTGCGGCTACAACGGCGGCGGGCAAAAACAGAAAGAAAAGTTCCATGGTGTCCCCTCGAGTAAAAGAGCTGTTGTTGGCAGCGGTGAAGGCGCGGGCTCCGCGGTGAAGGCGCGGGCTCCGCGGTGAAGGCGCGGGCTCCGCGGCTCGACTGAGCGAAGCCCGCATGTGCTTAGCGGTTTCCGCCAGCCACTTCGAGGATGGCGCCGCTCACCCAGCGTGCATCTTCCGAGGCGAGAAAAAGCGCGACGTCCGCTGTATCGTCTGTCTGCCCGATGCGGCCCAGGGGCGTGCCGGCGACAACCTGTTTCTCGAACTCACTTTCGGGTCCCCGCATCCCCACATTGCCCTCCGTGGCGATAAGCCCGGGACTCAGGGAATTTACGCGGATTTTCTTCGGTCCCAGTTCTGCAGAGAGCACCCGTGTAATCGTATCCACCGCGCCCTTGGTGGCGGAGTAAATACTCGATTGGGGAACGTTACGGGTCGCGACTACCGAGCTCACGTTGATGATGCTCCCACCTTCCGGTCCAAACAGCGGCAATGCCGCCTTTGTCGTGAATAACAGCCCCTTCACGTTCGTGTTGAATTGGCGGTCGAACTCGGATTCTTCCAATGCGTCTATTGGTGAAAATCCGTACACGCCGGCATTGTTCACCAGGATGTCCAGCTTGCCGAACTGCTTCTTCACCTCGGCAAACAGCGCCTCACGCTCCGCGCTCACGGCCACGCTGCCGCCAACCACAACCGCTTTTCCACCGGCTTCTTCGATGGCCGCCACAGTCCGTTCAGCGCCGGCCTTGTCACTCGCGTAATTCACCACAACCGAAGCGCCTTCACGCGCCAGGGCCTTCGCAATCCCGGCTCCGATCCCCTTGGAAGCACCCGTCACCACCGCAACTTTTCCTGTCAGCTTTGCCATCACGTTCTCCTCTGCCGTCTATAGTTCGACGCCTATCAAACAGATGTGAGGGGCGCAAGCGGAGATGCAGAAATGTTCTGCAAGACGGTAGCGCTAAGTTGTCTATAGGAGAGCAAGCTGGGAGACATAGCTCTCCCACACATCCCGACGCAGTGACAGGCTCATGTTGCGGCCGTCCCGCGCCAAGTCGATCAGGCCGGCGGCCTCCAGCTCTTTGACATGGTGCGACACGGTAGCGGGGCTGATGGGGTGTTCCTCGCGCACGAGGCTACACGGTGTCGATGTTCCTCGGGCTATGGTCTGCAGGATGGCAAAGCGTCGTGGATCAGAAAGCGCATGCGCGATAGCCTGCATCTGCCCGTCTTCCAGCTTGCGTGCGTTCTTTGCCATTCCTATGTGATGGTACTGTACGGGAACAGTCGCTACCATCGAGGGCAGTGTCCACAGGACGACATGTATCTGCCATAACGCTGCGCGCTGGGCAGCATCCGCACTTCAGCCAACTCCACCTGAGCAGCTATCGCAGCAGATCATCGAACGCAGCGGCGGCTGCGGCAAGCACCGCATCCGCTTCGGCTTGCCCGTGTGCCGTGGAAACGAACGCCGCCTCAAACTGGCTGGGAGGCAGCCACACGCCGCGCTCCAGCATGCCGCGATGGAAGCGCGCGAACAGCGTCGTGTCGGAGGTGCTTGCGGTGGCAAAGTCCGTCACCTGCGTCGACGTAAAGAACCAGGTGAACATGCTGCCGACAACATTGGTGGTGAGGGCCAAGCCTCGCTCCGCGGCAAGTGATGCGACTCCGTTCGCGATAGCTGCGGTTGTCTGCTGCAGACGCGGGTAAATTTTCGCCCGCTCGGCTAGGAGTTGCGACACCGTTGCGATGCCCGAAGCCATGGCGAGCGGGTTTCCGCTCAGGGTGCCGGCCTGGTAGACCGGACCGAGCGGCGCGAGGAAGTCCATGATCTCCGCGCGACCGCCAAAGGCCCCCACGGGCAGGCCACCGCCAAGAATTTTTCCGAGCGTCGTCAGGTCTGGAGCACTTTCGCCCCGAGCGAATCCGTATAGTTCCTGGGCGCCTCCAGGGGCCAGCCGGAAGCCGGTCATCACCTCATCGAAAATGAGGAGCGCGCCGTGCCTTCGGGTCATCTCCCGCAGGCCGGAAAGATAGCCGCCGATCGGCGCGATGGTGCCGGCGTTTCCGACCACAGGCTCCAGGATCACGCAGGCAATCTGCCCCACATGCGACGCAAAGGCGGCTTCTACGGCCCCGAGATCGTTGTACGGCAAGGCAAGAGTGTGCATTGCGGTTTCCGCCGGCACCCCCGCCGAGCCGGGAATGCCGAAGGTAGCCAGCCCGCTGCCGGCTTTGACCAGCAGAGCGTCGGCATGACCGTGGTAGCAACCCTCGAACTTGATCACGAAAGAGCGCCCGGTAAAGCCGCGCGCCAGCCGGATGGCCGACATGCAGGCCTCGGTGCCAGAGGAAACGAAGCGCAGCTTTTCCACCGACTGGAAGCAGCGCTGAACCAGCTCCGCCAGCTCGCCTTCCGCGGCCGTGCTCGCACCGAAGGAGGCGCTGCGCCCCGCCGCCTCGCGGATCGCCGCGACGGCAGGAGGAAACGCGTGGCCCAGCAGCATGGGTCCCCACGAGCCGAACAGATCAATATACTGATTGCCGTCGGCGTCGATCAGCATGGCGCCCTGTGCGCTTTCCACGAAAGGCGGGTGGCCGCCGACCGCGCGGAATGCGCGTACCGGGGAATCCACCCCGCCGGGCAGCAGCGCTTCCGCGCGGCGCTGCAGCTGTTCCGATCGGGAAGTGGGACGGCGGGGCCAGGAAGCCATAGCAACCAGTATAGGGAGACGACCCGATGTAAGATGGGACCTTGAAGCGCGTACGCACCCGGCTCTCTTGCGACACTGTCCGTTTTTACCTTGGTGAATCCAGCCGAAAGATACGCTGAGCCCGCTTTGGAGGGCGCCGATTTGCCCGACGACATTAGACTGGACCCGCAACGCCCGCCTGTGCGATTGGGCATCCTGATCAGCGGCGACGCGCGCCACTGCCTCGCCATCGCCTCCGCCATTCGCTCCGGGCTGCTGCCGGGCTGCGAGATTGCGGTCGTCATTTCCAACATTACCGGTGCGCCGGGTATCGATGCAGCTCGCGCGGACGGCCAGCCGGTTGTGGTTCTGGAAGGCCGCGGACGCGACCCGCGCGACCATGAAGACGCCGTTTCCGCTTTGCTGCGCACCTATCGCGTCGACCTCGTTTGCCTGGCCGGATACCTCCGCGCACTTTCATCGCGCTTCGTGCGCGGCTGGCGAGGACAGGTCCTGAGCATTCATCCCTCGCTGCTGCCCGCGTTTCCGGGGCATCACGCTGCGGAGCAGGCGCTCGGCTACGGTGTGCAGTACACCGGCTGCACGGTCTACTTCGTCGAGGAGGCCGTCGATGCGGGCGTTATCGTGGTGCAGCGCGTGGTGTCGGTTAAGGAAGGCGATACGGCGGAGGTCCTGGCGGAGCGAATCAGCACGGAGGAAGCTGCCGCCTACCCGGAAGCCATACGGCGCGTCTTGAACGGCCAGTATGAGACTGAAGGCAGGCGCTATGTTCTACGCGAAGATCTTCGTGTTCCCCAGGACGCTGCGGAGTCGCAATCGATAACCGCTGTCGAAAAGCTCGTTACCGAAGCGGTGATTTCGGCATAAGTGCGATCAAGGCTCCGGTGCGATACATCAGCATTCCCAGCGTGAGGAGCAATCCGAGAAAGTAAGCGAACACTTTTGTATCCTGCTTCTCCGGCGTGTCCTGCCCAGCAGCCCGCCAGGCCATCATCAATCCGACGAACAGCAGCACCCATTGCGCATTCCCGTTGCCGAACGTAAGTGCGAAGAACACGATGCAGGTGGCAGCGATCAGTGTGCGCTGCAGACGCGACAGCGCATAGGTGGCCTGAGCGCCATCGAGGCCCAGGAATGTAAGCGGCATCAGGTTGAAAACGTTGATCCATGCGCCTACATTGGCGAGCACCAGAAAAAGGCTGTAATGCGTGCGCCAGTAGATGCCGAAACACACCAGCGCAGTGAGCAGACCGTAGAGCGGCCCTGCCAGCGCAATGAACGCTAGCTGCACGCGACTGATGCCCTGGCTGTACCAGCGGACATACGCTCCCAGTCCGGGGAAAAACATGGGGAGGTCGGCGCGCAGGCCCCGGCGCTTCACCGCCACATAATGGCCCATTTCATGGAGCAGGATGCTGAGCGTAAAGCCGACCGCAAACTTCCACCCGAACATCAACCAGTACAGCAGGAAGAACGGCACCATGCTGAGCAGGAACTTGAGCTTGAAAAGCAGAAAGATCGCCGACTTCGCCTTCAGCAGAAAAAAAGCGATCGGCGCGAAGGGTCCCAGGCGGCGCGTCCAGCGATCCCGCTGGCTTTGCTCGCGATTCAGGCGGCCGTTTATGCCGGCAATGTGCTGCTGAATACTGGCTGCCTGCTGCGTGTCCGACGGCAGCCATTGCAGGGCAGAGCTCCACCGCTCTCGCGCATCCTGCCAACGACCCTGCTGCTCCATCTGTTGCGCCTCGCCGGCGAGCTGACTGAGGAATCGGCCGTAGGTGAGGGTCTGACAATCTGGACAGACGAGGGTACCGTCCGGCAGCCAATGGCTACAGCTCGGGCAACTGTGAATGACAGTGGGTGGGGCAGGGTTTGCGTCGAGAACGTTCGTGGCGGACATTGGCATTCCAGATTGCAATCTCTATTCTATTGGACGCAGGTGCAGAGTGCATCGATGCGAAGCTGATCTTCGCAAACCATGGCCGAGCTTCCGGTAGGCCATCCGGCACACCCGATGCCTCATGTCGATGACCGTCGCGCTCCCACTCCCCTCTTCACACCCGTCATTCAGAGGATGAACCACACGGCCTCTGTCATCGGCCCTGCCGCCGCTCGGGGCCTACCGCTTTGCGCTCCACACCGTCGACCGGTACACCCTCGCACACGGCTGTCCGGTCGTGCAGATCACCGCCAGTTCCTCCAGCCCTTCCGGATGGGACTTCACCGCTCGTTCCACTGGGTCGCCCGCCATCGCGATCACGTAGGCTGCGGCGTGCGCCGGGTCCTTCTGAGCGATCTCCCAGGTCTGCTCGTCGTTCTCGCTCACCATACTCTTGAGCGTGCGCCCCGCCACCTGCACCGCACCCACATGGGCGCTCACCGCCATCATTACCGGCTGATCGTAGGGCATTTGCATCAACTCTCCCGCCAAAGCGTGCTCAAACGGGACCCGCGTGGTGGCGTTCACGATGCCTTCCTTCAGCACCGGCGGAATGCGGTACATCATGGCCAGGCAGTTCGCCGCGCATAGCGCCATGGCCGCGGGCTGCAGCAGGCGAGCTCCGATTTTCCGCCCTGCCGAAGTCCCCGCGCGCAGCCACTCGTGAAACCGCTCGCCCGCCAGCGCCGCATACACGCTCAGCGCCGGCAGCAGTTCCATCCCATACCGCGCGTTGTAGTACGAGTGGGGCCAGAGCTGCGGGATAAAGATCGGCACAGACCCATACGCTACGGAATACACATAAAACGGCAGCGGCACCCAAAGCAGCAACGCCAGCTCCGAGCCTGACATTGGTGCTCGACGATTCTTTGCGATACCTCTTCCCATTTCCTGTTCTGTGCTTCCGGGTGCCTTGTCTCTGCTCTCTACTTTCTGTTCTCTGGTCTCCCCACCACGCATCTGCCGCCACACACCCCACAGCGCCGCCGCCATCAGCCCAAACCCGCACTCCCACGCAGCCGCGTCGACCTGCGCCGTTCGCGTGTAGAACAGCAGCGCCCAGCCCATGTTGTGCCAGCCGCGGTAGTGCTGCCCTGGCGGCGCCGTCCTGCGCTCGATCTGCGCAGCCGAGTACGGCCCGCGCAGGAAGTCCAGCCAATCGCCCTCAAAGTGCGCGTTGTACCAGAACCATAGCAGCGGCCCGGCTACGCACAGTACGGTGAAGACGGCAAACGCCGTGCGCGCTCGCCGCCGAACATCAGGGCTCGCTCTCCAAATTGCCCACGCAAAGCAACACCACACCGCGGCTCCAAGGATCCAGCCGTCATACCGCGTAAAGACCTGCCCAAAAATCAGCAGACCCGCCACGATCAAGCGTGCGTTCGCTGTGCGGGTGTTGCCTGTTCGCAGCGCGGCGACCCCCTCCACCGTCGCCACCACGCTCCACACCAGCAATCCCAGGAAAAGCGCTTCGGTCATAGCCGTCGTGGAAAGGAACAGCAGGTTTGCATTCAGGGCATAGAACGTCGCGGCGACGAGTGCCCAGCGCGGCTTCATCAGCCGCCGCGCCAGCCGCCATACGCCGGCCACGCTCGCCGCAAAGCTCAGGATCGACATCGGCGCGCCGCTCATCCCCGTCTGCCACATCGGTATGCTCTGCACGAACGGCAGCATCAGCAGGTGCGGCAGCGGCAGCCACACGCCGCCGAGTTGCGACATCCCCGGCCACTTTGCATCCAGAATGCGCCGCGCGATCGCCAGGTGCGCCACGGCGTCGCCATACAGCAGCAGATATCCTTTGCGGTAACAAACCAGCAACGCAAGCAATCCAAGTACCACGCCCGCCGCAAAGAATGGCACGCTCTCGCCGCGCCGCGTCGGTGCGATCGCCTCCGGGTCCCAGACAGGTGCCGCTGGCCGCCGTCCGCCCGGCGACCGGAACATTTCTCTCGGCTTGCTTATCGTCCGCGCCAGCTCAGCTCTCCACACTCATCTCTGATCTCTCGCATCTCTGATCTCTCGCATCTCGTCTCTCGCGTCTAGCCTCTAGCGTCTACGCCAGGTGCGATATCTCCCGCAGATGCCCGAAGCGCTCTTCGATCTCCGCGCGCGTGGTCCCCTGCAGCCGCTCTGTGCCAAACCGCTCCACCGCCAACGAGCCCATGACGCTGCCGTAGAACATGGCCGCGCGAAACACCTCTGGCGTCAGCGCGCGTTGCGACGCCACATAGCCGTAGAAGCCGCCCGCGAACGAGTCACCCGCACCCGTCGGGTCGACTACCTCATGGAGCGGCAGCGTCGGCGCGCGGAACGGCTTGCGCTTCACGCCATCCCCAAAGCTTCGCTCCGAAAAGTACGCCGTCGATCCATACTCGCCGTGCTTCACGATCAGCGTCTTCGGCCCCAGCGCCAGCACGGCTTCGGCAGCCCGCAACCCATTGCTCTCGCCGCTCAGCATACGCGCTTCCGCATCGTTGATCAGCAGCACATCCAGCTCGCGCAGCACCGGCAGCAGCTTCTCGCGATGCGCGCCGATCCAATAGTTCATCGTGTCGCCCGCCACCATGCGCGCGCCCGCCAGTTGCCTGCGCACCTCTAGCTGCAGCACCGGGTCGATGTTTGCCAGGAACAGGTACTCCGAGCTCTCATGTCCAGCCGGAATCTTCGGTGCAAACTCCGCGAAGACGTTCAGGTCGGTCTGCAGCGTGTCCGCCGCGTTCAGGTCGTTCAGGTAACTGCCCTTCCAGTGAAAGCTCAGCCCCGGCGCGCGCTCGATGCCGCGTGTGTCCACGCCCTTGTCGGTCATCACCTGCTCATGCACCGGCAGGAAGTCTTCACCCACCACACCCACCACGCGCACGTCAGTGAAGAAGCTCGCCGCCAGCGAAAAGTGCGTCGCCGCCCCACCCAGCACACGCTCGCGCACACCACTCGGCGTCTGCAAAGAATCGAACGCCACCGAACCCACTACAAGAATCGACATACTGCTGCGGGTCTCCTCAATTCCACAATGATTTGTTTCAGCTCCTGCACCCCCTGCTCATCTTTGGGGGCAGGGTTGTTCACGTGTGGATCAAGCTCGTCACATCGCCGACGAACGATCTCGATCGCTGGGTCCTTCTGCGGACATTCAACAAAGTCGTTCCACTCCTGCGGATACAAGCTGCGGTCCTGAAGAAAGCGGTCGATAAGCGAGGCGGTCTGTTCCGCATTCATCCGGATCGAGTGCGACATAGCTACCAATACTTCCCAAACAGCACCTGCAACTTTTCCTTCGTCGCCACAGGAATCACTGCGCGGTCCGTCATGATCGCGAACTTCGCCGCACTCTGCGCCGGGCTCGCGCTCAGGTCCGTGGGCATCAGCCGCACCGCAGCCTTCACCACCTTCTGCGCATTTCCCGAGTTCTGGTGCATCACCGCGATCACCTGGTCCACGGTCACATCGTCGTGCCCTTCGAACCAGCAGTCATAGTCGGTCACCATCGCCAGCGTGGCATAGCTGATCTCCGCCTCGCGCGCCAGCTTGGCTTCCTGCAGGTTGGTCATGCCGATCACATCCGCGCACCAGCTCCGGTAGAGTTTCGACTCCGCGCGCGTGCTGAACTGCGGCCCTTCCATGCACACATACGTGCCGCCCTTCTTGCCGACGACACCGACTTCCTCACAAGCCTTTACAAACACGTCGCTCACGATCGGACACACCGGATCGCCGAACGCCACATGTCCCACCACGCCCTCGCCGAAGAACGTGGCATGCCGGTCGAACGTCCTGTCGATAAACTGATCCGGCACCACGAAGTCCGTCGGCTTGTGCTCTTCCTTCAGGCTGCCCACCGCGCTCACGCTCAGGATGCTGGTCACGCCCAGCGCCTTCATCGCGTAGATGTTCGCCTTGAAAGGCAACTCGCTCGGCAGGATGCGATGCCCCTTGCCATGCCGCGCCAGGAACGCCACATCGCGCCCCTCCAGCTTGCCCAGCACGAGCGGATCGCTTGGGTCCCCGAACGGCGTCTCCACCCTCTCCTCACGCACATCCGTCAGGCCCGGCATGCCATACAAGCCGCTGCCGCCAATGATCCCAATCTCCGCCTTCGCCAACTGCCAACTCCATTCGCATTTGCTTCATGGTGAGTATACTCGCGAGCCTTATTAGGCCTGCTTATTGGAAGTGAGATTGTCTAACCACGTGAGACTATGGCCGCATGTCTAAACTGGCAAAGGTAGTCAGCGGGCTCGCCATTGTAGGCTTCGCTCTACCGCTCGTCATGCTGACCTACTACTCGCTCTCCGGCAGGATGGCAGGAAGCGAGCTTCTTTGGATCTGTCCTGCTTCCGTACTTTCCATGGCCCTCGATAATGCACCACTCGCCCTCTCTATTGTGGCTTGGCTTTTAATCTGCACGAGCAACGCCATTCTCTACACCTTGCCTGCCCTTCCGTTCGTCTTCGTTCGCGCCTTCCTTCAACGTCACTAAGGGTAGCCTTACAGGCCCAGTTCATTGCATATGTCTTCCACCCGAGTCTTCACTTCCTCCGGCATCCGCAGCATCTCCGGCCAAGGCCGCATAAACCCTTCCGCCGCCCACTTCCGCGTCGCATCGATTCCCATCTTGCTCCCGAAGTTCGGCAGCCTCGACGCATGGTCCAGCGAATCCACCGGCCCCAGCGTGAACTGGATATCGCGCTCCGGGTCGATGTTGTTCCCGGCCCGCAGCATCACCTCGCCCACGTCCTGCA
>CAXTPR010000030.1:0-43683 GCA_964246235.1 uncultured Acidobacteriaceae bacterium
GCCGCAGCCCACGCGTCAGCCCCCACCCGCACCGGCACAACCGCAACCGGCACCGGCGGATCGCAAGCCGAAGTAGAAGCTCTGAGGCGTGGCCGCAAGGCCACGCCTCACACGCTTGCCGTCGCGCGTGCGTTCGGTTCCATCCAGATTCTTCCCGCCGCTCCCAGCAGGATCAGCATTCCGCCGCACAACGCGAACACCTCACGTACGCTGATGCGATTGGCGAGCACGCCGCTCAGCAGCAGACCGACGATCTGCGCTGAAAATATCAGCGACATCACCGTGGACCCTACGCGGCCCAGCATCGCCTGCGGCGTTTCCTGCGTGATCAGCGTCTGCGACGGCACAATGATGCCGCCGACCGCGAACCCGATCACGAATAGCCCTACGATCGCCGCCCCCAGGTGCGGCCAGAGCGCGAGCGCAAACGTGCCCGCCGCGATCCCGCCCAGCCCGAAGTACACCAGCGTGGTGTTGGACACCCGCTTGGCCGCCGCCGTCAGCACGTTGATGCCGGCCATCAATCCCAACCCGATCATCGCGCTCGTCACCCCAAACGTCTTGGTCGAGGCATGGAGGATGTCGCGCACGTACACGGCGATGAGCGGACCGAAGCACCCCATCACGAACATGCCCGCCGCCATGGCCGTGATCACGAACAACAGTGCCGCATGGTGCACGATGAAGCTTGTGCCTTCCTGCATATCCGCCCAGACTCTCGCTATGCCCGTACGCTCCGACGCTGCCGGCGACGCGGCGCTCTTCGCGGACACCGTGAGCGCCAGCGATGCAATCAGCAGCCCGGATGCCACGAAGCTCACCGAATCCAGCACGAAACAGACCTTGGCCGTGAAGTACGCCAGCAGCAGCGATGCAATCGGGCCGCCGATCACGCGCATGATGAACATGACCTGCTGCATCAGAGCCTGGGCGGAGCGGATGCCGTGCATCGGCACCAGAGACCGCACCACCACGCCTTGCGCGGGTCCAAACACGCTCGAAACCACGCTGATTGCCGCCAGCACCAGGTAGAAGCCCCAGTTGCTGTGAACAAACAGCAGGATCAGGATCAGCCCGGCGCGCACCAAGTCGCTGGAAACCAGGGTCGGCTTCAGCGGCCAGCGGTCCACAAACACGCCACTAATGACGCCCAGTAGCGCAATCGGCAGCATATACGCGATCTGAACGCCCGTAATCTGCTGCGGAGAGGCATGGTTGCGAAACGTCATGATGGTGATCACCGCAAACAGTGCCACAAAATCGCCGAAAACAGAAACGATCTGCGCGTACCAGAGCCGCCGCATGGGCGCGATGCGCAGCACCGCCGCCATGTTCAACGGGTCGGGGGCGATCGGCGGCGGCAGCGGAAGGCCTTCCCCGGGGCTGCCCGGAGCCGGAGTCTGTACCGGGGCCAGTGTGTTCGAAGCACTCATGTGTTGTGTCTCCTTCTCCGTGGCCCGTGCTGCACGTGCGCTTGAAGAATAACTGCCCTGCGCGAGCGGTTCTGCGGCTGACGACTCGCTTCAACGGAAAGAACATCCTCCGCTTCGGTGCATGCGGAGGAAATCATTGAAAACCGCTCCTTGTCGCCACTGCACGTCCCTGGAGCGGTTCTAGCCCTCGACCAGCTCCACCAGCAGCACCTGCTCGTCGCCGTCGATCTCGCGCAGCTTGACCTCGATAATCTCCCGGCGCGAGGTCGGCACAATGCGGCCGATGAACTTCGCCTCGATCGGAAGCTCGCGGTGGCCGCGGTCAATCAGCACCAGCAGCTGCACGCTCTTGGGCCGGCCATGGTCGAACAGCGCATCGAGCGCCGCGCGAATGGTGCGTCCTGTGTAGAGCACATCATCCATCAGAATGATGTCGCGCCCCTCAACGTCGAAACCAATCTCACCCTTCTCCACCACCGGCCGCACATCGCGGGTGGTGAGGTCGTCGCGATAAAAGCTGATGTCCAGCACGCCCACATCGACCGGGTGCTTCTCGATCCCCGCCACCAGCTTGCCGATGCGCTCCGCCAGCGGCACGCCACGGCGTTTAATGCCCACCAGGCCCAGGTTGGTGGCGCCATTGTTGCGCTCTACGATCTCGTGCGCCAGGCGCACCAGCGTCCGCTCGATCTCCGAGCCGGACATAAGCCGGCCCTTTTCGCGCAGCTTCGGGGTGCGGACCGGCTCGGCCGCCTTGCTGTTCGTTTCGGCTGCCGCCGCGGACGGGGTCTCTGTGTTGTCGCTCATGATGGGCCTGATTTTATCGGAAGCTCATCGGAAGCTCATGGGGATTCGCTACGAACTCTCTCGCGGTGTCACCCGGCCTGGTTCGGCCGGCGATGCTGTACCGCTGCGGCCAGAGCGCCGCAGACGGCACACAGCAAAATAAAGACCGTGCCAAGCGTCAGCAGCGTCAGTACCAGCAGCCCCGCCCGAAACTCCGGCGTCGCCAGGAGAGCAGACTGGGCAGCCGCCTCAGAACCGTTCTGCACACTCGCTTGCTTCTCCGCAGCGGCCAGCGCCCCCGCGAAGACCGCATCGAAGCCGGCCATGCGATGGAGCCCGAATCGCATGGCGAGCAGGTACGCCGTGCCCACGAAAGCCGCTCCGCTGCTGCAGAAGACGCCGACGACCGCTCCCACGCGCGCACCTGCCAGAGGCGTCAAGGTACCCCTGGAGAACCGCGCCCGGTAGAGCAGTAGAACAGGCGCGGGCAGCAGCCAGGCGACGGTACTCAGCGAGGGCACAAGGGCGCAGAGAGGAACCGCCACAGCGGAAGCCCCCGCCGCGAGTAGAAAGATCGTTCTCCAGTGAGTTCTTTCAGCCTCGCGTTCCGGCACAGCACCGTCCGCGCTGCGCAACCGCTCCGCCTCCGCCTGCACGTCTTCAGAAAGCCTCACCTGCAGTGTCCCGCACTGAGCGCAGCGCGGCACCGCTCCGTCCTCAGCTTCCCTGAGGGTGGCGCCGCAGTTGTGGCAGGGTTTCGGAGTCACCAGGGATGACGCTACGCGTCAGGCAAGACTCTGGGCAAGCGCGCATCTTTGCCACCGAAGCTCGGCTGCAAACATTAGCCGACGTGGAAGCTCCGTTACTCTATGTCCTTGTCGCCATGGCCGTGGATCTGCAGGGGAAGCTCCAATGCCACGAGCCCGATCCTGGTGCCACCGTCCTTCTGCTCAAGCCCCACGATGTGCTGCCGCTGCGGAGACCCAGCGCGCAGCTGCAGGTCAGAGCCGACATCCAGACGCCCATGCTTCCCGCTGCTGTTATCGGCGCAGGTCAATCCCTGCGAGGTGCGGTCCGGTTTGCCCACAGGCTCGTGTCCCTGGCACTCGATTACATCGCCGTAGCGCTTGAGCTCGTTGCGGTAGAAGTCCACGACCTTGTCGCGACCGTCCGGCGTATGAAAGGTGGCGGCTTTCACCACCAGGTGAAAGCTCCCGAAGCTCATGTTCACATCGGCGGAATCGTTATCCTTATCCTTGGCCGGCACGGACCCCGGATACTGCGCGATCCCGATGGACGCATTGTCCACGTTGTCGTTGGTCTTCACCTTCATCGAACCGAACGGCGTTCCGATGCTGACGTCCTTGTTCTTGCCTCGCTCGTGGCTTTCCACGTTACAGCCAGCCAGCAGCAAGGCGGACAGTCCCAGCGCGAGTGTCGAGTTCCATTCAAAGCGTCTCACGGCAATCTCCTCCGGCGGCTCCCATCCGACACCGCTCCCCGGAATACCATACGCCGGGCACGCACCTGCGGTTCCGCGGGTTTTGCGCATTGCACGCGTGGAGCGGCTAGCGCGCCTTCTCCTGAGGGATGAAATCGTCTTCCACGGCCTTCTTCATCAGCGCCGGCGGCAGCAGCCCCTGAGACAGCAGGAAGTCATGGAAACGCAACGCGCTGAACCTGGGTCCCAGCGCCGCTTCGGTCTCCTTTCGCAATGCCAGCAGCCGCGTGTACCCGTAGAAGTAGCTGTTCGCCTGGCCCGGCATGCGGAACGTATACCGCTCGACCTCCTGGTTGGCGAATGGCACGGAGAAGCATACATCCTGGGTCAAAACCCTCATGGCATCGGCAGGCTGGATCGTCCCGGCCTGCAGTTCCGGGTCCAGGAAGGCACGAGCCGCGCGCAGCAGCCGGAACTGCAGGCTGATCAACTGGCCCTCTTTGGGCATAAAGGGCAGCGTAATGTACTCCGAGTAGAGACCCCAGCCTTCCGCGTTGGTGGAGTTGAAGGCAAACAGCGCGCGGGCCAGAGAAACGCCCTGCTCCACCATGCCGTCGAACTGCAGCTCGTGACCGGGCCGCGCTTCGTGCGCCGTAAGGGTCCAGGCCGCCGCGTCGTAGGTATAGTCGTCCACCTTGGCGGCCTGCGCACTGCCGGGTCCCGCCGGCGCCGTCAGCGGTAGGACAAAGACGCCGCGCTGCCCGGTATTGTTCAGGAACGGTGGCGGGACCATATGCGGCGCGGGCTGCTGCGCGCTTTCCGCCGGGGTACCCAGGCGGATGATGGCAGGGCGGCCCGGCAGCGTGACCAGCTTCTGCGCGACGATAATCTTCTCGATCTCGTGCAGCCGGTTCTCGTAGAACGGAAGGATCGCTTCACCCGTGATCTGCTGCTTCTTCAGCTCGCGAATGACGTCGCGGTAGTCGCTGGAGGTCCAGCCATGCTCCTTGGCGATTTCGGCTGCCAGCGGCTGCATCTGCGCCTGGTACTCCGTGAACGCCTCGTGCGCCATGGCCGCGATCTGCGTGGGCGGAATGTCGATGCCGTAGCTTTCGAAAGCCAGGGCATACTCTTCCGGGGTCAGGCGGAAGTCGGTCCGTGCCTTGGGCAGCACGTTGGCGCGCAGCCATGCGTCGTATTCGGCCAGCTGCTTTTTCAGCGCCGTGTAGCTGGGCTCCCAGCCGGTGAGCTTGTACTTGGTGAAGAGTGCGCCAATGCCGTCCACAATGGAGGCGTTGCGGGCAAGCTGCGTTTCCATCTCGCTTTTTGCGGGGTAGATGACGCCCGGCTTGGCCATCTGCTCCTTCATGCGGGCGATGAGCAGATCGGTGACAGGCTGGTATCCGGCCGTCAGTCCCGTATATTTCGTCAGGCGCAGGACGGCGGCTTCACGGCGGGCCTGCGGGACCTGATCGTCGAGCAGCGCCTGCATGCCGCCAAACACGTAGGCAGTGGCGTTGATGAACGGCACCACTCGGTTCCGCGCAAAGTCCTGCGTGCGGAAGCCCAGTTCCTCCTGGCCGATCATGATCTGCAGGTCCTGCCGAACGCGCTTGTCCTGCTCCCCCTTCAGCGCTTCGCGCAGAGTGGCGGTCGCAGCTTCTTCCTCCTTGCGCGCGGCCAGTTCCCTCTCCAGCGTGGGGCTGCCGATCTCCGTGTCGTACTTCGCGATGCCCTGCGAGGACGCTAGCTCCGGGCTGTACTTGATGCCGATAGCCAGAATCTGCTGGGCGAAGCTGTTGGAGCGCGTGACCCACGCCTGTTCGCTGGGCTTCGCGGGGGGAGGGTGCCGGGCCGAGGGGACAGGCCCCTGCGCAAGGGCAGGGAGCGACGCGGCGAAAATAACGGCAGAGAAAGCGAAGTGGCGCATGGAGCTCCCGAGGCGTTTGAATCTTCGCCTCATCATACGCAGCCAGAGACCTCACGGCTCTGGCGCCGGCACGGATCAGACCGCTACGGGGACGAAGCGTACATGAGAAAATAGAGCCAGGCCCATGCTGATCACGCCCCTGCTCCTTGCCGACGAGCCCCTGCTGCTGCACGAGAGCCTCTCAGAAGGCTCCATTGAGTACGCCCCTGACGTGCGGCAACTCGGCTCACTCGCGCTGAGCGGCCGCGCCGAACTGCTCATAGAACATCGCGGTCCGCGGGAGCAGGTAGAAGACATTCGGCTGCGTGCCCACATCGAAGGCCGCTTCCAACTCCTCTGCGCCCGCTGCCTGGAGCCCGTCGAGCAGCCCATCGCCGCGGATTTCGACCTGCTGTTCCGGCCCGTGGGGGTGGATGCGTCCGCCGGGGAGCACGCCATTACGGAAGACGAAACTGAAATCGGGTATTATGAACAGAGCGGTCTCCTTCTGGAAGACGCCGTCCGCGAACAGGTGCTTCTGGCCTTGCCTGGACGGGTACTCTGCCGGCAGGACTGCAAAGGTTTGTGCCCGCACTGCGGCGCCGATCGCAACCAGAATCCCTGCACCTGCGATGACCGCCCCGCCGACCCGCGCTGGAGCGCGCTGGCCGGTCTTGGTGCGCCGCAGCCTTAGAGCGCGTTGTATCGCCCTGAGTGTGCCGCAAGGCTCGTGCAAGGGCCCGCACTATCTGATTTCCGCCTTCCGCGCAGCGCCGAGCTGCGGGCCGGCTTCGAGAGGAACCACCATGCCGAATCCCAAGCGCCGCCACTCCAAGCAGCGCACCGCCAAACGCCGCAGTCACGATTTTCTGGTCCCTACAGGCGTTTCCAATTGCCCGAACTGCGGCGAGAAGAAGCTTCCTCACCGCGCCTGTAAGAAGTGCGGCCAGTATAAGGGCCGTGAAGTGGTCGCAACGGCTACCCCCGAGTAAGCTGCTCCACCCCGAGCGTACGCACCGATGCCGGTCGACATCGTCCTTGACGCCATGGGATCCGACAAGGCTCCCGACCCCGAAATCCGCGGGGCGATTCTGGCTGCACGAACGCTGGACGTTCGCGTGCATCTGGTGGGGCCGGAAGACCTGCTGCGTCCCAAGCTGCGTGAGTGCCTGAAGGCGGCGGCCGGGCCACGGCTCGGCGGCGGCAAGCCCGCTCGTCTGCCCCTCTTCATCCAGCAGGCCAGCGAGTGGATCAGCATGGACGACAAGGCGGCGCAGGCCGTCCGCGCCAAGCGTGACTCCTCCATGCGCGTCGGCCTGAAGATGGTTCGTGAGGGCAAGGCGGGCGGTTTTATCACCGCCGGCAACACCGGCGCGGCCATGGCCACGGCCAAAATGGTCCTGGGTTCGCTCGCCGGAGTGGATCGCCCGGCGCTGGCCACTGTTTTCCCCACATCCACGGGGAATCCGTGCGTCCTGCTCGACGTCGGCGCCAACGTCGATTCCGACCCGGAAAACCTCGTCCAGTTCGCGTACATGGGCCACATGTACATGAAGAACGTGATGGGCGTCGCCAACCCCCGAGTGGGCCTGCTTTCCATCGGAGAAGAAGACTCGAAAGGCAATGCCCTTACCCGCGACACCCTGCCGCTGTTCCGCCAGCTGCCGCTCAACATCATGGGGAACGTGGAAGGCCGTGACATTTTCAACGGCCGTGCGGATGTGGTGGTGTGCGATGGCTTCGTGGGCAACTGCGTTCTCAAGGGAGTGGAAGGAACGGCCAGGATGCTGAGCTCGATCCTGAAGGACTCGCTCAAATCCACGGTGACCTCACAGGTTGGCGCGCTGCTCTCGCGTAAGGCGTTCTCCGACTTCAAAAAACGTCTCGACTATTCCGAGTACGGCGGCGCACCGCTGCTTGGCGTTCGAGGCGCCGTCATCGTGGGCCATGGCAGCTCCAATGAGCGCGCCATCATGAACGGGATCCGTGTGGCAGCCGAGTTCGCCAAAGCCGAAGTGAATACCGGGATCGAAGCCGCGCTGGCGCAGCGGTAGGGCGCAAGGCACCCAGAAGCCAAGCGCCGCCATCCTAGAGAAAAAGCGACGTGCTGTGAACGTGAGCCGCGCATTTCCGACGAGGGTGTTCATGCCTGAAGTTCTTCATCCCACGCAGAAACCGCTGACGCCATTTCCCGCCGGACAGGGAAAGGGCTTGGCCTTCGCGCCCCTGGCGCAGGACATGGCGAACGGCGTGGTCCGCGCGCACGCCGTGCAGACCATCAACGCCGATCCGGAGTCTCTCTACAAGCTTTGGCGAAATATCCGGCTGGCTCCTCGCTGGCAGGAGTACGTCATCTCGGTGGAGGAGACCTCCTCGACGATGAGCCACTGGGTGATCGGCGATCCAGAGGCAGCCGCAGACGACACCAGTGCAAAGCGCATCGAGTTCGACTCCGAGATTGTGGAAGATATTCCCGGAAAGAAGATTGGCTGGCAGTCGCGAACCGAAGGTGTGACCGAGGGTGGTGAAGTTCTGTTCGAGTCCACGGAGAACAACCGCGGAACTCGAGTCACTCTCCGGGAGAGGGTGGGCGTGCCGGGTGGCTCACTCGGCAACGCGGTAGCGGCGCTCTCCAAGCGCACACCGCGGCAGATCGTCATTGAAAACCTGCGACATTTCAAGCAGATCGCGGAGGCCGGCGAGATCCCCTCCGTAGTTGGCCAGCCGAACGGCAAGCGCGGGTTTATCGGAACTCTAAAGGCGAAACTCTACGGCGAGAACAACCCGACTCCTCCGGGCACCGGCGACCGCTAGCCTCCTCGACGTCTGTTTCAGTGCGCGTCCTGTGGCGCACGTATTCCGCTCTCCGTTCATCCAGTCTGGAGCATTCCTATGAAGGCCGTTACTTGGCAAGGCGCAAAGAAGATCGGTGTAGAGACCGTTCCCGATCCCACGATCATCAACCCACATGATTGCATCATCAAGGTCACTCGCACAGCCATCTGCGGCTCTGACATCCATCTTTACGATGGGTTGATTCCTACCATGGAGGCCGGCGACATTCTTGGGCACGAGTTCATGGGCATCGTCGAGGAAGTCGGCCCGGAGGTAAAGAAGCTGAAACGCGGCGACCGCGTCGTCATTCCTTTCACCATCGCCTGCGGCAACTGCTTTTTCTGCCATAAGGACTTGTGGTCGCTCTGTGACAATTCCAACCCCAATGCGCAGATTGCGGAGAGCTTCTATGGGTACTCCGGCTCGGCGCTGTTCGGCTATTCGCACATCTATGGCGGGTATGCGGGCGGCCAGGCGCAATACGCGCGCGTGCCCTTTGCGGATATCGGGCCTCTGAAAATCGAATCCGATATTCCGGACGAGAAGGTGCTCTTCCTTTCCGACATTTACCCTACCGGCTACATGGGCGCAGAGAATGGGAACATTCAGCCCGGCGATACGGTCGCGGTGTGGGGCTGCGGTCCCGTGGGTTTGTTCGCAATTGCGAGCGCTTACATGATGGGTGCCGGCAAAGTCATCGCCATCGATCGCTTCCCAGAGCGCTTGGCTCTGGCCCGCGAATACTGCGGCGCCGTCACGGTGAACTATACCGATGACGACGTGCACATTGTGGAAGCCCTGCGGGATCTCTCCGGCGGGATTGGCCCTGACGTGTGCATCGATGCCGTGGGCATGGAAGCCCATGGCGCGGACGCCATGGGCATTTACGACAAGGTCAAGCAGGCGCTCCTGCTCGAAACGGACCGGCCCTATGTTCTGCGGCAGGCCTTTCAGGCGATCCGCAAGGGAGGAACCCTCTCGATCCCCGGCGTATATGGAGGCACGCTCGACAAGTTGAACTTCGGCGCGGCTTTCGGCAAGGGCATCAAGATGGCCATGGGCCAGACCCACATGCACAAGTACCTCAAGCCGCTGCTGCAATCCATCGAGGACAAGAAGATCGACCCGAGCTTCATGATCTCGCACCGCATCGGTATTGAAGAGGCGCCGGAAATGTACAGGATCTGGCGGGACAAGGAAGATGCGGTCACGAAAATCGTCATCGACCCATGGGCCGATACGCTTGGAACGCCGGTGAGCGACTACAAGCCGACACCCGCATCGGCCTGACAAGACCGTGCCTCAGCGGACAAGCCTGCCCTTCCGGCAGGCTTGTCCGTTTTGCGCAGTAAAATGCAGCCTGGAACCTTGTTTGCGGGAGCGCTGCCCTGATCCGTCCTCTTCACTCACTTGCGCTGGCCTTGGCGAACCCGCACGGCCTGGGCTATTACTGGCGTTCGCACTACACCTCGCAGATCTATAACTTTCACGGCGAGTACCGCTGGAACGCCTTCGACATCTGTCTGCTGATCCCCTACTTCATCGTCATGATCATCCTGGCGTTCTATGGCGTGCACAGGTATCAGCTTGTCTGGCTGTATTACCGTAACCGGCGCAACGAAGCCAAATCGAACGAGCCGCCCGCGCGCTTCGCGGAGGCCGATCTTCCCTTCATCACCATACAGTTGCCGATCTACAACGAGCAGTACGTCATCGACAGGCTCATCGACGCTTGTTGCCGCCTGGAGTACCCGCGGGACCGCTTTGAGATTCAGCTGCTGGACGATTCAACCGACGAAACGGTACTGGTTGCGAGCGGGATCGTCGCACGTTATGCCGCGGGTACCGAGGGCCTGGCGCCACAGCCGGTCTACTACCTGCATCGCAGCAACCGGCAAGGGTTCAAAGCGGGCGCTCTGGAGGAAGGTCTCCGCTCCGCAAAGGGAGAGCTCGTTGCGATCTTCGATGCCGACTTCGTTCCACCGCCGCAGTGGCTGCGCCAGGTAGTGCACCATTTTTCCGAGCCCGGAGTGGGCATGGTGCAGACGCGCTGGACTCACCTAAACCGCGATTACAGCTTCCTTACGCAGGTGGAAGCAATTCTGCTCGACGGCCATTTTGTACTGGAGCACGGCGGTCGGTCTCGCGCCGGCGTGTACTTCAACTTCAACGGTACAGCCGGCATGTGGCGGCGGCAGGCCATCGACGAGGCGGGCGGCTGGCAGCACGACACGCTGACCGAAGACACCGATCTCAGCTACCGGGCGCAGCTGAAGGGCTGGCGATTCAAGTACCTCCAGGATGTCGAGTGCCCTGCCGAGCTGCCGATCGAGATGACCGCTTTCAAGACGCAGCAGGCCCGTTGGGCCAAGGGACTGATCCAAACCGGCAAGAAGATTCTGCCAACCGTGCTTCGCTCGGACGCGCCGTTTCACACCAAGCTGGAGGCCTGGTACCACCTCACAGCGAACATCAGCTATCCCTTCATGATCGTGCTTTCGGTCTTGCTCATGCCGGCGACGATTATCCGATTCTGGCAGGGCCCCTTGCAGATGCTGCTGATCGATCTTCCCTTGTTCCTGGCTTCGACGATGTCGATTTCGAGCTTTTATCTGGTCAGCCAGAAGGAACTCCATCCGCGCACCTGGTACAAGACCTTCCTGTACATCCCGTTCTTGATGGCGCTGGGTATAGGTCTCACGTTGACCAATACGAAAGCGGTCATGGAAGCTCTATTTGGGATCAAGAGCGCCTTTGCGCGCACGCCGAAATACCGTGTCACGCAACGCGGCGAGAAGGCACAGGCGAGGAAGTACCGCAAGCGCCTGGGCATCATTCCGTGGATCGAAATCGCCATCGGCTGCTACTTCGCCTTTACGGTCTGGTACGCGGTCAGCACCGAAAACTTCTTTACGGTGCCATTCCTGCTGCTGTTCGTTCTGGGCTACTGGTACACCGGTGTGCTCAGTCTGGTGCAGGGTCTGTTTGAGCGCAAAGGCGGAGCAGGCGCGGAGCTTCACGAGAAGCCATATCCGTTGGGAATATAGGATGGGATCTAGGAACCCGTGAGGCCCAGGTTGAATTCCTTTACTTCCCGAGAGGCATAAACGGTGACGGCCCGCCGAAGCGGGCCGTCACCGTCACATCGAGACAACTAAAACCGGATACCTGCATTGATGGGGACGTAGGTAGTTGCCCGGCTGTTCTGCGGGAAAAAGTTGTACCGTGAACTGTATTCCGCGTTGATTGCGGAGACGGATGAAGATGATGTGACACCTGGCCGATAGCTGTTAAAAGTATGGACGACGCGCGCCTCAATATAGAGTCGCTCGTTCGAGAAGCGTGAGAACTTGTAGGTGAGGCCAATTCCCGCATTTCCGCCAGGCGAGTTGCTGGCATAGTCGTCAATCGGAGCATTCGCAATATATTGGTAAGGGCCATAATACGGGTCGTAGCCGGTAACTGCCTCGGGAACGAAGAAGTTGGCAGTCTTGTGATAGAAACCGCCGCCAACGACCGCATAGGCACCCAACCCTTCTCCGGAGTAGAAAGTGTATGTGGGATTCAACGTAAAGGACCAGATGTGGCTGTTACCGTCCAAGCCGTTCGAGTTGGTCGTGGTCCCAAAATACAGGTACGATTGGCCTGCGATCGTGCTTCCAGTAAATCCGAAGTGGTTATAGTCGAACTGCAGGTTGATGCCAACGCTCTTATTGAAATTTCGACCCGCGCCCACCTGGAAGCCGTACCCCTCGATCAGGTAATCCGAGTCTCCGTCGCGAGCCGGAGCGGAAAGGCCCGCACCGGCAAAGAACGTGTATTTCTCGGAACCGTCAGGGTTGGTATTGCCACCGCGATAGCGGGGGCGGTTGTAGCGGCGCCGGCCGTACTGCGCGTTCAGGAAGCTGAAGTGATCCGGCCCGTTCGCCGCCACCGCCGAGCTCGGCGCCGACGACCCATCGTCGCTGTCCGCTGAGCTGCTGCTGGAAAAAACCTGCACGTCTAGATGCTCCGGAATCTGCAGGTTGTAGCTGCTGCCGGAGTCTTGGCTTCTGGTTTGCGGCGCGACCGTCTGACCGCCCAGGGCCGTAAGGCTTGCACTCAGGAAAACCGGCAACGCCAGCGTGCGGACGCAAAGCCGGGAGGCTCGAAAACTTGGCGACATCATCTCTAAACTCCTTGGGTATTGAACAGATCCCAACCCTTTATCGGAACACAACTTCCTGCAGATTGTTGCTCCACCGGCGTATCTGTGCGTCCCTATCTATCTAGACGTTATTTACGGGGAGTTGGATGCAGCTCCCTCGACGGCATGGAATACAAGCGAAGTTGCAACCCTTTTGAAAAACACGCGTCTACTACTAGCAGGGTGAGGTGTGCCTCCGGCATGCGTCAGCTCATTCCGGAGAGCCTGCTTGCTATCTGCTTCGCCGAATCATCCTAGGCGGTCCCTTACGACCCTTCTCTTGGCAGGCTCGCTCGCTTTGAGCCTCGGAGTAGCCCTGAGAGCGGCGGATGCACAGAGCCCGGCATCCCAGGCCGATGTCTTCACGACGAGTGCGGAGGCTTCTCAAGAACTTCGTGGCTCCTCCCTGCCGCAGGTCCCTTCCAGCCTTTTGGCCACGGCGACCGGGGAGCCATATAAAGTCGCCACCTCTTCCTCGATCTCGTTTCCGCTCGGCAGCGAGGTGGACTGGGTAGCCGGTGTGCAAACGCCTGCCGACACTGGCAAAAAGACGGGAACTGATGCCGACGTGGATGCGAACGGCAAAGTCATCCCTGTAGACCGCCACCAGCCCCATCGTATCGGCGGAATCATTCCGAACTATCGTGCCGTCTCCGGCGGAGCCGTCGCTCATCCACCTGGTTGGAAGTACAACTTCAAGGTCGCGACCCATCAAGCCTTCGACTATTCCGGCTTCGTCTTCCTGGCCATCACCTCCGCTTCCGCGGAGGGTTTGAACGAGCACAAGACATTCGGCAAGGGTGTGGGAGGCTTCTGGACCTACACATGGCACGGCTTCATCGACAAAACGGACGGCACGTACATTCAGGCCTGGCTGCTCCCCAGCCTGCTCCATGAGGACACGCGCTACTATGCGCTGGGCAACCAGCACCGGGTCGCCGCCCGGTTCCTTCACGTCGTCGACCGCCAGGTCATCACCCGCACGTACGGGGGCCGTGACACCTTCAATTTCGCCGGTTTGGGTGGCAAGGTGCTGACGCAGTACATCTCCCGGTCGTACTACCCTGCAAGCAGCGCCGGGTTCGGGACGCTTGCCGAAAAGTTCAGTTTCTCCGTAGCCCGCGACATCGGCTTTACGGCCCTTCGCGAGTTTTACCCCGACTATCTTGGCTACAAGGATCGCAAACGGCAGCGTAAAGCCGCGGCGCAGTCGGCGATTGACACTGCCGCCGTCACCGCTTCCGGCCAGTCGCAGGGAACGCCTGCCGCTACCAAGCCGCAGGACGATTTCTGAAACTGGCTACACTGACAGAGTGCCGGTCTCCGCAAATCTGACCCGTCTTCACGAAGAGATCACGGCAGCCTGTCTGCGTTCCGGCCGCAGTCCTGGTGACGTTCGCCTGATGGCGGTGAGCAAGACCAAGCCCGTGGAGGCGATCCGCGAGGCCTTTGCCGCCGGCCAGCGGTTATTCGGCGAGAACCGCGTGCAGGAAATGCAGGGTAAGCAGGCCGGTCTCGCCGATCTCCCGGGGCTCGAGCTGCACCTGATCGGGCCGCTTCAGAGCAACAAGACAGCGCGCGCCGCCGAACTATTCGAGTCAATCGACACGATTGACTCACTGAAAACCGCCCAGCGGCTGCAGGATGCGGCCTTCGCACTGGGTAAGGTGCTGCGGGTGCTGATCGAAGTAAAACTTTCGCCGGAAGACTCCAAGCATGGCATTGCCGCGGAAGAGCTTGGGACTCTGCTGCAAGGTCTGCAGCCTTTCAGCGCGCTGCAGGCGAGTGGCCTGATGACGGTTCCGCCGTGGAACGAAGATCCTGAAGCCGCCCGTCCTTATTTTCGCCGCCTGCGAGAGTTGCGCGATCAGCACGCCGCACAGCACCCAGACCTGATGGAGCTCTCGATGGGCATGTCGAACGACTTCGGCGTGGCGATCGAAGAGGGATCTACGACGGTGCGCGTTGGGACCGCGCTCTTCGGAGCACGGCAAGCTAAGGCTGAGGCCGGCGGCCCCAAACGGTAGCGATCGCGACGATGCAGGCCGCCGCTCCCCCGCAGAATAAACCGGCCATGCCCGCAGCCAGCCGGATCTCCGGGTCAGGCGTCGCCATCTGCACCGTGTGTGTGATGACCACGTGCATCACGGCATACCCTACCCCAAGGAACACGGCGAGGATCAACAGGGTCCTCCATGCATACCGCATCGCGCTTATTCCTTTCCCGGGACTCCCTCGACCTTGGCGCCGGGCCCGAACGTGTAACTCTCCCCCTGCGCGGCTTTCACGGCCAGTCCCGATGCCTTGACCTCGGCATACGCAAAGGTTACGCCCTTCTCTGCCTCGATGCTTACATTCTTCAAGGTGAGGTCCTTCACCGGCGCCTCCGGCAAGCCCACGATGACGGCTGCCACCTTGGACCCCCTCGCCGATACGTTTTCGATATGGATGTCGTGGAAGAACGGAGTGAGGCGACCGATAGGCGCGGGTGTCACGGGCCCGTCAGGCGCCACCCTGGGGTAGTACTCGCTTACCAGAATGGCGGTCTTCACGTCCTCCATGACGATGTCCTTGAACGTGATGTCGCTCACATCATGGCCACGGTCGCGATTGGACTTGATGCGGATGCCCTGATCGGTCCCTTTGAAGTGAATGCGCTCGGCATGCACATGCTGCACCCCGCCGGAGATTTCGCTGCCGATGGAAAGGCCATGACCGTTCTCGAAGGTGCAGTCGGTGATCGTGATGTAGGCGGAGGGATCGTCAGGACCTGGCGAATCAATCGCGCCGGACTTGATGGCGATGTTGTCGTCGCCGACGCTCGAGAACACGTGGTCGATGACGATGTGGCTGGAGCTGAACGGATCGATAGCGTCGGTGTTCGGCGAATGCGGTGCCAGAATGCGCATGTTGCGAAAGGTGATCTCGCTGGAGTAGTAGGGCACAATTTGCCAGAAGCCGGCGTTCTGCACCGTGATGCCTTCCACCATGATGTGCCTGGAGTGATCGAAGACCAGCCCCATCGGGCGTGGGTGATCATTGCCCAGCACGCCTGCGTCCTTTGCACCGCGCACATACTCCCACCACACGCGGCCGTTGCCGTCGATGGTGCCGCCGCCGTCGATGGTGATGTTCTCCGCATTCACCGAGCCGACCAGCGGCATAACTGTCGGCTGGCGTGCGAATGTCGCCTTGGGGTAATCCGCGCGATCTGGAGAGCCGAGCAGCGTGGCATCTTTGGCGATGCGGAGGGTCATGTTCGACTTGAGCACGACAGGGCCGCTTACAAACGTGCCGCCGCTCAGGATCACCGTACCGGCGTGAGGGCCGGAGCAGGCGTCGATTGCCTTCTGGATGGCGGCGGTGTCCTTGGACGCGCCGTCGCCCTTCGCGCCGTACTGGCGTACATCGCATGTCCGTGCAACACCTTGGGATTGCGCCCAGGCTGCCGCCGTCACCGCCAGTCCTACAATCGCCGCACCCACAAGCAAGCGCATCCCTCTTCTCCTCGCGACCTGTCAAACAGCAGCCATACTACAAGGCGTCGCAGGTGTGGCGCGACCGTTTCAAAGCGATTAGAGGAGTGGCGGTTGGCCTGCAACAGCGCTCTAATGCAGCGTGTACGTGATCCCGGTGACGAACTGGTACGAGTTCTTCAGGTTGTAGACCGTTGCCGGATTGTTCAGGTAGTTATCCGTCATCGACACCGACGCGCTCAGGCGCTTGAAGACCGGCAAGGCCAGCGAGCCGGTCACGTTGGCCGAGTACGCATTGAGGTTGTTCCAGGCCGGAAGATAGTTCGCGATTTCCGTGAACACCAGCTTGCGAGCGAAGGTGCGGCGGTAGCTTTCCGCAAAGGTCGAGCCGAACAGGTTCAGCGTGGGACTGGCGGTCACGCCTGCCGTCACAATGAATTGCTGGATCTCGTAATGCACGTCGCCCTTCAGGTTCAGTTCCTGCTTCGCATCCTGAAAAGGTGTCCAGCCCGCCCCCGCGCCATACACCTGCTGGAGCTGCAAGCCCTGCGAGTAGTTGTGATCGAACGACAGCTCGCCCAGCGCATAAAGCCGCGGCGAAAAATACTCATCGCGCTCGAAGTCGGAATGGAAGATGCTGGTCTTGGCGAGAATCGTCCCCGCCGCAGGGGCTGCGGGAGGTGGAATCACCAGCGTGGTCAGCTTGCCATAGCTCTCCGTCACGTCGAAGGCGGTGCGGTTGCGCTTGGGCAGGTACGGCACGGTGGGAATGGCCCGCACCAGGTTTACGCCTGCGGTGACCGTAGTGGAATTGTCCGTGGAACGCACCACGGTGATGCCTGCTGTCAGAGCGCCGTTCCAGCCCTCCAGCGGCCCTGCCTTACGCGCCACCTGCTTATCGTAGGTAGCCTTGTCGATCAGGTAACCGAGGTCTTTCGGAGCAATTGTGGCGGCGGTCGCACCGCCGTTCTCACCCACCATGACATTGCCGCCCGCGACCTGCACCAGGCCCTTGCCGGCCTCGGCGACCTTTCCCTTGTCCGCCTTGCGCAGCGCAACGAATTCGGTGCCGGAGTGCAGCTCCTTGACGCTGGCGAGCGGTACCGTAATCTCGCCCGCCATGTCGCTTTTGAACACCACGCTGGATCCAGCCGCGCGCACGAGCTTGCCGGTCAACTGGTCGCCGTTGGTGAACAGAAGCACATCGGGTGCAGGCTTGCCCTGCGCCGCAGCGTCATGCAGGCAAAGAAGAGGAAGCAGAGCCGCAAAGAAGAGCCTGACAGGGCGGGCGGAAGAGAACGGGAACATGTCTCACAGCATAGCTGCGACACCGGCTTCCACCGGCAAATTCGCGCCTACGGCGCTTCGACGCCTCCGCCAACGCGCGATTTCAGGATGCGGGTTCTCGTCCAGCTTGCTTCCCCGGGCCTGCACCGCTACGCTGGAGAGGCCATGTATGAAGATTTCACCACCGCCGACCGCTGGACCGGAGAGCCGCAGCATTGCGTGTGGAAGGGCACCGTGGTCGCCATTGCGACGCGTCACGCCGACGCCACAGATATTCGCTTCGCGGTCAATGGCCGGCCGCTGTGGATCGCTATGCCCAATATCGCCTGGATCGAGCAGAAAAGGCACAACGGAAAGGTGATCACCGACTACCTGGCGGCGCAGGCCGCGGGACGCTACCTAAAAGCGGCCATTGAAAGCGGCTACGACAACGGGCGCGAGCTCTACACGATGAGCGTCGCAGAGGTGCTGGAGCATGTTGCCGCTGTGGTGCGGGAGGCCGGCAACACCGCCAACCTCCCCAGCCTGCCGGTGATCGACCGTGACGCCCACCCCGCGGAGATGGACTTCAAGCTGCCCGGCGAGCCGCACACTGCCGCGCAAACGGAAAGCCTCTGACAGCAGAGCGATCTAAGTAGATCGAATTGCAGTCCGCTTCCATACATTTTGAAAGCCCTGCGTAGAATCGCTCACGTATGCAAACCACGCGTCGCCGCTTTGCCAGCGCTCTTCCCGCCCTTCCCGTCTCGCTCAAAATGATGGCACAGCCACGATCCTCGAGACACGCGCCGCGTTGGATCTTCCTCGGCACGGACAAGGGGAAAGGCATCTACCGCGCGAGCTGGAATGAGGCTACCGGGGCGCTGGGCACTCCAGAGCTGGCACTGGAGGCTGTTCGGCCCACCTTCTTCGCGTGGCATCCCAACCTGCCCGTCCTGTACAGCGCCAACGAAGGTGTGGGGACTCAGGCTTCCGTCTCCGCGTACGCGGTTGACGCGGCGATGGGTTCTCTGACCCTGCTCAACACGCTGCAAACCCACGGTGACTCGCCCTGCTTCGTCTCGGTCGACCGCAGCGGGCACGCAGCGTATGCCGCCAACTACACCGGAGGCAGCATCACAGCCTACCGGGTGGGAAGTCGGGGCGAGCTTGCCGAGATTGTGGGCGTACTGGCATACAAGCAGCCCCAACACGGACCGGTGACGGACCGCCAAGATGCCGCGCATCTGCACTGCGCCACGATCTCTCCCGGTAACGACTTCGTTCTGGTGTGTGATCTCGGCGACGACGTGATCCTGGCTTTTCCCATAGCGCCCATGACGGGCGCGTCTATTCAGGCACCAGTGCGCTTCTCCGCCCGGACAGGCTCAGGACCCCGTCATGTGGCATTCCATCCCAACGGCCGCTGGATGTACTGCATGCATGAGCTCGACTGCAGCGTTGACCTGTACGACTGGGGCGTGACCGACCGCACGCCCAGTCTGGTTCTGCGGCCAGGGAGCGTGGTGCCGACGCTCGCGCCGGGGGAGAACACCGCAGGCAGCACTGGCTGTGAGGTGATCGTCAGCGACGACGGACGTTTCCTGACCACCTGCACCCGCGGCGTGAACACCATCGTGGTCTATCGCATCGACGCGACCAGCGGGCTGCTCACCGAGCAGCAACGCCTATCCTGCGGCGGGGAGGTCCCTCGGCAGATCGCCTTCGATCCCTCACGGCGCTGGCTGCTCTCCATGAACCAGGGCTCCTCTACCGTGACCCTCTTTGCTCACGACCGAGCCACTGGACGGCTCACTCCTAAACGGGGCAGCGTGGCCGCCGAAACGCCGATGTGCGCGGCCTGGGTGTAGCGGTCATGTTTGCGCGCACGGTGCGGGTCGAGCGGGTGAGCGCGGACGGTTCGGTCAGCTTGTGCCCCCTCGCTTGGCTGGACAATTTCGCCATGCGCAACTTCACCAATGACGCACTCTTCGATGACACCCTGCCGGTGGGCGACGGCACGCTCGAGATCGGCAACCGGGTGCCGGTTGAGCGCCTGCACCGCTCGGTCGAGGACTGGTTCCGGCGCAAGGGCTACCTGAAGGCTGGAGAGAGCCTCCGGCTGCGAGAAACAGGTGCTACTGCTTGAGCGAACGGTTGTCGAGCACGAAGCGGTACTTCACATCGTTCTTCACCACGCGATCGTAAGCCTCGTTCACCTTGTCGTAGGTGGTGAGCTCGATCTCCGCAGTGATGCCCTTGTCGGCGCAGAAGTCGAGCATCTCCTGGGTCTCCCGCATGCCGCCGATGCCCGACCCGGCAAGCGACCGGCGCTGTGCCAGCAACGAGAAGGGCGCAACCGAAAGCGGCTGGTCGGGCAGGCCCACAAGGCAGAGCGTGGCATCCAGCTTCAACAATCCGAGCAGCTGGTTCATGTCATGCGGCGCGGACACGCAGTCCAGCACAAAGTCGAACGAGCCGGCCTGCCGGGCCATGGCTTCGGCGTCTTTGGACAGGACGACCTCGTCCGCGCCGAGCTTCTTTGCGTCCTCCGCCTTGCTCTCCGACGTGGTGAACTGCACCACATAAGCTCCAAAGGCATGCGCGAACTTGAGCCCAAGATGCCCCAGGCCGCCGAGTCCGACGATCCCCACCTTTTTGTTCGGGCCCGCGCCCCAGTGACGCAGCGGCGAGTACGTGGTGATGCCCGCGCAGAGCAGCGGCGCCGTGCCGGCGAGATCGACTCCCGGCTTGAGCGTATGCACGAAGTGCTCCGGCGTGACGATCGTGTCGGAGTAGCCGCCCATGGTGCGCTCGCCGTTGCGCAGCACCGCGTTGTAGGTATCGCGAGCGCCGCCGTCCGTGCAGTAGACCTCGAGATCGGCCTCGCAGTTGCGGCAGTGCATGCAGCTCTCCACGATCACGCCCACCGCGGCGAGGTCGCCCGGCTTGAAGCGGGTGACCTCGCCGCCCACGGCTGTGACATGGCCCACGATCTCGTGCCCCGGCACCATCGGGAACAGCTCCTGCCCCCACTCGCCGCGAACCTGATGGATGTCGGAGTGGCAGATGCCGCAGAAATCGATGGCGACAACAACATCTCGAGGACCGGGCTCGCGGCGGTCAAAGGAGAACGGTGCGAGTGGTGCAGTTTTGTTCTGGGCGGCGTAGCTGAAGGTTTTCATGGTGGTGCTCCAGTCCTATTTGGATGAGTATCGAAGTCTCAGAGTAGCGAGGTCAGTACAAGTTGTAGTTCACAGTGATGGTCGTGGACACGTCCGCTGCAATTCCTTGAACAACGTATGGCGTATACGTCCAGGTTTTGACGGCCGCCATGGCCGACTGGGTCAGTGCCGCATCAGGAGAGAAGATGGGTGTGAGGTCCTTGACGTGCCCTGTCTTGTCGATGACAGCCGCTAGAACGACCGAACCAGACAAGTGGTTCTGGCGGGCTGTAATCGGGTACTCCGGGACCGCACCCTTGATCTTGCGCCCGGCTAACACGATGGAAGGAACAGGCTCAAAGGATGAAGATGAAGAGGGCTGCGGAGCGGCGGGATCGAGCGCACTTGCCGAAGCCGACTCTAACGAGATGGTGTGGCCCGTGATCGCCACGTGCCCGAAGTAGCTGATGGCGTTGTCGAGCGCTAAGCTTGTGTTTTGGAATCTGGCGGGTTTGTTGCGAACCATCGTCACAGACGGCTCGAGATGAATGCGCAGCAGATTGGGATCAGAGGGCTCAGTGCAAAACTCGTTGCCTGGTGGCGTTGACGCCTTAGCTTCGGCCGTGCCACGAGTCACCGTCAGACAGTTCAGCTCTACCTTACCGAAGGTGCGCTTTTGCTCATGGATCTTTAGGTCGGTCTCCCCCTGAAAGGAAGGGACAGGGCGTATGATCTGGTTCAGCAGTTCATGGAGCAAATATACTTCGCGCATGGTGCCCGCGGCGAAGGCGGCATCTTCGGTGGGCAGCTCACCATGGAGTATCGTGCTACTGATCTCGACAGACTCACGATCCTTCGCCGTCCAATGCACATCCGCAGTTCCGGAGTCCTGCATCTTGCCGTCCATGCTGTTCAGGGTGAAGCTGACCTGAAGACGCCAAGGCGGCATCCCGTCTCTCTCCAGGGAAGTGGCTGCCGCAAGCACGCCGAGACGCTGTGCCGCGTCTGCGGTTTGGGTGAATGCGGAGCAACGGGAGAGCAGAGCGCAGGCGGCCATGCCAGCCAGGAGGGCGCGGTGCGCGAAACGCCTACTCGTCGTAGTGAAGAAGACTGAACACCTCATAGTTCTTCAGCTTAGCGCGGCCTTTCAGGAAGTCGAGTTCGATGGCGAAAGCGATGCCGGCGATCTGGCCGCCGAGCTGCTCCACCAACTGCACCGTTGCGGCCATGGTACCCCCGGTGGCCAGGAGATCGTCCACCAGCAGCACGCGCTGGCCCGGCTGAATCGCGTCCAGGTGAATTTCCAGAGAATCCTGCCCATACTCAAGGTCATAGCTGACTTTGGCGGCAGGTGCCGGGAGCTTCTTCGGTTTGCGTACCGGCACGAAGCCCGCATTGAGGCGGTACGCAAGCGCCGGACCGAAGATAAAGCCGCGGGCTTCGATGCCGAGAACCAGATCCACCTTCTTGCCGATGTAGTGGGCTGCAAACGCGTCGATGAGCTGGGCGAAGCCGTTCTTATCCTTGAGCAGCGTGGTGATGTCGTAGAACAGGATGCCCGGTTTGGGGAAGTCGGGAACAGTGCGGATGAGCGCCTTCAAAGGCTCGCAGGAAATGTCGGACATAGGCGTGTCGGAAGAAGCTCCTTTTACTGCATGCGGGTGTTTGCCAGGGTAAGCTACCAGGCTCCTTCGATCTGAAAGGGCCCGAGCGCCGCGGCTTCAGATTCGGCCAGTTCGTGTTCGATCACCTGATCGACCCGCGAGCCGCGCGAACCCTTGTGGAGCTCGGTGCGCAAGTCGGCCAGGTCTTCCGTCGGCCCGCTCGCGACAATCTCCACATCGCCCGCATCGGTGTTGCGTACCCAGCCATGCAGCGCGAGCGCCGCGGCTTCGCGATGCACGAACCAGCGGAAGCCGACACCCTGTACCCGGCCACGAACCAGAAAATGGAGAACCATGAGAGGGTTCAGTTTCGCAGAGGGGCCGGAGCGGTGCAACTGCTCGCGTGGCCTTGCGGCGAGGGTGGGCTAGGCGCGGCTCATGTAGGCGCCTTCCGCCGTGTCTACGCGGATCTTTTCGCCTTCATTGATGAACGGCGGCACCTGCACGACCAGCCCGGTCTCCGTTTTGGCTGGCTTGGTGACAGAGCTCGCGGTCGCCGACTTGATGCCGGGCTCGGTCTCGACGACCGTCATGATGACCGCGGTCGGGAGCTCAATGCCCACCGGCTTGCCGTCATGGATGCTCACGGAGATGAGCAGGTTCGGCGTGAGGTACTCCACCGCATCGCCCAGCGTCTCCCGCTTCAGGTTGGTCTGCTCGTAGGTTTCCTGGTCCATGAAGTAGTAGTCGTCGCCGTCGTTGTAGAGGTACTCCATCTTCATTTCGTCGACGACCACGCGTTCGATGGGATCGGGCGAGCGGAAGCGTTCCACAAACATGGAGCCGGTGCGCACGTTGCGCAGCTTGGCTTGGATGAAGGCGCGAAGGTTGCCGGGCGTCCGGTGCTCGACACTGAAGACGAGGTGAAGATCGTCCTTGAACTTGATGATCATGCCGGGACGCATTTGCGTGGCGGGAATCGCCATGGGAAACTCCTGATTTGTAGCGAGGATGAATGGGCGGCGAGGCACTCGCGGCCAACCCGTCCATTCTAGCGCGTATGTTTGCCCCAAGCCCGGCGCGCGGCTACTGCTTCAGGAAGTTGGCGATGAGCTGCTTGCCGTGGTCGGTGAGTACGCTTTCGGGGTGAAACTGCACGCCTTCCATGGGCAGCGTGCGATGCCGCAGCGCCATGATCGTGCGCTCGCCGGCGACGCGCGCGGAAACCTCCAGCTCATCCGGCACAGAATCCTCCGCCACGATGAGTGAGTGGTAGCGCGTACAGGTCATGGGCTGCGGAAGGTCGCGGAAGACCGTACGTCCATCGTGCTCGACGATACTGGTCTTGCCGTGCATGAGCTGCGGCGCGCGCACGACCTCGCCGCCGAAGGCCGCGCCGATGGCCTGGTGGCCGAGGCAGACGCCGAGGGTGGGAATCTGTTCCGCTTGCGGCAACGCGGCGAGATACTGGAGAAGCGGGATGAGGATGCCGGCATCCTGCGGCGTGCAGGGTCCCGGTGAAAGCAGAATGCGCTCAGGATGCAGAGCCACCACCTGCTCCGGCGTGACCTCGTCGTTGCGCTTGACCATTACGTCAGCACCAAGCTCGCCCATGTACTGGACGAGGTTGTACGTGAAGCTGTCGTAGTTGTCGAGCACGAAAACCATGACTTTCAGTGTACGTGGAGGCATCGTCTGCTGACAGTCCGGGCTTTACGCGCTACTCTCCTGCACCGGCGAGTAGACGACGCTTTCCTCCGCCGGCATCGTGGGCAGCCAACGGCCCTTTCTTGCTCTCCAGAGGTAAAGCCAGATGCAGACCAGGCAGACGACTTGAAGCAGTATCCGGAGCGGACTGGAAAGATGCCAGAAGAAGGTGAAGCCGTGGTCCTGCATCGTTCTCTTGAAGAAGGCCGCGTACTGAAAGAGGCTTAACACGTCGGCAAGCCAGGCGAACCCGATAAAGATCATGGGCCAGCTGCTATCGTGCGCGGGGAACGCTGCGGATGGAGCTTGCGCTTCGTGGCTTCTCCGCAGAAACAGAGCGTAACGACGGGTGTACACGGCGATGAAGGCGTCTGCCGACGCATACACGAGCTGAGCCAACTGCAGCAGGATGAAAACGACAGGATGGCCGTGCATGGGTCCGCCGGGATGCCCATGCTCCGTCATGTGAATGCTGAACGATAGAGCGGATTCTATGTTCCACACAAAGTAGAGGCACCAGAAGTAAAAGGAGCTATGGACGAGCCACTCCCGGGTGGTGGTAGGAGTAAACCACAGCGTGAGCTGCCGGAGTTTCGTCACGGCTCCTGCCCTCCGGACGGCGCGGCGTCGCTCAGCCGCCTCCAAAGCTTTGAGCTGTTCGACCAGCATTTCGACTCGCTGGCTGACGAGTACTTTGAGCGCTTCGACGGACGCTGAAAATGCGCTTTCCTGCAGCTTGTTGAGCTCTGCGAGGTTCGCGTTCGCTTCGGTGATCTCCGTGTAGCGGCGCTTGCGTTTTCCATCCACAATCAATTTGTGAACGGCGCTCGTAAGTGGCTTGAAGGCGGCAAGGCCAAGCGATGAAACGACTGATGTGAGCAGCCTGGCCCGGTCCATGCTTTCGGACCCAAGAAGGCTGGCGAGGTGAGGCAGTATCATCGATCACCCCTGCAGGAGAGTTGCACTTCGTTTTAGACGAGGGTAGCGCACGGGGAGCCTCACTACGTCGCTCTCGCCCTTTCGATCGCCCGCACTACCGCAGCTGCCTTATTCCGGCACTCCTCATGCTCCTTCTCGGGAACGGAATCCGCGACGATGCCCGCGCCGGCCTGGATGTAACCCTTTTCGCCATCCATGAACAAGGTGCGGATGGCGATGCAGGAGTCGAAGCTGCCGTTGAAGTCAGCATAGACGACGGCGCCGCCATAGATGCCGCGGCGCGCGGGTTCGAGCTCCTCGATAATCTCCATGGCGCGAATCTTGGGCGCGCCGGAAAGCGTGCCCGCGGGGAAGCAGGCGCGGAACGCGTCCACCGGCGTGAGTCCGGCGCGCAGCCTGCCTTCAATGGACGAGACCAGGTGCATCACGTGCGAGTAACGCTCAATGAACATCAGGTCCTTGACATGTACGCTGCCGAACTCGCTCACCCGCCCCACATCGTTGCGGCCGAGATCGACCAGCATGATGTGCTCGGCGATTTCCTTGGGATCGGCGCGCAGGGACTCTTCGTTGCGCTGGTCGCAGAGCTCGGTTTGTCCGCGCGGGCGCGTGCCGGCGATCGGCCGGTACTCCACAATGCCGTCATGCACACGAACCAGGAGCTCAGGGGAACTGCCAACGATGTGGCACAACGAGAGACGAGAGACGAGAGATGACAGATCAGAATCTACGCTGGTCCAGTCGCTCTCCTTCCTTGCTCCCTGATCCCTGCTCTCTGATCCCCGATCTCTGTTCTCTGCTCTCTGTTCTCTGTTCCCTGGCTTTCGAAAGCGGAGGAAGTACATGTAGGGCGACGGATTGACGATGCGCAGTGAGCGGTAAATCTCGAAGGCGTCTACGCCGGGGGTGCAGTCGAAACGCTGCGAGAGGACGCATTGGAAAATATCCCCGGCGGAGATATAGCTCTTTGTGGTCTGGACCGCGGCAAGGAAATGGTCCGGAGCGGTTCGAGGCGTGAGCTCCATAGGCCCGGTCACCGGTTCGTGCGCCGGCTTTATCATGGCGGCGTCCAGAAGAGCTTCCATCTCGTCCAGCCGGGCCTCGGCATCTTCGAAGGCGGCGGCGGCGTTCTTCGGGTTCAGTGGGGAACGTGCACCAGCGGTCACCATGAGATGAATGGCCTTCTTGACGTGGTCGAACGCGAGCACCTGGTCGAAGAACATGAGGTGCGCGTCGGGAACGTGGAGTTCGTCGGCAGCGAGCGACGGCAGGCGCTCGATCTGGCGCACGACGTCGTAGCTGAAAAAGCCGACGGCACCCGCGGTGAAGGGCGGCAGGCCGGGAAGCCGGGCGGGCTTGTGGGTCTCCAGAGCGCTCTTGAGCTCGGCGAAGATGTCACCGGTGCGTGAAGCCGCTGGACCGTTCGCTTCGCTGACAGTGATCGTGCTGCCGGAAGAGGTCACGGTACGATACGGGCGTACACCGATGAAGGTGTAGCGGCCGATCTTCTCACCGCCTTCGACGGATTCGAGGAGGAAGGCCTCGGGCTCGTGCGCGGCCACGCGCAGGAAAGCGGAGACAGGGGTTTCGAGGTCCGCCGCCACGGTCCGGGTAAGCGGAACGAGCGTGTGCGTGGACGCCAGCGTTCGGAATGGCTCCAGACCCGGCGTGGTAGGGCTGCGTGACATACGGCTGATTGTACTGAGCGGAATCCTCTGGAGCAGAGGCGAAATCCGGGACAGGAACGAGCTCAGAGCCTCGAGGTCTCCAGCTCAGAGCGGCCCGAGGAGCAGCGCCGCGCGAACCCGCATTCTGAGGTTTCTAAGGCAGAAGCAGTCCTTCTCATAACCGAGGCGAAGACGCAAGTCCATTTTCGTCTCTCTTTAGGTGCCTTTGTGCACCTGTTAATGGCTTGTTCACCATGAGAACGTAAGCCTAGAATCGGCGGGTTTAGCCAACGAACGGCTGGCTGGACGATGCACGAAATGTGACTCCGGGTTGAACGACACGCGTCCAATACTCTGCGGGTAGTGCGCACGCAACGCATGGGCATGGTGCGCAGCAAGTGCGCGGAGGAACGGCGATGGCCGGAGAACAACTTGTACCGAGCGGCGCAGCTCTTACGGCGCGCGGCAGCAGCAGAGAAGGCGGAAATATGGCAATGAAGAAAGCTCCTGCGACGATAACCAGCGAGCAGGAAAACAACCCATGGGAGGCACAGGCGGCAAGGTTCGACCTGGCCGCCCGCAAGCTCAACCTGGACGCGGGTATCTGGAAGGTGCTGCGCTACCCGGCGCGCGAGATTATCGTGCATATCCCGGTCAACATGGATGATGGCTCCATCGAGGTTTTCACCGGCTATCGCGTGCAGCACTCAAGCGCGCGCGGACCAGGCAAGGGGGGCATCCGCTATGCGCCGGATGTCTCGCTGGATGAGGTGCGCGCGCTGGCCAGCTGGATGACCTGGAAGTGCGCGGTGGTCAACATCCCGTTCGGCGGCGCGAAGGGCGGCGTGATCTGCGACCCGAAGACGATGAGCCAGGGCGAGCTGGAGCGCATGACGCGGCGCTATACGGCCTCGCTCATCGAGTTCATCGGGCCGGAGAAGGATGTTCCCGCGCCGGACATGAACACCAACGAGCAGACCATGGCCTGGATCATGGACACCTACTCCATGCACATGGGCCAGACCGTTACAAGCGTGGTCACGGGCAAGCCGGTGAACATCGGTGGGTCCAGAGGGCGTCGCGAAGCGACCGGACGCGGCGTGAGCCTGGCGACTGACCAGGCGCTGAAGCACCTGAACATGAGCCCGGAGTCCACCAGCGTGATCGTGCAGGGCTTCGGCAATGTGGGTTCCTACTCGGCCAAGCTGTTGTGGGAAAAGGGCTACAAGATCGTCGGTATCGGCGAGTTCGATGGGGCGCTCTATAACCGGAACGGCCTCGATATCAGCGAGCTGCTGGAGTACAAAGCCAAGAATGGCACCATTCACGGCTTCGCGGAAGCCGAATCCGTGGATCAGCATGAGCTGCTTACCATGCCGTGCGATGTGCTGATCCCGGCGGCGACGGAGAACGTGATCACCAGCGTGAACGCGGAGCGGCTGCAATGCCGCATCCTGGTGGAAGGGGCGAATGGGCCAACCACGACCCTGGCGGACGACATCCTGGTGGACAAGGGCGTATTCGTAGTGCCGGATATCCTGGCTAACGCAGGTGGCGTTACCGCAAGCTACTTCGAGTGGGTGCAGGACCGCATGGGCTACTTCTGGACCGAAGGCGAGGTGAACCAGCGGCTGGAGCGCATTATGGTGGACAGCTTCGACAATGTGTTGCAGTACGCCGTGAGCCACGATGTGAACAATCGCATTGCGGCGTACATGCTCGCGATCGACCGCGTGGCGTATACAACGAAGCAGCGTGGGATTTACGCGTAGAACAGGTCAGGGGCGAAAGGCCTGCCCGCTGTGAGCGATCCTGAGCGGGAGGAACAGAAGGGCAGAAAGCCTAGGCTTTTTGCCCCTCCTTCATGGGTTTGAGATGAAGGCCCGGATGTGCACAGCCTGCGAGTGAGACAGGGCTGTGCCGCCGGCCGCAGCACCGGTGACGAGAAAGCTATAGTCCCCGGGACGCGTACCGAGGTCGGTGCAGTGGCCCCACCCGCAGCCTCCCAGGTTGGTGAGGACGCAGAGAGCCATCGCGAAGAGTGCGGCACGGAGCCTGCGGCGGCGCCAACCAACGAGCAGTGACGTGGCTGCGCCTAACGCAAGGGAGAGCGTTCCCTGGCTGCCGGCGATGAAGTATTCGGCGGAATCGCCACAGTTGTGCGGGGCTTCGGGATGTATGGCCAGTAGCGTGGAGCCGCCGCCTGGCGGAATGGTGGGCGTGACGAAGGTGCAGGTGGCCTCTGAAGGCAAACCCGAGCAGGTAAGAGCAACGGCGGCGGCGAAGGTACCGGTGGGGGTCACCGTGACCGTGACACTGCCGGTGTTGCCGACGCCGATGGTGAGGCTGGACGGGCTGACGGTGAGGGTGAAGTCGTTGGGTGGTGCGACATTGACGATCTGCGTGAGCGAAGCGGTGCTGCCGATCGTGCTGACTGCAAGCGGAACGAAGGTGGCGACGATGGGATGCTGCCCGACGGCGAGCGTCGACGTGGTGTAAGCGGCATCACCCTGCGCGTCGAGCGGAGCCGAGGCGAGGAAGGAGCCGTTGTCGGTGAAAGTAACTGTGCCCGATGCGACAGCCGGTGAGCCCGCGATCGACGCTGCAGCCGTGAAGGTGACGGACTGGCCGAAGAACGAGGGGTTGAGGCTGGAGGTAAGAGTGGTTGCGGAAACCGCCGCGATGACCTCCGTCAACGAAGCCTGCGAGGCGTTGAAGTTCTGTGTAGCGGCGTAAACGGCCGAGATCAGATGAGTACCGAGCTTCAGCGTCGATGTGGAGAAGGCTGCGGTCCCGCTGGTGTTGAGGACTCCCGCGCCCAGAAGGACCGATCCATCGAGGAAAGCGACCGAACCGGCTGGAGTGGCATAAGGCGCGCTCAGCGTGGCGGTGAACGTGACGGTGGAGCCGAAGGAAGCAGGTGTTTGCGAGGTGGAGAGAGTTGCCGCGGTGTCGTCGGGGAGGATGACAACCGTGTAGGCGGCTGAGGTGGATGGGGCGTAATAGCTGTTGCCCTGGTAGGCGGCGACCATGGTGTGCGTTCCCGCTGGATAGCCCTGGAAGTTGGCGTCGTTGCAGCGTTGCGGGCCCCCGTTAGAGCCGACCGCACCGATCTGGAGGCTGCAGACCAACAGTCCATCGAGATAGACATAGATGTCTCCCCCATCGAGAGTGGCCGCTGCCGGAGGCACACCGGGGTCCGCCGCGATCGCGCTTACCACGGCATCGATGCCGTTGGTGTAGCCGATCTCCTGGCCGTAGTAGATAGGGGTCACAAGGTTGGTGATGGCGCTCACAGAGGGCAAGCCCTGTACGGTGTGGTTGCCGTTGAAGGTCGCAGAAGCATAGACCGCGTCGCCGGAGTAGACCGCCGTGAGGGTGTGGGACCCGCGAAGGTACATAGGCGAGGTGACCGCGAAGGAAGCCTGCCCGTTGCTGAGAGTGCCGGTGCCCACCACGGCGCCGTCCACGCTGAAGTCCACTGTACCCGTGGGCATGGCGGCATTGGCAGGGGTAGTCAGTTGCAGGTCCAGGGTGAAAGCGGCGCCGTAGACGGATGGCTCGGGCGCGGCGGTAAGCTGGCCGTTCGCCGTGACGGCGTCCTGTGAGTAGAGGATGGTCACGCCCTGGGGTGTATCGAAGGCAAGATCCGGCTTGCCGTCACCGTTGAGATCCGTGAAGACGAAGCTGGCGGGGACGGAGGCGGTGGGGTACGTCGCGGCCAGCTGGAAGTTGCGGGCGCCGGTACCGAGCAGGACAGTGATGCCCTGTGGGTTGGCAAGCACCAGGTCCGGGAGCCCGTCGGCGTTAAGGTCGGCAACGCCGACGAGGTGCCCGCCGCGGCCGGTAGACGCGTTCTCGACGCCGGTGCCGGCTTCCGATGCGGCTGCAAAGGTACCGTCCGCATTGCCATGGTAGATGTCAACGCGACCGTTCGCGCCTTCGACCAGCAGGTCGGGGTGAGAGTCGCCGTCCATATCGGCGAGCGCGATGCTCTGCACCGTACCGGTGCAGGGATACGTGATGGACAGGCTGAAGCCGGTGAAGCTCATGTTGGTGTGGGACGCGAGGAACACCTGCACGCCGTTGGCGCCCGCAACGAGGAGATCGGGCACGCCGTCACCGTTGAGGTCGGTGGTCAGGAGCTGCGTGGCACCCGCGATGAGCGGCAGGCCGGGAAGGCCGTAGGCCGGCTGGATTCCATAGGTACCATCAGAATTGGGCAGCGCGGTGTAGAGCTGGTCGTTGGCGATGTCGGCGAGAACAATGGAGTTCTCGAAGCCCGCGTGAAGGCCGCCGGCGGCCAGCAGAAGCTGCGGCGGCGCAGAACCGGAGAGCGGAAAGCTGGTGGCCGCACGTTCGGGTGAATACGTGCCGCCGGTCTGCGCCGTGGCGCGAAAGAGCGTGACCTGGTTGCCGGAAAGGCTTGCAGTGTAGAGATCTGGCAAGCCTCCAGCGAAGGCACGCATCGTCAGAAGCGCGGAAGCCTGGGTGAAGACGGCGGGCGCAAGGCTGAAACGGCCCTGGCTGTTCGCCAGCACGCGGATGGCGGCGGCGGCACCACCGCTGGGATCGGCGTCATCAAAGGCAAGCAACTCGGGAGCTCCCGTGCCGGTGAAGTCCGCCGCAAGCACGGCAGCGGGGTGGTGGCCGGTGGTGACGGCGGTGGGCGCGGAGAAGCGCTGAGCCTCCGCCGCATGGACGGCCGCGACGGACGCAATGGCTCCGAGAACGATGGCCCGGAGCATCGTCAGCGCGGCAGGCGGGCCAGGGGGCAGCCGACGTTCAGGGAAGAAAGAAAGCATCTGGGCCGTAGCTTGCCCCTACAGCGTACGAGTCGAGGCGGTTTCCGTAAAGCAGGTCATTCAGGCTGAGCGGCCAGATGGCGCGAAAGACGTAACAGGGCCGCGCCTGTGACAGAATGACAGTGTTCTCCAACGCTTGCAGCGAAAGAGACGCGTGTGTGCCGTGAACCTGCCGAACTCCATCACGCTGAGCCGGATCGCCTCGATTCCTGTGCTCATCTGGGCGCTGAGTCCGCACTCGCCAATCAGCGGGAGACACGGTGAGCAGGAGATCTTCGCCTCTGCGGTTTTCATCCTTGCTTCGATCACCGACGGAGTGGACGGCTACTTGGCCCGCAAGCGCGGACAGATCACCACGACCGGGATGCTGCTAGACCCGCTTGCCGACAAGTTAATGGTGAGCGCAGCATACATCGTGCTGGTGGCGTATAACCCGCGCGTCGTTCCACCGTGGATCGCCGTGCTGGTAATCGGGCGGGAGTTCCTGGTGAGCGGGCTGCGGTCGATCGCGGCCAGCGAGGGCTTCACCATTGAGGCCAGCGAAATCGGCAAGCTGAAGACGGTGATCCAGATCGTCAGCGTGGTCGCCGCGATTCTGAACCACAAGTGGGATTACTGGGATTTCGGCGGCCCCTTCTACGTGAGCGTGCACTTCATTGCGCTGTGCGCGATCTACTGGATGACAGTTGTTTCGATCATCTCGGCGGTGGACTATTTTGTCGGATTCTGGAAGAAGATCGACCACGCCAGCGGAAAGCGGCGGCGGCGGAGTTCGGTGCTGAGCCGCCGGAAGAAGCGGCAGGTTGCGCCCACGACGTAGCCTATTGAGTGCAACCGGAGGGTTCACGCCAGCCTCCGCTCTCGCGGACATCATACGGGGTTTTCACTCGCTCAGGATGACACGCCCTTCTGAGACCAGGACCAGCGGAAGAGTCTTGAAGAGCAAGAGCAAAGCCCGGCAGGTTTGCCGGGCTTTGCTGTTCGTGCCGTTTTGCTAGGCGTGGGTGCGCTGTTCGCGGTGCACGAAATGGTAAGGCGGCCAGGGACCGGAGAGTTGCATGGCACAGTCCTTCATCTGCACGGTGGCAGAGCTGTACTTGTTCTGGTAGCGCTCCACCGTCTTGCGGTCGACCAGATGGGCAATATCGAGCAGCATCTTGCCGGATTCCATGCGCTTGCAGGTCACCTCCTCCGCCAGAGGCAGGAACATGCGATGCATCTGGACGGAAAGCGCGCGGGCGCGGGACTGCCGCTCACGCTGGCGGCTGGCGGTTTCGCGCAGGTGCGAGAGGTACTCATGACCCGCGGCATGCGTAGCGCTGTGACCGGGGCCGTGATGGCCGGCAGCGGTTTCAGCGCAGCCATCGTCCACGACAACCTTGAGGTGCATCTCCGCTTTGCCGCGCAGGCGCTCGACGTTGGCCATGAAGTGCCGCTGGTTGGAGCGCACCGAGCGGCGCAACGCGTCGTCATCGGCGAAGGTGGTGCCAAAGCGGAAGGGCAGCACGGTGGACTGGGCGAAGCAGCCGGCGATCACGCGCGCGTGGTCGCGAGCCGCGCCCTGGCCGTCTGTGCCCACCAGGCGGCCCGTATCTTCGGGTAGATGTTCGGAGACAACGACGGCGAGATCGGCCGCCGGGAAAAGGAAGATTTGATTGCCGAAGAGACCGGTCACCCCGTTCAGGGGCATCGGACGACGGTGGCGGGACAGCTCAGAAAACGCGGTACGTTCGGTGATGCAGTAGGCATACCATGCCATAAATCGATCGCTCCCTTTGTTTGTGAGGTCTTCGGGCCTCGTTAGAATCTCTCAGTCAGTGCTCAACAACACGTTCAGAAGCCGGGTTCGTAGCCACGCGCAATCTTGCCCTGTGCCCTATTCCTTATGCACTGTTCTGATCGCGGAGCAGATACTATGCCTGCCGCAAGACAATTGGCAAGGTACTTTCCGAAACAGCCCGGAGCGCCCCTGAGAACGCGATGGAAGGCTCTTCAAGCATGAACACCCACCAGGGAGAAAGACCGGCTGATACACTGGGAGCGCATCCTGGAAAGCAGTGCGGGCGGTGGGCCGGCGCGAGCTTTGGACTGGGCATATCGATCTGAAGGACCGTTCCCGTGGACAACGCAACCAAGCATCGCCTGAAGCAACAGGACCAGTTCGTCAATGTGACGGAGCAGGGCATCGGGTGGGCCAGCCGCAACCGCCGCACGACCGCCATCACCGCCGGCCTGCTGCTCGGACTCATTCTCGTATTGGTGGGCGGCTACACGTGGTTCCAGCACCGCTCCCAAGCCGCCGCCACCGCCTTCGGTGAGGCGATGCAGACGTACCAGACACCACTGCCAAAGGCGGGGCAGCCTCTATCCCCGGGGTTGAAGACCTTCGACACAGCCGAGCAGCGGGCCAAGGCGGCCAATAGCCAGTTCGTAGAGGTGGCGAGCCGCTACCGATCGACGCAGAGCGGCAAACTGGCACAGTATTTTGCCGGCCTTACCTATATGGAAGAAGGTCAGAATGACTCGGCCGAAAAAACACTGAAGGAGACGGCGAGCAGTTGGAGCAGTGATCTTTCGGCATTGGGTAAGCTGGCGCTGGCGCAGTTGTACGAGCAGACCGGCCGCAACGACCAAGCCGTGGATCTGCTGCAGCAGCTAGGCAAAGCGAAGAACGTGACGGTGCCCACCGGAGAGGCGCAGCTGCAGCTCGCGGAGCTTTACAGCGCACAGGGGAATACCGCCAAGGCGCGGGACATCTACGCCAAGCTGAAGGACAGCGACAAAGACAAGCAAGGAAATCCCGGGCCGGCAGGCTCCATCGCGGCCGAGAAGCTGAATCCGAAGCCGGCGGCGGCGCAACGGCCCTAAGCTGTACTTTCAGTGGCTAGAAAGCACTTTGTATGCCTGCCAGCGGCGTGCCTATGCCGAGTGGGATTCGTCGTCATCGAGACGGGAGGCAGCCGACTGCGCACTGACATGCGAAGGGCGTTGCTCTTTCAAGGCTCCCGGAGAACGCAACCCGGCGACCGAGTTCCAGGCATCCAGCTTGCGAGCCGGGTCGGGAGGCGGCGCTACCCAGTGAGGCAGTTCCAACTGGAGTCGCGAGGCCAGCGCGCACGCACTGGGTTCATAGAGGCGGCGGATGGCGAGTAAACGCGCACGGACGTCCTGATCGCCACAGAGCCGCACTCCAGTACCACGCAATGTATCGCAAAGCCTCCCATACTCGCTGTCGCTCAGGCGGCTGGGCGGCTCGCTGCGAAGCTGCTCTTCCTCGCGCTCCAGGTGGAAGACATGGCCGAGGTCGATCAGGGTATGTCGCGCCATGGCAAAGGTGAGCTCCGCCTGGCGTGTTCCGGCGCCCTGCACGGTGGTGATCAGCAGCGCGCACGCATCCAGGATAGTGGTCGCGGCTGCGAGCCAGCTCTGGTTATCGTGCTGCGACCGGTAAAAGCAGAGGATGGGGTACGAAACATGGGTTTCAAGGATCTCGGCAGCCCAGCGCTCCCATTCTTCTAAGAGCTTCTCCAGCGCGGCAGAACCTCCCTCGAAGCCATGCCGTACCAGCAACTCGCCCGCGGTCGGCGGTGAGCCGGCGCGCGAATCCAGCAGAGCGACGGTGACTTCACGGCGGGAGAACGTGTTGTAGAGCGACGGAACGTAGCCGACCACCAGGCCGAAGTACGCCAGCCCCATTCCGGACTGAAAAACGATAAGCGCACGGGCGGAATGGCTGGTCGGCAGGATGTCGCCCAGACCCAGCGTGAACAGCGTGGTTCCGCTCACATACAGGCAGCTGCGCAGGCGGGCCCACGCGTCCGCCGGGTGGGACATGTCCTGAAACGGCGTTCCCATGCCGAAGTACAGCAGCGCAAAGCCGACGACGAGCAGGACAGCCCAGAAGGCAAACAACATCAGCAGCGAAAGCGGACCGAACACGCTGAAGATCTGCTCGCGGCGCTTGCGGTTTCGGATCTTCCGCGCCAAGGCTCGCCACGGCGTCCAGGTAACGTAGAAAAAAAGCCGGGTAATCCGCACCCGGTTAACGGGCCGGCGGGGCAGGACGATGGTCTGGAACGCATCCACCAGGACGACTGCCAGGAAGAAGAGCGCAAAGACGATCGCGACAGCGTGCATCATTCTCCTGACTATAGAGTGTCCGTCCAAACGCTCTTGATCCGAGCGCCTGCAAATAACAGGGGGGGGCATGCGCAGGCGCGGCCCAGGAAGAGACCACCGGCTGCTGCGACAAAAGTATTGCAGAGATACCCGGAAATCCTCTGGCGAGCGAGGAACGCCGGGGCTACGCTTGTGCGTGTACCGTCGCTCTTCGCTCGCAGGAGGAGAACCGCTTTCCCACGCGTGCAAACGGCTTTCCAGCGGCCCTGCAGCATCGTCTGGATCTGGAGCCGCATATGAAACAGCGCATCCTCGTTGTGGACGACGATCGTCTGGTGGCAGACACCCTGAGTCTTGTGTTCGAGGCTAACGGCTACGACGCGGAGGCCCGCTACTCGGCTTCGACGGGCATCGAGCGCGCCCGGAGCTTCGCGCCGGAGCTGGTTCTCTGCGACGTCACCATGCCCGAGGCAAACGGGCTTCAATTGGCCGATACGCTGCGCCGGGAGCTTCCGGATATTCGGATTCTCCTGTTTACCGCCTACGCCAACAACGCGGCCAAAGTAGACGCCCATTCCACCCACACCGGACACCCTTTGCGGCTGTTGAGCAAGCCCTGCCGCCCTGAAGAGCTGCTACGCGAGTGCGGCGCGCTGCTGAAGACAGCTTAGAGAAACCATTAGATTCCGATGCGTAGCTTGGTGCTCAAAACCGCATGGGTCTGGCATGGCTGTTGTCCGGATTGCTTAGAGCACGACCCGCAGCCGGCTGCGTAGACTCGAGAGAATGGACAGCGACGACCAGGTACCGACTTTAGCCGAGCTTCGGCTGCGTGGCGGAGCTGCACGGCGGGGAGCTCGCCGACCTGCAAAGTCCGCAGTGGCCCCCATGTCCTCCCCGCTCTTCGATCTCTCTCCAGACTGCGAACCGCAGGCGTCGGGGACCGCTTCAGCTAAGCCCCCGACGCGCGCGCTGGGCTCGGTGCCAACGAGTGCTCTCTCCATGGCAGACGCCGTGCCACTCGGGCACCCGCCCCCTGCCGACCTGCTGCGGGTCTGGACGGTTGCGGCGCTGGTCCGGCGGGTACGCGGCCTGGTCGAACAAAGCTTCGCCATGCAGCTGATTGTGGAAGGCGAGATCAGCAACTGGCGCCCGGCGGGGAGCGGCCACTGCTACTTCACTCTGAAAGGTGGCGATGCGCAGCTCAGTGCGGTCATGTTCCGAACACAGGCGCTGCGGCTGAGCTTTCGTCCCAGAGACGGCGATGCGGTGCGCCTGCACGCCCAAGTCTCCGTGTATGAAAGCCGCGGGCAGATGCAGCTGGTCGCCGCTTCCATGGAGCTGGCCGGAATGGGCGCGCAGCTTGCTGCCGTGCAGGAACTCAAGGCACGGTTGCGGCTGGAAGGGCTGTTTGAGCGCAAGCGCACACTGCCGGCGTTTCCGAAGTGCATCGGCGTGATCACCAGCCTGCAGGGAGCTGCGCTGCGGGACATTGTCAAGGTGTGCCGGCGCCGCCATGCAGCGGTCAATCTGCTGGTGTACCCGGTCGCGGTGCAGGGGCCGCGCTGCCCTGCGGAAGTGATCGCCGGGTTGCGGTGGTTCCATATCCATCTCGAACGCGTGGACGTTATTTTAGTGGCGCGCGGTGGCGGCAGCTGGGAAGATCTGCACGGCTTCGACGACGAGGGCGTGGCTCGCGCCATCGCCGGGTGTGCCGTGCCGGTGGTGGTCGGCGTTGGGCACGCCACCGACTCCACCGTAGCGGACGCCGCTGCGGACGTATGTGCGCCAACACCGTCTGCCGCAGCGGAACTGGTCACTGCGGCGCAGCACAGGGTGGAGGAGCATGTGGCGCGGCTGCACGCTCGCGTATTGCGAGCCGGGAGCTATGAGCTGCTACGAGCGCGACAGCGGCTGCTGCGGCTGGGCAGCGAAACCGTCTTGCGAAAGGTGCGCGAATCGCTCGCGCAGCGTGCTCAGCGGCTGGACGAGCTCGGCTTTCGGCTCGATGCTGCGGCGCGGCAGGCGCAGCGGCTCCGTTTGGACAGGCTGCGGTCTGCAAAGGCGCGGCTGCAGGCAAAGCATGCGGGAGGGCAGCTTGCCAACGGGCTCCGACGGTTCGATAGTTTGAAGGCCCGGCTGGAGATAGCCGCCACGGCTGCTCTCACGAGGCGCCGCGCGCGGTTCGAGGCGGTCGCCGCTCAGCTTGGGGCGCTGAGTCCGCTGCGCGTACTGGAGCGTGGGTACGCGCTGGTGTATGCAGAGGATGGGTCGCTGTTGCGGACTACGGCGCAGGTGGGAGCCGGCAGCGTGGTGCAGGCACGGCTGGCGAACGGCAGCCTGCGGGCAAGAGTGGAAGCCGTAGAAGCCGGAGAGCGACGGTAGCCGCCGTACGCTTTGGGGACGAGACTACGGCTTCAAGCCGGCCTTCCGCGCGGCCTAGAGTTCAGGTTCGCGCAGGCGGCGGGTATTTCCATACGCAGCTTTGACACCGAAGTGAAGCGCGGAAAAGAAGCAGATCAAGGAGAGTCCCAGGGAGACGAGGTGGCCGCAGATCGCTTCGGCTACGTCAGCGGCATTCATCGAGAGCCACGGCTCGGTGAAGGCATCCAAAGCGGCGAACGCGAAGACCAGAGCGAGAAGGAGGAGCAGGACTTGAGCCAGGCGGTATCCCATAAAGGCGATACTGGCATGGTGGGAAGACGAAGGGGATCACGGGAGGGGCGGGCAGAGAGATATTCCAGCGATCCGATAGCGCGTGCGATAGCACTGCGCGGATCAAAATGTCAGGCAGCGCTAACTCGCGTTGGTAAGAACGGTGCCCACACCCTCAAATACATTCTTCACGCCGGAAGCGAGATTGCGGTAGGCGGCGACCGTGCCCAGGCCCAGGAAGGCGGCGAGCAGGGCGTACTCGATGATGTCCTGGCCGGATTCGTCCCGGAAGAAGGCAGAGAGTGCGTGGTGAGAGACCATGGGCGGCGTGCTCCGGAAGAAAATACGTCGAGGTGCGATCTTAAGAATAGGGTGGCGCTCCGATGGGGTGCAATGGTCCTTTGGTCACACCTGATATCTCCGGGGATAGAAATCAATGGAGTGATTTGCATGCAGGGAGAGGACCTCCACCCCATCGGGATGCAGCAAAATCTTCAAACCGCAGGACTTGGGTCAGGACCGAGCCGGCGCGTGGCGAGCCGCAGGCAGACGGATTGCGAGACGAACGACCGCTCCGGATGCCCTCCCTTGTCAAGCGCAGCCACTCAGATGGGCATGTAGGCCTTGAAGGTGGCGGTGTATCCGGCAGAGGTGCTGCCCGACAGGGTGAGCAGGGTGCTGCCGTTTTCCTGTTGTGTGTAGACGCGGTCGGATGCGTTGGTGGTGGGGTTGGTGCCTTCGCTGGTGTAGGGAGCCACGCTGGTTTCGAGGGTGTCTACCAGGGTCTGTGGGAAGAAGACCTGCATGGTGTTGCTGCCGTTGCTGGTGGTTTGGTCGTAGACCGAGCGGAAGCGCATGTGGATGTGCGTGGTGCGGCCTGAGTACCAGCCGGGGATGATGGTGTGGAACTGCACCATACCGTTGGCGTCGGTGAGCTGATAGCCGCGCAGCCAGCTCTGGGTGGAAGTGGATTCGCTGCTTTCCGCCGAGTAGATGCCGGAGGAGTTGCAGTGCCATACGTCCACCTGCACGCCCTGCATGGCGGTGCAGCTGTTCCTGGAGTCATAGACGTAGACGGTGAGGACAAAGGGAACGCCGGTTTGGGTGGAGCTGCCGTCGAGGTTGGAGAGAATGTTGCTACGGTTGTAGCGGGAGTCGCTGTCGTCTACGAAGTAGGGGCCTTCTTCGCCCTCCAAGGTGGCGCTGCAGGCGGTGGCCGAGGCGGTGACCGTGACGCTGACCGCCGCGGAAGTGCTGGCGGCATAAGTGGTGGAGCCACCGTAGACCGCCGTGACGGTTTGTGTGCCGGTGGTGGAGAACGAGGTGGCCAGCGTCGCCGACCCGGAGCTTACGGCCGCGGTGCCGAGCGCGGTGGTGCCGTTGTAGAAGGTCACGGTACCGGTCGCGGCGGAAGGCGAGACCGTCGCGGTCAGCGTGACGCTGACGTTTTCCGCCACGCTGGTGGCGGAGGCGCTCAGGGCCGTCGTGGAGGCCGTGGTGCCGCTGGAGGCTGATGTGCCGAGAGTGCCGCCGGTGCCGCAGCCTGCAGCCGCGGCGAGGGTGCTCAGGCCGAGAAGCCGAAGCGCGGCACGGCGGTCGAGCGGCGGGCACCAGTGATGGTCTTGGTGGTCTTCGTCGTGATCGTCATGGTCGTGGTGCGGGGAAACTCTGAGGGTGAGGGGCATGCGCGCTCCGTGGCCGGGAAGTTGGTGAGGCTACGGTGAGTGCGACGGGGATTTGGGACGGGTGTTTACAGCAGGAACATTTGGAATCGGTGGAGCGCGGCAGTACGTGAGTGCTGCCTGGCCGACCCGGCCGCTCACTCCCAGCGAATCCGCACGTCGTAGAGGGAAATGCGCCTGTCCTTAGTCACAATGAGCAGACCATATGCTTTCGCCTGCGCAATGAGAACACGATCGAACGGATCGTCGTGGTGACGAGGCAGCATGGCTCCTGCTACCAGATGATCAAGAAGCAAAGGCAGAAAAGTGACACCAAACTCGACCATCCGCTGCACGATGGTCTGAACGGATGATCCCGCCAGAGGCACACGATGTGCAGCTGCCTTGTTGCCAACTCCCATAGCCGCTGAAGCCGAGCCTGGGGGTAACTTCCTTCAGGTCCTCAATAACGGACGCTGGCATCCGGAGGGCTAATCGTCGTCATGGGAGGGTTCCCTGCGGGAATGACAACAAGAGGAGCAACAGCAAGAACAAAGGCAAAGCAGGAATAAGCAAACAAGGGCAGACTCGAAGGAGTCTGCCCTTGCTGTTGTGCATCTGACGCCGGTTTAGATGATTTCGGCGCCCATCTCTTCCTGTTCGCCTTCCATGCGCATCTGCTCCAGCTCGCGCTCTTCGGCTTCGTGGGCTTCCTGGACCTCGGCCTGGATCTGGGCTGCCGCTTCTTCGAGCTCAGGGCTGAGCTGGACATTGCGGTAGTAGGACATACCCGTACCGGCCGGAATCAAGCGGCCTACGATGACGTTTTCCTTGAGGCCGCGCAGCGTATCCACGGAGCCGTTGATGCTGGCTTCGGTGAGGACGCGGGTGGTCTCCTGGAAGCTCGCCGCCGAGATGAAGCTGTCGGTGGAGAGCGACGCCTTGGTGATGCCGAGCAGCAGCGGACGGCCGATCGCCGGACGGCCGCCTTCCATGAGCACGCGGGTGTTTTCCGCGTTGAACCGGAAGCGGTCGATCTGCTGTTCGAGCAGGAAGTTGGAATCGCCGACTTCCTCGATGCGGACCCAGCGAAGCATCTGGCGGACGATGGTCTCGATGTGCTTGTCCGAGATGGACACACCCTGGAGACGATAGACCTCCTGGATCTCGTTGACGAGATAGATCTGCAGCTCGCGCTCGCCGAGGACATCGAGGATGTCATGCGGGTTGCGGGGGCCGTCGATCAGGGCGTCGCCGGCGCGGAGACGCTCGCCTTCCTGGACGTTGATGTAGACGCCGCGGGGAACCGAGTACTCCTCTTCCTGGCCGTTGTCGGCGGTGACGTAGACCTTGCGCTGACCCTTGGAGACATCACCGAAGCGCACCACACCATCGATGCGGCTGATGATGGCCGGATCGCGGGGCTTGCGGGCTTCGAAGAGCTCGACCACGCGCGGCAGACCACCGGTGATGTCCTTGGTGCGGGTGGTTTCGCGCGGGATCTTGGCCAGGACCTCACCGGGGGTTACTTCCTGTCCGTCGGAAACCATGAGGTACGCGCGAGCGGGCATGAGGTACCGCTTCTGCGTGCCCTTGGCACCGCTGGTCCCGTCGGCGGGCTTGATCAGGATGGTCGGCTGGCGCTTCTCGTCGGAGGAGTCGGCGACCACAAGGCGGCTGAGCCCGGTGACTTCGTCGATCTCCTCGTGGACGGTGGTGCCTTCCTGCAGGTCCTTGAACTGCACGGTGCCGGCGATCTCGGTGAGGATGGAGAAGGTGTACGGATCCCACTCGCCGAGCAGGTCGCCCTGCTTGACGTCCTGGCCGTCTTCCACGCGGAGCTTGGCCCCGTAGACGATGGCGTAGCGCTCCTTCTCGCGGCCCTTCTCGTCGATGATGGCGATCGAGCCGGAGCGGTTGAAGGCGACCAGACCGCCTTCCTTGGCGCGGACGGTGGTGAGATTGATGAAGTGCACCTTGCCGGAGTTCTTGGCTTCCACCTTGGAGGCGTCCTGCACGCGAGAGGCAGTGCCGCCGACGTGGAAGGTGCGCATGGTGAGCTGGGTGCCGGGTTCGCCGATGGACTGCGCCGCGATGACGCCGCAAGCCTCGCCCATCTCCACCATCTTGCCGGAGCCGAGGTTGCGGCCGTAGCAGAGGATGCAGCAGCCGCGCTTCGACTCGCAGGTGAGGACGGAGCGAATCTTGACGCGCTCCACACCCGCGGCCTGGATGGCCGAGGCCTTATCCTCGTCGATCTCCTGGTTGACGTCGACGATGACCTTGCCTTCGAAGTCCTTGAGCTTTTCGAGCGTCACGCGGCCGATGATGCGGTCGCGCAGGGGCTCGATGATCTCGCCGGCTTCGATGATGGGCATAACGTAGATGCCTTCCACGGTGCCGCAGTCGTGCTCCGAGATGATCACGTCCTGGGCGACGTCGACGAGGCGGCGGGTGAGATAGCCGGAGTCGGCGGTCTTGAGCGCCGTATCGGCCAGACCCTTGCGGGCGCCGTGGGTCGAGATGAAGTACTCGAGCACGGTGAGACCCTCGCGGAAGTTGGCCTTGATGGGCGACTCGATAATTTCACCGGAAGGCTTGGCCATCAGGCCGCGCATGCCGCTGAGCTGACGAATCTGCTGCTTGGAGCCGCGGGCGCCGGAGTCGGCCATGATGTAGATCGGGTTCATGGTCCCCTCCTTGTCCGCGCGCTTCATGTTGTTGAACATCTCGTCGGCAACACGCTCGGTGACACCGGACCACAGCTGCGTGACCTTGTTGGAGCGCTCCAGATTGGTGATGGAGCCTTCCAGGTACTGCTGCTGCATGGTGATGACCTGCTTCTCGGCATCGCGCACGACGGTGTACTTGCTGTCCGGAATGACCATGTCATCGAGACCGACCGACAAGCCGGAACGCGTGGCGTACTGGAAGCCGAGCTCCTTGATGTTGTCGAGCGCGTGCACGGTGACCTCAAGGCCGAGGTTCAGGTACAGGTAGTTGATGAGCTGGCCGATGCCCTTCTTCTTGAGCAGGCCGTTGACGTAGGGCATGCCCTCGGGCAGACGGTCGTTGAGGATGGCGCGGCCGACGGTGGTCGAGATGAACTGCTTATGGAACTCCACCGGCTCGGTGTGGGTGAGGTCCTGGTCGTCATAGGCGGTGGTCATGTCGAGCACGGGGCCGGTATAGCGGAGGCGGATCGGCGTGAGCGTCTCCACCTGCTTGGCCTCGAGCGCCATGAGCACTTCTTCGATGTTGGCGAAGACCTTGCCCTCCCCGCGCGTGCCGGATTTGGACTTGGTGAGGTAGTAGAGGCCGAGCACCAGATCCTGCGTGGGCACGGTGATCGGCTGACCGGAGGCAGGCGACAGGATGTTGTGCGAAGCCAGCATCAGGACGGAGGCCTCGATCTGGGCTTCCGGCGAGAGCGGGATGTGCACGGCCATCTGGTCGCCGTCGAAGTCGGCGTTGAAGGCGGTGCAGACCAGCGGATGGATCTTGATGGCCTTGCCTTCCACGAGCACGGGCTCAAATGCCTGAATGCCCAGGCGATGGAGCGTCGGCGCGCGGTTGAGCAGCACGGGGTGATCTTTGATGACTTCCTCAAGGATGTCCCAGACGATGGGCTCCTGCATTTCGACCATTTCCTTGGCTTGTTTGATGGTCGTGCAGTGGCCGGTCTGCTCCAGGCGGTGATAGATGAAGGGCTTGAAGAGCTCAAGAGCCATCTTCTTGGGCAGGCCGCACTGGTGCAGCTTGAGTTCCGGACCGACGACGATGACGGAGCGGCCGGAGTAGTCCACGCGCTTGCCGAGCAGGTTCTGGCGGAAGCGGCCCTGCTTGCCCTTGAGGGTGTCGGAAAGCGACTTGAGAGGACGGTTGTTGGCGCCGCGCAGCACGCGGCCACGGCGGCCGTTGTCGAACAGCGCGTCGACGGCCTCCTGCAGCATGCGCTTTTCATTGCGCACGATCACCTCAGGCGCATGGAGGTCCATGAGCTTCTTGAGGCGGTTGTTGCGGTTGATCA
>CAXTPR010000031.1:0-4751 GCA_964246235.1 uncultured Acidobacteriaceae bacterium
CCTCCGCCGCAGCGGAGGGCTACAGCGGCGGACCATCTCATTAGTCGGCTTCTCGTCACTTACGGCGGACACCGGCCGACCAAGGAAGTCGATAGATCGTCAGCGCCAGCCCAATGCGGGCGCGATGGTATTAAGAATGGCCTCCATCACGTGCACGTTATACTCGACGCCCAACTGGTTTGGAACTGTAAGCAGCAGCGTATCTGCCGCAGCGATTGCCTCATCCTGCCGGAGTTGCTCGATGAGAACATCCGGTTCCGCCGCGTAGCCACGACCGAAGATCGCGCGAGTTGATGAGTCAATAAAGCCAACTTTGTCCGTTTCCTGCCCTCCGCGTCCGAAGTGCGCACGATCAATATCATTCACTAAGGCGAAGATGCTACGGCTTACAGAAACACGCGGCTCTCGGGCATGGCCGGCCTCACGCCATGCGGCTCGGTAAGTTCTAATCTGAGCGGCCTGCTGAACATGCAGCGGCTCTCCAGATTCGTCGAACTTAAGGGTTGAACTCTGCAGGTTCATGCCGAGCTTCGCGGCCCACGCAGCGGTCGCATTCGATGCGGAGCCCCACCAGATGCGATCACCCAATCCTTCCGAATAGGGTTCGATGCGCAACAGTCCTGGTGGATTTGGAAACATCGGTCGGGGATTCGGTTGAGCAAAGCCTTCGCCGCGCAACAGTCTGAGGAACTCCTCCGTGTGCCGCCGCCCCATAGCAGCGTCGTCTTCGCCATTGACAGGACGATGCCCGAAGTAGCGCCACCCCTCCATCACCTGCTCAGGAGAACCGCGACTGATCCCCAACTGCAAGCGCGAACCGGAGATCAGGTCCGCAGCGCCTGCGTCTTCAGCCATGTAGTACGGGTTCTCATACCGCATATCAATGACACCGGTGCCGATTTCGATCTTTCCCGTCCGAGCCCCCACAGCCGCAAGGAGCGGGAAGGGCGATGCGAGCTGCCGTGCAAAGTGGTGAACACGGAAGTAGGCTCCGTCCATCCCGAGACGTTCGGCCTCGATAGCCAGGTCAATCGACTGCAGGAGCACGTCGGCAGCTGATCGCGTCTGCGACTGTGGTGAAGGAGTCCAGTGACCAAACGACAGAAAGCCAATGTTCTTCATGTATCAATTGATGTTCCGACATTGGAACCGACTCTCATCCTGCAACGAGCCGCGTCTTCCGCGACTCTTTGTCTACTGAGTGACGGGACGCGTTTCTCGGTACCTATCGCCTTCCCGGTTTGTTCGTCATTTGCTCCGAAGGTTCATCGCCGTCCAAGGCTGTAGGTGAAGCTCAGTGTTGCTCACTGCTAATTGTCGTGGCTCTCACGATGCCGAGGCGAAGTCGGGGTATTTGACGAAGAGGCCACGATACTCCGCGCGAAGACCCGTACCGTGGAAGAGCCGGTAGTCGAAGCCGAGCCCTGCGATCCCCTCGGGCCGGAACGTGTTCTTCCTGTAGGTAAGAAAAAAACTCGCAGGCGTGGAGCGGACGCCGCTCTCCATCGATGCGAAGCCCACAGCACCAGCACCGGCTTCACCAAAGAGGCTCACTCTGTCTGTGAACCGCCTGGTCGCAACATAGGACACGCTGGTCTCATACGTGTTGTTTGGAGTGTAGGTCTCCCTTGTGGTGGCGGTGTTGGGCGAAGACGCTGCGTCGGTGTAGCGATAGTTGCACGTGCGTAGCCAAGATTCAATGAATAGCCAAGCCATGGTTGAAAGCTCTGCCGAAACGTGACAGCACACCGGCTGACGGAGACAGGCTCTGTGTAATCAAGTCGGTCTTCGTCTCCGTGATGCGCGCCGCTGTGAGTTGCGCCAATGCACTGACGGAAACTGAAGTCTGCTCGTGGTTCCTGGGTAGTTCTGCGGATGCGTAGAGAGTTTGCTGCGCGAAGACGTGTTGTGGCGGCAGCGCGAGACTGATAGCCAGAAGAGACACGGATCGACGGAAAGACTGGATGATGGCGCGCAAGAGAAGTACTCCGTGAAAGCGGTGAACTATTTGGAGTGGAAGCGGTAGGTGATCCCCTCCGTGGGCTCATTGCTGATGAGGGTGGTCGTAACGATGTGCTTGTCGTTACCGCTGTAGTTGAAGTCGGGAGTTTTGAAGGCCTGAGCGCGGTACCCAAGATGCAGGCCCAGGCGTTTGGTGAGCTCATATTCCGCAGCAACGCCGACGATGGCAGCGCTGCGCAGATTGTGGCTGGCGTTCGCAGTGGGCAGGGTGGGAACGAACATGATTCCCGCTCCGGCTTCTACGGAGGTGCTCAGACGTTCAAGATGCGGTCCCTGAACGACGTACGTGGCCGCCAAATCGTAGATGCGGCCGCTCGACTCGGTCCCCGAGTCGCTGACCACTCGCGTACCGATGAGGGTGCCTCCAATGGCTAGCAGCAGGTCGGCCGGATAGCCGTGATGAAAGGATGTATGCGGGCGGCTCAAGCGGGAACGGCCTGCCGGAGCGATTGCTAGGGGGTCGTAGCTGCAGACCGGGATGTGTTTGGAGCGAGTATGATTCACTCATCACAGTCAAAAAGAACAGGGGTCCCCTTGCACAGGTGATTCGTTCGCTTCCGCCCGTACCCAGGAGGAACCGTCCTAGCCAGAATCTGTCTTCGCATGTCAGAGAGGAGAACTCAAATGAGAAGCTTACGGAGCCAGCTCATTTTCGCCCCCTTCGCAGGTGCGCTCGGTACCCTGTTCTTTGCACTTGCTTCCTTGTTCGTTGCTGAAGCTCCTGCCCAAGTGACCACGGCGGAAGTGCTCGGCACGGTGCGTGACTCGGCGGGCGCGGTCGTTCCGGGTGCAAACGTCATCCTCACCGAAACCGACCGGAAGCAGGTGCGGACCGTACACACCAATGACGCAGGCGAATTCACCTTCACCCTGCTACAGAACGGCGCCTACTCTCTTTCGGTGGAGTCGCCCGGCTTCAGTCCGTTCCAAATTCGCGGGTTTACTCTCAACGGCGGCGACCGCCGGCGGCTGGACGCCAGCCTGGCTGTGGCCGGCATCGCGTCGCACGTGGAGGTCAGTGCGGCGCCCCCGTCGCTTGAGACAGACACCAGCAATCTGAGCACGCAGGTCGGCGAACGCCAACTCCAGGACCTTCCGCTGAATGGCCGGAACTTTGTACAACTCGCGCAGCTCGCAGCGGGGACGAACGAAGGCACCGCCTCAGCCATCTCTAATGGCAACCGGCCCGATGACCGTCGACAGACGTCATCCGTGGTGGCTAACGCGCAGTCCGACACTCTGAACTACGAGATGGTGGAGGGCGTGGACAATAACGAAGGCACCGTCGGCACCATCGGGGTGCGGCCCTCGGTGGAAGCGATTGCGGAGTTCCGCGTGATCACCAATGTGCCTCCTGCGGAAGTGGGTAAAACCGCCGGCGCGATTGTGAACCTGATCACCCGCGCCGGCACCAACCAGTTCCACGGTTCGGCGTATGAATTCGTCCGGAACGATGTGTTCGACGCACGCAACTTCTTCGCCACCCCCGCTGTGCTCCCGAGAAAGCCGAAGTTTCGTCAGAACCAGTTCGGCGGCAGCATCGGCGGGCCCGTGTTCCGCGATCGGACATTCTTCTTCGCGGATTATGAGGGCTATCGCCGTATCGATGCGACCAACGCCCTGGTGAACAATGCGGTGCCCACGGCATACGAGGTTGCCCATCCCGGTGACTTCTCCGACCGCAGCGGTCCCGTGCTCACCGCGGCGCAGATCAATTCGATCGGCGGGAAATACTTCGCTCTGTACCCTTCGCCGAACAACGGAGCGACGACCTACACCTCCTCCTTTCCGCAGGTACAGAACAGCACCACCGCGGACGCGCGTGTGGACCACCGCTTCAATGATGCGAACACCGTCTTCGCGCGCTGGACGTATAACAATGTGACCACCAACACGCCAACCGCGCTGCCCAATGTGGGCGGTGTCGATCCGGGCGGCTCGGTTTCGTTCCCCGGGCCGGCCTCGCAGCAGGCGCAGCAATGGGTGCTGGATTACACGCATATCTTCAATCCCAAGCTGGTCCTGGAAACGAAGGCAGGCTACACCTATGTCAGCAACGTGTCGCTGCCGCTCAATTACGGCAAATACTTCGGCACAGCCTTCGGTATCCAGAACGCTAATTTCGACATCTTCACCTCGGCCCTCCCTTCGGTTTCCGTGACCGGCTATGCACCTCTGGGCGATTCCAGCTCGCTGCCGCTCTTCGACCGCGACAACATCTTTCAGTACAGCGGAAACCTGACGCAGATTGCCGGACGCCACTCCATCAAGTACGGTGCAGTACTCATCCGCCGTCAGATCTTCAACGAGCAGCCAACCTCCGGAGCGGGGTCTTTCAGCTTCAACACCACGCCTGCGGTCGTGCCTACCAGCACCGCCAGCGCCTCGCTTCTCAACCCACTGGTCAACCTACTGGAAGGAACCGTGTACCAGGCTTCGCGCGTGGTACAGCTTTTCCCACGCTACCTGCGCAGCTTTGAGCCGAGTGTTTATGTGCAGGACGACTGGCGCGCCACCGACAAGCTCACCTTCAACATGGGTCTGCGCTACGACATCATCACGCCCGACAAGGACAGGTACAACCACATCTCGCACTTCGATCCTCCTTCGGGCACTTTCCGTGTGGCGGGTGGCGGCGCGTCCGATACGGCTGACATTCAGACCTACTACAAATCCATTGCACCGCGCTTCGGCATCGCCTACAACGGGTTCTCGAAAACCGTGCTGCG
>CAXTPR010000031.1:4851-42050 GCA_964246235.1 uncultured Acidobacteriaceae bacterium
CCATTGCACCGCGCTTCGGCATCGCCTACAACGGGTTCTCGAAAACCGTGCTGCGCGCCGGCTATGGGATTGTTTTCTTTCGCGACAACACTGGACCTTCAGTGCCGTTCGCGGATCCTCCCTACGTGGGCACGTACTCGCCCAACCCGCTGACCACAACGTTTTCCACGCCTTTGCCGTTGCCGACGCAGGCGTCCATCACCACACCATCGGGTGCGCTGCGCGGTCTGCAGTTAAGCTATGCCAACTCCTATGTGCACCAGTTCAATGCCAACGTAGAGCAAGCTCTTGGCTTTGGCATGGTGCTGACGGCAGCGTATGTTGGCGAACTCGGACATGCGCTACGTACCAGCCCGAACCTGAACCTGGGCCCGCTGGGTCAGTCTGCCTTCAGCGCGACGCTGCGGCCGTTCTATACCAAGTTCCCTGGCGTGACCGATATCTACAACATCGAATCCAATGGCTTCTCCAACTACAACTCCATGCAGGCGACCGTAATAAAGCGCGCTGGCCACGGTGTCACGCTGCAGGCGAACTACACCTGGGCGCACGCACTGGGCGACGTGCAGGGATTCTCCGCCGGTGGGCTTTATACCAGCGCCGACCCCGTCCACACGGCAACAGTGGAATACGGCAACAGTGAGCTGGACGTTCGCAACCGCTTTGCGATGATGCTCAACTACCACCTTTCCTTCGCCGATAACCTGAAGGGCCTGGCCGCCGTGTTTGGCAAGGGCTGGCAGTTCAATGCCATCGATGTGTGGGAGACTGGTCAGCCGTTCACCGTGGTAAATTCGAGTGCGCGTACCGCCACCGGCGTCGGCTCCGACCGCCCTAACCAGTTGCGGACAGCATACCTACCCGGTCATGGCGTTACGCATTGGTTCGACACTGCGGCCTTCGTCGCGCAGCCGATCGGGCAGTTGGGCACCGCAGCGCGGAACAGCGTCTATGGTCCCAGCTACCGCCACTTCGATCTGTCGTTTTTCAAGGACTTTTCTTTCACCGATCGTGCAAACCTGCAGTTCAGGGCAGAGTCTTTCAACCTGAGCAATACACCGAACTTCGGTCAGCCCGGCGCCACGCTAGGCACATCTACGTTCGGTGTGATTACAGCGTTGCGCACCAACGCTGCTCCTCGGCAGTTGCAACTGGCCCTCCGGCTCACCTTTTAGAAGCCTCGTTCCAGTGATTCGAAGTTTCAGAACAAAGCATGGAGTTCAGCATGAAGCGTCCTCTTCTCACCTGTATCTTTTGTGGGCTCACCCTGCACGCTGTAGCGCAGGTCAAAACAGGTATCGACGTACTGGAACAGGAACGTTTTGCTTCTCTCAAAGCCCTTGCCGCTAAACACGGAGGGCATCTCCGGCTCGCGGTACTGACCAACCCGGTGGGCATCGACTCGCACGAGCGAAGGACCATCGACGTTCTTCGGCAAGACGCCGCCGACGCCATCCCAGGCTTGTCTGTCGTAACGCTCTTCAGTGCCGAGCACGGAATCAACGCCGCCGTGGACAAGAGCAACGTCAGCGACGACCGGGACGCCGCAAGCGGGCTGCCCATCGTAAGCCTGTATGGCTCGAGCGAAGCCCAGCGGCACCCCACCGTCCAGCAGCTTGCCGGTGTGGATGCGGTCGTCATCGATCTGCAGGACGTCGGCGTCCGCTACTGGACGTTCCAAACCCTGATGCAGTACTTCCTCAAAGCATGTGCCTTGAGCAAGGTGGATTTGGTGGTTCTCGACCGGCCCAACCCGATCAACGGCGTGGCCGTGCAGGGCCCGCTTTCCTCGCCAGGCCGCGAGAACTACGTGAACCCGTTCTCCGAACCGATGCGACCCGGCATGACCATGGGCGAACTGGCACAGTTCTTCAACGGGGAAAACCGCTACAACGCACCGCTCACCGTGATCAAGATGGACGGTTGGAAGCGGGAGGACTGGTATGACCAGACCGGGCTACTCTGGATCAATCCTTCGCCCAACATCCGCAGCCTGACGCAGGCCATGGTCTACCCCGGTCTCGGCCTCATCGAGGGAACGAATGTGAATGTAAAGGGGCCGGGAGAGCCACCGTTCGTTCGCTTTGGCGCACCTTGGATCGTGGCAGCTCAACTTGCACAATACTTAAACGCGCGCCACATTCCCGGTGTCGCGTTTATGGCTGTTTCATACATTCCAACTGGCGAGGAACGATATCCGTACCGAAATCAGAGAGTGGAAGGGGTGGAGATCATAGTCGAAGATCGCAATGTTCTCGATGCACCTGAGCTTGGAATCGAGGCCGTTTCTGCGCTCTGGAAGCTCTATCCGAAGGACTTTCAAGTGGATAAGGTCGATCGCCTTCTGTTGAATTCACGTGTGCTGGAGCGCATCAAGGCAGGTGATGACCCGCGCTCTATTGCAATCGGCTGGCAATCAGAGTTGGCTGCGTTCCAAGCGCGGCGCGCGCCCTATCTCCTTTACTAAGCGCGTCGTCCGACTCAGACGGACGTACCCCTACCACCGCCATCAATGCCATCATTCCTGAGCACGTTAGATCCGAGTAAGCCGGTCCCATCGCGGCGACAACGCTCTGGATGTCCTCCGGCCTGTACACGTTCTTGGGGCCCTGCCGTGACAGGGGGTCGGCCCGCGTGATGCCTCCAAAGCGGACTGCCAGCGCTGCCGCGCGGATTGAACAGTCGTAACAGAAGGTAAGAGTGAACAGATGGTTGAACACGAGCCGACTCCTCAGGACCGCTCCGGCCGCAGCTATTTGGTTCCTCTGCTCGGCTGAGAGGGTTTCGTTTCACCGTGCGGTACTCAGCCGTAAGCCGGCTTTAGAAGATCGTCGTGGAATGCATCCAATTATGTGCTCGTCTCTATGAAAAATGACTTCTGCATACCTAAACCGAGTTGCCACTGCTGTACCGGATCACGATGTGCATCCCGCGTTTGTAGCGTTCGCGGACTCGCTGCTGGACGGGGCTCCAGACCGTCGATCACAGTCTTTGTTTCGAAGAATGGCCTCACGTTCCGGCATTGATCACCGTTACTCCGTGCTGGCGCCCAATGAAGCTTCCACAGAGTTTTGGGTGAATGCACATGAGTTCTACCGGCGAGGAATGTTTCCGGAAACCTCTGCTCGAATGACGGTGTTCGAAACGTTCGCTCCTGTGCTTGTACGGCGTTCGCTCGATCGGCTTTTGCTCCGCGCGGAACAGCGCCGCGCCATCAGCCATGTCATTGTTACCACATGCACGGGTCTTTATGCACCCGGGCTGGATTTCGACATCGTCGACCACCTGGGTCTGAACCCGCACGTGGAACGCACCGTGATTGGCTTTATGGGTTGCTATGCGGCGATCAACGGTTTGAAGATGGCGCGGCACATCGTGCGTTCTGAGCCGGATGCCTGTGTGCTGATGGTGAACCTTGAGCTATGCACGCTCCACCTTCAGGAGACGACTGATCTGGAGCAGGTGCTTAGCTTTCTGGTGTTTGCGGATGGATGTGCTGCCAGCCTCATCTCGGCTGAGCCAACGGGGTTCGCGCTTGATAGCTTTCGAGCGCTGACCTTTCCGCAGACACGTGATCTGATTACATGGAAGGTCCGTGGGTTTGGCTTTGACATGTTGCTGAGCGGGCAGGTTCCAGGGTCGATTGCGCGAGCCCTGGAATGCTGTGCAGAGGACATTCTGGGTTCGGCCAGGAAAGACAAAATATCGCTCTGGGGTGTGCACCCGGGCGGAAAGTCCGTACTGGATGCGGTGGAACGCGGTCTCGCTTTGGACACCGCAGCGCTTGATGCCTCGCGCGAGGTGCTGCGTGACTATGGCAACATGAGTTCGGCCACGGTGATGTTTGTGCTACAAAAACTTCTAACCACCGCCAAGGCCGGGGAGCAAGGCTGCGCGATGAGCTTTGGACCGGGATTGACGGCAGAAACGATGCTGTTTCATGCAGTTTGACTCGATGCCGAAGCGAATCGACTGGACTCGGAGGACCGAACCCGCCGATCTGCCGGAGTGGATGGACGAACCCTGCAGCTATGAACAGCTGCAAGCGTGTCTTCGAGATCTCGGCCAGGTCAATAAGCTCACGTCAGGGTATCGCCCGACACTATCCTTTCTTGAGCGGCTTACGGCCGCGAAAATAGGTCCGCAGACGCTGCGGATTCTGGATGTTGGCTTTGGGGGTGGGGACCCCTTGCACAGGATTGCACGCTGGTCCCAGGCACGTGGGATTTCGGTTCAGCTTACTGGCATCGATCTGAATCCGCTAGCGAAGCTCGTAGCGAAGGAGCGGTACAGAGACGCCAACATACATTGGCTCAGCGGCGACGCTCTGGCCTACCAGGGCAGGGTTGATGTAGTGATCTCGTCCCTGCTGACTCACCACCTTCCAACTGAAGAAGTGGTGCAATTCATTCGTTGGATGGAGGAAACGACGATTGTGGGGTGGTTCATCAACGATCTTGAGCGCAGCGCCCGATCGGCTTCTCTCTTCACCATGCTTTCTTACGTTATGCGCTGGCATCGGTTTGTGAAGCACGATGGCCCAGTGTCCTTCGCGCGTAGCTTCGTTCGTGAGGATTGGACCCGCATGCTATCGGAAGCTGGCGTGCCGCCCCGGGCAGCCGAGGTCGAGCAATGCTTCCCTGCGCGGCTATGTGTGAGCAGGTTCAAGTGAACACGGATGTGGTGATCATCGGCGGCGGACCTGCCGGAACTGCTGCAGCGATCGTGCTTGCGCGTGGTGGTGCGCAGGTAATGCTGGTAGAACGCGAGCGTGTGCCCACCCACAAGGTTTGCGGCGAGTTCCTGAGCGGCGAAGCCTTGCTATACCTGCGGCGGCTTGGGATGGATCCATCCAGGTTGGGGGGAGTGCCGCTGAACACCATCCGGCTTACAGGAATGGGGGGCGTGACCGAAAGACGGCTTCCCTTTGCGGCGATGTCGTTGACACGCCTCTGTCTGGATGCTGAACTCCTTCGCCACGCGGAAAGCGCCGGAGTGCACGTGAGGCGCGGACGCGCCGTCGAGCGACTAGACCGCGTTGGCGATGCATGGCAGGCAAGCCTTGCAAGCGGGGAAGCAATCCTAGCGGGCGCGGTGTTCCTCGCTTCCGGCAAGCATGATGTCCGAGGTCATCCGCGACCAGCGGGTAAGCAGCAGGGCATGATCGCTTTCAAAATGTACTGGCAACTGAATGCGGCTGAAAGGCGCTCGCTCGGGCAAGCTGTGGAACTGATCACGTATCGGGGTGGCTATGCGGGATTGCAGCCTGTGCAAGACGGTATTGCGAATCTCTGCTGCATCGTTCGTGCCCACGAACTCCGCCGCATCGGTAAATGGCAGGACCTTGTTGCGCATATGTGTCGGGAGTCCCCACACCTTCGCCAGCGTCTCTTTAGGGCTGAATCGCTACTCGCGAAGCCGTTGACGGTTGCATCACTGCCATACGGTTTTGTGCGGCGGGATTCTGCGGGAATCTGGTACCTGGGCGACCAGGCGGTAGTGATTCCCTCCTTCACTGGAGATGGAACATCGTTGGCGCTGCACACCGGCATGCTCGCGGCTCACATGTTCCTCCGGAAGGAGTCAGCTCACCTGTATCAGCAGACGGTCACAAGGCACGTCAGGCGGCAAGTCGCCATCGCGACGGCTGTGTCGAAAATGATGGTACGTATACCTCGTGCAACTATGTCGCTTTTGCGGCTGTGGCCCGGTGCCGTCGACGTGATTGCACGGCAGACACGGATCGACACGCCTCTGTGCATTGATCAGGATGCATGGGAGCAACATTAATCAGGAATGTATCAAGACCACGGAGCAGCGAGGCCACGCCAAGTCCTGAAGCGACTCAGCAGGGACGTTCGCACATTAGATCGGGCATGCACCACTCCCTTACCCTCAGCGGTGCGTGACTCCGACACAAGTAGCGGACCGTGCCGTAGTACGATTCCAAGTCTCGCTGCGGCCAAGCGCTCTTATGCCGATGTACCCTCGAACGGTGAGAACGTTTCCGTGACTCGAGATTGCGGACCGGTACGTCTTCCCCGTTTCCGGGTCGTAGATCTTCCCATTCTCCGCGTGATTCGCGTCCTTGAGTTTCAGATCGGTTCCGATATTGAGGTGGCAAACGGGCCGAGTGCGCAGCGCGGGATCGGGGTTGTGCGCATCAACCACTCCCGGAGCCTTCTGCGAGATGGTCATGATGGTGATGCAAACGTTCCCCCCGCAATCATGGACCTGCAAAATCGAGCCTGCATCCGTCGACCAATACCCCAGGACGCCATCCGATGGAGGTGCAGCGGGCGCATACTGCGCCGAAACGGCGACAGGTGAGAACGAGAGAGCGATGAGTATGGCGAGGAGCTTCATGTATCTCCATGGAAGCGTTCTAAAGTGCCATCCAGGCGTTTAGATGCCGAAGGCTGCACCATCGCTCGCAGACCTCACGCAGAGAGGCCGTGCGCAAGATGACTGAGTCCCGCCAAACGCGCCTGCGAGAAGTTGAGGCTTCTGGGATTCCCACGTCAACATCTCAGGTCGGACGCGTTCTATGGTGAGAGAACAACAAGCAGCGCGATGTGTTCTCCGCGTACAAAACGGCGCGGCGCACCGACGGTCCCTCCTGGTAAGCATGTCATTCTTGTAATCAGGCATGTCTTTCGGAGAGCACGCACCTGCAACCAATCTGCCCCTGACCGTCCAACCGTCCTCCAGCGCGGCGGTTGGATCACCGGTGCTGCGCTTCGAGCAGGTCGTGAAGGAGTATGTGACCGAAGGCGCACACGTCCGTGCGCTGAACGGAATCACGCTTGAGGTCAGCACCGGAAGCTTCGTCGCACTCATGGGCCGAAGCGGCTGCGGAAAATCGACGCTGTTGAACCTGGCCGGAGCGATGGACTTTGCGAGCAGCGGCCGTGTGTTGCTGGACGGCGTAGACACAGTAGGGCTCTCGGAAAGAGGGATAACAAGGCTGCGGCGCGAGAAGGTCGGGTTCGTCTTTCAATCCTTTCAGCTCCTTCAAACACTGAGCGTGGTGGAGAACGTAGAGTTACCGATGTTGCTTGCGGGTACCGCAGAAGCACGACCGCAAGCTCTCGAGCAGCTGGCAGCCGTCGGGCTTGCGGAACAAGCGCAGCGGCTCCCCTATCAGCTCTCGGGCGGCCAGATGCAGCGCGTGGCGATCGCGCGAGCTCTGGTTCACCGACCGCTGCTGGTGCTCGCAGACGAGCCAACAGGAAATCTTGATACATCGACCGGAAACACGGTGCTAGGACTGTTGAGTACACTCTGCCGAGAGCGGCGTACAACCGTGCTTATGGCGACGCACAGCCCTGAGGCCGGCGCCTTTGCAGACACGCTCGTGCGGCTACGCGACGGCGAGATCGAAGAGATTACGTCTGCGGCGCGGAGCTGAGATGAACGCTTCTGCCTTACTCCATCGCCTGATCCTGCGGCCCATGCTCCGTGAACGTGGACGCTCAGCGCTGATCCTTGTGGCCGTTGCGCTCGGCGTGGCTGTGGTGCTGGCAATTGACCTCGCCAGCGGCGCTGCAGCCGGATCATTCCGTTCCTCCATGCAGACGCTTGTCGGTGACGATGACCTGGAGGTTGTTGCCACAGGCGGCGTCCCGCAGGAGCTGGTAGGTACGTTAGCCCGTGTGCCTTTTCCCATTCGAATCAGTACGCGCATTGAAGATCACGCCACGGTATCGACAGGCGAGACGATCCCTCTCATTGGGCTGGACCTCATCGCAGAGGCAAACCACGCCGTTGGTGATTCAGTTGCGTCCATTGCGCAGAACAGCGATTGGACGAGCCTCGAGCATCTGGCCGACGCAGATGCTGTTTGGGTGACACATGGGTTGGGTAAGAATCTTGGCGACCGCATATCGCTTCTGATCAACGACACGCGCCAGAACTTTACGATTCGGGGCTGGATTCCAGCTTCGGCACGAATTGGATCTGACGCGGTCGTCATGGACATCGAAGCAGCACAAAGAGTCACGAACAAAGCGGGACGCGTCGATCGGATCCTAGTTAAGACGCCAGAGGGCGATGATCTCGACTATTGGCAGCGCACGCTGGCGCCTGCACTGCCGCCTGGAGTCGAGCTGCGCCCGCAGGGCAGTCAGACCGAGGCCAACCGTAAGATGCTTTCGGCCTTCCGCTGGAATTTGCGCATCCTGAGCTACATCGCGGTGCTGGTTGGATCTTTTCTGATTTACAACACCATCTCGGTTTCCGTGGTACGCAGGCGTGCACAGATCGGCACAGTGCGCGCGCTTGGCGCAAGCCGCAGGGCCGTACTGCTCGCGTTCCTTGTGGAGGCCACACTGTATGGGGTTGCGGGCTCGGCACTCGCGATTCCGTTGGGCCGCATGCTGGCAAGCGGGGCGGTGCGGCTTCTTTCAAAGACTGTTGACGCGCTTTACATATCGAGCCACGCCGGAAACGTAGCGCTCTCTCCTGCATCTCTCGCCTTGGCGTTTGTAGTGGGAGTTGGCGTCACGCTTGCCTCGGCGCTTGCTCCGGCACTCGAAGCCTCGCGCGTGCCACCCATTGAGGCAATGGCTCGCGGCGCCCGCGACTATGCAATTCACGTCGCGCGCAAACGCGATGCAATGTCTGCCCTGCTGCTGACGGTTTGCGGCGCCGTGGCAGCAAAGGCGCCTGCGATCTCGGGCAAGCCCCTCTTCGGCTATCTATCGACAATGCTGCTCATCGCGGCGTGCGCGCTGGCAGTGCCAGGGCTTGTTGAGGGAGCGATGGCGATCAGTGCCAGTCTGCTCCAGCGCATACTCGGTGTGGAGGCGCTACTCGCATCGCGCAGCCTCACAGGTTCGCTGCGGCGCACCTCCGTGCTGGTGTGTGCGCTCGCGACCGCCATTGCCATGATGACGTCCGTTGCAATCATGGTGGGCAGCTTCCGCCAAACAGTAATCAGCTGGATGGACACGCAGTTGCCGGCGGACCTCTACCTGCGGCCTGCAGGTAGTCCCGCAGCGGACCGTCACCCGACGCTCGCGCCCGAGCTCGCCGATCAGTTAAGCAAATTGCCTGGCGTCGAAGAAGTGAGCCGCTTCCGAGCTTATGAAGTCGAGTACCAGGGGCTGCCGATCACGGTTGCCGCCATCGACACAGACGTGCCACGCTTTGACCAGACATCCGGCTTCTTTTCCGGCAGAAGCCAGGAGACTGTTTTGCGCGAACTGGACGAGCCGGGTACGGCCACGGTGAGCGAGCCTTTCACAAACAAGCATCATTTGAAGAGGGGCGACATGCTCAGCTTGCCGCTCGGCTCGCAACTCGCGAAGCTGCGCATCATTGACGTTTTCTACGACTATGCGAACGAGCGCGGTTATGTGATCGTGTCGCGCAAGAACATGCGATCATACCTGCCTGATGACGCACCTTCGAACCTGGCGGTGTATGTCTCCCCGGGTTCGAACATGGATACCGTGCGCAGTGAGATCGGACGCGCAACCGCGAACCGCGACGTGCTGATCTTCTCCAATCGTGATCTTCGAAAGCTTGCAGTACAGATCTTCGACCAGACGTTTGCAATCACATATGCATTGGAGGCGATCTCCGTGATTGTCGCGGTCGCGGGCATTGCGGGTGCACTGCTGTCCATCGTGTTTGATCGCCGGCGCGAGTTCGGGCTGCTGCACTACCTTGGTGCGGCACGGTGGCAGGTGCGTCGACTCATCCTGACCGAGGCAGCCCTGATCGCTCTCCTCGCGAACATCGCGGGGCTCGTGCTCGGCATTGCGCTTTCCCTTGTACTCATCTTTGTCATCAACAAGCAATCCTTCGGGTGGACGATTCGATTTCACTGGCCTGTTGGTGTCCTACTAGGCGCCCTGAGCGTGGTGTATGTGGCAACCGTGCTGGCGGGCTTCTATCCTGCCAGATTCGCGCAACGGCTCAATCCTGTCGAGGTGGTGCATGAAGACTAAGCTGTTTGGATTGCTGCTCGCCGTTAGCGCCTTTGCCCTAAGCGGAACAGCATCACCGCAAGAGTTTGTACCGGCGCTGGCGGGCTATCACTATGAGTTCCCACGCGACCACTTCGATCATCCCGATTACCAGACGGAGTGGTGGTACTACACGGGAAATCTACGCGCGACGAACGGACATCGCTTCGGCTTCGAGCTAACGTTTTTCCGCGAAGGAGCCACGCGTGGAGCAAGCACGTCCCCTTGGGCACTGCACAACATCTACATGGCGCACCTCGCACTTTCTGATGTGAGCGGCCATCATTACTACGCGACGGAGCGGCTCAATCGCGCGGGACCGGGGATCGCGGGCGTGGACGCCTCGGCCAAGACCGTATGGAACGGCAATTGGCAGACAATGATTGCGCCGAGCGTGCACCAGCTGCGCGGCATCGGCGGGAACTTTTCGTTGGATCTGCGCATTGCGCCGCGAAAAGGACCTGTGATCCAAGGGAACAATGGTGTCAGCCAAAAGAGTGTTGACGAGGCCTCGCACTACGTCTCGTTCACCCGCATGGCCGCTGCGGGCACGATCAGCTTAAAAGGCGAGGCGTTTACGGTCGAGGGTGACGCATGGATGGACCACGAGTTCTTCACGAACGCGGCCTCAAGCGCCGAAGTAGGGTGGGATTGGCTCAGTATCCAGCTCGACAACGACACCGAGCTGATGCTCTACAGGCTGCGCCATAAGGATGGCAACGTGGACCCGTTCTCCTCGGGCAGCTACATCGATCGTGAGGGAAAGGTCCTTCACCTCGATCTGTCCGACTATGCGATGACGCCGGTGGCGACGCTATGGAAGAGCGCAACGACCGCAGCTAGCTACCCACTGGCGTGGAAGGTTACGATTCCGAAACTGCAACTGGAACTCGAAGTAACAACCCCGCTCGAAAACCAGGAGTTTGTCAGCCGTTTCGGGCCGAGCTACTGGGAGGGCGCCATCGATATCCATGGGCACCGTGGAATGAGCTTGATAAACGGGTCGGGATATTTGGAGATGACCGGGTATGCGGGACGAACGAAGCCGTTCCTTGCCCGGTGAACGGACGCGTGAGGCCTTTTGGTCTTTCCGATGGGTCTCGTCGAGCTCGACAGGAGAGCCGACGCATATAAGGTGATCATTTCGCCTTACATCCTATCGACGCAGACTGAAATGCTGAAGCACACCATACTTGAGACTGTCAGTTGTGGCGAGGAAGTCTTCAGCAGACATGGTCCCACCAGGCAACGACGCCGTGCGCACAGGTCCGATACTTCTTCTGCTTCAATTATCGTCATCGTCTTTGGAGCGTTTGTGCTTCTCGTAGAGCTGCGCCGGTGGTGGGATGCTTCCCATTGCATCCTGCCAGAGGATCAGGTTCAGTTTGTCTGCAGGCGCGCGATCGGCGTGTTGAAAATCCATGTGGGACGAGGCTTGTGCGCCCACGGCGAGTGACGTATTGGCCATGTAGACGAGCCCGTTTTCGCGATTGCTGGTGTCGGCAACGAAGGGCGGCTGGTCACCAGGCCCGCTGAACTCCGGCTGCATGAGCGAGCTGAACGCATCGTTGTTGTTCATCGGAGGCAAGCCGAGAAGCGTCTCCATGGTGCGGATGGTAGAAACCGTCGAGTAGAAGGTGGAATCGACGAAGGGAGTCGTTTGACGATGCGGCGCGTATTTGCTGATGGCAAGGACTACCGAGCGGTGAGCATCGACGTGGTCGGCCCCGTTTTGGGCATCGTCCTCAAGAACGAAGATGGCCGTGTTGTCCCAGAAAGCTGAATGCGAAACGGCATCCACCACCATGCCGACTGCGAGGTCATTGTCAGCTACGGAAGCCTTCGGAGTGGGTCCTCCGGGTGTCGTGCCGGCGGTGTGATCGTTACCGAGCCGAAGCTGAATGAAGTTCGGCATCGTGTCGATGCCCTGCTCACGTTGCGCTTTCCAGGCATCGAAGTGCCGCAGAAAGATGCGGGCTCGCACCATGTCTGGAACGCGCAGGTTGAAATCAGGAGCTTCGGGAGCGAAGTGTCCGACGAGTTCCGGCTTCGTTGCGACATTTCGCGCGATCAGGGGAATAGCCCATGGCCACCGATTGATCCCCCCGCCCCAGTTGTCGGGGATAGGGGCGCCGGGAGCGATCTCCTTCTGAACGCAGGAAGCGGCAAAGGACGTCTGTGGGCCTTCCTGTGAGGGAAGGGCAGGCGTGGCAGCCCTTCGCTCGTTGCAGAAGGTGGTCGATATGTATTCCCCAAAATGCAGCAGCGTACGTCCGTGAGCTGCCAAGTTCGTCCAGAGATAGCCGCTGGCGGGCTCGTTGACATCAGGGATGTGTTGAAGGAGGGGGTAGCCTTGCGCTACAAGACCTTCGAAGTCATAGGGCCGCTGGCCGTTGCGATAGTTTTGCTGCCATCCTTTCTCGAGGTAGTCCGTACCAATCGCTGCATTGGACCAAACGTGCCCGTCTCCGGAGACTTCACCGGAATCGAAAAAGTTATCGAGCACGCCGAACTGCAGAGCGAGCTTGTGAAAGTTGGGAGTCGTTGCAGAGCCGTACATCGTAAGCGACGAGTCACCGTTCCCTACACGTTGTCCGGCCGCGTCGGTCAGATCACCCAAGACCTGATCGTATGTACGGTTCTCGCGGATGATGTAGATGACGTGCTGTATGCGGCTCATCCCCGCCTCAGGATGCGCCGCGTCAAAGCCGGCGATTGAACCGTCAGCGAACCGGATCCTTTCGTTGCCTGCGCGAATGCGATTGTCAGCGATGGCAGCTTGTGTCCAACCGGAGAGGTCGCTCTCAAGGTGACCGGTATCGATCGTGGCAAGGGAGCCATGCAGGAGATTTGCCACGTAGGTGAACGAGCGGCGGGAACGATGGGCTGCCTGCTGCGCGGGTGTTTGGAATTCGGGCATGTTGTTCGGCCCGGTTCCGCGACCCTTTGCTGTCGCGAGAAACAAATGGCCCGCTGAGGGGCCGTGCCCCGAGGAGATCGACATGGGCATCCACTCCGTGGGGACGAACCCAACCGGTTCAACGAAACCCTTGCGTGCCGCGCGACGGGTCATCTTCCGCGTGTCGAACACGGCGACCGCGTCGGTGACCGCCTCTCCGGCAAACAGGTGAACGCCATCGCCAGACAGCGCCAGGGCTTCCGGCTCCGCGCCGAAGTAGGTTTGGCCGGGCAGACGCGCGTCGAAATAGCCCTCCAAAGTAAAGCCGTCGTGGCCAACATCGATCGTGGCGACCGCGTCGCGGTTGGAAAGAGCGACATACAGTCTTTTCGCGTCGGGCGACAACGCGAAGGCACAGGGGTGAGATCCGGGGCGAATGTCGGAAGCGGGGCGCAGAAGCCTCAGCTTGCGGCCGACCGTGTTAGCCGACAGATCCAGCTCGACGACTTCGCTAGAGTTCCAAAGAGCGACGAAGGCACGCTTCCCGTCCGGGGTAAGGGCTAACGCGATGGGATAGGTTGTTGGAACATCGTTATTTTCGGCAAGGTCGAAGCGATGTACGATGGCGCCGGAAGCCATGTCGAGCAGAAGAACGTCGTCCGAGAGATTGTCTGCGACAAGAAGGCGCTCTGGCGAGCCTGGCAGAACGGCAAGATCAGAGGGAAATGCCACTCCACGACTGCTTGCATTGCCATCAGGCAAGCGCGTCTGATGCCCGGGAGCAAGGGTTTGCGAAGGAATTGTAAGGACGCGCTCGCGCGTTAGCTTGCCATTGTCAAAAGCATATACAAGGATGCCTGATCCGGTCGTTCCCTTACTTTCGTCCGCAGTGTCGTTGGTGAGGGATGCGAGCGAGGCGTAGAGGTGCCGGCCATCGCGGCTGAACTGAAGCCCACTGTACAGTGTCTGCTTCGCGTCCCGGCCGGTGCCAGTCTTTTGTTCAGGAAAGTCAGTCAGCGTTCCCGTGACGGCGTCAAGAACAGCCAATGACTGCATGTAGCCCGACTCCGGAGTGCCATAACCTGCGTTCACCGTCACCACGTATCTACCGTCCGGGCTGACAGCCATGGACATCGGCAGGCTATTTAGCTTCTGAGGGTGACCAGGCACGCTCGATAACTGTTTGCTGGTCGGCAAGTCGATTGGAGAGTTTACATCCTGGCCACTCTGTGCCGGAGCCAGGTTGCATAGAAGAAGGAAGCTCGACAAACAACCCGCAAACTGAAGTTTCGATGTCATACCGCGACGCTATCACCCCGCGATGAACGGAAAACAACAAAGAGGCATAACGCTGCACTGTTCGATCACGGAACGTGCGAGACGCCAATGACTTGTCGCCTCGTCACTTCACCGTCTCGGAAGTCCGAAGCAAGTACAGCGGCAAGCAGGTGTGCTCACGTTCGAGATCTCGATCGGAACGCCGCTTTAGAGGAGCAAACGTAGCGATATCCAACTGAGCGCTTCATTGACTGAATACGTCAATGGTGAGCCGCAAAATATCTAATTGCCGGCTGCGCGGCTTGCCGCAGTAAAAGCTCCGCCGCCTGCCACGTCCCACAGGCTCACGCGTGCCCACGTCCATCCAGGTGCCTGAACCGTCCAGTCGAAGGCGTCCGTCGCGAACTCACGTGTATGTTCGAGCGGAAAGGCTTCTGTGTGGGTTTCTTTGCCGTCTCCCCACACCACATACGCGACGCGTAGGGGAAAAGTGTGCGACGCCGACACTTTGACGTGCACACTGTTGCGGTCGGCAGGCGTGATCCGTTGCTCGGTTAACAGCACCTCTCCCGTGGATACGAAACTGTCGCCTGCGGCCACGCGCTCCAGTATGTCAAAGCCATGGTCCGCGTCAGGCAGTTGCAGCATCCGTACATAGTTCACATTCATGTGCGCGTACAACTCGTCCTGTGTGCTGAGTTGGAAAAGGTCAACTTCGCCGACCATTGCTTTACGCAAACCCATATTGTTCAGATCGTCGGCAACCTTGAACCCGCGAGCCCCTTGTGATGCCAGCGACAGATCGCTCGGCATCGCCTTCCAACCCACGCCGAAGTAGCGCGGATCGCGGAAGTAGGCGGTGTTCAGAATCTTCTCGGGAAAGCCCGTCGAACCTTTCGTGCGCGGGTGCGTTTCATACACCAATCCGTGTTCCGTCTGCACCAGCCGCCACATGTCTTCGGCAGAGCCCACGCGGTAAATCCTGCCGTATGCGGCATCAGCTGATTCGAAAGGTTCGTTCGGTTCGCGCTTCATCTGCCAGTACACAGGTTTTGAAAACGTGAGGGACCAATGACCGCCGAGGTAGACGTCAGCTTCTTCCGCCGGCACCAGCAGGAAATGGCTGTCGGATTGACGGCGGCATTCTTCGTAGTACTGCTGCAACTCCCGGAAGCGTAGACCCGTAGTGTCGCTTGGATGACCGTCGCCGTGAAAGTCCATGATCATGGCAGCGTCCACGCCGAGGCGCTCCAGCACGGTCTTGAACGGCGGTACCCACTGCGGACCATTCGCCACTGCCTGCTCGGTGAACGCGTAGTGCCAGTGCGGCGCGAAGGTGATGTAACCCGGCACATGCTGGTATACATCTCGATGTGTATACGCCAGTGCGCGTTCCAGCGTCGCGGCGGGTGTGCCGTTGCCCAGCAGGAAGAAGATGCCCATTTCCTGCGCCGATCCTGGTGGCGCATTATCCCAAGGATAAATCAGCGTATTGTCGTCCAACGGTTGCTGAATGCCCAGCCCGACCTTGCCGCGCCACGAGCTATACCACGCATAACCCATGTTGGTGGAGTAATCGCGCGCAAACAGGTAGCGATGCGGCGCAGGAAAGGCGACTACGCTTCCGGCTCCAGCCTTGGCCGCAATGGCCCGATAGTGCACCTTCGTCGTCTGGCGCTCCGACCCGTACACGGGTGTGATCGTCTGCAACTTCGTATCTGCGTCGTAGTAGGTGATGGTGGAGCGCATATTCACGCCCGGTGCGCGGTCTTCTTCATTCGTAAAGAACAACCCCGTGTCATAGGTGTAGGCAACGTCCTGCTGCTGCGTGGACAGCACGGCCTGCTGCTGAATGAGACTGCTACCCGGGTAAATCACATAGCGCAACTCACCGCTAAAGATTCCCAGCTCCATGCCGTCGAACGCGATCTCCATACGATCGCCTACACTGCGCGCCGTGACGGACGTGGGATGAAAACGCTGCAGGAACGTTCGGGTGCCTTCCGGCGCAGCGGGAGGAAAGTCGAAGAAAGCGTCCCAGCCGCCTGTGCGCTTTCCCGTGCTGCAGCGATACCAGGGAGCCGCTCTGCGTAGCACCGGTTTACCGCTCACGGCGATCGACGTGATCAACGGCTCCTTGGTGTCCAGTGCAAAGGTTGCCGTCCACTGCTGGTTCGCACCATCCCGCCACGTCGCCGTGAGGCTTTGATCGGTCTTGGATACCTGCACCGGTCCCTCTTTTACGCTCGACAAGTCAGCGCGTATAGGATCGGCATGCAAGCGGAGGGACGCGACTGCAAACACGTACACGGTGAAGCTGAATCGGAGCAAAGAACGCGAAGGGAACTTCATGGAAAGAGGCCTCCCTTGCGGTACGGGCAGTGCGCGACAAGGTGCATGTGGATCCACTCGGTTTCGTGTTTGCACCCATGGGCACGCATCGAACAACGCGTGTGTTAAGGGTGCGTCGTTGTGCCGCACGGCTGTTTAGAAGCGCACACGTCCAGTGATCTGCATGTTGCGCGGTGTGGTAAGCGTAGTGGTTGGTACACCGAAGAGCGTGTCTGTGGGAGCCACGGAAGGCACACCGAACTGGTGGCGGTTCAATGCATTCAGCAGTTCGAGTTTCAGTTGAAGATCAACGTGTTCGGCGAGCGGCGTGTTCTTGATGACGCTTAGATCCTCGTTCTTGAACCCGTTCAGGCGGTAATCCGGAACGACACGGCGCAACGTGCCCAGCTGGTAGGCTCCGCCGTTACGAGAGGCATTCGGATCTGCAAAAGCTCCATTGACGGGGTCGCGCGCGACATTCAGGTTGAAGATGCTGTTGGTATCAGGATTCGCCCCCGAAGCCGGAATGTTGAAAGGCACGACAGCACCTCTGCGCGCAGCGGCACTCTTCAGGCTGCTACCCGGCCGCTGATTGAACCGCACACAGTTATCCCAGCCCGGGATGCTGGAAGCGCACCCGTAAGAGAAGGGAACGCCCGACTGGTAGCGCAACACCGCGCCAGCCTGCCACCCGCCTGCAAGATAGCTTGCAAACCCGTGATTGAGGAAGGAGCGACCCTTTCCGAACGGCAACTCCTGAATGAAGCTTGCAACAAAGACGTTCGGTAGGTCCTGCGTGCTGACAGACTTCTCACCCTTCAAGTTCGTGGGATCCTGAATCGCACTCAGGTTGTTTGTATTCAGCACAATGGTGTCGGCGTCCGTGAAGTTCTTGCTCCAGGTATACGACACCTGCAGGTTCAGGCCGTTGCGGAACCGCCGCTGCAGTGACGTGAGCAGCGCGTGATAGGAGGACTGGCCGTCATTCTGCAGACAGCACTGCGTCTGGATGGCCTGGTACTGGGGAAAGGGACGCAACGCCTGCGCGGTGAGAACCGAAGCTCCGTACAGCGAAGTGAACGTCGGAAAGGGCGCAGTCACACCTGCGGTGTTGGAAGCGAGTGTGCGGTTCAGGTTGTCGCCAAGGGCAAAGGTGCTCTTGGGAACGTTGTTGATGTTCTCCAGGTTGCTGCGTAAGCGGTTGCCTCGCTCGCCTGCATATCCAAGCATAAAGATCAGGTCGGGTGCGAATTCCTGCTGAATTTCCAGGCTCCATTGCTGTGTCATCGCCGGCTTGTTCATATTGGAGCGAATGTAGTTGGACGCAACCACCTGACCTTCGAAGTAGCTGGGATTCAGGATAGGGGGAGCAGTAAACGCGGGATAGCCGTTGTTCAGGTTGAATGCAGGATCGAAGCCGTTGACGCTCGTGAAGCTGCTGTTCACTTTGTAGCCGGTGTTCATCTGCACACCTCCATCCGCGTAGAACAGGGGTGCGTAAAGGATGGAATAACTTCCGCGCAGCACCAGTTTGCCGTTTGTCGAGTTTGGTGTGTAGGCAAACCCAAGACGAGGTGCAACGTCGCCGAACCACGGATCGATCCATTTTGCATTGCAGTTGCACGTGGTGCCAAAGATCAGCGCACCGGCTTTGCCGCTGAGCGGGTCCGTCGCCGTTTCGCTGAAATTCGAGGTACGGCTGCGCGCCTCGCGGCGGGGGAAGTCCACGTCGTAGCGTAGGCCCAGGTTCAGCGTCAGGTTGGGGACGGGCTTGTAATCATCCTGAAAGAAGACGGCAAAGTACGACGATAGCCAACGTGGCTGGCTTGAGTATGTCTGGATGGAGCCGGTAGAGGGTTGAGCGAGCAGCAGGCTAGCGAAGCCGTTCCCGCTGTTATTGGTGAACGCTGAACTGCCTACGCCTGCAGTCTGAGCGCGTGCGAATGTGAGCCGTGGCAGCGGACCGTTGAACGTGAGCAATTGCTGAAAACGGTAGTCGCCACCCATACGGACGTTGTGGCGCCCGCGTTCCATGGAGAGCGTATCGGAAAAGCGCAATCCGTTATCCACCGGGTCGCCGTAGTTGCCGCTGTTGAGCGTGGGGATCGATTCACCGACAGCCGTAATTGGGAATGACGGGGAGTTGAAGTTAGAGATTCCCAGCGCTTGCGAATAATTTGTGGTGCCTCCAGCGGAGACGCTGAAGTTTTTCGCGTTGGTGCGATTCAGTCCCATGGAAAACTGGTTCACCATACGAGCGCTCAGTGACGACGTGAGGCCAAACCTCAGCAGGTGGGTCACGAAGTTTTGGTTCCACTGGTTGGGATCGACCGGATCCGGCAGCGTGCGCGGGTTCTTCTGACTGGTGTTCTGGCGCGAAGTGTACATGCCGAACAGCTTGTTGTTCGTGCTCAGATTATGGTCCAGCCGAACAGTGAACGTCGTATTGGTGATAGGGTACGGCTGGTTAATGGTGTAGTTATTGAAGACTCCCGTGCCCAGGTTGGGGGCGGGATAGTACGCAAGGTAGTTATTGCCGATGGTGCTGATACGGCTAGTCGGGATGATATTCCCGCTGAACGGCGTACGGCACAGCACACCATTCACGTTGCGCGTCGTTGCCGGATCAAAGATCTGTCCGCTGTACACGGGCGTTCCCGTACAAGGATTGTTGCCGAGTGAGGTCGTCGTCAGAAGCGCCGAGAAATCTCCTGTCCGCATGGCTGCGGTTGGCACGGTGGACGTGACTGGACCTCCGGTCTTCTGCCGAAACTGTTCCCAAGCAAAGAAGAAGAAGGTGCGTTCGTGTCCGTTATACAGGTGCGGAATCGATACCGGGCCGCCCACGCTGAGTCCGTAATCGTTCTGCTTGTCAGAAGGCTTGTGGTAGAGGCCGTTACAGCCTGTGATGGCGTTCGCGGTAGACGCCGTTGCGAGGCAAATCGCTTTGCGGCCGTTGTTGAAGTAGGTGTTAGCGTCCAGATACTCGTTGCGGAAAATGTCGAAAACCGAACCGTGGTAGCTGTTGGTGCCGCTCTTTGTGGCAAAACTTTCCACGCCGCCGGTTGTGCGCCCGAACTCTGCGGGCGGATTTGTTGTTGTCAGCTTGAACTCCTGAATCGCCTCAACCGAAGGTGACTCCTCGTCGAAGAACGAGGCGTTTTCGGAGCGGAGCTGATCGAGGCCATCCACCAGAATCGCCAACCCCTGGTTCTGCGCGCCGCCTATCTTGATCTGCCGGATGCCGTTGTTCGTGTTCTGAGTGCCGGGTCCAACGGTGCCGGGCTGGAGAAAGACGAAAGCCTCTGGTGACCGCAGCGCGCCAACGCCACCCAATGCCAAGGGCAGTTCGACGACCTGCTTGGTCGTGACCACGCCGCCCACTTCGGAGGACTCAGTTTGAAGGCTGGGCGCGGACGCCTCCACTGTCACCGACTCGCTGGAACTGCCGACGCTCAGCGTCGCATCCAGCGACGTAACCGTGTTCACCTGCACGAGAACGTTTTCGAACTTCGTCGCCCGATAGCCAGGCGCATCGATGGAGACCTCATACCTGCCCAGCGGGACAGCGGGGAAGCGGAACGATCCGGTCGCACTCGACTCCGTGGTTGCCGTGTACCCGGTGTCCCGGTTGCGTGCGACTACGGGGGCATGTTGTATGACGGCGCCGGTGGGATCCAATACGTTGCCCGCGATGGTGCCCTGGTTTGATTGCGCCTGCATGGAGGGCAGAGCGAGTAAAGCTATCGTCAGGATAGAGGTGATCGGGAACCATGCTGCCGAACACGGGTGCAAAACCTTCTTCATCGGACCTCCGAAGCAGTTCACTTCCAGTGCACATCCCTGAATCTCCGGCCGGGCGTATCTCGCTCTGGCAGTCTTGGTGTGCAGCATGAACGTATGCGCCGGCAGGAGGTTCTGACAACGTTAGAAGTGTGTCCTAACGTTGGGGTGAAGTCCAGTCAGATGAACGACTTGCCAGGAATCACACGGGCAAACGGTAGCTACCGCAGCGCTGTGTGAACCGGCTACGCCCAGACGCTTGCCTTCAGGGGCGTCGCGCAGTGGGTTGCCGCACCCGTCTATAATTTCCACGTTCCTACGAGGGTCAATTCGCATGAGCCAGATCGAGGAGCGGCTTGGCGAAATCGCAAAATTCGCGCAGTCGCGAGAGGACGTGCTGGCCTTGCGCACCCATCTTCGGGAGTTGCTGGAGAGCTCTGCGTTCAGCGGAAGCCGGCGCAGCGGTCAGTTTCTGAAGTATGTGGTTGAGCAAGCTCTAGCGCAGCAGAACGATGCGCTCAAGGAGCGGACGATCGGCGTGGAGGTATTTCAACGCCCGCCGGACTACGACACTGGCGAAGATGCCATCGTTCGTGTGACCGCGAGCGACGTGCGCCGCCGCCTGGCGCAGCATTACAGCGGTCCGGGGCGAGCCGCGGAGTTTCGCGTGAACTTGCCGCCGGGAGGTTATGTCCCGGAAATTGAGTGTGACCTGCCAAGATCCGTTTTAGACGCCGGGGGCACTGCTCCGGCGCAACGAACAGAGCAGCCTTCGCTTCCTCTTAAATCGTCCCTGCTGGTTTCCGCGCATGCGACCGTGGAGGAGGACCCAAAGGGTGTGAGTACCATGCCGTCCGCAGTCGCGCCTGGCACAGTCCAGACAGCCTCAGCTCACGCGGTGCCTGCAAAACGGCAAAAAACAACGCGCGAGCTGGTCAAGCTCATTACGATTGCGCTCAGTACCTTACTTGCGGCAGGGGTCCTCCTTGTTGGTAGTGGACGGAGCACAGATACACCGGTACCCCAGCCGTGGCAGAGGCTATTCAGCGGCCCTCAGCCTGTCCGTATCATTCTGGCGGACCCAGACCTAAATGAGATCCAGAATCTGACCGGACATTATGTTCCTCTGTCAGACTACGCAAACGGCAAGTTAGGGTGTGACCGGCTGCAACCGGCTTTACAGGGGTTGTGCACCCATGCGCTGCGCGGGGACAAAGTGGCTGAAGTTGACGCTTCCGCCATCACCCACATCGCAGCGATAGCGGCGCAGTTTCATAGCAGCCTGGAAGCGCATGCGGCCCGATCCCTGCGTCTATCCGACCTCCAGACCAATCAAAACGTTATCTTGCTGGGGAGCCGCGTCGCAAACCCATGGGCAGATCTTTATAGCTCGCGTATGCACTTCCTCGTGGATCACGATGCCGTTTCCGGCTTGCAAGTGGTGCGGAACGTGGAACCCGCGGCGGGAGAGTCGGCTCTCTACATGCCTACAGCCGGCCCTTATGGCACCGGCGACACGTATGCGCTCATCAGCTTCGTGCGGAATTTAAGCGGGAACGGCTACGCGCTGCTTCTAGCAGGCTGCACACATGAAGGAATGGATGCGGCAGTTGCCGCCGTGCTGAACAAGCGGGAGTTCGACACCGTTCTAACGAAGTGTGCCGTCGGCGACAGGGACCCTTTTCAAGTGCTGCTGAGATTGCACATGATGGCCGGGTCCTCGCTCACCGCCGAACCGCTGGCGTGCCATCGCCTCACTTGAAAAACTTCGCCGTCCCACTCGGTATCGCGCCCTGTGGCAGGACGCCAGTGTCACCGCTCGACGCCTCGCCGCTGAAGTTTCTGCGCGTCGGGATCCGCGTAACGACGATGCTGTTATCGAACGCAGAAGATCGCCTTTGCCTTGACCTTCACCCTGCAGCACCTACGGATAGACAACTCAGCGACCCCTCTCGATTCATGTCGAGTTACGCTCTGGTTCGCATACCGGAGAAAGAGCTCTAGTGAGAGGCGCGCTCCACGGCAAGCGGCATGGACGTGTGCTGCAGGGTGTCGAAGAGCGGTGTGGCCGGTGTCAGAGCTGGGCCGATACCGCCTGCGGAGATGGCGAGAATCCGGATGTTCGGGTTGTTGGGAAGGGTGAGGGTAGTCGCACCTGCGGGCAAGTTCAACGCGTACGCAAAGAGATAGCTATAGGCGTACGGCTGATTGAGGCCGGCTGCGGTGTGATGGTGCGAGCTATACCAGGCCACTTCGGCCGGCTTTACGAAGCCTTCGCGCAGGCCGACATAGTCTTCCGGATAGCGCGGAGAGGGCTCGGGGCGTTCGGCTTCGCGCAGGTTTGCGGGCGGCCAGACTTGATGGTGCGCGGAGCTTGCCCAGTCCACGGGGGAGATGGCGGAGTTCCAGAGGCGAGTGTCCCATTGCCCAATGTAGCCTCCCCAGTCCTGCACGGACACGGTGCCGCTTTCCGCACCGACACGGAAGATGGCGTTCTGGTCACCGTTGCTGCTGGCGGCTAGGATGTACACGCGGTTGAAGTTCCCAGCGGGAAGGGAGACGATTTGACCCCTAGCCGTAACCGCATTGGGGCTGCCGGTTGCGGCTTTGGCCAAGGTGAAAACGATGCCGTGAAAGTCGAGATGCGAAGGGAGCATCTCGGCTGGATAGGCATCGCCTTTGCCGTCAAAACCGCCTGACGGCGTGGGCGTGTCGTCGTTGGTCGCGACAGCGGTGTCATAGGGCAGGGTCGCTGGCTGGGAGGTGACGGCGGGTACAGCGGCCGGTGCCGCTCCAAGGCGATGGCAAAGGTTTTCGGCTCGTAGCCCTTCAAGGATGTAATCAGGAGTCCTCCATCCACCTTGACGTTTGCGGCCTTCGGAAGAGGAAGTTCCTGCGCATTGATTTCGCGAGCGGAAGAGACCGGGCCCGCGAAGGTAATGCGGAGATCGGACGCGGGTTTACCGTCGAGTTCCACGATGCGGAGAACGGTTTCGTCGGATATCTCCGAGTGCTTAACAGCGAAAACGCGGACCCGCGAATTGCCGACACGCAGCAGGGAGAACTGTTTACCGAGACGGCCCGGGTGTGAGGTCGTAGTAAACGCACGCAGTGGATCGTTGAGGCGATAGGCTTGCCAGTCAGAGCCGGCTTGACGCCAGTCGCCCGCGTGACCTGCAAGACCGAAGCTGATCTCGTGGTGACCCCAATCTTGATTGGCTTGATCGGTATAGGAAGCCGTGTTGGCCGCATTGCGCTGAATGCCCGGAGTTCGAAGCAGGGTAAGCCGAACCGTGTTGTCGCTTGGCTTGTCGGAAGCGTTCTTGTCATCGGTAAGGATGGTGACGCCGAATGCGCCTGACTTGTCCGTGAGGTCGATCCACTTGTGGGAGACAACCTCGAACTGCCGGTCCATCGCGTTGGGCCGGGTGACCACGCCTACATCTTCGTTGTAAGTCGCCTCGGGGTTGGAAGCGGTTAGGGGGAAGGCAACCTTCAGATTTTCCGCCTCGCCGCGCCAATCTATGGAATTCGTGAATTCGACGCGGTTTCCGGCGTCGCCCGCAGCAAGACTTACAGTTTGTAAGTAGGTGGATCCTTCAGCCTTCCGGGTGATTTCCAGCGCCACGCGGACTGGACCGTCTTCCTTGATACGGACCTGTGCCACACCGGAAACGAACGCCTTCGGCTGTGCTTCCACTTGATCAAAATCCATGTTCCAGGCCGGCCATTGGCGCGGCGCATCGACAGTCAAGTCGAAACGAATGGGAGCGGAGAGAAGCTCTTTGTTGAGGGACTTGTCGAAGATGCTGCTGACATCGCCGCCGGCATTGAGCTTGACGAGGTAGCGCGCGTTTTCCAGGGAGTTTGCCGTGACCTTCAACTCCCTGGTGGGTGTCTCCATGGCCTCAGCGGTGAGGTGGTATACGGCATAGCCGACCGAAGGTACTTTCGCCAGAAAGACGACTTTACCGCCGGACACCTGGGCAGGAACGTCGTTGCCCTGGGGTCCTTTCACGTGGATCGACTTCGCGCCTGCAAGCGAGGCAGGGGTCGGAAATGAGGTAAGGTCTTCACGGTCGATGTTGAGGTTGTTGTAGAGGACGACCGGCACGCCAGGACCTGACGTGTCGAGTGCGGCGGCAACGGACTCGCTAGCCGCTGTAAATATGCCGGCGAACTGGTTAGCTGTCAGAACGTCGTCGTTCCAGGCGTACTCATAAGACAGGGGAGTAGCGGTACCTGCAGCGGTATCGTGGAAGTGCCCACCGAGAGCAAGGGTCCAAGCATTCGTGAGGCGCTGTCGCGGGTAGGGCTGCCCACCCATCCAGGCGGCGGCAACGGAAGCTTTCTCGGCTGCGTCGGCGAGGCGCTCATTCTGCAGCACCCAGCGCTTGTGGTACGCCTGCGAGGTAAGCGATCCGGCGGAGTGGTTGATGAGTTCCAGGTCGCCCTGGACAGTGGGCATGCGGCTTGTGTCGTCTCTTGCAACGTCACGAAAGAGCTGGTCTGCCTCAGTCTCTATAACGTGGACGGGGCCCTCGCCCACACGGACAGGCGGACCCGGTGCAGGTTCAGCGGCGTGCATGAAGTCCGGAAGCGGCTGCGTAGGGAGGACCGTCGTACCTTTGGTGACGATGGCCTCAAGCAGCTTGACGGTGGACTCCTGCGTGGCGCCGCCAATGTCGCCGGTGCCGACGTAGTGGTAATCGGCGTAGATGCCGGTGACTTTGCCGTCGAGGTCGATTCGGCTGACCCAGTCGGGTTCCTGGCGCTCCCGCTGGCTCAGTCGCCTGTAAGTTTGTTTCTGTTGCGGGGTGAGCTTGTCGAGCTGAGCTTCCGAGAGTGTAGGTGCGGGAACGGGCTGGTTGGCTTTGCTGATGTCTGTGAAAGTGTTGCTGCCATACGTGCCGGGGTTCAGCGCCGCGAAAACGCTTGAGCCATCCGGGCCGATCCAGCGGCCAACGTTGAAGGGAATACCTTCGGGAGTTTGTTCGGCTGAGTTCGGACCGCCGACCTTGGGCGCCGGCTGCCAATCGGCATTGAGCTTCTGAGTCGAGAAACCCAGCACGCCGGCATGGTGAAGGATCGACGGCAGAGAGGCTGGAAAACCGAAGCAGTCCGGGATCATGTACTCCTCGGAGGCCGTGCCGAATTCATGTCGGAAATAGGTATTGCCATACAGAACTTGACGGAAAATGCCCTCAGCGGACGGGAGGTTCACGTCGCCCTCTTCGACAGACGAGCCTGCGGGAAACCAGCGGCTCTGGGCGATGTACTTCGTCATCCTGGCGTAATCGTCTGGGTAATACTCCTTCATGAGGCGGTAGCGGTTAGATCCCGTCCAGTTGAAAACATAGTGTGGGTACTTATCCATATAGTCGAAGTTCACGCGCATGGTCTTGAGCAGATATTCGCTGATGACCTGAGGGAACTCCCAGCGCCACTGGGTGTCCAGATGGGCGTAGGGAACGACATAAAGGGTGGGTTCCTTCGTAATCTCGGGCGCTTTGGATGTCTGGGCGGTTAATACGCTCGTTGCGGACGCTGAGACTGCAACGACTGCGAGCGCCTTGATACGCAGGGTACGACCAGCGGACGTGCGGTTCTTCATGTTGCGACGATCTCCGATATGAGAAGCAGTGTAGTCTGAATCCGACGCGGCCGGCACAGGAGGCTCGGAACGGCTGTGTATGTTGTTCGCTTTAAAGCCCTTGTCCGCTCGCCTCGCTGATCAGCCTTGAGGGATTGAGACTACGCACCGGGTTCACCATGCGCGCGATAGCGAGCTGCCCCTGACCTTCGTTGACTACAACCCACGTCACGGTCGACGGCACGCGTTTCGTAAGTTGTTCAAGAGTGGTGGCCAGGGACGGGATCGAACCGCCGACGCCGGCCTTTTCAGGGCCGCGCTCTACCACTGAGCTACCTGGCCTTCCCAAGGGAAGAAGCTCACGTGCACCTGCGTGCCCGGACCTTGCGTTTCTCTTTTGGTGCCTGCCTGCGGAGGAGGGGCTGGCCACGCCGGTGACATCCGCGGGGGCCTTCGAGAACTGCACTCTCAGTATACCAAACCGATCAGCAAACTCTTTCCGCTACACGGCCTTGTCGGTCGCTACGGCGAAAGCTGCAGGAACCATGTTCTTCCGGCGTATGCTGAATGCCAATCCGATGACGGTCTCGACATTGCTTCTTCTCCTGGCTGTAGCCTCCCCAGCAGCGCTCGGCGCGCAAGTGCATGCGCAGGGTACCGCCGGCGAAGTCCGCGCCTCGCGCGCGCTCCAGGCTGCAAAAAAAGCAGGCGCGCCGGAGCTCTATGCTTTTCTCAAGCCGTTCCCCAAAGGTGCGGACCTCCATATGCACCTGTCCGGCGCGGTTTATGCAGAAACCTTCCTTGCCGAAGCCGCGGAGGAAGGTCTCTGCGTGGACCCGGTTGCGCTTAGCTTCGACCGGCGTGATCCCAAGGCAAAGCCCAGCGTTTGCGAGGCCGGTCACTTCCCTGCCGCCGACGTGGTTCGCAAACCGGACACATCGTTCCAGACGCTTTACGGCAAGCTCATCGACGCGTTCTCCATGCGCAGCTTCGTCCCCTACGCCGGCTGGAGCGGTCACGATCAGTTCTTTGCGACTTTCGATCACTTCGGAGGCCTCGACAAGAAGTTTCGGGGCGCCTGGCTCGATGAGGTCGCCACGCGGGCGGCCGCGCAGAACGAACAGTACCTCGAGATCATGGACACGCCCAGCTTCAACCATGCGCTCAGCATCGGCTACAAGCTCGGTTGGCCCGCGGACCTCACTGAGGCCAACCACATGACGGTCCTTGCCAAGCTGCGCGACGCCCTGCTCGCCGGTGGACTGCGTGACGATGTGGCGATCGATACGAAGGAGTTGGCGGATGCCGAAACATCTCGTGCAGCGATCGAGAATTGCTCGGAAGAACAGCCGGCTCTGAAGCATCGCCGAGGGAGAGTGGTCGAGCGCCACGAAGGTCCACGCGGGATCAACGATGGCCCTTTGCTCAACGATTCACCATGCGAAGTTCAGATCCATTTCCTCTATCAGGTCCTCCGCGGCTTTCCTCCCGAGCAGGTTTTTGCGCAAACCCTCCTTGGGTTTGAACTTGCCGCCGCCGACCCCGATGTGGTCGGTATCAACTTCGTGCGTGCCGAAGACTGGCGCGGTCCCATGGCCAACTACCATATCGAGCAGCTCATGCTGGATTACCTGCACTCGGTCTATCCCAAAGTCCGCATCTCCCTGCACGCGGGCGAGCTTGCCACCGGCATGGTTCCTCCAGACGGCATGACGTTCCACATCCGGGAAGCCGTCGAGCTGGGCCACGCCGAGCGCATCGGCCATGGCATGGATGTGCTGCACGAAGACCGGCCTGACGATCTCCTGAAGCAGATGGCACGGAAGCACATCATGGTCGAGATCAATCTCACATCCAACGATGTGATCCTCGGCGTCAGGGGCACCGATCATCCCTTCGCCGCCTACCGTGCGTCGCACGTACCCTGGGCGCTGTCCACGGACGACGAAGGCGTCAGCCGCATCGATCTCACCCATGAATACGTCAAAGGCGCCGTTGAGCAGAACCTCACCTACGCCGATCTCAAGCAGTCCGCGCGCACCTCGCTGGAACATGCCTTTTTGCACGGCCCCAGTCTCTGGGAGGCACCGGACAACTTCACGCGACGCGTATCGGCCTGCGCCTCCGCGATCACCGCTTCCAGCACGCCCACTTCCACATGCAGAGAGTTCTTGGCATCTTCCGAACACGCCGCCGCCCAATGGAAGTTGGAGCGGCGTCTCGCCGCCTTCGAAGCAACGGTCCAGTAGCTTCGATGCCTTTGACTACGGAAGAATCAGCTCCACGGCCGTATAGGCCGGCACCGTCACCGCGAATGTATTCCCCGGCACCGCGACGCTTGTCCCTGCGAGCGCGGTCCCGCTTTGCGATGTGTTCACGCCAAAGCTGTACTGGGTCGCCGTCGATCCCAGCGTTGCGCCCGAGACCGTGACCTGCACAGCGATCGCGCTCGAGGGATTGTTGTTGATCAGCAACACGCCCTTCTGTCCGTTCGCCTTCATCGTGGCGTAGCTCACGATGGTGCTGGTGCTCGATGTGGTCTTCACCGCGCTGTCTCCCACGGCGGCCAATTGGTGGGCCATCAGGATGCCGTAGTAGGAGGGCCCCGGGACTTCGCTCTCCGTCAGGAAAGAGCCATCGTGCAACTCCAGCCAGTCGATGTTCTGGATGCCCGTGGTGAGCGCGCTCATGAAGTCGTTCAGAGTAAAGAGACCAATCACCGGCTGCGGAAAGTTCGCTGCCAGGCCGTTGTTCGGCGCTGTTTCCGTCAGCCACACCGGGATGGCGCCCGCAGTCGCACTGCAATACTGAGCCAGGTTGCCGCGTATGCCCGCCACCACGTTCGGAATATCAGTCTGAGGCAAGCTCAGCAGTTCGCCTGGCTGCACGGCCGTGTACGTGCCCGGGTAGTAATGCATGATGGCGAAATCGATGTTTGTACCCGCACACACCGCTTGCGCGACATCAGGGTTCCATGTGGTGGGGATGGGGTCGGTCGAGATCGGCGAGCTGAAGTCAACACCGATCTTGATCGTAGAGTCCACTGCCTTCATCGCCTGGATGAACTGGATCGCGTTGGTGCCGTACGCCGTGGGCGATAGAGCAGGTACCGATGCCCGCGAGGTAAAGGTTCCGCCTGCGTAGCCGTTCGGGTAGATGTAGGGCGAGTGGTTATCGCTCTCGGCGTTGTGGTTGGTGGCCCAGCCGTTGTAGTAAAGCTCGTTGCCGATCTCCCAGAACTTCGCCGCCAGCGAACTTGCATGCCCGATTCGCAGGAAGTTGTATCCATCATCCGTGTTGAGCGGTGACGCTGCGCGCAACGTTGCCCAGAAGCCTACCGTCTTCCAGTCGAAGCCCGTTGCATCCTTGCCGATGACCTGCGTACTGCCCGGATCGCCATTTGCGTAGGCAACCCAGGCCGCGGCCTCCTGCGGCTGCCCAGCCGTGTTCGGCTCGGAGCAGGTCCGGCGGCCATCCTTGCCATAGGTCACTGTGGCCGAGGCATCCGCAACGCTGTTGCCATAGTCGATCGTGATGAGGCCGCTGGTGTTGGAAGCCTGCAGCAGCCGGGCGAAGTTTCCAAAGTGCGCAGTCGCTTCCACATGTCCGCTGTTCACCACGCCGCAGGCGCCCGTGGCTGTGGAATAGAACGGCGTTATTGCGTGCTGTGCCCAGTGATAGTTATCCGAGTAGCCTCCGCCCGGGTAGCGCAACGTCGTGATGCCGGTATTGGCAAGCAGCGTCGAGAGCGTGCCCGTGTCGGTCAGGTTTGTGTCGTAGACCGAAGTGTGCAGCCCGAAGAAGTTGGCCGGCACCGTCGCCAGCCTGGTCGCCGCATCCACCAGCACGGTGGCTGCTGCATTGATCACCGTCAGTGTGACATTCGCGCTGCTGCTGTGCGACGCGCTATCCGTGAAAGCGACCGTAAACGGGTAGTCTCCGGCCGCTGTCGGCGCACCCGAAAGCAAGCCTCCGGCGGAAAGCGTAATCCCCGCGGGCAGGCTGCCGGAACGCACGCTGTAGCTGTAAGGCGCGGCTCCATTGCTCACGCTGAGCGGGTAGCTGTAGCTTGCCTTCAGGATCGCATTGGGCAACGTCGACGTTGTAAGAAGCAGCGTGGCATCGGCTGTGTCGTCGATCTCCACGCTATAGATGCGGCTTGCCTTCGCGCTGGCAGCATCGGTTACCGTCACCAAGAAGCTGTATGTGTTGGCCGTCGTCGGTACGCCTGTCAGGCTGCCGTTCGGCGCAAGATTAGTTCCCGCCGGAACGCTTCCGCTGGTGACGGCCAGGCTGTACGGCGCGGTCCCCCCGGTCGGAACGATCATGGCCGAATACGATGCGTTCACAGTACCGGCGGCCAGCGTGAGCGCAGGCAGGGCAAGAGTCGATCCAGTTGCCGCAACCGTCACGCTGTAAGCCTGCGATGCGGTGGCGTTCTTCGCGTCGGTCACCGTGACCGTAAAGCTGTACGGGCCGGCCGTGGTCGGCGTGCCCATGATGACACCGCTGCTTGCCAGCACCAGCCCAGGCGGTACACTGCCGCTGGTTGCAACGTAGGTGTAGGGTGCTGTACCTCCCGTTGCCGTAACCTGCTGACTGTAGGCAGCGCCAACGGTTCCGCTGTCCAGCGAAAGCGTGCTGATCTGCAGCGAAGCCCCGATCGCCACAACAAAAGGCTGACTCGCTGTCATTCCCAACGCGTCGGTGACGGTCATGGTGAAGTTATAGCTGCCGGTGCTTACAGGCAGACCGGCAAGCGTACCCACGCTGGAAAGGACAAGGCCGGTCGGCGCACTGCCGCTGCTGATCGTGAAGACATACGGAGTGGTACCGCCACTCACGGCGACCGCTGCACTGTACTTCGCTCCCACGGTCCCCCCTGGCAGCGACATTGTCGTGATCACAGGCGGTGTAGCGGCCGCTGCGATCGTCACCGCAAAGCTGCTGACGGCCGTCTGCCCTTTCGCATCGGCCACACTGACGCTGAAGCTATAGCTGCCTGCGACGGCCGGCGTCCCGGCCAGCGAACCAGTGCTGGAAAGACCGAGTCCACTGGGCAGACTGCCGCCGGTCACGGCAAAAACGTAGGGCGTTGTCCCGCCCGTGGCAGCAATGCTCGTACTGTATAGGGTACCTACGGCACCGCTTGCCAGCGTCGTCGTCGTGATGAGAAGAGGACTGGCCTTGGCTGCGACGGTCAGGCTGAACTGCTTGCTGGTCTTTCCACCGGTGGCGTCCGCCACCTGCACCGTGAAGGTTGAGGTAGCTGTATCGGTAGGCGTACCCGCAAGCAGCCCGGCAGCAGATAAACTCAGGCCGCTTGGCACTGCGCCACCGTTGACGCTGAAGGTGTACGGCGCAAGTCCGCCGTTTGCCCCGAGCAACGCGCTGTAGGCCGTCCCAACGGTGCCTGCGGGCAGGGCCGAGGTCGTGATCGAAAGGGAGCCTGGCCCGTTCGTCCCGCATCCCGCCGGAAGCAAAACGCTCAGCGCCGCCATCAGGCTGAGCGCGCAAACCACAGATCGTCGCATGTGTGTACTGGCCTTGAGGCATCCTGGCCGTCGTCTCAGACTAGGGCGTTCGTACCGGAAAAGCTCTCCCCTTTCGTGCGGCATAGATCCCACGGAAGTTTACAGCGGCAGAGCATGCCGCTGCACTGCCCCGCGCGTCAACGGCCGGACACTCGCGGCACGCTGCTACACTGAGCCTGAACACAAACCCACCTTTTCTTGAGACTTTCAGCATGTCCCGCCCTGCCTCAACCCTGGTTCGCATCTCCCTTACTTTGCTGCAAACTCTCGCTTTCGGAGGCCTTTTCTTCGTTGGAGGCTACTGGGCTGAAGTGCGTCTCGCTTTGGAACTGAGGGCGATGCAGCGCCATGTGGCCATGCCGACCCTGATCCCGCTTTGGAGGTGGCACATCAGCGCCACACTGGACTATGTCGCGAATGGTCTGATCTTTGCCAGCGTGCTGCTGGTGCTTATTCTGGTTCTCGAAGCTCTGCGCAAGCGCCTTCGTCCCTGGGCCACGCTCTCGCTGCTCGCCTTCGTGATTGCGTTTGTGGCGAGTCTGCTGGTGCACAGCGGCTTTGTCCCCTTGAGCAACTCCTGAAGAAAGCATCTTGGCTCTTCAGGCTCCGTGATACGCCGGAGCCCGTCAGGAGCCACGATCGGGAGAAGCTGGAACATCACCAATGTGGAACTGTGCGTTACCAAAGTTGAGGGAAAAGGACGACCCTATTTGGTAATCTAATGCCAGAAGACTTCCGACAGGTCTCAGAGAACGGTTTGCGCATGCAGCGGCTGCAAGTGTTGCCGGCATGGTTTATTAGGAACTATCCCCTGTGGCGTCTCTGCAGTTCCGGCAGCGCCCGCCGGCCAAAGGATTTCACCCGCGCATGAGCCTCTCTCAAGTCTCCCCCTCCAAGGCCCCCGTCATCGATTTTTCAGCCCGTCAGGTCGCGTATTTCTCCATGGAGATCGCCCTCTCCAAGGACCTGCCCACCTACTCAGGCGGTCTCGGCATGCTCGCCGGCGATACCCTTCGCTCGGCCGCCGACACCGGAGCGCCGATGGTCGCCGTCTCGCTTGCTCATCGCCGCGGCTATTTTCAGCAGCATCTGGACGCGAACGGCCAGCAGACCGAAAGCGATGTGGTCTGGCATCCAGAATCGCTTCCCGCCGTCGAGCAGTCGGTGGTCATCACCATGCAAGGCCGCGACATCATGATCCGGGCGTGGCGTTTCGACGTGGTCGGCCACACAGGCCACATTCTTCCGGTCTACCTGCTCGACACGGACATCGAAGGAAACAATCCCTTTGATCGCACCCTGACCGACAAGCTTTATGGCGGGGACACCTACTATCGTCTCTGCCAGGAGACGGTGCTCGGCCTGGGCGGCATTCACCTTCTGCATGCCATGGGCATGCAGCCTCAGGTCTGCCACATGAACGAGGGACACGCCGCATTGCTGACCATCGGTCTGCTGGAAGAGCGGCTCGCCGGAATTCCCCTCCGCGACGCTACTGAAGCCGATGCCGAAGCGATCCGTGAACGCTGCGTCTTCACCACGCATACGCCGGTTCCCGCGGGTCATGACCAGTTTGGCCTCGACCAGATGTACACCGTACTCGGCCACGAGCGCGCCTCCACCATTGAGCGCTTCAACTGCCTGCATAACGGTTTGATGAACATGACCTATCTGGCGCTGCGCTTCAGCCGCTACGTCAATGGGGTGGCCATGCAACATGGCAAGGTTTCGCAACAGATGTTTCCCGAGTACAGGATCCACTCCGTCACCAACGGCGTTCACGCGGCGACTTGGCTCTCAGGGCCGTTCCAGGCGCTCTTCGACAAGGAGATTCCCGAGTGGCGGCATGACAACCAGTATTTCCGTTCCGTTTATGGCATCGATCCCTCGGTGATCGATGCCACTCATGCACAAGGGAAGGCGCGCCTGTTTGCCACCGTGAAGCAGCGCACCGGCGTGGAACTGGACCCCAGCCTCTTGACGTTGGGCTTTGCCCGGCGTGTCGCAACCTACAAGCGCGCCAGCCTGTTGTTCCACAACCCGGCACGGTTGCACGAGATTGCAGAGAAACTTGGCGGGCTGCAGATCATCTACGCCGGCAAGGCACACCCCGCCGACAACGCCGGCAAGTCGCTTATCCGTGAGGTTTTCAGTGCGGCCGGTCATCTCAACGACTCCAAGCTCCGAATCCTCTACCTGGAAAACTACGACTGGGAGCTTGGCGAGCAACTCACCGGCGGGGTGGACGTGTGGCTCAATACGCCGTTGCGTCCCTATGAGGCCTCCGGAACCTCCGGCATGAAGGCTGCCCTCAACGGCGTGCCTTCCCTCTCCGTGCTCGATGGCTGGTGGATCGAAGGCTGCGCTGAAAATCTGACCGGATGGGCCATCGAAGACTCGGATAACGAGGACAAGGAGGCCGAGCTGCTCTACGGCAAGATCGAGAAGTCTGTGGCTCCCATGTTCGCCGATAAGAAGTGTTGGGCGCGCATGCGCCAGCATTGCATCGCCATGAACGGCACGTTCTTCAACACGCATCGCATGCTGGGCCAGTACGTCTCCAACGCGTACTTTCCGCTCGACGCTTCCGTGTCAGTCACCAACCAGGTGCAGACTCCTGAAGAAGAGGCCGCACTGGTCTGACCGGGTGTCACGCCTGCATTGAAGCTCGAGAATACTGTCCTACGGATGCCCTCTAGCGCTCCTCGAGGGCATCCGTACGTGGGCTCGTCGCTGCGTCCAGGTGCTTCCATCCTCTGCTGTACACATACCACGCAAGCCAGGCGGTGGAGGTCCACAGGTACGCGCCCGAAGGCAGGTCCAGCCTGCGCAACAGCAGCACGAAAATCATCAGACTAAGCACCACCAGAATGGCTCGACTACTCCTCGGCCGGCCGGTGTGCGCAAGCGTCGCCACCACGGCGGGCAGGAGCACGATGTCATCGGTCATCCACACGTACGGGGACGACCACACAGAAACGAACAACAGCGGCAGGATGTGAACACCCCACCTCCACGCTCGCCTGTGTCGCAGGTAAAACCACACCCCCCACACAACGGCGGCGGCGCAAGGCAGAAACTGCACCCATGCTTCGCGCGGCGCAAGAAACTTTCGCAACAAAAACGACGGCGTCGGGAGAAACGATGCACCGATTTGCTCGCTCCGCAGCATATCAAGATAGTGGCGCCAGATCAGTGGGTCGAAATACATCGCAACGGTGCTGGCCAGAGCGATGGAAAGCACGGCACCCGCTAGAACTCGAGCTCGCCGACGGTACACTGCCTCGGCCAGCAGGACGACCCAGAACAGGAACAGCACCTGCGGTTTGAACGCCACAAACAGCAGCGCCGTTCCTGCCAGGAAAGGCCGCGTTTTCTCCAGGGTTAGAAATCCAACCAGCCCCAACAACAAAAAAGGAGAGCTCTGGCCTGTAAGCACGCAGAGGATGACGGGGGCGAAGCCGCACACCAGCAACCAGTTGCCGAGTGCGACCCGACATCGCAGCAGGAAGAACATCACACATCCAACTGAAATCATGAGCCAAAGGATGAGTCCGGTCCTAGCGCTCACGTGACCCAACGCCAGCACGGAGAACAGAGCCCATGGAGGGTTCCGCATCACAAGTGGCCGGGGCCGCGCGTAGCCTTGTGCCCGTTCCAGCGCAAACACCTTGCTCACCGAATAGGGATCGCCGTGCCGCGATAGCAGCTGCCCTGCACTCCAGTAGGAGATGTAATCCTTGGCAAAGGGAGGGATCGAAGCAGATACGGCACACAGGACGAGCAGGAGCGTGACGGACGCGGAGATCCATAGCCCACCCGGCAGCTTCCGCGAAGCAAGCCTCTCCGGTGCGCTCCGGGCGGTAGCGCCCTTCACCGCGGCTTACCGCATGGCTCTCGGCCTTGTCTTCCCGTCACAGGCTCTCTCGAAAGGCACTTTCCGCAATAGATGTGACCAGCGTTTCTCTCACGATACGTGCGTTCAAGCGGCGCGTATCGTGCACGATCTGACACCTTCGTTCGGCTGCCGATCGCCCCAGGCGCAGCGATAAGATAGAGGCAGTCGATGCGCTAGCCGTATTCCATACGGCGGGCATCCGCAAGGAGAGCCTATGAATGTCGGCGACGTTGTCCCGGACTTCACCCTTCCCGATCAGGACGGGAACCCTGTCACTCTGTCCGGCTTTCGCGGCAAACCGGTCGTGCTTTTCTTCTATCCCAAGGCCGACACGCCGGGCTGCACCATAGAAGCTTGCGAGTTCCGTGATGCGTTCCCCCAATTCGAGAAGCTCGGTGGATCCGGCGCCGTGGTCCTGGGCGTCTCGCGCGATACACCCAAGGCCCAGGCGAAGTTCAAAGCCAAGTATGAGTTGCCGTTTACCCTGCTCGCGGACACAGATCAGGAGATCGTCAACCGCTTCGGCCTGGTGAAACCCAAGATGATGTACGGCAAGCAGGTTACGGGCGTAGAGCGCACCACCTACCTGATCGACTCTGACGGCAAGCTCGCTTATGTATGGGAAAAGGTCAAGCCGGAGGGTCACGCCGAGCAGGTGCTCGGCAGCATTGGCTCGCACAGCGACGAGTAGGCGGCCTCATCTGCCGTACGCAGAATCCGTCCTGTTACACTGAACGTACCCCGCGCGAGCCGCAAGGCTGGCGCATCTGCATGGAAGTCGGGACGTGGCTCAGCCTGGTAGAGCGCACCCTTGGGGTGGGTGAGGTCGCTAGTTCGAATCTAGTCGTCCCGACCATTCTTCTCAACAACTAAGCATTCCAAAGAAGCATCTGGGTCCATCTGTGGGCTCAACCTTCCCTGCGCCTGCAAACATGGATCAGCAGAACAGGTTTTAAATCAGAATAACCAGTTGACTCCATAGTCAGGCTGTGTTCCCCCACTCATGCCAAGTGCGAGGGGCAGGAATGGGCCACCGACTCCTCCTCCGCTTTAGTGCGCTAAATCTTGAGAACGGGGAGTTTCGGTCCGGACCTTGTGATGCGCTGCGTGCCCGCTTCCACCCGGTCAGCGCCGAGGAGGGTCCGTCGACGGCACTGTTTTGTCAAGAGAGGCCGGGTACACCACCATCGCCATGGATGGAGACTGTCACCCTCTGCGGGACTCGACACGGATCGAAGCCGAAGGAACGATACTGCCCCTCCGGGGACATGACGCGTCGAGCACGGCGAGCGCGGTCGTCAGGCATTCGAGAGCCTCTGGTGCTGGAAGCTCGCTCAAGTTCGAGGTCAGGATAGCCACGGGTTCAGTCTAGCTTCCGAGGCTGGGCTGAAGAAGGCAAGTTAGTCATTGCGTTGCGCGGCACTCCGGCTTTCGGCAGAACGGAAGGTTGGCTGCTCCGGCATCTGTGTTCCCCACTCATGTTCCAAATTGCGAGGGCATGAATGGACCACCCGCCCCCTGCATCGAGCAGCACTGGAGGGGATCTCCGGGACGGCGGGTGTGTGGAGACCTTCTGGCGTAGAGATTGGCGGGAGCCGGCACACCCCGCCACAAGCGTTTGAAGTGCCGGAGCGGATTGAAGAGCTCTGCGATTACGTAAACGAACGACGGGCTTCGAAAAGTCCTCTCCACTTGGCTTCGTACGTGATGTGGCGGCTGAACTGGATCCATCCGTTCACGGACGGGAATGGCCAAACCTCGCGCGCAGTTTCGTATCTGGTGCTCTGCGTGAAGCTACAAATGCTGCCGCCCGGCAAGAAGACTATCCCTCAGCAGATCGAGCAAGAGAAGACGGCCATATTATCGGGCACTCGAAGCTGCCGATGACGCGTGGACGGGTGAGCGGGTT
>CAXTPR010000032.1:0-39164 GCA_964246235.1 uncultured Acidobacteriaceae bacterium
GAACGGTGAAACTGTCCCACCCTTCACCCCGCCCCTTGGAAGACGCCGGTGGAGCTGGCGTCTTCCACATTGCCACCGCCACGGCCACGGGGTAATAAGGTAAAAGGCTAGAAAGGTAATCTACTGAACGTCGGATACCTGGCTGTTGAGGAAGACCACCTTCATATCCTTGTAGATGTAGACCTGCTTGGGGCCGAGGTCCACGATCTTGTCTGGATTGCCAAGCGACTTCTTTACCTCGTCGGGGCTCATGCCGAGCTTGATGGTCTTGCTCTCGACGGCTGAGGCGGTGGCCGGGTCGGTGATTACGGTGTCGATCACCTTCTTGATGTCCTCGGGCGTCATCTCTTCCATGCCGGGGACTTTGACGTTCAATTCCGCTCTGTAGCGGGTGCTGCGTCCATCTCCCAACGTGGTGACATCGACCGTGAGTAGTTCCATGAGAACCGCATCCTTCCTCACGGTGATTTGCATGATGTAGACCTTCTCATTCGGAGCAAGCGTCCGTGAATGGCTGGTGTTGCCGCCGAAGGCGGCGGCAAAGCCGGTCTGCTGGGTGAGCTTGCCATCCGAGTAGTTTGTTTCAAGGATGGCGTTCTTGGTGTTGGCAACGTCGGCATAGATACCGGGGAGCCGAACGGCGAAGATCGGTCCTGGTTCGGTGACGCGGGTGTAATCGAAATCAACGAGGCCGTGCATGCCTACCCTGGTAAGGGGATAGAGGGCGACCAGGGCGGTTCGCATGTCTCGTTTGCTTGGTGCGCTAAAGGCCGGAGCAGGAGCAAGGGCGCAGACAAGGGAAGCGGTGATGAGGACGCGGGCGGGTGGCAGGAAACGCATGGTTGATCCTTCAGGGTTAGCGCCCACGACTGTGGCGATGCTGGACGACTGGAGCTTGTTCCGGCGCGAGGGCGTTGGAAGGAGCTTCGCTTTGCTGCTGAACTGGAAGGGCAAGAGAGGGCTTCAGTTGTTCCGGGCGTTCAATGGTGGGAGCTACAGCGTTCGCCTTGGCGGAACTATCCGATGTATAGACGCTCACCTGTCTGCCTGTACGGGAGAGGGAAGCGACCTCGGATGGGGTTTGGAATCCGTCCTGGCTGATAAGAACTTTGTCGGGAGCACCCGTCTTGAGGCTGTCCACGGCATAGCCGTGCTCGATGTGCCGCGCCTGTTCTTTGGTGAGTCGCACAGTCTCGCCCTTATCGAGACTCACATCTAGGGTATCTCTAATGGCGGTGATGGTGCCGAAGTCGCCTTTTCGGATGCCCTGCGATGAGTCTCCCTCGGTCATGCGGATTCGATCACCCTGGGCGAACTCCTGAAGTTCCACGCGATAGACCTTGCTTTGGGCCGTCATGGTCCTGGTGACGTGTGGACTGTAGATCACCTCGTCGCCGTTCGAGGTCTGGACGGTGAGCTGGTTGTTCTTGTGGTCTGCGGAGATGACGACGGCGGCGCTGTTGTTTGGAATCCCTTCAAGGCTGGGGCTTCCTTGCCGGTACTGGATGATGTCGCCTGGGGTGTACTGAGCCGCGAGCTTGGGGTTCGTCAACTCCTTCTCGACGTGGACGGGCAGGGCCTTGCTATCCGGCGCGACAACCCCTGCTGCCTGAAGGTCGGCGCGGATGAGCTGATTCAACTCGCGGCGTTCGGCTGGGTCTTTGGCTATGACGACGCTGCTGGAAGGGTGCTCGGCGTAAGCAAGCGCGACGGCTGCAATGCGGTGGTTTGGGTCGGCATACTCCTGCACCTGGACGACGCTGTTTTTCGGCGGAGCTGGGGCGGGGGAACTCTGTCGGAAGTCCACGGCTGCGGTCTTGCTTACATCGGTGGCAAGCCGTGCTCCAAGCCCGTCCGCGTCGTTGGTGTAGATCCTCGCGTCATGCTCCGCACGCGAGACCGCGACGTAGGCTAACCGGGTATTGATAAGAGACCGGCTCGAATCGGTGTCGATGTTGGCGATAACCCGGCCTTCGGTGAGTCCCTGGGAGACATGAGACGTGACGGCATAGCCGTGGTCGAAGTGCCTCATCTTGGCTGGGTCGAACTGGACGATGCGCTCGGTCTTACCGTCCATCTGGACAGTAACCTGTCGGGTTTCGAGCTTGGTGATGGTTCCTAGATCGCGGTTGCTGACACCTAAATCCTTGTTCTTGGCGGTGAACTGAATCCGATCGCCGTTCGCAAACTGCTTGTCCGTCTCGATGTAGGCGTTCACACCTTTCAGCCGTTTGGGGTCGTAGGTGATAGCCTTGCCGCCGTCCTGCTGGACGGTCACGGTGTTGTTCCTGGCGTCCGAGGAAAGCACGATGGCGCTGCTGTTCTGAGGTATGCCGTGGGCCTTGCTGCCTTTCTCGTATTTGAGGATGTCGCCCGGTTTGTACCGTGCTGCCCACTCTCGATCCGCGCCGGTCATATCGGAGCGGTGGGCCAGAACGGAGAACGTCTTACCGTCCGTTTCGAGCTTCCCAGCTTGCTGCAATTCAACCCTCACAGCCCGGTTGATTTCCTGGCGGCTGCGGTTGTCTGGAGAGACGATGATGGTCCGCTCCGGGTTCGCGGCGTAGTCCCTGGCGATGGCCGCGATGCGTTCGGACGGGTCGGCCACCTCGGTGATGCGGCCCTGCTGGGCGAGCTTTTCGATGCCCTCGGCTGTCTTACCCTTGGCGAGGAGGTTGACGGCTTCCAACAGCTCGGGATTCTTCCGCTGGCGCACGATCTGGTCCAGTTGCGAGGTCCGCATCCCGGCCTCCTGCATCTGCTGGAACGGTCGGCCCGCATCTACGCCCTGGTGCTGGGCGGTGTCTCCGATCACCAGAACGCGGTCCTCGGGCTTGATCTTTTCGAGGAAGGCCCGCATCTGTTTGGTGCTGGCAAGGCTGGACTCGTCCAGCATATATAGATGAGGGCTGGAAGTTGTCGCGCTCGGGTGGTTCTTGCCTCGGGCCAGGAAACTTTGGAGTGTCGTGGCTTCGATTCCTTCCTCTCGAAGCTGACCCGCTGCGCGTGACGTGGGGGCGAAACCCTCGACCTTGTAGCCGTTCTTTTCTGCCCCTTCGCGGATGCTGGCAAGCACGGTTGTCTTACCCGTTCCTGCGAGTCCCTGAACGCCGTGGATGCGGTCGCGGGACGTAAGTACCTCGGTGATGACACCCCGCTGGGCCTCGTTTAGAAACTTCCTGGTCGCTGCCTGGGCTGCGGCCTGATCCTGGTTCATCATCGGCTCGACGGTGTTCTGTCCAGCCATCACATGCCGTACGTTCGCCCGCTCATTGGAGATGGTTTCCCTGGTTGTGAAGCTGCGGCCAGTGGCGTGTTTCTCGCCTTTGAGCTGGCGAAAGTCGCCCTCTTTGTGGCGGCTGTCGAACTCGGCTTTGACGTGGGCGAAGGTGGTCTCGCCCATGCCCCGGCGAAGCGCATCCCGCATTAAGGTCCGCTCGTCGATGACGGCCTCGCGCTCGAAATTGCTGCTGCGTGCGTAGGTGACAGCTTCCTTCGCCCTGGCTTCCTGGTCGGGTGTCCGGTCCTGCGTCCTGGCTCGCTGGCGAGCCTGGGACACTACCGATTCGGGCTGGTTGCCGAACGACGCGGCCATGCTGCGGTGGGCCTCTAAGACCTGTTCCGGGGAGAGAATCACCTTTTTGTCGCGAGTCGCATGGGCGGCAATCTGGGATGCCTCCGCACCGGTGTAGCCGGTCTTCGCAAGATGGTCTTTGATCTGCTGGGACCGGGGGCTGGAAGCGTCCAAATACTCCTGCGAGTAGCCCTTGATTTCAGGCGCTCCGCTCCTGCCCGCCTCTATCTCGTAGCCAAGATCGCGCAACTTATACGTGAGCACCGACTGGTATACAGCGGTCGCATAGTTCTGGGTGTCGAACATGCCGCGCTCTTGGAGGGCGCGGGTCGATCCGTCACCGCGCTCGGTGACGTTCATGATGAAAACATGGGTGTGGAGCTGCGGCGCGGCGTAGCCTTCGACCGGTCGGGCCGTGTCGTGCTCGAACTTGGCCGCAATGAACTTGCCGGTCGTTTCAGCAGGATTGTTGCCGCCGATCCTGGCCTGGGTGTAGCGCTCTAGCTCCGCAACGGCGGCGGTTACGGCAGCGGCGTGGGCCTCCCGAACCCGCTCATCGCCACCTACTAAAGCCGTGAGCGAAACGGACTTGGGCGCGGAAAATGTTCCGTCCCAACCGGCGCGATGCTCGACCGCGCTGGTGGTTGTTCCGTCTGGATTCTTGTACTCCTGGGCGGTCCGATGTTTGACCATCTGCTCACCGGTTGCGGGGTGCTGGCCGTCCGTCAAACGCGTGAAATGCTCCGGGCTGACGGCTCCCGTGAGGCCCATCTTTTCCGCGAGCTGGCCTTGCCATTCGCCCGCAACTGCGCCGTCCTGCTTGTAGTAGCTCTGGGTGCTGGAAGTGAACTCCATCTGGTGGTAGGTCTGTGCCTGGCCTGAATTGAGAGCCTTGGAAATTGTGAGCATGGAGTCCTCCTTCCTGGTCGTCCTGAGCTATAGATCGCTGCTGGGATGGCTGGCCGTGACCAGCTCTGGCGGTCCAAAGGCGGGCACGTTCGCTGGTAGTGGTGTGGGAATTGCAGTCGGCTCCGGCGCGACTGGTGGGGCCTTCTTCTTCTTTGGGGCTGGTGGGACGCTCCGGGATTCCGTTACGGCTTCGAGGGCGTTAGCGGTCGGCGTCCCGGCCTGCGGGGCGGCGGCAGCCGGCACGAGCGGCGCGGGCGGTTTTGGCTTCGCAGGAGCGAGAGGATTCAGCCACATATCGCCTTCTGGAATGTCGCGGGCAACGAACGACGGGGCGATAAGGGGCCGGTCCATGTGGGGGAAGCTGAACCGTGTTACGTTGTTTCCCAGCTTCAGAAATGAATGGAGGTCTTCAAGCCCTGCTATCTCCGAACTCATGACTAGAGGCTCAATCTGCCGGTCCATCGTGAAGCTCTTTCCCGCCCGTTTGCCGTCCGCTACGGTTTCCCGCACACGTTCGATTTCGATGTCTCCGATTAGCTCGGAAGCCCACTTCGCGGCCTTCGGCTCGGCGGTTTTGAGCACGAACTTGGTCGCTGGCTGGGACAACATTACCTCGGCAAGATGGCCGTAGATCACCTCTAGCTGGGCTTTGCCCTGGTAGCCGAAGATGATGGGGTTGTCGCTTTTGCGACCCTTGGTCAAGGCGCTGTGGAACTGCGGCAACTTCTGTAAGGTCGCCAGCTCGTCAAGGACGAACCACGCTCGTTTCTGTCCTGGTTTGGGCAGGGTCAGTAAACGAAGAATGAGCAAGTCGATCCAAAGGGAGTGGAGAGGGCGAAGCGCTTCCTGCTCTGCCTCGGTGCCGGTAAGGAATATCCATCCTTCCCGCTTTTCGGCCCATGCCGTTGCGCTCCACTCTTTGTTGTTGGCCTGTTCCTTAGAGGGCAGAAGACGCAGGCTGTCGGCTATCAGGCCCAGCGAACCGAGGACGCCTTGCCGCTGGTCAGACGCGTCTTTGGAGATGAACGCCTCCAGCTCTGTCCCTTCTACGCGACGGTCGATCTCATCCGGGTTCGACATCCATGCCACCAAATCTTGAACCGTTGGGCGGTACTTCATCAGGTGGGCGAAGATCTTCTGCGGAGTCTCGGTAAAGAACTCTCCTGGCTTGCCGTCCGCTGGCTGGTAGAGGGATGCGGCAATGGTGCGGGCCTCTGCCGGGGTCCGCAGCTCTGCGGACGGTGACCAGTAATTGGAGCGGGCGTCGAGCGGATTCAGGATCACATCGCCTCGTTCTTCGCGGTAGAAACGCTGGATGTACTCGCCTGCCGGGTCATAAACAATGGCCGATTCGCCGCGGTCCTCGATCTGTCCAAGCATCTGAATCAGGAGCGTCGTTTTCCCCACGCCGGTGTCTCCCATCACCTGAACATGCTTGGCCTCGGCCCGCAGCGGAAGACGAATGATGACGCCTTTCTCGTCGGTCCGAATCCCCAGCCCTTCACCCTTCAGAATCTCGTTGAACTGCTTGGGTGCCGACATCACCGGCCCCCGCAGAAGCCTCCCATATTTCATCTTCTTGCCCCGCTTGAAGTCGAGCGGCACTGCGAAACAGAGCAGTAAGATCACCACCACTGCGCCCTCGGCCAGAGCTGGACCGTAGGCGCTCAGAACGTCGTCGCCCCCGAAGATCGCAGCCTTGAACCATCCATACAAGGCGTCGTCTGCCATCTTCCGTTCCGGTGCGCGAACGAAAGTCGTGTAGCCCTCGGCAGTGGCCACAGGCGACAACTGGACGCTCAGCTCCTTACCGTTTGGAAGGATTGTCGAGCCTGGAACGAAGTCCTGGTGCTGAGCCACGCGGGGCGCTTTCTTCCCTCCCTGGAGGAAGATCAACCGGAAGGAATTGTGCATCTTGAATTGCGCCCCGGCTGCGCTCTTAAGATAGTCGCCGGTGTACTCACGAGCCAGGAACGGCTTCATGAAGTACATCCCCAGAAGCAGGCTCATAACGATTGGCACTGAGAGAAGCATCGTGCCGATGGTGTAGATCGGCACTTGCGGAGGCCAGATAACCGTCTCTTTACGTCCCCATTGGCTTGCCATTTCTCAACGCTCCTTCGGTTCGGCGGCTGCGTATTGTTCCATCACATCCGTTGCTGCTTTGTGTTTGGTGGTTCGCACGTTTGCGAGCACGCCGCTGAACTCCTCGGCGGTCATTACCTTTCCGCAGGCGAGAGCTTTCAGGACAAGGTTGAGGAGCATCCGCGTGGCAATAATCTCGGTAAAAAGCGCGTCGCCGCGAGAGTTGCGAGCCTCGCGTAATAGCACTTCCCGCGCCCATTCTCCGAATAGCTGTCCCTGGCCATTGGCAGCGCGATCAACCTCTGCCATCTCGGCTTGCGTGAACCTCACGCCAGTCATCTTGTCGCGTGCTGGCCGCCCTTTTCGGCGGTCAAGCCGGTCTTCTAAGTTCAGTGCCGGTGCTTCATCAATGGCTTCCATTTACCCTCCTCAACGCTGTTTGCGTATGTTTTCGCTCCGAAAACATATGCAAACGATGTGCAGCTAAGTGGTTACCGCTCAACGCGATAACATACGCTTTCGTTCTGGCCGGAAACTCAACCCTGGAAGGGATGGAGTGTCATCTTCTCCATGTGCGAAGCGCATCGCTGTTGTTCTTGCTCTTGGTGTTGCTGCTGCATTTGCTGTTGCCGCTGCGGTTGTTGTTGCTGTTGTTGTTCCGTGGCGCAGCGCGTCACTGATGCAGGGGCGCCAGTCCCCTGCATCAACGCACTTCAGTCTGCCGCAACGTGGCTGGCTGGTTTGGGGCCGCGCCGTACGCCTGTAGGCTCCGTGGCGGGCCTCTTGATGCGAAGCTGAGAGACAACCTTGGGGTCTGTGTTGCGGAACTTCTGGAAGTCGGAATCCTTGCCGAAGGTGTACTCAAGCGCCTTGTTCACCACTTCGTCTGGAAGGCATTTGGCGAAGGCCGCATACTGGTCAACCTGTTTTGCGGTTGACTCTTCAAGTGAGCATGTGACGGTGACTTTGCGGACTTGCTTGATGTCGAGCAGGGGCATGGATGGTTCCTCCGGGTGGACTGGTTAGGCTGCGTGAGAGGGAGTGTCGGCGTGGTCGTCGGCGCGGTAAAGATCGTCGGTCTCGAAGGTCTGGGAAGCGAAGTCGTAGCCGGTCACGGCTATCAGCTCGCGCACCCTGCGCCTGCCGCTGGGGAGTCGTTCGCAGTACAGAACGAAGTCGATTGCATCGGCGGTTTCCGAGCGAATGAAACTGTGGTTGATATTGGGGCGAGCACTGAGGGCAAGGTTCGATAGCCTGCTGAGCGCATCCCACGCCGATTTCGCGTGCAATGTGGTGAGGGTTCCACCATGGCCGGTGTTCATGGCCTGCAACAAATCATTAGCGCACTCGTCACGTATTTCACCAAAGATGATGCGGTCAGGCCGGTGCCGCAACGCTGCTGCCAGCAACGCGCTCGGAAGGATTGCAACCTGGCCTGGAATCGCATCGACGGCTTCCCAACGGAGCGCGTTCGGCTGGAGCACTCGAAGCTCTGCAACCTGCTCAATGATGATGAGCCTGTCTGAAAGCGGTACGTGGTCAAGAATGGCCTTCATCAGCGTGGTTTTGCCTGAGCCTGTTCCGCCCGCGATGATGCCGTTTTTCTTCTGCCAAAGGAACTGCACAACCTTGTCCCGTACCTCTCGGGGCATGCTCCCTTTTTCAATCAACTGGTCGGTCGTAAACCACTGATTGAACTTGCGGATGGTGAGTGAGGGACCGCCGATTGCGGACGGCGCTCCTACAACCGCCACACGCGAGCCGTCCGGCATCCTGGTATTCAGGATGGGGTTCTGGTGCGTAAGGTCTTGGCCCATCATGCGAGCTACGCGCTGGATTGCTGCTTCAAGGCGTTCGCTGCTGTACTCGTCTTGCAGCGGAATATGCTCAATGACCCCGCCCCGGTCGGCGTACACGCCTGTCGTCCCGTTCACCATCAAATCGCTGATGGTCGGGTCAAGAATCAACGTCTGAAGATCCTCGGTGAAGAATGGTAGAACCTTCTCCCATCCACTCTCGACGCTCACCGGCTCACCTCCGGTCGGAAGGTGGAGCCCTGGCCTATCAACGGCTCGACGGAGACGCGGTTTTCGTGAAACTCGGTGATGGTCAACCCGAGAGGATTGATCGTCTCGTACTGCGGGTTTGTCTTGGCCTGCTCGCTCACCTGGGCGGGGTTCAGGTAGTAGGTGAACGAAGCCATCCAATGCTCGGTGCGCGGCTTGCTGGAGGTGCGCGCAGAGTAGATGAGATCGAAGGTTTCGAGCGCCGTTCCACGCGAGAGGATCGTGTTCTCAACCTTCTCCTGGGTCATGGAGGTAATCGTCACGTTGTTCACCTGGACCTCGCTTTGTTCTGTCTGCCCGCTGGTGACCTGGGTGATGAGGTGGTTTGCGTTGTCCTGGGCGATGAGCTGAGACGCTAATGCGGAGGAAAGAAAGTAGTAGTTCATGGGGTATTTCTTCGCCATCGTCTCGCGATTGATCGTGTGCCGGTAGCCCGTCCAGTCCGTCAGATAGGTGCGGATTTCACCCTCGCGGGGACTGTAATTCAGGTCGGTGTACTGGATCGCCTGTGCCCTGCCTGCCTCATCAATGCGGATGTAACGATTGACGACCGGACGATGCGAGACAGCGACCAGCCCGCCGCACAACAAAAGGGAGATACCTGCGAGTGCGCCAATGGCAATTTTGGCCATGCTGCGCTCGCTGTACTGCGCTGAGTAGACCTGATTCCCAACCCTGTCGGCCTCGACGTGCTGCCGTGCTGTGAGCGCGCTATCGGGGATTGCGACGTGTGTGGACATGCGAGTTCCTTTCCTGATTTGCGTGAATGGCTTTGTGAACCCGGACGATGGTGAGAACAAAGACGATGAGAAGCAGGACCCATGCTGCGATTCGTACGGGCCGGGACGCGCGGTGATACCACCAAAATAGAAAGAACATGAGGTCTCCTAAGCTGAGGCGGCAATGGCAGCAGCTTTGCTGACGACTTCCCCAATCTTTCCAGCCAGACCGGCCCCGCCGCCGAAGATCATCTGCGTGACGCTTGGAATGAGAAACATATTGAGGATGAAGGCGACGAAGATCGTGGTGAACGGAATCAGGTTCGCAAGCCACATGGCAATGCTGTAATCACCGTGGAATGTCTGAGTCATGAAGCCGGTAAGAAATTGAGCCCACACGAAGATGAAGGCAGCGGCAACCGCTCGAATCATTGCGAGCGATAGAAGCACCTCCACGAAGTGCAGGAACTTGCCTCGGAACGTCTCGGTGAGGTACAGCGGAATCATTAGGGGGCCGAACAAAGCGGCGACACCGTAGAAGATGAACGCGCTGCAGTTGATTAGGAAAATGATTCCCGAAGCGATGCCGAGCAGACCTTCGACAAAGTAGTAGCAGATGGTTTCCAGGGGAGCGAGGACTGTGGGCATGGGCGTGTTATGGCCCGCATCTGCAATCAATGAAGTCATCTGGTTCAACTGCGTCTGGTCGAGAATTTGCGAGATGGCGGCGGCAACGTAGGAGAACATGCGATTGAAGCCGAAGCTCGCTCCTGGGAGATTGTTGACCCAGTAGTGTTCCAGCACGAGGCAGAAAAGGAACCGGAACAGGAAGGTGCGGAGCTCGTCCAGGCTGACCGTCCGGTGGCCTCCCATATGCACAGACCACGAGGACATGCGGACGGCTATTCCGATTAGGATCATGGTCGCAATGAACGTCAGCAGGATCATCCCGAAGTTCGACAGGGCTCCACCGTTCTGCGTCGTGAGATTGGTCAAGTCCTGAGTGAATTGGGCGAGCCAATCGACTGCTCCGGGTGTGGTGTTCATGGGTCACTCTCACGCTTGGAATGTGGAACGTCTTGCTGGAGGTTGAAAGGCTTGGCGCTGAGAGTTCCCCAGCGCCAGCCCGAGTTCTGCAACCGGCTCAGAAATAGGTGGTCCAGGTAGTCGAACCGTTCCCGAGATACGTGGGATTGCTCGCCTGCTGGGTGTACTTGTAATTCGCGTCGTTGATCGTCATCGAAGCGATGTTGCGCTTCTCCATGTTGGCTACTGCGGCCTGAGAAGCCATGCACGCGTGGAGTTGCCCTTGCGCGTGCGCTTCTTCCAGCCGCTGAGAATCCGACATGGTGAGCAAGTTGAGCTGTTCCACTTCGCTGTTTGTCAGTTCTGAGTTGTCGTAAATGGAGTTGTTTAGAGCGTTGTTCGCCGCGAGATTGTTGGTGCGGCTGGACTGGTACGCGCTCACGGCTGAGAGGCAATTGCTCGATGCCGCATCCATGGCCTCGATGTGCGCAAGGGTAGTGAGCCGCTGGCTGTTGCCCACAATCTCCTGGCTCCAGAAACCCGAAGACGTGCCTGAAACTGCGAGCTGCATGAGTTTCCAGACAAGACTTGAGTTGTTGGATTGTCCGTTCAACTGAGCCTGGAGGCCAGCGGTCTCACCGTATGAGTTCTGCACGGTGCCGTGCAGCAAAGCGTTCTCGGCGGTGGTGAAGATTTGCTTGGAGTTAAAGAACTTCAGGTTGTTGACCATCGTGTTGTAGGTCGTGATGGTTTGCTGGTAGATGTTCAGCTCCGTCTGAGCCATCTTGATGTCGTTCGTGAGCTGCTGAATGAGCGTGAGATTGGTCTGAGAACCTTGCGCTACCTGCTCGGCCTGCGACGCAAGACCCTTCTCCTCGTTGACGATCTGCTGGATCGCGTGGGCCGATTGCGTTGGGTCGAAGGTGATGCCGCCAAACTGCGCGTGAGCGGGTGCCGCCATTGCAAGCGCAGCGAGTCCGCTGGCAAGCGTCAGACTGCGGGCTGTGGTGAGCTTCTTCATATTTGGAAACTCCTAGAGCGTGGGGTTGACGCGATGGTCCGCGTAGGAGGGAATGAGGATGTCTTCGCCGATGTAGACCCGCGCTCTCGAACCTTCCTTGAGCGTGATGATCGGTAGCCGATTGAGAAATTTGTTGAGTACCTGTTCGCCCTCCTGGCTGGTTTGCGCGGAGATGCCGTTGCGTATCTGGCTATCGGTTGTTAGAACGCTCCCGTTGTTGCCGATCTGCGCGAGTCCTCCCAGACCCCCGATAGCGGCGGCAGCGGCGAACGCTTGCAGATAGCCGTGGTCTACCTTGGTGGCAAGGCCGGTGGTCCCGATCTGGTCGAGACCCGCGTACTTGTCGATGTCGATGGAGAACCCGTCTGGGCAAACGGCACGGTGGAACACTACGGCGAGCTTGTGTTGCTGCTGATTCCCTACTGCCGTGACCGAACCAATAAGCCGTGTGCCTTGAGGCAGGAGAAGGTTCTGCCGATCGTGGGAGTAGTAGTCCGTTGTGAGCATCAGCAGGACCGGGCCTGCCATGCCACCGTCAACGTGGTTGGTAACGACACCTTCAAGAACGGTGCCTTCAAACACGCGGTAGAGCTTGCCGCCGTACTCATCGAAGTTGTACGCGGCCATGGCGTTCGTTTCTTTCTTCGCGCCCGGCCTGGACTCCTCTTCCGGCACAGCCGGCGGCTCGCCGCCGATGTTCTGGGTCGCTACGATGGTCGGTCCGGTGACGGAGGGCCGGATGGTGGAGGGTGTCTGCCTTTCCGGTGCTGCCGGATGGGTTTGGAAGTCCACGGCTACGGTGTCGCTGTTGAGTGCGTCCACCCGGTGCTTCTCCCGCTCTGCGGCTTTCTGCCTGGCCTGGGCGTGCGCCTCGGACTGGCCAGATGTTTGCCTGGGCGCGTTGGGGCTGTTGCCGTAGATCGCGGCGCTTTGGGCCGGGGTCATGGGCGCTGTGCCGTCCGCTTCCGGCAACGGAACGGGCTGGCCCGCAGCCTGTTCCTGCGCCCGCATCCCCTGCTCCTGAGCGTTCATCGCGGCTACCGCCTGCTGGAGTTGGGCGTGTTCGGCATCGCTCTTTTGAATCAATGCCTGCTGCTTCTCAAAACCGCTGACCTGCTGAGTGTCGGCGGTGGACGGGCGAGCTGGCAGGGTGCTCTTGGCGGCTTCCTGCTTGTGGCTGCTACCAGAGATGACGTTGTAGGCCGTGGACGCGCCGATAAGCACTATGGCTCCGGTTAAGGCGAGAACGATGGGCATTGTCTTGCCGATGGGCGGCTTCGCTGTCGGTGCTACGGGGACGCTTGCCATTAGTTGGCCTCCTGGCGGTGGAACTCCACCTTGGCCTTGCCGATGGCGACGTAGCCGTTCTGCAGGAGCTTGGGAACGGTGTAAAGCCCGTTCGCAAACTCGAAGTTGATAAGCGAGCCCTTTTTGTCCTTCAGCTCGTAGACAACGGGCGGCTCCTCGAACTTGCCCTGGATGTAGGTGAACTTGCCGTCATCCCATATCTGCCGCACACCCAAAGCCTTGGCCTTGGACTGGTCCCAGCTGTAGTCAAAGTGCAGATTGCTGGGGTAGGTGCTCTGGTACTTCTCCTGGGCAATCTCGGCCGTCTTCTTGTCGGCGGCGGCGGCGGCCTTTACCTGGGCGACTTCCCTTTCAAGCCGTTCTTCCTTTTCCTTCACCTCGGCCACTGGAACGAACACCGGGGCGTCGGCCATCTTCTTCTGGGCTTCCTGGTCGGTCTGCACTAGAAACACGGTCGAATCGAAGCCCCCGGCCTGGTCTGCCGACACCTCTCTCAGCTCAAGGGTGTAGTCGTTGCCGTGGTCGGAGATGATGTGGACGTTGGTGCTGCTCTTGGCTGCCGCCGCCTTCGGCTTCACGCTGACGAAACGGCTGGCGACATGACCGGCGTTGAAGATCCAGTCGTCCGTGTTCCCGCCGAAGATCGTTGCGACCTTCTCCTCGGCTGGAAGCTCAAGCAGCGTCGATTCATTCAGGATGGTGCGAATGACCGGGGGCGCGGTGGTCGCGCTCACCTGGACGGTTCTGGGAGCCTTGCCCTGGGCGTAGATGGTGGGTGGAGCGTAGGCGCAGGCCGCAAAAGCAGCGATAGCGACAGTGAGGTAGGGGGTCTTCATGCGGTCGGTCTCCTGATGGTGTGGCGGTGAGGATTGCTGAAAGCTAGGCGTCTTCGCCTGCGACGAAACGGGTGATGCCGTCCTCCAATCCCCATCTCTCGATCAAGCGGCCACGGCGGGCGCGGTCCTTGGGCCGGGTCGAGAAGATCGCGTAGCTGCGCGGGTCGAGATTCAACCGGACCACCTTGGTGATGCCGTCGCGTCGCATCAACAAACCCTCACGCGGTCCAAGGCTCTCGAAGAGGTTCAACTGCTGCTCGGTCATCTTGAACAGCTCGCCGTAGTGGTCCCGGTTGAACGTCACATCCGGCAAAAGCAGGAACGACGTGCAGGAGTTCACAATCGAATCCGCGTTCTCGCCTAGATCGTTCGCGGACTGGCCAATCAGGGTGACGCCTCCAAGGTTCTTGCGAACCTGCTTGATGCTGGCGAGCGCACCTTCTAGGAGCTGCTTGTTCTTCATGTTTGAGAAAATCTCCTCAATCACGACATGCTTGGGAACGCCGAGGTTCTTCGGGTCGTACACCACGTCGTCAATCCGGCGCAGCAGCCAGATCATCAACGGCTCAATCAGGTCTGGGTAGTCTTTGGAAACGCCCGCAAAATCCCAGCACTGGATACGCGAGAGGCTAAGCGAGTCCTCCACGTTGTCGAAGATCGCGTTATAAACGCCCTTGTCGATCCACTTAGCGAGGTACCGGCTCAGGTGCTTGGGCAGCAGCAAGTTCCTGAGCCTGCGAATCTTGCGGTCGATGAGGTACATGCCCTGCACCTCTTTGAACACCGCATCCTCGTCCTCGGGGCTGAGGGTGGCCCCACCGCTGGTGAGCAGCATCTTGACGAAGTTGTAGAGAAATTTGATGTTCTTCTCGGTCGGCTCCAGAGCGAACGGGTTGACGCGGGGGCCGTCCAGGCCAATCCGGTCCACCTTGCCGCCGTATAACTCCACCATGCTTTCGTAGCTGTTGCCGATGTCGAAGATGAAGGTAAAGCCGTGATACTTGCGCTCCAGGGCAAGCATCTGGTTGGTCTGCACGCTCTTGCCGGTGCCGGTCGGCCCGATGGTGAGCTGGACCCGGACGCCGGACACGTAGGCGTCATGGAAGAACGGCGTTCCCTGCCGGGTCTCGAAGACATTCAGGTATTCGCTGTCCAGGTCGTCCGATTTCGGGTGCCCGATGTTGGGGGCGAAGACAGGCGAAAGCCGGGCGTGATGGTCTTCCCCCAGCCAGAGCGAAAAGACGTTGTACCTGTCATTGCAGGGGAACATGGCATAAAAAGCCGAGAGATTCCCGATGGTCTCCTCAATCACGGTCGCCTGGGCGTCCACGAAAGTACGGTGAACGAGGGGCGTGTTCTCCCTGAGTTCTTCCGCGCTCGAAGCGGAGAGAAGGAGCGTGACGCTGTACTTGCCCTGGATCTTCTTGTTCAACTCCTTGACCACCAAGCCGAGGTCGTCAACCCCTTCGGAAGCAGCCTTAGCGCCCGCTCCCTGGTCCAGCGCGGCGAAGTTCTTCCCAGCCATCACACGCTGGAAAATACCGACCTTGAAGAAATCAATCCACTTCTCCTGGGCGCTGATTTCCTTGCGGACGGTGGCGCTGGACTGCGGCCTCCAGGTCGTGCAAAGCACACTGTCGCAGGTCAGGTTGGTGATGCCGTTGAAGAGGCACGGCTGCGAGGCGGCGGGGGTGCCGGTCACGGAAAACATCTGGACGTGCCGCTTGCCTACGCGCAGATGGTCGCTCTGCCAGGACACAGCGCTGGTTGCGATCTGCTGGTCTACACCAAGGTCGGAAGTGAGCGGGATGTGCCCTGCCCACTCCTCCAGGTTGAACAGCTCCGAAAAGAACTGGAACGCCTTTTCCTTGCCCACGATCCTCAACCCGATGACGCTGCTTAGGTGGGTCTCAAGGATGTGCGCGGCCTTCTGAAGCTGGGACACAAGGCGGTCGTTCTCGTCGGCCTGGGCCTTGGGCTTGGCGGCGAAGGGGGCCGATAGTTTCGGCTCCAACGTAAGGCACCAGTGCAGGTCGATGCGCCGGAAGTTAGCCGTCTTCTCAAGGAAGTCCAGCCGGTGGTCTACAAAGGACTGCGTGATGGGGTCGGCGTACTTCTTCTGCCGTGGAATCTTGAAGCCGGAGGTCACACGCATGTACTGGTACAGCGAGAAGCCTTCCGTCAGTCCCCGGATGCCGTTCTCGATGCTCCGCATTTTGGAGCTGATTTCGGTGTCGGTCAGCCCCTCCTCATCGGCCCCATCGACCTCGAAAAGCAAGCCGTAGCCGCGTGTTTTGGTAGCAAATACGGTGGGGTTCACAAAGCGAGCGATAGGCACAATGCTGTTCGCGGCTCCAGCCTCGGTGAACCATGGGTTAGCGTTTGCGCGGGTCATAGTAGCTCTTCTGGGTCCAGCTCAGACCCCACAGTTGGAACATCTTTGGGTGTTTGCGGATGATGAGCGAACACACAACGGTGATCGCAACGAAAAGGACGATGGACAGAACAAAGAACCGAAGCAGGAGAGCCATCAGCGAAGCAATCACAATGCCCATCCAGATAGGCAGGCTCAAACCGAGTTTTTGCCGGGGTTTGTTGAGGGCTTGATTGATCGCCAGTGGCTCTCCACGCTTGGTTGTCTGCATGGCTAGAGGCTCTGTCCGGTGAGAGAAGAAACCCACTGCGGTGCGAAGCCGATGACAATCCCGGCGAACAGGCCGCCGCCGATTGCCATGAAGCCGCCAGAGATGTTCCGGCCCATGAACTGGAACACACCGAAGACGATGCCGATGACGACAGCGAGTGCGCCGCCGAGCAGACAGCTCGTCTCGATGGTCTTCATGGCGGAAGTAACGCCGCTGACGTCCACCGTACCTTGGGCGTGAGCTGCGAGGGGCGAGATTGCAAGAGCCAGCAGGACCGGTCCGAGCGAGCGAGCGGTGTCTTTGGCCCGCTGTTTCGTGAAGGTTCTGGAAGCCATTGCGGAGAGGCGGGAGTTCATCGTTGCGGTCAAGGAATACTCCTGGAATTGGTGCGGTTAAGGGTGATTTAGAGACTCAAAGAGTGTGCGTTTTTCGGGGTTTAGACACGACGCCGCGCATGCCTCCGAGCGCTCATCTGGGCATCAGTTATCTGTTTTTGGGGAGTTGAGATTACTAGCGCCTTACATCAATTCGGGCTAGCCGTAGATTTGCTGGACTGTTTGTAAATAATCCGCACGCCTATGTCAAGCTGCATATTTGGAAATGCAATTTTAAAGTTTGGATTTTGAGGCTGCACCAGCGAAGGTGGAGCGAAAAGAATGGAGCGGCGGAGTACACGGTTTAGTACCTGTAACCAAAAAGAGTGGTTTCACAGCCCCTTGTGCTCGCTGTATATAAGAAAAGATCGAACATTGTATGCCCAATCCGGGGACCACTTGGGGATCGTTTTCAGAATGAAGAAGGGGAGTCCAACGTGTGCTGACAGAGGATGAGTTCAAGGACTTTTTGAAGGCTTTAGGTAAGCGCATCAGGGCGCTACGTAAAGACAAAAAGTTGAACATGCGAGACATCATGATCTCGACTGGCTACCACGACGCTCAGTGGCGCAAGTATGAAGCCGGCGGCAGTCTGAACATCATGTCTCTAATGAAGGTCGCTCTGGCCCTCGAAGTCTCGCTCGTTCAACTGTTGGACGGGTTGGGACAATGGCCACTCCGGTCCGTCTCTGAAATCGAAGCTAAGTCTGCTGCTGCATCAACAGCACCAGATTCGGATGACTCAGCCGAGCAGAAGCCAAAGACACGTAAAAGACTTTTGGTTAAAAGCTCTAGGGTGGCCGATCCGGCTGCTTCAGCAGAACAGACGACCCAAGGGTGACACCAAAGGCTCGTCGCGAGCTTCTAGGCCGCTTTCTGCTTGATTGATAGCGGATGTATGGGGAAGCCTCAACTGCTGAAACCACCCCAACCTTCATTAGGAAAGTTTTTGCTTTTGCTTTTGCTTGTTCTTGATTTCCACAGATCCTCGGTGCGAACTACTGGCGACGTTGCTTTTGTTTTTGAAAGAACTACAGGAAGTACTTACTACCAAAACCGTATAACCAATTTCAAATCAGTGGTTTAGACCCCGCTGTGTCCGGTAAATGTACGTAGTTCCGCTGTGGATGTCCGGTAAATGTACGTAATTTTGAATTGCAACTGGGGAGTTGGACTCGGTTTAGTGTCCGGTAAATGTACGTGGCTGAAACGATTCTTCACATGCCTGAGTGAGGAAATCCCCTGCCACGAGTCGCACAGATAAGGGTCAAATGGTCCGGTTCTTTCGCCGGAGCATCTGGCCCTTGTCTCCCCTCTTCAGAGGAGGCGTTTCTTTGCTGCGATTGGCGAAGGGAAGGAAGTCTTTCGAGACTGCACATGCGGTACAGGTGTTGGAGAGGGATGCAAGATTAGCCCCTCACCGTCCGGTGAAATGGTCACCCGGCAGGATGGATAGACATCCCTGATTCTGGTCGTAAGCTGCTTGGCTGACTCCGCACGAAAGTTATGGCGACCGCGCCGGTCGGCCCAATCGTAGGAAGACCCAAATTGATCGTGAAGGGCCTTCCAAGGAACAAGCCGCGAAGATCGTAGGCTGAACATAGTGCGAGCGAGCCAAACGTAATAGTCCAGAGCGAGAGATGACGACGCCAAGTGATGCAATGCGCGGAGGTCTACCGGGATTGGCCGGTCGAGAATGCTGTCTCGAAACTTGTCCGTGAGGACGATGTAGGACGGGAACAGCGCATCCTGGTCAACGTCTTTGGTGCCCCAAAGAACCATATCGTCTGACAGCTCGGTAGACTTGCGCTCGAACACCCCTTGGTCTTCAAGCGTGATGGAGATTCGCGACGTAAACAGACGGATCATCTCAAGCCGAACATCCTTGATGTACCGCCCGGTTACCGGAAGCTCAATCTCTTCTCGAAGGAACTTGGTGACATTTTTTCCCAGGTCGATTCGAGTGACATTCGGGTGTCTGACTTGCCATGTTGCTACCCAAAGCAGGAGGAGACGTGGCTTGCTACCGGAGGGGAGTCCATGGTCACAATCGGTCTGAATTGTGAGCGTCCGATTGCCGTTACGACGTTTCCAGGTGTCTCCCTGCACTCGGCTATGCGGCAATCCGAACTGAGTTGTGAAGTATGGCGCAAACCCGATCGCTGCGTTGTTCTCCTCCTTGTCCGGAGGGTTCATCAGAATCTCGTGTGAAAGCTGAGTAGCTGCAAGCGCACGGCGTTCGGCTAAAGGCTTACGCTTCTGCTGCCCGTCTTCGATCCGTGCCACGTCACCCATTCAGGGTCTCTTCGCTTTCTGGCTAGTCACCCAACCGGCCAGCAGTTCTTCCAGGAGGTCGGACAGGTCACGGCCGTCTCCTCGCAGTTTCCCAAGCTCATAGTTGGCTTCGTTTACAGTCTCGATCTTCAAATAGCCGCCCCAAGCACGGTAGTCCTGGTCGCGGCTCTTGGCTCCCTGCTTCAGCGGTCGGCCAATCTTGCGTGAGGGTTCGGCCTCTTCTACGGGCGTGCCGGTTCCTAGATTCTTCAATCCCTCGAACTGGCTAGGCGTTTTTCTGCTGGCTGCGGGCATACGTCACGATCTCCTTTCCAACTGCTTTGTAGGCTTCCCAAGCTCTGTCAGCTCGGGGGTCGTCGGCCTGCATGACAACACAGCCGCTTGCTGACGCTTTAGAAAATGCTTTGAGGCGAGGAATCGTCGTTTTGAAAACAGGAACCTTCAACTCATCGAGCATTGCCTTGAGCTGTTGAGCCTCGGTCTCTGGAGGCGGCGGGGCTTTGGTGATGAGCACTCGATACCGAGTCTGATTCATTCGGTGGAGTGCTTCGATGGTCTGCCGTAGGCCGCCCGTGTCCAAGGCAAGGGGCACCGCTGGGATGATGAGCAGGTCACACCCCTCGGCAAGCGCCTTTAGGTCTTTCTCTGTGGGCTGCTGGCCTGTATCAACAACGCTGTGTTTGAACTTGCCCGCAAGTTTCATCGCAGAGGCGATGTCGGCAACGGTGAAGGGAAAGCCTTCCCCGCGCTCGCTCCACTCGGTGGCGTTACGGGTACGATCACCGTCCAAGAGCAGGGTTGGTGCGAGGGTGTTGAGGTACGCGGCAACATGCACCGCGGTGGTGGTCTTTCCGACGCCTCCCTTGTAGCTGGCTACGGCAATATGCATCTTTCACCTTTCCTATAATTTACCTGTTTATAAAGGCAGTGAGCAACAAGGGTAAAAAGGTAGCTGGTTACCTTTTGAGTTCCCTTCCTCTCCTTTCCGGTTTGGCCTGGCGCTCAATGCGCCGGGCCAAACCCCGGCCTCGATCATGCGGCGAGTGGGAGGGCCGAGTCGCCCTCAGCCTCCTTCTCTTCTTCCGTCGCCTCGATCAACTCGATGATCTGCTTCGTTGTTTTCGAGATGACCTGCATGGATGCCGTCAGCATCTCGCCAGTGATGCCGTATGACGCGAGATAAAAGCGACTGCCTGAGTGCATGCCATAGTGCGTAAGAACGGCGTAGGCTACGGCTTCTGCCTCCAGCTCCCGCTGCTGTTTGCCCTGGCTGCGGTCTGCTTTGTGGAGGAGTTCATGCGCAAACTCATGCGCGAGAGTCCCGAACTTGGCTGCGCTTCCCTGCCGCTCATCAATCTCAATCAGCCCGCCTTTGCTGTAGCCCTGCGCGCCATCGGTGATGGTTTTGTAAATCAGCGTGATTCCCGCGTTGCGAACTGCAGCCTCCATCTTCGGCAGAACTTCTTCCCCGCCCTCGGTAGCATTGTGCTCGGGGAACTGGGGCAGTTCGTCCCCGTCTGTCTGAGCGATATCAAACACAGTGGCCGCTTTGAACCCGCGCAGGCGGCTAACCTCTCCATCCTCGTCGGCGTCCTTGCTCTTGCCTATGATTGGGGCGGTGATAAAGATAGCCTTCTCGCCCTTGCGAACCTGCCGCTTTACCGTCAACCACTTGTTGTATCCGGCGACGCGGGTAGCGGTCGGGCACTGAGAGCTGATGAGAAGCTGATTCCCGAAAGAGTAGGTGTAGAACTGGCTCATGGTGGTGAGCCATGTGCGGAAGGTCACATCCTGCTTGGCAGTGTCTGTCTCGGCGGCAAGTGCGGTGATTGCATCGGTGATGGTTGCGAGTAGTGTTTCGGCCTTGGTGGTAATGCTCATCGGTATTTCTCCCTGTGTGGTTTTCGCTTTAGCAGCGTTCCCGCGCTGCTGGTAGATCGGGGTTGCTTCTCATCCCCTCTCTGTTTCTAAGTATACTCCTTTCTGCCTTATTAGCAAGGTAAAAGTAAAGATAGTTAGAACTTTTTATTGCTGGCTGGCTAGAACTCTGAGCGGCACGGCCAATCAGTAAAGGGTCGCTGAGTGGCCCTCGGCCTACGTCCCGGTTCCTGACTAGACTTCGGGCACCTCGGCTGAAACATGGGCATCATCCTTCTTCTTGCGTCGGGGTTCGCGTGGTCGCGTCCATGGTGCAGCTCGACGGATGAATTGATGAACGGCGGCGTCTAGGGCAAGGCGGGCGGCATGGAGATCGTAGAGGCTATAACAAGTGGAGCATGCGCCTTTGATACCTCCTCGACCGTCCTTCTCGGGGTTGTAGCGTGGATGCCGGTCGCATTTGCCCTGCACCCGTTCACGCACTGTCAGCTTGTAGCTGAGTTTGAACATGACTCGTCCTTTCCCTCCTGAGAGGGGCGGGCCGGGTGTCCCCCGGCCTCGCGGGTTGGTGGTGTGGCTTATGCGGCTTTGGTGGTCTTCTTGCCGGTCTTCTTTGTTGCGGCGGGTGGAGTTGCCTTCTTCGGCTTTACGAGTGCCAGCTTCTTAGCAGGTTTCACGGGAGCGGCCTTTTCCTTGGGAGCGAAAGCGGCCTCCGCTTCCGCTAGGTGGTCGTTCTCACCCTCTTTAGGTATGCCCCGGAATCCAGCCAACGCAAGGTGAAGGGCAAACCCTGTCAGCTTGTCGTCGGCTAGGCCGTCGATGGTGGTGAGCAGCACTTCCTCTGCGCTGCGGCGGTCGTTCTCGTCATCGCCGTTCAACTCCACGGCAAGGTCGTCGGCAAAGGTATACGGGTCCATGTTCACCAGAGCGCGAAGCAACACGCGTAGGTGATTGGCCGTGAAGACGGGCGGGGCGTTCTGGATGATGCGCTCGAAGGTCGCCGTGCGCTTCTTCTGCTGCTTGGTCCTGCGCTCCTGCTCGGCTTCGTATTCCTTGTGGCGGCGGTCCTCTTCCTCCTGCCGTGCTGCCTCTCTGCGTTCCTGGTCGGCCTTGTACTCGGCTTGGCGCTGGTCGTAGTCGGCTTTGCGGGCTGCGGTCTGTTCCTCTGTCTCGTCTTCTGTGGGAGCGTCCACGGTCGGAACGGGATTGGCGGCGCGGTCTGCTGCCTGACGCGGGTCATGCACCGGGCAGCGGTTGTCGGTGCAAACGGTGAGGAGTTTGCCGATGTGCGGGCCGTAGACGATCAGGGCAGGCCTTGCAGCTTCGCATGCGCTCACCGTCTCCGCGTCGGGGTTCTCTGCGGGTGTCTCAATCTCCCGGTACAGGCCGCGCTTTACAGCATCGAGCTTCTGTTCGCTCGCCCTGCGCCATCCTTCCTCGATCTGCACAAGGCCGGGACGGGCTGCAATCTCACGGTCAAGGTGGTTGGCAACCTTGGTTTGGTAGCAAGCTCCGTCTAGGCACTGGTCGCCCTGAACATCGCAGAAAAGGGAAGTGTTGAACCCGCTGCGGCGGGGGCATGTGGTGCAAGCTCCCATGGCAGGATTCAGGGTGGGGTCTTCACGGTTGAACGGGGCTGCGGCAAGGGGAAGGTAGAGGTTGGCCTGAATCCATGCGGCTACGTTCTTTGCCGGTAGCAGGTGCGGCTCCTTGTCCTGGTAGTCCTTGCGCCAGCACTGCTCGAAGGCGTCTGCCTGTCGATCTGCGGGAAGTCGGGCAATCAGGTTGGCATGGCTTGCGGTAATCCGCTCCTCCTGGAAGGCTGTTGCCACGTCCGGGATGAGGGCCAGCAGGGTAAGCCGTGCATAGATGTGGCTCTGGCTCCTGCCGGTCTTGGCGACCAACGCCTCTACGGTGTAGCCGGGAAGGTCTAGGAGCCGCTGGTAGCCTGCGGCTTCCTCGTAGGGGTGTACATCCTGCCGCTGGCTGTTCTCGATGATCTGAACTTCCAACGTCTGTTCGTCGGAAAGGTCAAGGATGCGTACAGGAACGGCTGCAAGCTCTGCAATCTGAGCGGCGCGAAAGCGGCGGGCACCGGCAACTATCTCGAACAGTTCGCCCCTTGGCCGAACGGTAATTGGCTGGATGAGGCCGTGGATGGTGAGGCTTGCGGCAAGCTCAACCAATTTGGTCGGCTCGAACGTGCGGCGCGGGTTGGTGGTGGACTCCTCAAGCATTGCGAGAGGAAGCGTCTTGTATCCTGAATCTACAGCCGTTTCGGTGTACATGGCTCATATCCTGTGTGGTCTGTACGTCGTTTTGGTTGGGGGCAGTGTTCCCGCACTGCCCCATCTCAATCCCGCTATTTCTAGCCTTCGCTGGTGGTATCAGCGTCGGTCTTTGCAGCCACGCGCTCAATCTGCACGACTGCAATCTCGTGGTTGTAGACGGTGATGGTTTCGCCTCCAACGGTCTTGTCATACTTGCTGGAACGTAGCTGGCCGTCGATGTAAACCCGGTCGCCCTTCTTCAACTTGGCGGCATACTTGCGAAGGTTCCCGAAGATGACAATGTTGTGCCATTCGGTGCGGGTCTGCTTCTGCTTCTTCTCGTCTGTCCAACGGTCTGTGGTGGCAACGGAAAAGGTGACTGGTCCGTTGTCGCTCTGAGGGTTCTGGGCATCGGCTCCTAGGTATCCCATCAGCAATACGCGGTTCAAATCGTTAATCATCGGTGTTTCTCCCTGTGTGGTTTTGGCTTTAGCAGCGTTCCCGCGCTGCTGGTAGATCGGGGCTGCTTCTCATCCCCTCTCTGTTTCTAAGTATACTCATTTCTGCCTTATTAGCAAGGTAAAAGTAAAGATAGTTAGAACTATTTATCGCTGATTATGCGGAACTCTGAGCGGGCCGCTCGCCCGCCTACTGCCGCTGGACGGTTGCACGCGAAGCATGACTCGCGTCCTTCGAGCGAGACATCTTAGACCGGTTTGGCTTCTTCTTCTTCTCACTTGACCAGGTAGCCTTTGCTCTTGCTGTTGCTTTGTCTTTGCTCCTCTTCTCCGCTAAACAGTCCGTCGTCGCGGTCGGGCGCGGCTGTGGTAAACGCCAGCTTCATCGGCGTTTTCCAAGGGACGGTGCGAAGGGTGGGACAGTTTTACCGTTCCACGCTTTGCACGGTCACGGCAGCCGCGCCCGATGCTCTTGCTATGAGAATGTGGGAGGGTGCCAGCATTATCGGCAGCCTTCCAAGCGGAGCGCCATTTCCATAGCGGGGCGTTGCGGGGTATCCCCGCTGGGTTGGGGAGCTTCGAGACAAGGCCGGTTCTTTCTGCCGGCGTTGGCTCGGAGCTGGGGAAGGGCTTGCCCTTCCCCGGTATCGGCATCTGAGAGCTTATGTGAGGTGACGCTGTGGAGTTTAGGAAAGTGAAGCTCGAAGTGCTCGTACAGGATCAAGACTCGGACCTCGTGAACCAAGCCCTCGGCTACGCTCTAGAGCGGATAGAGGAAAGAGTCACCGTGATTTGGTCAGACCTGGATACGCAACCGGCTCCACGGTTCACCGATTCTACAAAGCGTACGGTTTCATTGAATTAGGGAGGCAAGCAGCCCATGTGTGGCCGGTACGTTCGTCGTAGCGATAAACAAAAGATCGCGGAGCACTTTCGCGCCACTCCCAATCCAACATCGTTCCCGATGCCGGACGCGGACTACAACGTAGCTCCGACGACGCACCAGCCGATCATCCGCCAAAGCAGGGAGACGGGCGACCGCGAACTGATCCTGGCACGCTGGGGCCTCGTGCCGTTCTTTACAAAAGACCTGACGGACGTAAAGGGTCTCTCCACCATCAACGCGCGTTCGGAGACGATCACCAAAGCTCCGACCTGGCGCGAGCCATTCCGCAAGCGGCGCTGTTTGGTGCCAGTTTCGGCGTTCTACGAATGGAATAAATTCGCAAGCCCGCCGAAGCAGCCCTACGCCTTTGAACTAAGCAGTGGAGCCACCTTCGCGTTTGCGGGCTTGTGGGACGCCTGGAAGGACCGGGAAGGGCACTGGCTGCAGTCCTTTGCCATCGTGACGACCGAGGCGAACGAGCTGATGGCACCGATTCACCCGCGTATGCCGGTCATCCTCCACGCGAGGGACTATGACCGCTGGCTGGACAGGGAAGAGACGGAACGGCTGCCGCTCGACCTCCTGCGGCCATTCGAGTCGGAAGCCATGGAGATGTATGAGGCCAATCCGAAGGTTGGAAACGTGCGAAACAACGGGCCGGAACTGATGCGTGCGGCTGCGAAAGCATCCGAGGACGGCGAGCTACCGTTGTAGTTCATCAATCAGCGTTGCAACAGTATTCGCTTTTCCTTCGCTCCACCTGTTATACCTCGAAAGAGGGCAAACCGCATGAGCTTGGAAGTTGTGGAGTGGGCCGCAAGCTGGCCGCTGGTGTTGCCGTATTTCGACGGGAAGGTGCCTGCGGGCTTCCCGAGTCCGGCAGAGGATTATCTTGAAACCGAGCTGGACTTAACGGAATACTTGGTCGAGAACAAGGCCGCGACGTTCATGATGCGCGTCGATGGCGACTCGATGAAGGACGCGGGCATCCTGGACGGCGATCTCCTGGTGGTGGACCGTGCGGCGAAACCGGTGAATGGGTCGGTCGTCGTGGTGTCCGTCAATGGCGAGTACACGGTCAAACGGCTGCGTCGTGGACCGGATTGTGTGTGGCTCGAACCCGCGAATCCGAAGTACCAGCCGCTCTGCGTGTCGATCGGTGAGGAATTACATGTGTTTGGCGTCGTGAGACACGCCATCCACACCCTGCGGTAAGCCCGAGATGGGCCAAGTCTTCGGCTTGATCGACTGCAATAACTTCTACGTCTCTTGCGAACGTGTCTTCCGGCCCGATTTGGAAGGCAAGCCCGTGATCGTGCTCTCGAATAACGATGGATGTGCCGTCGCAAGGAGTGCAGAGGCAAAAGCCTGGATACGCATGGGTGACCCGGAGTTCAAAATCCGGGACATCATCAAACGGGAAAAGATCACCGTCTTCTCCAGTAATTATGCGCTTTACGGCAGCATAAGCCAGAAAGTGTCAGACACAATTCACACGCTGGTGCCAACGGTAGAAAACTATTCCATTGACGAGAGTTTTCTAAACCTGGGCGAGTTCAACGGCAGGGAAGTGGAACCTCTAGCGCGTGAGCTGCGCGACCGGGTCAAGCAGTGGGTGGGCATCCCGACGTGTGTTGGAATTGGGCCAACGAAGACGCTTGCAAAAGTGGCGAATTATGTAGCGAAGAAATGGCCGCAGTACGTCGGCGTCTGCGACCTGCGTTCCGAATCCGTACGCCGGGAGCTGCTTCCCACAGTGCCGGTGGAAGAGGTTTGGGGTATCGGTGGAACCTCGGCCGCCAAGCTCGCGAAGCTTGGAATCCTGACGGCCGCAGACCTGGCTGCGCTCGAACCGGACGATGCCCGGGCACTGATGACGGTGACGGGTGGCCGAACGGTCTACGAGCTGCGCGGGATCTCCTGCATGCCTTTGGAACTGGTGGAGCCGACGCGGAAGGGAATCGCCGTCACCCGGAGCTTTGGAAAGCCGGTCACGACCTGGCTCGAAATGCGCGAAGCGCTGGCCAGCTACGCTACCCGCGCAGCGGAGAAGATGCGCCGGTACAAGGTCGCAGCCGACAACCTGTTCGTCTTCATGCACACCAATACTTTCAACAACGATCCGTTCTACTCGAACGGTGCCTCGGCTCGGTTCCCGGCCACGACGAACGACACCGGCGAGGTGGTCGCTCTCGCGGTACGCCTGGGCGAGCATCTCTTCCGCGACGGGTTCCGCTACGCAAAGTGCGGCGTGATGATTACGGAACTGCTGCCCGAGACGGTTCAGCAGCCAGCGTTGTGGAGCGAGCTGGACCGCGAGCGTAGAGAGCGGGTCTGGAAGACGGTGGACCGGCTTAACGCAACGCTGGGGCGGGGAACCGTCCGCATCCTGAGCGCCGGGCCGAAGGACGCGGCCTGGAAGCTCAGGGCGGAGTATCTGTCACCCCGTTGGACTACGCGGTGGGAAGAATTGCCACGGGTAAGGTGTTGAGGTTGAGCACCAAACGGAATCATAAAGTTGTACTAGAAACTCATGGGGGACTATGGAGCGTAAGACCCTTAACATGCCGTTGTGGATGATGGCTTTTCTTACGCCTACGCGTTTCTTCTACGAAACGGTTTTCAAAACAAAGATGCACGTGAGCATTCTCCCGTGGACAACCAGTTTTTTGTTAATCAACGTGCTTTTTGCCCTTTCATCACCTTGGCTAAAAGCAAGAACACACCTGGGCTGGTTTGTTCTCGTATGGCTGTTTCCATGGTCTCGCCTCTTTGAACTCGCTTATGCCTTTTACAACGACGCCCTCGACAAACTGGACAAGCGAACAGAGAAGTCGCACTGGGAAAGGAGTCTGCGACTGAAGCTCTTGGGGTTGAGCTACGTAGAGGCAGCAGCCTGCTACGGTTCGCTCTACCAGCTCTGTAGAAAAGGTTCGCTACAGCATGACCTTAGAAGCGGCTTCGACGCGCTCTACTTCAGTTGGGTAACGATCACCACTACTGGATATGGCGACATTGTGCCTGTTGGCTGGTTTCCTCGCCTACTCGTCATGTCGGAGGTAGGGCTTGGCCTTGGCCTGCTAGTTTTCATCGTTGGAACATACTTCAGCGTGGAGTCCTAGGCCGCCATGTAGAGCTACTAACCAATGAAGCCTTCGAATACAGATCGCACAGCATCCCAGTCCACGCTCGGCGTCAGATGACACCAAGAAAAGCGCAATGCCTCTTCCAGCGTTCCAGCAGGAAGTCCCATGGCCTTCAGAACGTGACTCGGCTCATAGCGAGCGGAACTGCAGGCTGAACCGTTGGAAACCGCGATGAAATCTCTAAGCGCGACCATCGCGGCTTCGGATGAGACTCCAGCCACGCTGAGATTAAGAACGTGCGGGAGCACTTTGCTCTGATTCCCATTGAGAGTCAATGGCAAACCGGATAGACCAGCCAGGAGTTCGCTCCGGAAGAGATTGTTGGCCTTTTCCCGCACTTTGAAGTCGCGCAGGGCGAGCTTCGCAGCGATTCCGAACCCAATGATTAGATGAACTGGCTGGGTACCAGGCCGCAAACCGCGTTCTTGCCCTCCCCCGTGTACGAGGGGCTCTAACGGAATCTCGCGCTCGGAACCGCGCCTCACAATCAACGCACCTATGCCTTGCGGGCCAAAAATTTTGTGGGCTGTCACAGAAAGCAGATCGACACGTTTGTTCTGGGTCCCGAGCGGCTCTTTTCCGAATCCCTGTGCACCATCTACATGGAAAAAGGCGGGATGGTCTTCAAGGACAGAGGCAAAACCCGGAATATCTTGAATGACACCTGTTTCATTATTGACCTGCATGATCGAAACCAGTGAAGTGCTGGTGCGGAGTGCTTTGCGCAGCTCATCGGGTTCGACAACCCCATCTGCCCGGCAAGGGAGAATTGTCACCTCAAAGCCGGCCGTCCTTCTGAGCCATTCGATGGGTGCCAACACAGCACTGTGCTCGATTGCTGTGGTAATGATGTGCTTTCTATCGCTGCCGGAGGCCGCTGGCGCGAGGCCCAGGATCGCTAGATTATTGCTTTCCGTTGCCCCGCTAGTGAAGATGACCTCTTCTGGCGAGGTATGAGCAAGGTCGGCCACTTGCCTGCGGGCTTGTGCGACGGCCCGTTTTGCTTGCAGACCATATTCATGCGTCCTGCTACTCGCGTTGCCATACTTTTCTATGAGCCAATGACCCATCGTCTGAGCGACTTCGGGCTCAATCGGCGTTGAGGAATTGCAGTCGAGGTATATCACGCGTCAGCACCTGTACGTATCGTAAAATCCTCTGTTTGTGTAAATTATAACAAACAGGGGTTTGTGGCATGGACGCGTCGTTTGAGTACCGTTTCCCGGCAATCCGAGGCATCCAGTCCAACCGGGAATACTACATCTCGATGTGCCCGCTCCGGTTGATCCCGAAGCTGTTCGTGTTCGATGAGGCGGAACTGAAACCTGAGTTGCGTGCCCAACGGGTGCTCAACAAATCTCGCGTTCCCGGCATAGCGGAGTACATCGTCAGAAACCGGGATGCTTACGTGTTTTCTGCCATTACGGCCTCAATCGACGGAGGAGTTTATTTTGAGCCTCTTGCGGATGAGAAAGGCATGAACAGGCTTGGTCTACTTCGGATTGAGATGAACGCAAAGTTCATCATCAACGACGGCCAACATCGCCGCGCTGCCATTGAGAGTGCTCTGAAGGCAGACCCCTCCTTGGGAGACGAAACCATCGCCGTAGTGTTCTTCCTGGACAGAGGACTAGCGCGAAGCCAGCAGATGTTTGCGGATTTGAACATGCACGCCGCCCGTCCTTCGCGTTCGTTGGGAGTGCTCTATGACCAGAGAGACGACCTTGCTCTCCTGACTAGAGAAGCAATCTCACAAACAAAAATCTTCAAGGATATGGTCGAGTTTGAGCGCTCCGCTCTTGCAGAGAGGTCCCGCAAGCTGTTCACCCTTAGTGCTATCTACAGTGCGAACAGGGCTCTTACCGAAGGTTATTCGTTCACGTCACACGAAGAAGCTGTGACCGTGCTTGTTGAGTTCTGGGATGCCGTGGGCTCGCAGATGAAGGATTGGCAGCTTGTACAACAAGGGCGACAAACATCCGGCGAGTTGCGAAGAGACTTCATCCATGCTCACGGAATCGTTCTTCACGCACTGGGGATGGTAGGAAGAGATTTGCTGGCTCAGTACCCGAAGGACTGGAAGCCGAAGCTGCGGCGGTTGCGTGAGATCGACTGGTCAAGGTCGAACAAGCGAGAGTGGGAGGGCAAGGCGATGATCGCGGGAGCAATTTCTAAGACCACGGCCAGCGTCCTGCTAACGACAAATCACATCCAGAAACACCTTGGTGTTCCTCTCACTAAGAGCAGTTCCACCATCGGTGTTAAGCAGGCGAAAGGAGCCGCGAAGTGAATACAGTCGCGCCGGTCAAGCCGTCCGCTTTCAAAGAACTTGGTTTCCGTAAAACAATAGAGCGCCTCACCTCCGAAGTTCGCGACCTTTACTTAGCTGATGAGATTCCGTGGGTCGTGGGATATAGCGGTGGCAAGGACTCCACGGCCACTCTTCAGCTCATCTGGACGGCGATTGCCGAGTTGCCAGCGGAGAAGCGAACGAAGACGATCCACGTCATCAGCACAGATACCCTAGTCGAAAATCCAGTGATTTCGGGGTGGGTTGCAGCTTCCTTGGAAACGATGGGGCGTTCAGCTCAGGCAGTCCAGCTTCCGTTCTCGCCGAATCGACTGCTTCCAGAGTTGAAGGATCGTTTTTGGGTCAACATGATTGGCCGGGGATACCCGGCACCCCGGCCCAAATTCAGATGGTGCACGGAACGTCTGAAGATCAATCCGTCGAACAACTTCATTAAGCGTGTAGTACAGGAGAGCGGAGAAGTAATCCTGGCTCTTGGAACCCGCCGGGCTGAAAGTGCGGCACGCGCAGCTAGCATGGATCACTACTCGACTGGTGCTCGCGAGGGATTACAGCGTCACGGTCAGCTAGACCGGAGCTGGGTCTACGCTCCCATCGCAGCTTGGTCGAACGATGACGTATGGCAGTACCTCATGCAGGTCCGGAACCCTTGGGGCATCGACAACAAAGACCTGTTGGGCATGTATCAAGGTGCCACTGAAGACGGTGAGTGCCCGTTAGTTGTGGACACAAGCAGTCAGAGTTGTGGTGATAGCCGTTTTGGCTGCTACGTATGCACCATGGTGACTGAAGACAAGTCGATGCGGTCCATGATCGCAAACGATTCCGACAAAGAGTGGATGCTGCCGCTCCTCCAGTTCCGAAATCAGTACCTCGGCAACCTTGAAGATCGCCCAGTGCGCGACTTCAGACGTATGAATGGTTCTCTGTTCGTTCATCATGATCGCTTGGTTCACGGCCCTTACCTTCAGGACTACCGCGCAACACTGCTCAAGGGCCTTCTTGAAGCCCAGGCCGCCGTCAACAAGAAGTTGCCAGAAGGTTTGAACAGTTTGGAACTCATCACGATGGACGAACTTCAGGAGATTCGGCGTATCTGGTTGGAGGACAAGGGAGAAATTGAGGATCATCTTCCTGAGATATACCGCTCCGCATTTGGAACGGATTTTCCCTCTGACACGACACCTCTCGCCGTGCTTCGCCCGGATGAAATCAGTGCTCTGAAAAGCGTAAGCCGAATGGCCGGCGTCGATGGAGACCTCCACTACCAACTCGTCAGAGATCTCATCACGACTCATTCCAAGGCTCGTGGAATGCAGGCGAGAGCCCGCCTCCTCGAAGACCTCGATGAGGTGTTGGACCGGAACGCCTTTGCGGATGCGAATGAAGCTCTTCAGATTGCCCTTGGTAGGCGTGGTCTTTCAGAGGATGTTGCTGAAAGCGTAGAACGGCATGTTGGCCCTCTGTTTGTAAATATCACGCTTCAGGAGCAACATGACATTCCTTGAACTCTCGCTGGAAAATGTGGGAGCGTTTCAGGGAAGGCACACTCTAAATCTGCTGCCGTCCGAAGGGAAAAGTCTCATTCTGATAGGTGCGTTGAACGGCAGCGGCAAAACGACCCTGCTCAACGCCTTTCAGTTGGCCCTTTACGGTAAAGAAGCTCAGGGGTTTCGTGGTGTCCAGAACTATCCGAAGCACCTACGTCAACTCATAAATAATGCCGCCTCGACGGAGGGGGCCTCTCTGGAGTTGACTCTAGACCTAAGCCAGGAAACTGGGCGAGGGCCGATCACTGTACAGCGTAGATGGTGGCGGGGCGAACGCAATGACATTCGTGAGCAACTGACTGTATTCACAGACGGACGTCGCGACGAAGAGCTGACCGAAGGTTGGGACACCTTCATTGCGAGTGTTCTTCCTCCTCGGCTCGCGGACCTGTTCTTTTTCGACGGAGAAAAAATCGAAGCCCTAACTGAGAGTGACCGAGCAGCCGAAATCATCAGGAAAGGTTTGTATGTCCTGCTCGGCCTCGATCAGATCGAAGATCTGCGCCGTAACCTACGGACGGTACGACGTAGGCGCGCCAACAGCATAGAAGACGTTACTTCCAACGAAACCTTTGCTGCTGTCGAGACACGCATTGCAACTCTGCAGGCTGAGAAGGAGAGCATCCTTCAGAAGCGTGCCGCAGGGCTGAACGCATTCGACTCTAGCGGAAGAGTGCTCGCGGCTGCTGAGACTGCATTTAGAGAGGGCGGCGGAGAGGTCTTCGCGCTTCGTCAAGAATGGAATAAGCGCAACACTCAGGTGTCTGCAGAGATAGAAGGTCTTAACGAGCAGCTGCGACACATGGCTTCTAAGGAGCTCCCTCTACTCCTCGTGCCTCATCTTCTGGACACGGCCTATCAGCTCACAAAGAAGAGCGAGGAAGCCGCTACCACGCTCATCATCTCTAGCGCAATTCAGGCCAGAGACAAGGAGTACCTCCGCATACTTCGGGAACTTGAGCTTCCGAGAGCGATGGCAAAAAGCATAAGCAAGGAACTGGAGCAGCTACTACCAAAGCCGCCGGTGGGAACTCCTACGACCACACTTGGTCTGCGAAGCGAACGTCTGAACAGGTATACGCACGTTCATCGCGCAGAGGCGAAGAAACATGCGACCACTCTTCTGGGTCTCCTCGAAGGAAGGAAAGCGCAGCTTGCCGAGGTGAGGCTCGCGCAGGATAGCGTACCGAACGAAACTCAAATTGCGGACCTTTCTGCGGCGTTGCAGCAGGCACAGAGCGAGCACACCCGCCTTGAATCTTCGCTGACCGCTCTCGATGGAGAGCTAGCTAGAATCGGGGCGCAGATGGCTTCTAGCCAGGCAAGCCTTGAAGAGGCGATTCAGGAAGCCGCCACACGAGAAAGTGCCAACGCTGATGCAAAGCGCGTCATCCGACACATCGGACTGGCTGACGAAACACTTGCCGCGTACCTGAGGATCGTCGTCCAGCAGCGGTCTGAAGACATCGCCGGTCTCATCCTTCAGAGCTTTAGAAGCATCGCTAGGAAAGGTGATTTGATATCAACGTTGTCGGTGAACCCCGAGACGTTTGCCTTGTCTCTGTTTGGTGCGACCGGAGCAATGTTAGATCCTCAAGACCTTTCTGCTGGTGAGCGCCAAATACTGGCGTTTGCAACCTTGAACGGTCTAGCCAAAGCTGCGGGGAAGAGAATACCAACGCTGATTGACAGCCCGCTCGGTCGTCTAGATGGCGTTCACAGAGAGCGTATTGCCAAGCACTATTTCCCAGCGGCAGCGCACCAGACCATCATCTTCTCCACGGACAAAGAAGTTGACTATGAGATGTGGCGCTCCCTCGAACCATCATTAGCGCACAGCTACCTTCTGAACTTCAATGAGGTCTCAAATGCCACAGCAATCGCAAGCGGATATTTTGAAGCCCGGTGAGCCCTTTCCGATAGAAACAATTCGTCTCTCAGAGCGAGCGAAGCAGCAGCTCATCACTCTTAAACGGAACACCGGTATAGAAAACTGGAATGTACTATGCAGATGGGCTTTCTGTCTGTCGATGGCCGAGGACTCGAAACCGCCAGCAGAAGGTCAGACCAATGGCAGCTCAGTAGAAATGCATTGGAAAACCTTTGCTGGCCACGAAGAAGATGCCTACCGGGCGATACTTCTCGCCCGGATGACACAGGACTTCGGCTCGTTTACTGCAGTGCAGGTTGCGAACCAATTTCGGTTGCATCTGCATCGTGGCATCTCCCGGTTGGCAGGCCGCAAAATCCGCTCTGTTGCGGACCTCATCGGCGTTGTCGCGCAAAGATGAGGGACGCGCCTGCTTAGGTGGAAAGCCCTTTAAGCAAGTCCTCAACTGAAGCCTCTTCTTCGTCTTCAGCAGCTACTTCTACAGGGGTGGCTTCAGCAGCTAATTCGCCCGCATCTGTGGGCTCGGGTTGGGTCGGCGTCGCCTGTTCGGTGGGCTTCGGACGGTCTTTCCAAGCGGTAAATTCTGCGATGGACACCCCGAACCACCGTTCAAGCGCTTTTTTCATTTGGTCACTGGCGGATGCTTCGGCCTTCTCCGCGATCTTCGCGACATCGAGAGCTGGAGTTAGGCTCTTGATAGACTTCGAGGCTTCAGACTCAAGAAAATCGAAGTAGAACTGCCTTGCGTCGTCGCGCAAAGCTCGAAGAGTGTCCATCGAAATTACGGACTCAAGCACTGCAGCCGCTTCGGGAGTAGCTAGCAGCTCCAGCCAGAAGTACCGAAAATGTGGCGCAAAGGGTGTGTCTAGCTTCTTTATCGCATTGATTGCATTCTTCTCTGAGCGAACGAACACAGTCCGGCGGCCGTAAGGCCGGCCGCTCGCAGGCCCGGTCAGAAGCGAAGCGTTAGCGGCCTCGACAATAACCTTGAACATCTTTGGAAGCTCGCCTAGGCTCGTCTTTTCGCGATGAACGATGGACGCGGCAGTGAGCACAAATCCAAGTTGGCACGCGTGTGAATTAAATAGAGTAAACGCCTCATCTGAAAGTGTGATGGCTGCAGTAGCTTTTGTGTCTAAGAAGACCTTCGTTCGGACGCCGCTGAACTCCTTCTGCTTGTTCTCGATCTCATCCCAGGCTTTGACCACGTCCGTTTTTGCCAACGTGGGAAGATTCTGTAGCTTGCGGTCTTCGTTCGACTTTTTGAAGGAATCCGCAGCATCCCTCAGAGTCCAATACATGCCAACTCCCTCAAAAATGGAGTCTTTGGCCAATGAGGCGAACGAATCACCCGCTGCCCAACCTGCATACATTTGCTTCAGAGCGTCAGCATGTGCCCGGTAAGGTGCGAGGTTCTGGAGCATTTCGATAATTAGCGTGCCCCACGTATTGCGATAGCGTTCTTCCAGGATAGGAAGATCTTTGAGTGGGAAGGTTACGTTGCCGACCTCGGACCTCTTAATCGTGCGGTCGCCGTCCTGAATCACCTCAGGGAGGAAGTCGTCAACCTTCAACCTCTCCCGCATGTATTTGTCCGTGTCCCTGTCAGATTCTCTGCTGCCAAAGGGAACGTTTACGCTGGAAATGTACTTTTCAGGCCCGAAAACTGATCGTTTCACGCAAGCCGCAATCATTCCAAGACTGGACATGGTGCTCCACTTGCCGGGTGCCGACGCGTAGCGTTCCGGGTGATCGTACTCCACGGCATAAATGGGCACGGGGCCATCTGCCTGACGGAACTCCTTTAGTAGGCGTCTCGCAAAGATGTTCACCAACTCGGTGTCGGAGAGCAACATCAGTCGAGAAAGGCTTGGCGGCTTGGCGTTTCCATTCAGATCGACAAAGAGCTTGCGTGCGGCCTTTTGCTGGTTGTCTGTTGGGTAGTCCAGCTTCGGAAACCAGACGATATTTACCGGAAATTCGACTTTGGAGAAGTCGACGCTTAGGTTCTTCGACTTGAGATCCTTCAAAATGTCGTTAATGACAGGCTCGTAGAAGTGGCGGTACTTCTCTCCCGTGCCTGGCCAGGTGTTGTTCAAGGTTCGGTCGATCGCAATCAGTGCCATGGCACGATGCTGACCGTCAATCACGACTAGCTTGGCTTCCTCTGGGTTCCAGCTCAGTCGGCCAATCCGAACCTCAAAGTCGTTTCCATCCGTGGTGACGGACTTCTGGAACTTGAAAGCGCTCTCGTGGGCATACCCCGCCCAATGTCCGAGATGATCTTCCATCATCGGTAGGGTGGATTGTGTTGGAAATTGATCTTGGGGAATCTTTCCATTGAAGGGCAGAAGTGCTGCGACCAACGGTGGAAAATAGGCCGGTCCCGTGGCCTGCGGTCTGAGTACGTATGGAACCAACTTCTGAGCAACACGATGATCGTCAAGGTCACGTTGTAGTAGCTGGTTGAAGTCGAGCTGCTTCAAGTCCAAAATTTCCCGAACCGGTAAGAGGAGCTTCGTGAGCCGTGATTCCTTGTCGATACCGCTCGTACCTAGGCGCGCCTTTGTCTCAAGGAAATCTACTTCACCAGCAGAGGTGTCGAAGTGGCCCCATGTGCCGTAGGCAGAATGTTGATAATCAATTTCAGTAGGTTTGCCGAGCTTCATCAACGTCTCCCTAAATAAGGTTTGTGCCAGCGGTTGAGAACCCATTCGGCCGATTCAGCAATCGCCCGAAGTTCTTCGTCTGTGTACTGCCCGTCAGCAAAATCTGAGAAGTCTTGAACATGCACTTCTAGATAGTTCTCTTCAAAACCTGCGGCCATGGCCCGTGCCGCAAAATCAGAGCTTTTTGCTGCAACCCGTCGCGCTTCCTCTTGTTCCGAACTCTTCGCCAGGGCACGTAACAGCTTCTGCAGCAACGTCATGTGTTCCGTGAGGCGGCGTCGAAGGTTGTCTGTTACGCCGATGTAGATGGGCGCTGCGAACACCGGGACGGAATCCTCCAGAATCCTCTTAAAAAGAAAGCGGGACTTCTGGTTTGCAAAGGCTCTCGCTAGATAAGTGAGGTCATGCTTGGATCGCGGGTCTTCTTCGGTTTCTGCGTCTGCGCCGGAAAGAAGATGCATGAAGCGCTCTGTTGTGAGTTCGGGCAGAGTGGCTTTCCATTGGGCATCGAACGAACTGCGAATGTGAACATTCAGGTCTGGAAGATTATGCCGCTGTGTATGGCGGGCAAGAAGAGCCCGGAAGCGGTCTTCTCCGAGATCCTTACCATCTTCGAGGAGATGGCGTATGTAGTCGCTGTCGCCGATATCCACGCGGCTATACCAGGCGTAAAGCCCGGGACCCTGTGGTGCTTCAGAGATCGTGGAAGAGGTGAATCGTTTAATCATCGCTCGATTGAAAACATCACTAGACGGCGGTTCGGCATTCTATCGCGTTCTTCATGGTACGTGGACCAACGTTGTAGACAGAAGTGATGTACAAGGAACACCACCTCCAATAGGTAGAAACTGGCGCGTACTTGGGGTATACCCCAACTCCCCGTGGCATGTTGCTGAAAGATGTGGGGAACTAGGATCGTTTTCTGGTTTATTCTACACCTGATGGCGAAAGTTATAGAGTCTAACTCCCCACGTTCACCGAAAGCGCCCCGTCCCACCTCGGAAGGCAAGGGCCAGCGCGTGGGGTACACACGGGTCAGCTCGCTCGATCAGAACGACGCCCGTCAGCTCGAAGGTCTCGACCTGGATCGTCGCTTCTTGGACAAGCTGTCCGGCAAAGACGTAGCCCGCCCCCAGCTCGAAGCCATGCTTTCATTCATTCGTGATGGCGATACGTTGGTCTGCCACTCGATGGACCGGCTGGGCCGCAGCAACGAAGACCTACTCCGTTTGGTAAGGGAGTTGTCAGAGCGTGGAGTTCGCATCGAGTTCCTGAAAGAAAACCTCATCATCACCGGGGACGACACGCCTTGGGCAAAGCTCGTCGTTGGCATCTTCGCTGCCTTCTCACAGTTTGAAAGAGAGCTAGGCCGGGAGCGACAGCGTGAAGGTATCGCGATTGCGAAGCGGGAAGGGAAGTACAAAGGAAGAGTACCGGCGCTTGCCTCCGCGAGGGCGGAGGAGCTGCGCAGCCGGGTCGCAGCGGGCGAAGGCAAAGCGGCGCTCGCGCGAGAGTTTGGAATTGACCGAAAGACGGTCTACCGGTATCTGGCCTTCACGCCAGAACTGAGGACGACAGCACGGCAGAGCAGAGGGGGACACTGATGCGAGTTTTGGTCGATGGTCTGGATACGGTGATCGAAGGGGAAGTGATCGGCGGCGAGCTGCTGGATGGCGTGAGCGGGCAGTACGACCTGGAAGCGGCGTTTACCGTCCAGTGCGACGATGGGGCCTGCTTCCTCGTTCATGGCTGGCTGGTGGACGTGGAGATTGTTGACCCGCCCGCGCAATGGGTGATGTGACGATGGCGCGGTTGATACAAAGGACGATCTGCTGCCCTTGCGGGAAGAATAAGGTTCTGGCCCTTGGCCTCTGTGCGACCTGTTACACGCTGAAACGGCAGGATGAGGAGTATTTTGGCGGCCTGCGTGAAGCTGTTCTGGAACGTGATGGCTACCGCTGCCGGGTCTGCGATGCTCCCGGTGGACGCAAGCGGGAGATGATCGTTCACCACCGGGTGCCGGGGAAGTCCGTCCTGGCGTTGATGATCTCGCTCTGCCCTGGCTGTCATGCCAAGGTGCACCGGACAAAAGCAGTGCTGACCGCGTGGCCACGTCTTCTGCTGGAACTATGGCGCGAACAGCACCCTACCGGCCATGAGCAAACAATGCTGGATTTCAGCTTAAAGAAGCCGCCTGCAAAGCTCGTTCCTCTCTTTATGGAAGAGAGGAACGAAAGTAGCAAAGCACAAAAACTATAGTAGGTTCTAATGCTAGTCAATCGCGGAATGGAGTCTCGCGTGCATTGTGAGCTGTGTCATAGCGGGAGGTCACACGAGATGAGCACATCTATTGCAGCAGGTTCGATCACGGCACCATCCCTTGTTCGCTACAACGTCGCTTCCGTAAAAGACTTGCCTGAAAACGCTAACGCAACAGGCATTCTCTCTGACGGGTCGGTGTACGTTGAACCGTACAAAATGCTTACAGGAAATGACCAGACGTTTCTAAAAAGCGCCACCGGGGAATCTTTCGACTCGGTAACGATTTCTGCGGAACAAGCGGCGGGCACATTTAAGGGGAACGCTTTGGCGGCTGCGATTGGGTGGGACCGGGCGACTGGGGTACTCTCTGGTGATGTGGACTCCAGCTATCTCAAATCCATTGAGACCGCACTGAGTGCGAAAAACAACACCAACGGGTATGAGGGATTCCAGATCACCACGCCCGATATTTCTCAAGCGTTTGCGGCCATAGATGCAACTGCTTCGAGCAAGCTGGACGTATCGGCCTAATACTGAAGGCTCACCGCGCTGAACACCAAAGAAGTAGACCGACTCCAAGAGTCGGTCCGGTGTGGTTTACGTCGTTGGGGCACCCGTAATCCGGCTTGGGAGGACCAGTACGATCCCCGCAGCCAAGACGGCAAAGCCAAACATTTCCTGCCAGTGTTGCCGAGAAAAGCCGAACAACATCAATCCGATACCAATAAGCATGCAGCCTATCCAACGCTTTCCTAACGGCATATTCCTCCTTCTGATCTGAGCTGCGAGTACAAGGCCGTGGAAATGGCGGGACCGTGCAAAGCGTGGAACGGTGAAACTGTCCCACTCTTCACACCGCCCCTTGGAAAACGCTGGTGGAGCTGGCGTTTCCCACATTGCCACCGCCACGGCGACGGGTAATAAGGTAAAACGGTACAAAGGTAGAATTACTGAATGTCGGATACCTGGGTTCGGTCTGGAAAAG
>CAXTPR010000033.1:0-19804 GCA_964246235.1 uncultured Acidobacteriaceae bacterium
GTCGAACTCAGCCGACTGGCCGATTACGATCGGTCCGGAGCCGATGACCAGAATCCTAGCGATGTCGTGTCTACGCGGCATCTAGCGGTACACCTCGCGGCGGGGGGCAACTTCAACCACAAGGATGATGAGAACTTGCTCGTGGATCACGCAGATCACTCTGTAATCACCTACGCGGAAGCGGATGCGGTTTACTAAGCTGTTTTTCGGCCAGCTTCGAATACTTGATCGTCCAAACCAACCGTATCCATCCCTTCAGGAAAAAGATAATTTCAATGCCGCGTCGCTCAGGACAACGTCCGACAGAACACCGTCTTCTATGTCCTCCACATAGGTGTATAGAGCTTCCTGAACAAAACTGACCTGCGCCATCAGGATACCCTCCACTCTTCCATCATTTTACGGAACTGCCGGAACAGGTAGTGCGAGTCATGCGGACCTGGGCTGGCCTCCGGGTGGTACTGCACACTGAACATGGGATCACTCGTATGCTTCAGCCCGGCGAGCGTGTTGTCGTTCAGGTTCACGTGCGTCACCGCGACGTCGTCCGGCAGGCTCTCCGGATCAACGTTGTAGTTGTGATTCTGCGCCGTGATCTCCACCTTGCCGGTGTCGAGATTCTTGATCGGGTGGTTCCCGCCGTGATGTCCGAACTTCAGCTTGTAAGTCTTGCCGCCCAGCGCAATCCCGAACAACTGGTGTCCCAGGCAGATGCCGAATAGCGGCCTTTTTCCCTGCAGATCGCGGATGTTCTGCTGCGCATACTCGAGCGGCTCGGGATCGCCGGGTCCGTTGGAAAAAAACACGCCGTCAGGTTCCATCGCCAGCACATCCGCCGCCGGGGTGCGTGCCGGCACCACCGTCACCCGGCAGTTTTCCCGCGCCAGCATGCGCAGAATGTTTTGCTTGATGCCGAAGTCGTATGCCACCACATGCAGTGGATTGTCGGTCCGCTCTTGGCCGGTATGGAAATAGATGTCACCCGTGGCATTGCGCGGCTCGGCGTGATCCCACGTATAGGGCTGCTTGGTAGACACCACGCTCGCAAGGTCGGTACCGTCCATCTTGCGATGCGCACGCACCTTCACGACGAGTGCATCCACATCGCTCACCCTTGTGGAAAGGATTCCCCGCATCACGCCATACGCGCGTAGATGACGCACCAGCGCTCGCGTATCGATGTCGGCCAGCACCGGAACCCCATTGCGCTCCAGGTACTCGTCCGTCACTTCGGTCGAGCGCCAGTTCGAGCTCACCGCCGAAAATTCACGGACCACCAGGCCTTCGATGTACGGGTGCGCGGCTTCCGCGTCGCTTGGCGTGGTCCCATAGTTGCCAACGTGCGGGTTCGTCAGCACCACGATCTGCCCCGCATACGACGGGTCAGTAAAGATTTCCTGGTATCCAGTCAACGAGGTGTTGAAGACCACCTCGCCCACGCGCTCCACCGGCGCCCCATACGACTCGCCTCGGAACACACGTCCATCTTCGAGCGCGAGTACGGCCTGCATTGCGTGAACCTCTCTTCGCCAGGGCTTTCCCGTCCAGAATATCAGCCGCTGCATAGCGACTTCGCACAGAAGAAAACGCCCGCCAAGGACTGCGGACGTTCGTTTCGCTACAAAGCGGTGTGCTCAGCGGCAAACACGATGGTGGTGGCGGTACCAGCAATGCCGATGATGGTGGGACTGAGCGCTCGCCGGGAGCACAGATCCGGCAAACATGGCAAGTGCGAACACAGAGAGCAGAACACGCTTCATTGGGAGAATCTCCTGTCGGGCAAGGATGAGAGCAACACCCGACAAGGGCTTTGAGTCGCGCACTGGCGCTTTGGTTTTCTGCAAAGCGCTCTAGCTGCCATCAACGAAGGTCCACCAGGACCAAACCGCTTTCGATCTTCAGGGGGAAAACAGTGACCTTTCCCGATTCCGGCGCCTGGGCGGCTCCGCTCTTCACATCGAAAGCCCAACAATGCCATGGACAAACGACTGCGTGCTCTTCCAGCCAGCCTTCGCCTAGCGGACCGCGCCGGTGCGGACACCAGTTATCCAGAGCGTGCAACGCGCCTTCCACATTCGCCAGGCACACCGCCACACCAGCCGCCTCGAACTCCGCCACAGCTCCTGCCGCGGGAGCATCCGCCTCCGCGCACAACCGCACCCATGTCCCCATCTGCTCCTCCCTACCCGAGTTCGTGAGATGCTGAGCTTCCAGGCCCCGGTCCCACGAACGCCTGCTCAAGCATGCCGTCGCGACACTCTGCTCCCCCGTCCATTCCTTCTGCACCTGAGACGATCGACCCCGGCTGGATTCTCAAGGCCCTGGGGGCTACCATCGCCGTCGCGGTGGCTTGCGCCTATGTGCTTGTCTGCGCGCTGTTTTACTTTCAGCAGTGGCAGCTGGTGTTGCATCCTTCGCGCACCGTCGCGCTGGACCCATCAGCCATCGGTCTGCCCTTCGAGGAAGTGCATCTCTCTTCCGATGCGGCCGCTGAGCCGCAGCTCGATGGCTGGTGGATTCCTGGAGATACGCCCACGCAACCGACGGCCTTGATTCTGCATAGCGGAGACGGGTCGATGAGCGACGCTCTGCCCGACGCCCGCGCTCTGCATGACGCGCGCCTGAACGTATTTCTGTTCGACTACCGCGGCTTTGGTCGCAGCCGGGGTTCGCATCCCACCGAAGCGGCCATGGAGACGGACGCAGAAGCCGCTCTTCGGTGGCTGCAGTCCACACGCCATAGACCGGCCTCCCAAACCGTCGTCTTTGGAGATCGAACGGGTGCCTCGCTGGCCGTCCGTCTCTGCGCGGAGCACCATGATCTGGCAGGTCTCATTCTTCAGCAGGGCGATGGTGACTTCGCTTCCCGCGCCGGAGCGGACACACGCTCCAGGATCGTGCCCTTCCGGCTGCTCTTTCATGAGAACTTTCCCCTCGCCGACCCGCTGCATACGTTGAACACTCCGAAGCTGTTGATTTCCTTCACGGACGCGAAGTATCCGGTAGACGTACAGCGAGCCGCCGACCCAAAAATGACCTACGAAATCAGCAAGAAGTCCGATCTCGCAGCCGTGCACGGTGCTATCCGCCGGTTTCTGGACACGTACCTTACGCAGCCGCCGTCAGAGCTTCTGCCTGCTCACTGAAGAAGCAGAGAGGCGTGAAGGCCGCCGATGTTCCGGCAGCCTTGGTATGTAGGTGGGGGAGGGTTTTGCGGATAGGGGATGCCGGTTACCGTGGGGACTGCTGGGCCGACTGTTGCGATACTGCGTGCAGCTAGGAACTGCACTCATTCAGACGTAAGTTCTCTAAAAAAGTTTTCCGCAGTGGTGTCACTGTGCATCAACACGACACACACTTCCTATCCCCCGAATGGGATGCAAGTAACCCATTCAGGGGATGAACCCGGACTCGATCAAAGTACGAAAGCAGACCGTTCCCTATGATGACGAAGCCATTACATTCGAAAAAGTTCTAACTGCAAAGGCAACCATCTGTTGGTTTGCCTTTGTGTAACTTCCGAACAGTTCAGCTGTAACTTCCGTCATGCAAAGTTCAGGAAGGTCGACGTGTTCACGCTCACTCCGGGAAACACTTTGCCCATGTCGTGCGCGCCCAGGCTCTTGTAGGCAGCTTCTCCAAGTACATTGCGGAAGTCGGTTGTGACAGCCAGGTCGCGGCCCTCGTTCAACTGCTCATTCGCCAGGCCCGGCCACTTGCCATAGACTTTGCCGCCCTTCACGGTTCCCCCCAGCACAAACATCACGTTGGCATGCCCGTGATCTGTCCCGCCGGTGCCGTTCTGCCGCGCGGTTCGTCCAAACTCTGACATGGTCACCAGCGTGATGTTCTCCGCGTCCTGCCCCATGTCCTTCCAAAATGCGGCGATGGTCTCGGAGAACTCCTTGAGCCGGTTAGCCAGTTGGCCGTTCGCAGCTCCCTGGTTCTGGTGCGTATCCCAGCCTCCGATATCGGAGAAAGCCGCTTCCACGCCAAGGTTGGCTTTGAGCAGCTGCGCGATCTGCTTCAGGCTGTTCCCGAACGCGGTGTTTGGGTAGCTCACTCCGGGCGCGGGCTTGTACTGGGCAGGATCGGCGGACTTCAGCATCTTCACCGCTTCAAAGGTCTCCTGTCCCGTGCCGTGCAGCACGGAGTCCGTGCTCTCGTCGTACATCGCCTGGAAGGCATTCGAGATAGGCGACGTCTGCGGACCTTTGCCCGCCACGGAGAAGTCCGCGAGATTCGCTACAGCAATGGCTGGAACCTTGCCCTGCAACGTGCGCGGCACCTGCGTGCCCAGTGCGACTGCGCGGAACGCCGAAGGCTTCCCGCTCAGCCGCTCGTTCTGCAGCGCGCGATTCAGCCAGCCGTCTGCAGTCGCTTTCAGTCCCGGCGTGCCGGATTCCATGTAGTCCTGCGCGTCGAAGTGGGAGCGCGTCGTATCGGGTGAGCCGGCGGCATGCACGATCGCCAGCTGACCCTGATCGTAGAGCGGCTTGAACGACGCCACCGCCGGGTGCAGCCCGAAAAAGCCGTTCAGGTCCAGCACCTCGTTCTGCTTCACCGCGATCGTTGGACGCATCGCATAGTAGTTCTTTTCCGCGTAGGGCACCACCACGTTCAGGCCGTCACAGGCGCCGCGTTGAAAGATCACCACCAGCTTCTTCCGGCTGGCAGCCGCGTTGTCCATCTCGGCATAAATGGATCGCGTGAGAAAGCTGGGAATCACCGATGTACCCACCAGCGCCAGCGCGCCGCCACGCAAAAAGCCGCGCCGCGTCACCATGTTGCGCCGCCCGAGATCGCTGCCGTGCATGTCGCATCCCCAGTCACTCGCATCGGTAAATACAGGCTTGAGTGGCATCGCCTTCTCCTTCACACACGTAGATCGCTGATTACCTAAACGCCGCTTCCGCACTCAAGTTGCCGTTGCCATTGGAAAACGCGATTATCGGCGCTGAAACTCCGGCGACCCGAGCAGCAATCCTGCCATGGTGTTCAGCGGAGCTTCAGGACCGTATGCCTGCAGCGCTCCGCCTTGACGCCCGCCCCGGCGCGGAAGCACCGACTGCTTCCCTAACTCCGCTCCCGCGTCCGCCATGTCGTCGTCCTGGGCCTTGGCTGCGGCAAAGCTCTGCTGAGCAGCATGCTGCGCGGTGGGGTTCTTCGCTTCCTGCAGTACCGTGAGACGAGTGCGCTCCGCCGCAGGCTGACCCAGCAGCAGCGTCTCCAGCTTGCGTTCGGTTTCCGCATCCGCGCGGTCGGAGTCGCCCTGCCCCAGCAGCTGTGGCCAATCCGTACGAGTACCGGGCAGCAGGTCGCCACTGAGCACCAGCGCAAAATTCATGCGCGAGATCAGCGCGTTGCTGCTCACCCAGGAGTCATGCTCCCACGAGTAGCCGTTCGGCGTTTGCATGCCATAGATCGGCATGCCCAACTTGTCCATGGCCTGCACCAGCGGGAGCGCGTTGTGAATGGTCGCGTCCGAAGCCCGCAGGGCCGAAGCCACGAACTCAATCGGCGTCTTGATCTTCGCGCGGTATACCTCCGGTGTCCAGAACTCCGGCGAATGGAACATCGTGGCGAGCACCGCCTTCACCTCGCCGTCGCTTTTCAGGAACGTGGCGGCCATGCGATCGACCAGCGCTTCCGGCGGGTTGTCGCTCACAAAGCGCACCGCCAGCTTGTAACTGATGAAGTGCGCGGTCGCCGGACTGGTGGCGAGCATGTGCAGCACCTCCATACCCTCCTTGTACCCGCCCGCCCGGATCGTCTTCCCCAGCACGACCTTGTCACCGCTCTCATGCCGGTTCTCATCGAATACCATCTTGCCGCCCTGGTAAGGCCGCTCGATCGTCCATCCAGTCAGCACTTTCGCCACGTTCTGCACATCGGCTTGCGTGTAGCCGTTGCCGCAGGAAGGCTCCAGCTGGCTGGCCGGATGATCCGCACTGACCTCGCAACGCTCGCCCAGCGTATGCAGCTCCATCAGTTCGCGTGCATAGTTCTCGTTAATGCCCTTGGGCATCAACTGTGCAAGCCGGCCGATGCCCGGACGATTCGGGTTGCTGTCCGCGAACTGCTGCACCCGCTTGCCGCGCTGCGCCGCCGGGGAGTCCGGCCCCACGCTCTGCCAGTTATCCAGGTACATCAGCATGGCCGGGCTTTCCGCCGTGGCCACCAGCAGGTTCTCGAACTTGCCCAGCGCATGCGGCAGAATCGTGTCGCGTTCGTAGGAGCTCAGGAAGTACGGCTCATTCTGATTCTTTCTCGCATACACGCTGAAATGGTTGAGCCAGAAATCCGTCATGACGGCCTCGAGCTGTCGGTTGGACTCCACGTCGCGCAGCAGGCGCGCTTCAAGCGTCTCGGCCCCCACCACGCGGACGGGCTGTCCGGTCAACGCGGCCACCACTTCTGTCTGCGCGGGCGTCAATCCGCGCATCAGCTGCAGCCGCTCAAACGGCCGCAGACCGGTGCGCAGGCTCAGCATGTCTCTCGGAGACATCGCAAGCAGGGCGTTGTACCGATCCTCCGGGGCGAGTGCCAGCACCGCCTGCACATCGCTGTCGCTTCTGCGCGGCGCGGCTGCAGCGAGCATCTGTTTCCTGCCACCCTTTTTCCCCTGACCGGAAGCCGTTGCGTCCGCCATGGCCGGCTCGTTGCCGGGGTCCGCCGCGTGGGCGGAGGATGCACTTTGCATGCCATCAGCGTTCGCGGCCTGACCGGCAAGCATCATGGCGTCGTCGCCCGCGTCCGTCTCCGCTTTCTTCGCAGCAGTCCCTTGCTGGCCTTTCGGACTCATTTGGTAGTCGTAGATCGCGTCCTCGTAGATCGCGCGCTCCGCAGGATCGCTGGGCATTGGCCTGTCTTCATTTCGCGCAAAGCGCCCTGCATTTCTTCCCAGGCGTCCCCCCGCGCGGATCATCTGGGGCGAAGGAAACCTGCGGATCAGCTCCTCCTGCGAAAGCTGTAGCGCCGGGAACTTTGCCAGCTGCGCTTCCAGGGCGGAGTCATCCACGCTTCGCGGCTGGAGTTGCTGTTGAAACCAAGCTTCCAGACCCATGCGGCTGACCGCCGCTGCGTCCCCCGGCCGCGGCCCGAAGGTGAACCGATTCAGCGCATGCTCCACCCTCTGGTTCTGCGTGAGCGGGGCTACGGCGCCGACCACCGGCACGTCGCCGGCTGACTTGTCGGCGGTGGAGGCATAGGCCTGCGGCATCGCCAGTGCGCAACAGAGCCCAGCCACAAAACCGCCCTTAGCGGCAGGAATCGCGTTCTGCAGAAACTGTGAAGAAAAGTTCATGGGGTACCCCCAAGCATGTCCGTAGCCGGTGGCGGTGAGATCGCCATCTCAGCAAACCCGCTGGGCCGCCCCGTAGTTGCGGCGCGAATCCAAAGTAGAGCGCATTCCGCCCGGACAGCCGGAGCAGCGTCAGAACGCCGCCAGGTCGCTCATCGCCCGGAAGAGGTGCTCCGGCTGCGGCAGAATAGCGTCTTCCAGCAGCGGCTGGTAGGCCACGAAGGTGTCCATCGCTCCCACCCGGCGCACCGGCGCGTCCAGGTCGTAGAACAGCTCATCGCCGATCCTCGCTGCGATCTCGGCGCCGTACCCCCAGCTCAGCATGTCTTCGTGCGCTACCAGCACCTTGCTCGTTTTGCGCACCGACTCGGCAATGGCGTCCCAGTCGAACGGGCTCAACGAGCGCAGATCGAGCACCTCGACGTCCACGCCGCGCTCGCGTTCCATGCGCTGCGCCGCCTGCAAAGCTCGCGGGACCACGGCGCCATAGGTGACCACGGTCAGGTCCTTGCCCGGCCGCACGATCTTCGCCTTGCCGAACGGAATCGCGTACTCCGGCCCCGGATAGGCAGCCCGCCCGTAGGTCTCGCGGTACAACCGCTTGTGCTCCAGAAACAGCACCGGATCGTCGCAGCGGATCGCGGTGCGCAGAAGCCCCATCGCATCCAGCGCATTCGACGGCATCACCACCCGCACACCCGGCGTGTGCGTGAAAATGCTCTCGCCCGACTGCGAATGGTAGATCGAGCCGCCGGTCAGGTAGCCGCCGATGGGCACACGCATCACCAGCGGGCAGCTGTACTGCCCGTTGGACCGCCAGCGCATCAGCGCCATCTCGTTGCGCATCTGGTGCACCGCTGGCCAGATGTAGTCGAAGAACTGGATCTCCACCACCGGCTTCAGCCCGCGTACCGCCATGCCGATGGCGCGGCCGGTGATATTGGCCTCCGCCAGCGGCGAGTTCCACACGCGGTCGTTACCGAACTCTTTCTGCAGACCATGCGTGACCTTGAACACGCCACCCTTGCCCTTGATCTCGCCGGCGCGCAGCGCCCGGTCGCGGGTCGCATCGGCCACATCCTCGCCGAACACCACGATGCGCTCGTCGCGGCGCATCTCGTCCTGCAGGCAGGCATTGATCAGGTCCAGCATGGTACGCTCGCCGCCGTCGGCCGTCGCACGCGGCTCCGTGGCATAACGCGCGTCCGTAGGCTTCAGGTCCTCGGAGTACACATGCTTCAGGATCGTGTCCGGCGTAGGCAGCACGGCCGCCAGCGCGCGGTCCGCTGCCCGCTGCACTTCTTCGTCCACCTTGCGTTCCACCGCGTTGATACCCGCCTCGTCCAGAACGCCTTCACGCAGCAAATACATCTGCATGCGCGAGATCGGATCGCGCAGCGCATCGGCCTGCAACTCTTCTTCACCGCGATAGGCGCGCTCGTCGTCGGAAAGCGAGTGCGAATAAGGCCGCACCACGTGGCCGTGCACCACCGCGGGTCCATGCCCCGCCCGGCAGTACGCCACCGCCTCCACCATCGCCGCATAGCTGGCCATGGCGTCGGTGCCGTCCACCTCGGCAAAATGGAAGTTGGGGAAGTTCGCGATCAGGCGCGAGATGTTGCCGCCTGGGGTATTCACCTCCACGGGCGTCGAGATCGCATACCCGTTGTCCTCGATGACATACAGCACCGGCAGCTTCAGGTTGGAGGCCGTATTCAACGACTCCCAGAACTCTCCCTGCGAGGTGGAACCTTCACCGATCGAGACATACACGACCTCATCGGCCTGAAACGTCACGTCTTTGAACTGCCTGTAGTCGCCGGCCTGCTTCCTGGCGGCTTCTGGATGCTCGCGGAAGTACCGGCCTGCCTCCGCGCAGCCCACCGCGTGCAGGCACTGGGTCGCCGTGGAAGAGGACGGAGAAACCAGGTGCAGCCGCGCGCTGGTCCAGTGCGAAGGCATCTGCCGCCCACCGCTGGCCGGATCGCCAGCCGCTCCCACCGCCTGCAGCAACTGGTCTTCCACCGTGTTGCCGATCGCCAGGCATAGAGCGCGATCGCGATAGTACGGGAAAAACCAATCAGACCCGGGCCGCAGCGCCAGGCCCGCGGCCACCAGCAGGGCCTCATGGCCGGCGCACGAAATCTGAAAAAAGATCTTTTGCTGACGCTTGAGCAATATCTCACGGTCATCCGTACGCCGCGAAAGGTACATCAATCGGTAGAACTCGACGAGCCGCTCTGGCGAGAGAAGGCCGGCGCTCGCCCGCGGCTCTGCCGCAAGGGCCGCGCCGTTCGTGCCGTGGGATGTTCTCTGCGCCAAGAGCTTCTTCCTCCGGCGGCTGCTTGTGAGCGCGCCGCTCCGAGACCGATTTTACCCACCCTGCCCGGCGAACGCAGGCGGAAAACGCCCTCCGTGCGTCCGTGGGCTTGGGAACACGGATGGCGTGTCTTTCGCAGGCCCGACCGGCGGCAGGAAGAAAAGTCCTGGCGAACGTCAGTTCTTCATGCGTTGCTGCACATCGCGCGCCAGCTTCTCGATCTCCGCCGCTTTGCGAATCACGTCCATGGAAAGCTCATCCCGGGTGCTCTTTTCGATATAAGCCTTTAACTCCGTAGAGAGCGCGAGGAGCTTGTCGGTATCGGCCAGCATGCGCTTGCGCCGGTCGTCATTCCGGGCCTTCTCCGCCGTGATCTGCATCCGTTCGCGCATGGGACCGGATTGCTCCTGCTCCTGCCGATCCAATCCGGGTACGTCCGGCATGCCGGCCTGACTGGCCGGGGAGGCGGTTGCCGGCTTTTTCGGCTGCGGAATCTGTGCGCGCGCCACAGCCGACGACGCCAGTGCATGCATCGCTACAAGACCCATCGCGGATCGCCTGCTCAACTGCATAGCCCACCCTCCCTTGTCGCTACGTCTCTACTCTATTCTTTGAAGAGTGACTTTCCAAAGCCTGCATTCTCTCCCGTTCGCCGCGTCCCTGCCCGCGTCCCTCCCGCAGGAAGAACACAATCTGCTCAGCGTGGAGCGCGGCTGGCACAATGACCTGCTCGCCTTCATCCAGGAGGGTTTGCCGAAAGTCATCGGCACTCTCCTGATCGCGTTCGTCCTGCAGCGGGTGGTCATGTTCTTCGTCAGGCGCCTGCGCCGCCGCGCCGACCACCTGGTCGGCAACTCGCGCCGCGCCGCGCAGCTTCGCACCGTCGCCGGCATCGTGCGCGCTACAACCTACGCCCTCATCGGCTTCTATGTCATCCTCCAGATCCTCAGCGCCATCGGCGTTCCTCTGGGGCCGTTCATTGCCTCTGCTGGAGTCATCGGTCTCGGCATCAGCTTCGGCGCGCAATCCATCTTCAAGGACATGCTCACCGGCGTCTTCATCCTCATCGAGGATCAGTACAGCGTCGGCGATGTGGTCAAGATCGCCGGCCTGCAGGGCACCGTCGAGGATTTGACTTTGCGCGTAACCAAGCTGCGCGACGGGGACGGCACCCTCTACATTGTGCCTAACAGCCAGATCGCCACCGTTTCGAACCTTTCCCGCGATTACTCCGTCGCCACGCTGACGGTGAGCGCGGAAACCAGCGTCGACCCGGACCGCGTCATGGCGCTGCTCGCCAAACTTGCCTGTGATCTCCGTGGGGACGAAGCTCTCCACGACGTCATCATCGCCGACCCGCAGGTACTCGGCGTGGACAAGATCAGCGGCCATGAGGTGCTGTACCCCATCAACCTGCGCGTTCGCGCCAATCAGCGCGACGGCGTCCTGCGCGAGCTTCGACGCCGCATCCTCATCGCCTTCGAGAAGGAGCACATTCCCTTCGGCAGCGCAACGAGCACGCTGGTGCTGCAGAAGGCCGACCCCACCGCCACGCCAGGAGCATAACCTCGGCAGGTTAGCGGTACCTCCCTGCAGTATGGTGATTCTTTCCAGGCCTCACCCTGAGCGAAGTTCTCTGTACTCCGTCTGTAGCGCCACTGCATCTGCAAGGGGCATCTCTGACGCATGCGGCAGCGGAGCGCAGAACGGATGCGCACACCTGAGTGCTAGTCGCGGGTGAGAGCCCCATCGACGAGCCGCATGATACCCAACGGGTTGCCGGGCTGCAGTTCGGCCGGCAACAGCGCCGAGGGAACATCCTGGAAGCAGACCGGCCGGGTGAAACGAAGAACCGCGCGTGTGCCTACGGAGGAGGACCGGCCATCGGAGGTGGCGGGAAATGGTCCACCATGCACCATGGCCGGTGAGACCTCGACGCCGGTGGGATAGCCGTTGAAGAGAATGCGTCCTACCCGCGTCTCGAGCACGCGAACGAGCTCGGCGGCAAGCGGCTGGTCGTCCTCCGTGGCGTGAATGGTAGCGGTGAGGTGTCCATGCAAGCTGTGCGCGGCGTGCAGTAACTCTTCCGGCGCGGAGTACTGGATGAGCAGCGTGGTGGGCCCGAAGATCTCCTCCTCGAGCTCCGGGTGCTGCTGGAAGTCGGCCAGCTCCACTGAGAAGACCACGGGCACACCCTGCGCAGGTCCGCCCTCCGCAGGCTGCAGCTCGGAGGATGGACGCCCGGCCAGGTGGCGAGCCTTGTTGCCGGCAAGACGCTCGCTGACCGCCTCGCCGTATTTGCCGGCAATGCCGGGAGTCAGCATGCCGTGAGCACCCAGTGCACCGACACCGGTGCGTAGCGTTTCAAGGAACGGCCCGCCCTGGGGTTCGGGGACGAAGACCAGGCCAGGCTTGGTGCAGAACTGTCCGGAGCCCAGCGTAAAGGAAGTCTGCAGGCCGGTGGCAAGGGTGGCTGCGCGCTCGCGGAGGGCTCCGGGAAGAATGAAGAGCGGATTGGTGCTCCCCATCTCCGCGTAGCAGGGGATGGGCTCCGGCCGGGCGTTGGCCAGCCGCATCAGCGCCTGTCCGCCCGCACCGGAACCTGTGAAGCCGACCGCCTTGACGGCGGGGTGGCTGACCAGCGCGCTGCCGACGTCAAGCCCGGAGTCGAAGAGGAGACAGAAGACACCTGTCGGCAGACCGGCCGCGGCCACGGCCTGCTGCACGAGCTGCCCGACCAGTTCACTTGTCCCCGGATGAGCGGGATGCGCCTTCACCAGCACCGGGCAGCCCGCAGCCAGGGCGGACGCGGTATCCCCGCCGGCAACCGAGAACGCCAGCGGAAAGTTGCTGGCTCCGAAGACCGCGACGGGACCGAGGGGGCGCAGCATGGAGCGCAGGTCAGCCCGCGGCAGGGGTTTGCGGTCGGGGAGTGCCGTATCGATGCGGGCGTCGACCCAGGAGCCCTCGTCGAGCAGGTCCGCGAAGAGCCTGAGCTGGCCGGTTGTCCGGGCAAGCTCACCCTGCAGGCGGGGGAGAGGCAGGCCGGTCTCAAGGTTCGCCCGCGCGACAATGGGCTCTGCGTTCGCGGCGAGGGCGTCTGCAAGGGCTCGGAGGAGGCCGGCGCGCTCCCGCCCCGAGGTCTTCGCAAAAGCGGGCGACGCGGCTGCAGCTAAGGCGGCGGCGCGCTGCAGGTCGTCGGGCGAAGCCGAATAGAAGGGCTGATCGAGCAAAGCGCCAGTCGCTGGATTTGTTGCGCGGAAGGACGAGCCCCGAAGGGTGGTGGCGGAGCCGTCAATCAGCGATTGACCTTGAAGAGTGGACAAGTGTTTCCCTCGGTCCATGTCAGGTGTTCGTGGCATGGGTTCCCTGACATGGTAGCGCGCGAGGGAAAGAAACTGCAGCCCACGCCGCAAAGCCGACCGGCTGGCTGACGCACTCCTGGCAGGCGGAGATACCTGCAATTCTGGTATAGTTAGCCTTGACGCGGTGGATGGATCTGGGCACAAGTTCAGCCTTGACCGCGGCTCCCTTGCAACGGAATGTCTGGACAAGCAGAACGAATTCAGACAGGCGCGCCGGGAGTTTCAGTAGCGCCGCTACAAGAGTTTGGCATCACCAAGGAAGAACCATGGCACAGGTATGTGAGCTTTGCGGCAAAGGGCCGCAGTTTGGCAACAACATTTCGCACGCGCACAACGTCACCCGTCGGCGCTGGAATCCGAATCTGCAAACAGTCAAGGCAGTCGCCAACGGCGTGGCCAAGCGGGTCCGGGTTTGCACGGGTTGCATCAAGTCCGGCAAGATCGTCAAGGGCTAAGGGGCAAATGAGCGGGCCTTGCGGTTCGCTTTTACCTCGCTTGAACGGACCGGAGGTTGAATAGATGATCGATACCAATCTGATCGTGGAACAGCTTCGAACCCGTGGTCACACAGTCGGCCACGTCACCAAGGTGCCCGAGAATGCCGGCGAATACGAGTTCGAGGTGGACGGCGCCATGCTGACGCTCTCGGAGACACGGGCGCTGCTCGATGCGGATCAATCTAACGAGTAGACGCTTCTCTGCTTCCGGTCGATTTTCCATCTGCTTCGAGCGTCCCTCCATCGGCCTTTCGTCCACCACTCCCTCCCCGCGCTACAGACTAGAGCGACCTTGTAGAGCGCGTCGGCCCCGCGAACAGAAGCATGTTCCTCGCTACGCTCTGGGAATACCGTCAGTGAAGGCCGGCTCTGCGGCGGAGAGCGCTGTTTTCATCTACGCTTCAGACGGTTTTAGCCGCAGGAGCTTCTGCATCGGGTTCACGTCCGAAATCATTCGTGTTTCGAAGGCTCTTTGCAGCAGTGCGAGGCGCACGCCGGGACGCGTGATCAGCGTTTGGCTTCCCGGATCAGGCAGACAGCAATGTTCCATAAAGGGTGAGGTTCCGCCGATCCAGCGCAGAACTGAACTTCCCTGCTGTCCTTCATGCTCCATGAGGAGCGCCCGCATGGCCATGGCCACGGATTCGTGCCCGCGGGCCACGTTGCTCTGCCAGAAGACATCGGTGGTGCCGCCGCTGCGGCGTACGCCGCTCAAGAGGCTGAGCCACTCACCCTCGGAACTGCGGAGGCCCATGGAGAAGCTGTTCTCCTGGGAGCGCTCGAGGTCCAGACGAGCGGTGATCGCGCTCGCAGCATAGGGATGCGTGGAGTGCGTTGCCAGAAAGCTTGTTGCTTCCGCAATCTGCCCGGCGGTGAGGTCAGGCAGAAACTGCCAGCCATTCTTGCCGACCCGGCGGAGCGCGTGACGGAGATTCCTGCGGGTTCTATGGCCGAAGGGCGCCAGCGTCTGATCCAGTTGAGGACGGATCTCGGTTCGCCAGCGGAACGGCGTTGTGTGAGACCGTTGCTGGAGCCGGGCCTGCTCCAGCACGGGCCGGAAGGTCTCAGGTTCATACAGCCTGCTGTCCGCCGGTCGATTGATAAGCAACGCCGTGCCCCGGAGCCCGGTGAAGAGCAATTGAATGCCCTCCGCCAGCCATTTTGCTTCTTCACCGGGCTTGCAGAGCACCAGGCTCTCGCCCTTGGCATCACTGCCGTGAAATATGCCGGTCGGCACCCCCAGCAGCGTACGCTCCCGAAGACACAGCGCTGCGCGAAGCTCACCCTGTTCGTGGAGGATCAAAAACCGCTGAGCGTATCCAGGCGGCGACGGCACGGCGCGCGACCAGGCCGGAGAGAAGGTCATGGCTGCGGTGGGATGCGCGATGCGCCGGAGATGCGCCAACTCAGATCCGAAACGAGCGAAAGCGGCCGTCGCCGGTAGCAGTCCAGTGGATGCCCTGCCCGCACGGTAGGCTGCGTCAACGAGCACGGATAGGCCGGGAAGCGGCCCGATGGCTCGGGGATCTGACATGAAACCTCGGAAAATGTTTCTAGAACCGACTGGTTCGGCGCGGGACAGATCTTCGCCCGATCCGCGCCACTACCCTTTAGCCTAACCCATAAGGGCCATTGTTCCGGCGTCGGATGTCGGCTACTCCCGGCAAGCTCATGGCTATTTTCCTTCAGGAACAAACCCCAGTGACGCCGAGTTGATGCAGTAACGCTGGCCTGTGGGGTTGGGACCATCGGGGAAAACGTGGCCCAGGTGCGAGCCGCAGTTGGCGCAGACCGCCTCCACGCGACGCATACCGAAGGTGCGATCCTCGTGCAGCTGCACGGCAGCCGGTGAAATGGGATCGAAGAAGCTCGGCCAGCCGGTCCCGGACTCGAACTTGGTATCGGATTTGAATAACGGTACGTTGCAGGCTGCACAGTGATACAGGCCGTCTGCATGATTGTTATAGAGCGCTCCCGTAAAAGGCCGCTCGGTGCCTTTCTCGCGCAACACGTGGTACTGCTCGGGCGTGAGCAGCTCACGCCACTCCTTGTCGCTACGCTCTGTTTTTCCAGACTGGGTGTTCGTCGCGGCAGCCACAACAGCATCACTTAGTGGGCCGGCGGCGGGGATCGTGGGCATGGGTTGTCCTCCTTCCTATTGGATGCAGGAGTTTTCCTTTGGCTCCCACGCTCCGGGACTGCCGTGCCTGCAAGACGACCAAAATGCAGCTGAACTCCCCGCCGACACGTGGCTTTCAGATTTCCGTGTTACCCATTGCGATGCACTCGATTTCCACCAGCGCGTTCCTGGGAAGCGCCGCCACCTGCACGGTCGATCGAGCGGGTGCTGTCGCACCCTCCATTGCAAAATAGCGGCCGTATACCTCGTTCATCCCTGCGAAGTCCTTCATGTCCTGGAGAAAGACCATCGTCTTCACGACCTGAGTCATGCTCAACCCCGCTGCGGCGAGAACGGCTTCCAGGTTCCGGCACACGCGCTCGGTCTGTTCGCTGATTGCGCCGGGAACGAAGCTGCCCGTAGCCGGATCGATGGGGATTTGCCCGGAGGTGAACACGGTGTTCCCCACGCGGACAGCCTGGGAGTAAGGGCCGATGGCGGCCGGTGCATCATGGGTGGATACGACCTTCGCCGTGCTTGTCTGGGAGGGGTTTGGCATAACTGCATTCTCCCGTGCCGAAAGGCTTGACGCAAGCCGTCGCGCGGAGCGAAAAGCAGATTCCTCGTGGACAGAACGGCTTTCGTGCACTCGGTAGAAGAACCCGCCTCGTTACCGACATTTGCTTTTGAAACGAGCAGCCCTTTCAAAGTGCTCCACTCGCTCGACAGCACCGACATCGCCATGTCGCGGATCAGTCCGACTGGCTCAATGGAGGCTGCTTGGCTGCATCTGCAATCATCGCCACCATCGGCTTACTCGATTCCAGGCAAAGAGAGGCGCTTGGGTCTTCTATCCGGCTGGCCCGCTGCTTCGTTTGCTTGAGGTGTTCCGCAAAGCCGGCCTGGAGTTCGGTGCCTGATGGCTAATGAGTGCTTCCTCAGTTGGCGCTCGCAATCGGTTCAGGTGCCGAACGGCTTGCGGGTGCAATCGGGAAGCCTTCACTTCTTGACCACAGCCGCAGGCGGGTAGGATGCTCCCGCAGGTTCTATGCTGACCACGGGACCGCCTTGTTCGAGCGGTCCTATGGCGCGAACGAGGCCCGGTACATCCCCCTCGAGCACCCAGACGAAGACATCCTTTGGCTGTTTGCCGAGGAGAGGCGCCACAACTCCGGCGACCCCACCAAGCTCCGGGTGAATGCGGAAAATGGTAGCTTTGCGCCGGACGCCGAGAACTGGGGAAAAGGGTTCCTCACCTGCAACGTCAATGGACAGTTGAATGAGGCGCCCCTTACCGGTGGGAGCAATCAGACCGAGTCTGAAGGGGCCGGAGTTTGGTGCCACGTTGAGGAGCATCGTGCCGGTAAAGCCGTTCGAAGTGTCGGCAGGAAGTTCGATGTGACTCGTTTCGATCGTTTCCTTGCCATCCTTCCCGATGGTGCGGATGATGATATTGCCGCCCTCCTCCACCAGCAAATCTGAATCTTTCGAAAAGAACCGGCCGTGCTGTACGTGATGGTCGCTGATCAGATGAAAGGTCGTGCGCTGAGTAAAGATGGTAGTGTCGTCATCCAAAGAGCCGTCGCGAAAGTGGTACGTGACGCGAGAGTTGACCCGATCGCCATGGACAAGCTGGAGCAGTTCCCCATAGCCCAGCACCGCACCCGACTCCGCACGGAGAATCAGGAACGCGTGGCCTGTGCCCTGGATGTGTCGAACAGGCATGGCTTGGGGCTGCTGAGCAATAGAAGGTTTCAGTGGAAACAGGATTGCGGCGCAAAGAAGTGCTGCGCGTGAGGCGTTACGGGCGCGGGGAATGCTCATAGGCCTCTCAAGGTTCGCTACTTGGCACTTCTAACCCTTCTACCACCCGCACGGACGGAAGGGTGTCTCGTTCAGGACACCCGGCAAGGCAACTGCGATTATCCGCGATGATGGAAGCGACCGGCCCGACGGCTTTCGTCTGAAGGTTGCGTGCGCAGCATAGGGCGGCCGCAGGGCGTGCGCCTTCTCTGCTTTGACAAGAATCAGTCGCGCGTTTCACCATGAAGGAACGTCAGCGTCAGGCGGCTCATATCCCCGTAACGCAGAGATCTCAACAACTCGCAGGACGCTTGCTCGCGTTTGGACCCGCGAGCAGAGGGAACCGCGTGGCGGAAGCGGATCCACAATTCCACGTTTGCGATAAGTTGCGTCGGCCTCTTTCTTCCTTCGCCGGGACTATGGGGTTTCAGGCACTGATCAATCGTGCGCTCACGTTGACGAAAGCCGAAATTCCGAGACTTGCGCCTGTCAAGATAGGACAGCGCGGGTGTCTCGAGCATTTGGGGGACATAGACCCGCGACTGAGCCCGGACGAAGCAGCCAAAGGCGAAACTGTTCTCATCGGACACCTATTGGATTTGCTTTGCACTTTCCTGGGCGAAGCGCTCGCACTTCGCCTTATTCAAGATGCGTGGCCGGGAGCCTCTTTCGATGAGGGAGACGACGGAAGGGGTACAGAAGCATGAACCAGTTAGACAAAGTCATCATCAGGAAACTGCCGACCGGCGTTCCTGGACTCGATGAAATCCTCGGTGGGGGCATTCCCGAACTTTCCTTCAACATCGTCGCCGGTGCTCCCGGCTGCGGAAAAACAACCATCGGGCACCAGTTTCTGTTCGCTAACGCCACCCCTGAGAGGCCTGCTCTGTACTTTACTGTGCTGGGCGAACCGGCGATCAAGATGCTCCGCTATCAACAGCAGTATGACTTCTTCGATCCTCAAAAGATTGGCAACTGCGCACGGTTTATCAATCTCGGAGATATCTTGCTGGAGCAGGGGCTCGACGCCGTTCTGGCCGCGATCGTGACGGAAGTTGAAGACAGCAATCCCGGCATCGTCATCGTGGATTCTTTTCGCACCGTCGAGCGGAAAGTAAACCGCGGGAGCGGCGAGATCGAACTGCAGGCGTTCGTTCAGCATCTGGCATTACATCTCACGAGCTGGCAAATCACGAGTTTCCTCATCGGTGAATACACCGAGCTTGAACTGCGGGATAATCCCGTCTTCACGGTAGCGGACGGCCTTATCTGGCTGTCGCAGGTTGCGGAGCGCAGTTCCATCACCCGCAAACTCCAGGTCATGAAACTGCGTGGGCAGGCTTCGGTCCCGGGTCTTCATACCTTCCGGATCAGCCAGGCGGGCGTGCAAGCCTTCTCAAGAACGCTCGGGCTCTCGGACCGCAAGGAGAGGCTGCCTTCCTCCATCCGTCTGGCCACAGGCATTGCCGGCCTTGACCAGATGCTCAATGGAGGAGTCCCTGAAGGCGACAGCATCCTGATAGCCGGTCCTTCCGGCTCCGGAAAGTCGGCCATCGCCTCGCAGTTCATAGCTGAGGGCCAGAAGCGTGGGGAAGGTGGCGTGATTGCCGTCTTTGAGGAGCGTCCGGAATACTACATCTGCCGTGCGCAGAGCCTGGGGCAGGACCTCACAGCGGGGACGAAAAGGGGAGCGCTTGAAGTTCTCTACCTCAGACCGCTCGACCTTTCCATCGAGGAAGCAATGCAGGAGATTCTGGACGCGGTCAAGCGGGTTGGTGCGAAACGGCTTGTCATCGACTCGCTTTCCGGCTTCGAAATGGCCCTCGCTCCCGGCTACCGCATTGATTTCAGAGAATCGCTCTACAGGATGATCGCCGCGCTCACCGGCGTCGGCGTCACAGTAATGAGTACCGTGGAAATTGAGGAATCGTTCACCTCGCTCCCGTTTAGCACGTACTCCATCTCGTTCCTCACGGACGATCTCATCCGCCTGAGATATGTAGAGATTGCAGGCGAACTCCGCAAGGTGCTCATGGTCATCAAGATGCGTGGCGGAAATCATAGTAAAGCGATACGGGAATACGAGATCGGACTTCAGGGTCTCGCCCTCCTCGATTCGGACCTCGAACACTACAGTGGGCTGATCTCCGGTATCCCCCAGGCAGTCACATCGCACAAAAGCTAACGGGTACGTCGTCTGCGCCCGTAGCGAAGGGGCTCGGTTTGTTCATGGAACCACTTGGCTCGCCGATACATTGCAATGACTGGCTGTGAGGGTCGTTAGTCCCGAGTTTGATGGTGGAAGGCGCAACGCACATCGTGCGGTACGCGAACTCCGGCGTTTCACCGATTGGTAGATAAGACGACGGACTTGATTGTGGGACTTGAGCTTGCCGT
>CAXTPR010000033.1:19904-23857 GCA_964246235.1 uncultured Acidobacteriaceae bacterium
TTCACCGATTGGTAGATAAGACGACGGACTTGATTGTGGGACTTGAGCTTGCCGTATCGTTCCCCCGGTATGGCGAATGCGTCACCCTCTTTCGCCAGGTGGCGAGCAGTGGACGCGCAGACAGCTTTGCGGAGCATCGTTCCTCTGCGCCACAGGACACGGGCTGGTTCTACTCCGCTTGGCCAGTCGGCTCGGCTGCTAAAACGTCACCTTGAACCATGCTTCAGATTTCAAACACGTCTGATTATCGACAGCAGGCCACCGCTATCAATCAGGCCTTGATGGTGTCCGCTGTGCGCCAGCACGAACTTGCGGAAGTTGCGGAGAACCTGGCACAGCAGATGCGAGGAGAGATTGCAGAAAGGAAGCGCACCAGGAAGCTCTCCAGACCAGCGAAGCTCGGTTGATGCTGGCGCTTGACTCAGCAAAAGCGAACCTTTCTTCACGGCGAAAGGGGATTTTGGGACCGGCCTGGAGCTCTGGGTCACAAAGCAAATCATTGAGAAGCATGGCGGAGCAGTCCGGGTCCGATCTGCAGCCGGTGGCGATCATTCAGGATCGGTATTCTCCGTGACCTTGCCATTCAGTGGTGTAGGTGAGCTTCAACGAAAGTTGAACATTGCAGTAAATGCATCTGAGCGCCGTGTTTCGTGGACAAGCTTCTGTCTGGCGGCTTGATCGTCAGTGGTGGAGAATCACCTGCAAGAGGCTCTTATTCACACGGATGCGATCCGCATAGTCGATGTAGCCGAGCTTACGGAAACGATTGAGGAACAGGTTCACGCGCGACCGTGTGCATCCGACCATAGCCGCCAGTGTTTCCTGGCTGATAGGCGGCACAAGAGTTTCTGCAGTTTCCTCACCACCGAAGTTGGCCAGCAAAAGCAGTGTCCTTGCGAGCCGCTTTTCGGTGGAGTTGAATAGTTGATCTACCAGATCGGCCTGAATTCGGCTGGTCCTGGCAAGCAGATAAGCGACAAAAGCGGCGGACATCTCGGGTTCATCGCGCAATACTCGCTGCATCTCGGAATTTTCGATGAGGAGAAGAATGCAAGGCGTGACCGCTGTTGCCGTGGCGGATCGGAATCGCTGGGCGGTCGCGACACATTCCTCCCCGATGAAGTCTCCGGCGCCCAGAATGGCTATGGTCGCCTCCCTGCCCTGTTCCGACACCACCGTCAGCTTGACCGTTCCTCCGTGAACGTAAAATACGGAGTTGCAGTCATCCCCCTGCGCAAAGATCGTTCCACCTTTCGCAAACGGAGCCATGGTCTTGCCGATTCCCGAATTTGCAAGGAACAGATTGACGTCGAACGGTGGCGTGCCACTTTTCATACGGTCGTCTCCCAGGATTCCCGTCGCATGGAAGAGCGAACTCGCCTCACCACCAGAACCAAGGGAAGCGACTCTTGGCTACGATTATGCAGTAATCATACAGGGGCAGACAAAGATTGCTCCCGCACTGTCCGGAAACGCACAGCGCAAGCGGACTTCCAGAGTGATTCTAGAAATGGTTCGGCGAGAGGCGGTCGCGCTGAAATGGGCTCTCTGGGCACGAACGAGTATGACGCGTCCGTCGCAGGAGGATGGCTGTGCGGAAAGTGGAGTCGAGCCGGCAGCCGGCGGGGTGACTCTCAATGCTGCCCATGAGTGACACCTTGACCGAAACAAACACTGTCGCTGCACCATCGATCAATGCCGAAGAGATGGGCTTTGCCATTTCGCTGTTTGTGGCCGCTGCAAACGGAAAGGTGGCGCCGCCAAACACGAAGGCAGCTGGGGTCTACCTGAGTAGGAGTTCGGAATGGGACCCGGACTCTCTTCTGGCGGGCGCAAGGTCCGTTTTGCTGGACGACGATGACAAGTTCGGAGATGAGGTTCCCCTCACTCGCGCAGTTTCAGTGATTTGGCACCACTACGCAAGTGACGAGCGCCGGCAGGTCATCTGTGCCCGGCTGGTTGCCTTCTATTCCCTCATGGTACGAAGCAACGGCGCTCTGCTGGAGCCTTGGGTACAACAGAATGAGAATCATTCTGAGTCTGTTTTTCTTAACGCGGCCATCGTGGAAGCTGTTGCTGGAGCACCGCTAGATCCGAACGGGCAATTCGTCGATTCGGAGTTCGAGACCTTGGTTCGAAGCCTTGCAGACAGCGATGGCGCGGCACCTGGATCGGTAGGGACAACGCGCGAGATCGGAAACAAGATCTCCTCCCGATCCACAGCCATCCCCGTTACGAGCATCGTCAAGGAGCTTGCGACTCACCTCTTCGCCTTCCAGGCTAGTGTTGCGGCTCTTCCAAGGGACGACGGGACCCCGCAGTTTCGTGTGCTCAACAGGCTCTGTGAGGGCTTCGCGGCGATGGGGGGCAATCGCAGCACACAGCCGATGCTTTCGCGAGCGTTACTCGCACAGTGTTCCGAGTTTCCATGGTTGCGTTCCGCACGTGCTGGGCTAAACGGAACTGTCGAAGGCCTGAACGATATAGAGTTCACTCCCAGCGTGCAGGAAGCTGCACGCGGGGAGTTGGCGGTTCTTGGCTCTCTCGTGGAACTGCTGCGCTCGTTTGTCGGAGACGCGGTCACATTACAGTTCTTGCGGACGATGTGGCCGCTCGCATCATTCCACCCCAATGGCACAAGCAGCGAAGTCGCGCTGTAAAGACCGTAGAGTCCCGAGGCCAGGGTTGTAGCCGCACTAAGAAATTGCTTATCGCATCCCCTTAGAAGCCTCCGATCGAAATCGAAGCAACCGATGGGTTCGTCGTCAGGTTCTGTGCTTTCTATACCGGCTCTCCGCGAATCGTCCTTGCTTTCACGTCCCAAGCCAAACCCATTGTGCGCAGTGCAAGGATGCCGTACCAGTTCGGATCGAACTCATACCAGACCAGCCCGTGCCGCGAAGATTGTGGATGAGCATGATGGTTGTTATGCCACCCCTCTCCAAAGGTGAGGAGAGCAACCCAGAAGCTGTTCCGTGATGTGTCCCCGGTGGCGAATCTTCTCGAGCCCCACATGTGGGTGGCGGAATTTACCAGCCATGTCGAGTGAAGCCCGACGACAGTCCTCAAGAAGATTCCCCAGAGGAACATGGACCATCCGCCCACGGCAAGCAGGATGACAGCTAAAACCGTTAGAGGTACCCAGTGGTACCGGCTGATCCACACATGAAACTTGCTTTTCCTCAGCTCAGGCACAAAGCGCGCCAGTTCGGCGGAGTCGTTGTGCATGGCTTCGCCGGTTACCATCCAACCGATATGAGCCCACAAGCCGCCCTCCCCCGGAGAATGTGGGTCACCTTCTTTGTCCGTGTTCTGATGATGCATCCGATGAACGCCCACCCAGAAGATGGGACCGCCTTCAAGAGCCAGAGTTCCGCACACGGTGAGGACGTACTCCATCCACTTGGGTGTCTTGTACCCACGATGGGTAAGAAGGCGATGGTAGCCCATACCGATCCCTACGCCACCAGCGATCCACCAGAGCATTACGGCCGCTAACAGAGCCTTCCAGGTAAAAAAGAAGAGCGCAGCGATGGCGCCCACATGCAACACGACGAAGACCAAAGCAGTCGTCCATGCGATGGGTCTCCCGAATGTTTTGTCTCCTCGAAGGGTGCGAAGCAGGTGCATGGACATTCCTCTGTAGGAAAGATGCCTTGTGTCCTCACACGGACACGGCACTCCTCGTAAGAGTTCTGTAACGCCGAAGGACAATGAAGGGGTGTCCCAAACAGGACAGCGCGATAGCTGCCGCACGAAGATACTCAATCGAGAATCAGGACACGCAGCCAGGATAAGGACGGCCGATATGGCACAGTACAAGGGCAAGGTGATGTGGTTCAACAATGCAAAAGGATTTGGCTTTTTAAGCCGCGAAGGCGGTGCCGATGTCTTCGTACATTTCAGTGCGGTCTGTCAGGACGGCTACAAGAGCCTCAAAGAAGGAGAAGACG
>CAXTPR010000033.1:23957-38776 GCA_964246235.1 uncultured Acidobacteriaceae bacterium
CATTTCAGTGCGGTCTGTCAGGACGGCTACAAGAGCCTCAAAGAAGGAGAAGACGTTTCCTTCGACATCATCGCCGGCGAGAAGGGTCCGCAGGCCGATAGGGTTGAGCGCCTCGGCAAAGCCAACCTCAGCACTGCCGCCGAAGGCGTAGCGCAAAATCCCGAACAGTAGCTCCAAGTCCATCCATCAAGGCTCGGAGCCACGGCGATGCATGTTCATCTGATAAACCCAAGTGACAACTCTTTCGGAACGGCGGTCATTACCCCTCGATGGCTGTTCGTGTTGGCGGCTGCGACGCCGCGATCAATGGGCGATCCCATCCTCGTGGACGAGTCCATTGAGGAGTTCGATCCAAACACGATCCAAGCCGGTGACGTCGTTGGGATCAGCGTTCATACCGGCAATGCATTGCGCGGCTATCAGGTAGGCAAGCTGGCGCGCTATCGGGGCGCGACGGTCGTCTATGGCGGTATTCACGCCACGCTCTTTCCTGAGGAGCCCTTCGAGCGTGGAGCGGCGGACGCTGTTGTCAGGGGCGACGGTGATATCGCCTGGGGACGGTGCCTTCGCGATCTGCAGGCTGGATCCGCCCAACGAATCTATGAGGGTGGAAAGATCGAAGGGGATGAGTTCCTGGCAGCGCGCTGGGACCTCATGGACACGAATAAGTACATGTGGGCCTCCGTGCAAACGATTCGCGGATGCCCCAAGCATTGCTCCTTCTGTTCCGTGTGGCGGACTGACGGACAGAAGCCGCGGCAGCGAGCATTTGAAAGAGTCATCGACGAGATCATTGACCTGAGGCGCCTGGGTTTCAGATTCATCGCTCTTGCCGACGACAATTTCTATCCCGTGACGTTGACGGATCTCCGTCTTGCAAGGGAGCAGAACAATGCAGGGAAGCTGGAATCGCTGATGCAGATTCGAAGCGAACGCTTCTCGCTCATGGCGGAACTCGCGAAGTTGCCGAAGGACATGGTCTTCTTCACTCAGATCACGATGGAGTCGGCTGAGGACACAGAGTACCTCGACGCGATGCATCGAGCCAATATCAAGGGTGCACTGGTTGGGGTGGAAGCCGTAACCCCTGAGGGCCTGAAGGCTGTCTATAAGGACTTCAACTACTCCGGCGACCGCCTGGTCAAACAGCTGCAGACCTTCCGTGAGCACGGTGTCCATGTGCTTGGCTCTTTCATCTTTGGTCTGCCGACAGACAGACCGAGCACCTTTGGTGCGACCGTCGAGTTGGCGATGAAAGCGGATGTCACGTTCGCTCAGTTCGTGATGATGACGCCTTTTCCCGGAACTGTGGACTTTGGGCGCTGGGAAAAGGAACAAGCCGAAAAGCCGACGCTGGTGGAGGGCACGCCCATCACACGGTATTGGCTGATTCCGACAGCGATTCGTCCCAAGATGTTTACGCCCCATCCGGTGATGAGTTCTGAGGACATCAAAGAGCGGACGCAGGCGGTTTGGGATCGCTTCTACGAATGGCGCGCAATCTGGCAACGTTCCGCCTGCACTCCGACACTTCGTGCCCGGGTCGCCTTTGTCCTGCTCTCCAAGCTGTACCGGCAGATGTATGCGGGCACAGGCATCTCGACTGACAGCGCGCGGCGAAAGAAGGCAAAGACTTCAGCACGATGGATAGCCCGTCAGACGCGAAAGGTGTTTCGGGCGAAGCCCATGCCCGAGTTGATGTATCCGGTTTGGGAACCTCGCATGAGAGGAAAGGCGCAGCTGACACAACTCACACTCCGCGGCTCGGCGTCTGCTGCGGCACTTCTATCAGACGGTCCATCTGAGCTCTAGACCCGAGGCGTAACCTGTCGAAGGAGACGGAGCATGATGGAAACTTAAGGAGAGCCGCGGGCGGATTTCGGCTTCAAGGTAACCGCGACGCTGACATAGAACGTCGCCGCGCTCACCCCGGGCTCACGGCACACATCCGCCGTCTTCACCCCGGACTCATGCTGCTTCAGTATCCCGATAATCTGCTCTTCGCTGAATCGGCTGTTCTTCATCTCCGTTCCTCCTCTCGTTCAATCTACGAGAGAACTCCAGCTACGTCTGGTAGATATCTTCGGCGGGCAGGTCAATGCCTTCTCAGGGACTCAATCGCCAAAGCGAACTCCCGGCTGGCGAGTGAGCGCTACGCTCACTTTCGACCCATCGAGCCGCTCCAAGTTCTCGGGCAGAAAGCATTCCGGTCCGTAGCTAATCGGTAGGTGCTCCAGACCGCGGCACCTTAGGCCGGTTGCGTCACGCGCCGCCCCTTTTCGGATGAAGTGGAGCGCTTGGCCGTCATCCCCTTCGTCCCTGACTCGTCATCTCGGCCCAGCAGCCGACAGCGGCGGCGCAGCCTGCTTCGTCACCGACCTACCAGTATGCCCGTGCCTTTCTGGTGCAGGCCAGGAGATCAGGATAGGTCCACTCCGTGCGACGAGATCACCGAGGCATAAAAGCGCGCGCTCAGCTTTGAGGTTCGCTTCTGGGTAGCGAAGTCGACATAGACAAGACCGAAGCGTTTGCCGTAGCCGTCAGCCCACTCGAAGTTGTCCAGCAGACTCCAGGCGAAGTAGCCCTTCACAGGCGCACCGGCTGCCACGGCACGTCGAAGCTGCGCAATGCAGTTTCGCAGATACATGATTCGTCCCGTATCCAGCACCTCGCCCGTGGCGGTCAGGGTGTCATTGGCTGAGCAGCCGTTCTCTGTGATGTAAATACTCTTCGGATTCCATAACTCGTGCGTGAGGCGTGTCGTCCAATAGAGGCTTTCCGGTCCCACGGTCAGCCATGAGCTCGCCATATGCGGGAAGTCGGCTGGGGAAGGAATCACTTCGTAGCCCTTAGGCGAAGCAGCCGCCCGCACGTACGTGGGGTTGTAGACATTCAGCCCAAGCATGTCCAGGGGTGCGGCGATCGTCCGCATCTCCGCTGCTGTAAAGTGCGGAGCATCGGCACCCAAACCTTGCAGATACTGCTCTGTGTAGCGGCCCTCGCAGATGGCGGTCAGGTAGGGTGCATTCTCCTCGCGCATGGCGCGTTTTGCGGCTTCCAGATCCTGAGAAGACAACGTCGCGGGCACGACCGCGATCGGATTCTCCGCCAGTCCCACGAGCGTTCCGGACTTGGTTCGGGCACGGATCGCCTGCATACTCAATCCGTGACCCAGCAGTGCGTGGTGGCTCAGTTGGGCCAGCCGCTTTCGCCCAACCTGGAGACCCGGTGCATGGGTGCCATTACCGTATCCAAGCTCCACGTACGTGCGGATCTCGTTGCCAGTAAGAAAGTGACTGACGCCCTCCGCCGAGAGCAGCTCTGCCACGTAGCCGCTGTAGTCGGCCATGCGATGCGCGGTCTCGATGTTCTCCCAGCCACCCTGATCCTGCAGCGCTTGAGGTAAATCCCAGTGGTACAACGTGACGAACGGCTCGATGCCGTGAGTCTGCAATTCGTGGATAAGCGCGCGGTAATAGTCCAAGCCACGCGGGCTGGGAGCGCCGCTCCCTGTTGGGAAGACGCGCGGCCAGGCTACGGAAAAACGCAGGGCGCGCAGACCCATCTCTGCGGCAAGACGGACATCGTCGCGATAACGATGGAAGGTGTCGGCAGCTACGTCGCCGGTATCTCCCTTGGCCACCTTGCCTGGAGTATGCGAGAACGTGTCCCAGATGCTGGGACCACGGCCGCCTTCGCGGACGGCCCCTTCCACCTGGTACGAAGCGGTCGCCGCTCCCCACAAGAAGCCATATGGAAAGGCGCTTCCCGCGTCTGCTGTGGGTTCGAGCCTGAGAGCAGAAGGACTCTTTGCGACTGCACCCGGTGAGGCGGTAGCTCCAGCCGCAAAGAGTCCGAGCAAGCGGCTGAAACTACGCCTTGTGACGTTGCGCTTCATTCTTTCTCCGTACTCAGTGAGACACACCGCCGCCAACGTACGCATAGGGAACGTTCGTGGCGCGGCGTCTAGAGCGCACTGCTGCTTAGTGAACCGTCAAGGTGAAGCTGAAGGACTTGACCAGGTTGGTTGTGGAGGAACTGCCGAGACCGCCGTTCGGCGTTCCGGTGAAGGTCACCGTCACGGTGGATGTGCCGGCAGGTGTCTGCGGGGTGTTTGTTCCGCTGCAGCCGTTCAGCGAAAGCAGCCCCGCCAACGAAGCCGCAGCGAAGATGCACAGCGTAAGGCCGGACATGCTGAACTTCCTACGCAGACGAAACAGACCGAGCAGCACGACAGCGCCGAGCGGCAGGATCCATGCTGCGACCGTGGACGCAGGCGGTGTGTCTGTCGTGATCGTGAGCCCCACTGTTTGTGCGCCGGGGGCTACGGTCACTCCGCTGCTGTTCGTCGTGTTGATGAAGTACACGGCGCCCGGCGTAAAGCTGCATTGCGTATTCGCCGGCAGTCCACTGCACGCCATATCCACGCCGCCTGTGTAGCCGCTGATCGGCATGATGGTGAAGCTGGTACTGGCCGAACCCGGTGCACTTACGCTGAGCGCTGTGGGCGTGTTCGAAAGAACATATGTGGGCGCCAGGTTCGCGATCGTGACTGTGTTGGACGTGGACGACGCAAAACCCGTGTCGCCGCCATAAGTAGCGACCACGGCGTAGGTGCCAACTGGGAATGTCGTGCTGGTGAGTGTGGCAATGCCGGTCGTGGTGTTCACCGTTGCGGTTCCCAGGGTGGTCGTCCCCCCGATGAACGTCACTGTTCCACTAGGGCTGCTGGTGAGCACGGCCGACTTCACGGTTGCAGTAAGGGTAATGCTGGTGCCGGGAGCCACCGGAATCGCGCTGCTCACGTTCGCGGTGAGCGTCGTTGTTGTCGGCGCAAGCGTGACGACTATGATCAGCGCCGTCGCGTTTGTGCTGCTGGCAAAGTTCGTATCGCCACTGTAGGTGGCGGAGACGGTGTTGTTACCGGCGCCCAATCCGCTGATCGAGATGCTGGCCATGTTGTTCGCCAGCGTGACAGCGGAACCGTAGGCAACGCCGTTTACCGCAAATTGCACAGTACCGGTGGGTGTTCCGGTAGAACCCGGGGCCGGAGTGATGGTGGCCGTCACGGTGACGCTGGTACCGAAGCTGACGGTGCCGGTGGGCGACTGCGCCAGAGTGAGCGTGGTCTTGGCCAGGTTCACACCTGTGCCAGCCAGGTTCGCCGTGATGGGAGAAGCGTTGCCGGCGTTGGAGGCGATGGTTAGCACATCCGAGCGGGGCCCCGTAGCGGTAGGAGTGAATGTTGCCGAGAGAGAGCAGGTAGCGCCCGAAGCGACTGTACCGGCGGCCGCGCAGGTGCTCGACGTGCCTACCGCGAAGTCGCCGGTATTGCCGGCGGCCGTGTACAGCGGCGAGCCGAAGGTCAATGTGGTGTCACCGTCATTGGAGAACACCAAACTCTGTGAGGCGCTGGTTGAGCCGGCGTTGACGTTGCCGAACGTCAGCGCACCAGCCGTGCGCTGGATCCGTACCACCTTGGCTGCGCCCGAATCTGCGACATACAGGTTGCCGGCGGCATCGGCCGCGAGCGATGCGGGTGTGGTGAACCCGGTGCCAACCGCCGTTGTGCTGTTGGTGCTGTACGCGCCGGCGGTGAACGGTATGCGCAGCACGGTCTTCGATCCGCTCTGCAATACATACAGCGTCTGTGAATCATCCATGGCGATGGCGCCCGGGGAGGTGAGTCCACTAACCGCCGTTGTTGTTGTGCCCGGCAGGATCTCCGTGATCGTGCCGGCGGTCGCGTCGGCGACATACAGGTGTCCGGCGGGATCATATGCGAAACCGGCGGGCGTGGTGAATGCGCCCACGGTCGCTTTATCGAATGGGTTGAGAACGCCGCCCTGGTTCGGCACGCGCAACACCGTGCCTGCGCCGGTGTTTGCGATCAGCAGTTCTCCGCCTGGAGATACGGCGATCGCGGAAGGCGCGTTGAGACCCGAGACCACGATGGCAGGCGTGCCGTACGCGGCGCCGCTATAGGGCACACGGACCACAGTGTTTGCGCCCGAGTTGGCGACGTATGCCGTGCCATCGGCTGCGAGTGCAGCGCCGCTCGGCGAGCTTAGGCCGGTGGCGATCACCGTCGAGGCTGTGCTGCCTGCGGGAACGTAGGAGAGTGTGCCGGCGGTCTTGTCCGCGATGAGCACAGCGCCCGATGCGCCGACTGCCACGCCACCCGGCGCGGTGAATCCATTGCCCAGCGTCGTCTGCGTGCCCGGGTCACTCACCAGCCCAGCGCCAGAACCCTGCACCGCCACCGCGATAGTGCCGATCACACCGGTTGCCGACGACAGCACGACGGCTTCATTGCGCGTGCCGATGACTGTGGGCTTCGCCGTGAACGAAAGCGTGCAGGAGGTTCCTGCCGTGTACGCCTGTCCCAGCGCGCAAGTGCCTGCGCCCGTGTTGATGATGTCTGCAGAGGCTCCCGTACCGGCCGCATAGCGCAGCGCGCTCAGGGTCTGCGTGCTGTTAAAGATGACACTGATAAGCAGCGCCGCGGACGTGCCGCCCACCGCTGTAGAGGGCAGGCGGACGCTGCCGATCCTGTTCAGATACAGGTTGCTGCCATCCGTTGTGTAGAGTGCACCGGTCGCCCCCACGCCGACGTCCGACGCCGAACTGGAAGGCAGAACCGCGAACGCGTTCGCGCCGCTCAGCGCCCCATTCAGGAACGGGACCTCAACGATCGAGCTCGTTGTCGTAACGAACACGTTACCGAAAGCATCCGAGCGCAGGCCGTTGATGGTAAGGCCCGTACTGACCACAACAGGCGTGGTCGCTCCTACGGGGAGGCTATATAGAGTGTTGCCGCCCAATGAATACGCGAGATTACCGGCCGCGTCGGCTGCGATGTGCGAGTTGCCATCGAGGGTCGCGCCCGCGACGATGGAGCAAGCGCCAGACGAGTTGATCTTGAACAGCATCGTTTCGTTGTTCCCGGCGGTATACACGTTGCCGAGACCATCCGTCGCGACCACCTGCGTGCCCAGGTAGCCATTGTCCAGGCTGCCGCAGGCCGTCAGGATGTCGGTGGCCGTTCCGCCGCCGATAGGCACTCGCCACAGGTGACCGCCGTAGTCGGTCTCGTAGGCGTAGGTGCTATCGACTGCGACGCCTTTGGGATACGCGTTGCCACCGGTGCTCGTTGTGTAGAGAGTGATCTGCCCCGCACCGCTTGCGGGCTCCTCCGCGAGGACCCCGTTGGCAGGCTGGGTGTAGAAGATGTCGCCACGCGCATCGACCGCCACAGCCTGTGTCTGTGTAAAGCCGGTATATGCGGTGCTCTGCGATGAGGTCGCCGCCGCCGGCGGGGTAAAGGTCTGCGCCATCGCAACGCCGGTGCTCAGGCCGAGCGCCAGGAAAGTCATTCGTGCTGCCGTGAACTTGCGCATGTTCCGAGTCCTTGGGTTCGTCTGCTGAATACTGTGCATATGCTTAGAAGTTGAATTTCGCGGCCACTTCGACAACGCGCCGGCCTTCCCTGAGCGGGGCGATGCCGAATCCGGCCTGCGGCGTTGCGAGCGCCGGGTTCGCGGCCTCACCCCCTGGGGTGGGATTGCTCAGGTTGAGTGCAATCTGCTGCGGAAAGGAGGTCGTGAAGCTGGTCAGCGGATGGTTGAGGAAGTTGAATGCCGCGAACCGAAACTGCAGGTTGCGGCCCTCCCCCAGGCCGAAGCTTTTAGCCAGCGTCAGGTCCGTATCGAAGTACGCGGGAGCATGGATGTACGGGAAGTTGAACGGACCATTATGTCCGATCTGCGGCAGCTGAAAGCACGCCGCATTTACATATTGGTTTGGCTTGGTGTGCAGAGCCGGGTTGCAGGTCAGATTGGGCTGCAGATACACGTCGGGGGTACCCAGGAACGTGGAGCTCGCCACGTTCAGCGCCGTAGCTCCGGTTCCGAGCGTTCCGCCCAGATTGAAGTTGGGAAAGTACGTCGCCTGCAGGTTCGGACCGCTCTGCAGCACAGTCACGCCCGACAGAGCCCAGCCGTTCGATACGCCTTCGATCAGGCGCTTGCCATGGTAGAGCTTGCCAAAGTCGTAGCTGTAGCTGGTGTTGAAGATGTGCGTGCGGTCGAACGAGAGTGGACCGTAGTTGTTGCGCAGGTTGGTCTCGTCCACCGCGTTGCCGTTGTAGTAGCCGTCCTTGATCCCCAGCACCTTGCTGAAGGTGTAGCTGACCGCATAGTTCAGCTTGCCTGTCTGCTTGTTCCAGCTGGTCTGCAGGCCGTTGTAGAACGAGTACAGCTTGTGCGTGGGAACGTACACGGGACCGAGCGCCTTGTTCGGTCTGTAATCGTTTATCTGCTGCGAGTTCAAGCTGGAGATCATGTTCACTGGTGTCACAGTGCCTGTAACAGGATCGGGCGTGAAGAACGCACCAAGCGGCACAGGATTAACATTCTGGAGGGAGAGGGACAGATTGTTGACGTTCTGGGCCGTCAGGTGCTCGCCATGGTTGCCGACATATCCGATCTCCAGCGTAGAACCCTTGAGGAACTGCTGCTGGAGCGTTGCGCTATAGGTATAGGTCAGCGGCTGCTCATTGTCGTTCGGATCCAACGCATATACAAGCGTGGAAGCGGAACCCGCGGAGAAGTTGCTGCCGAAGGTCGAGGTGCTACCCAGGATGTACTTCAAGGCCGACAGCGAAATCCCTGGACCGCCGTTGAGGGTATCCAACCGCACTCCCTGCGCCAGCGCGGCTGCGGGCTGCACCACGTTCCAGTCGTCATGGTTGCGGTAGGCGCCAAACCCACCCTTGAAGATTGTCTTGCCGGTGCCGTACACGTCATACGCCATGCCCACGCGCGGCTCAAAGAAGAGTGGCCGTGTGGGTGAACCGGAAACAGGGACGCTGGGACTGATCGCGTGCCAGGTCAGACCGGGCAGGCCGGCGACCGCGTTCGCAAACTTGGTCGGGTCATAGACAGCGAGCCCTACGCCTTGCGTGTCTTGCCAGGGTCCAAGATGCTCGAACCGCATGCCGTAATCGACAGTGAGGTTCTTCGTAACCTTCCACGAGTCGGTCGCATAGAAGTTCACGTTCCAGAAGTAGAGATTCTGCGCGGGCTCGATGTTCTGCTGGCTGAACTGTTCGATCTCGCCTTCCGCGAAGTTGGCCAGGTAGTTGCCGCTGGTGGAGACGAGTGTCGTAACTCCGGGAACGGCCGTAGGATCGTTATAGGTGGGGCCGTAATAGTAGTCCGCAATCTGACCGTTTGTGCTGGAGTTCGCGGGCAGCAGCACCTGGTTGTTCCGGACCTGCTGCACATACGCGCCGGCCTTCACGGTGTGGGTCTTCACCACGTAGGTCACGTTGTCCGCCAGCGAAGGAAGCGTCTTCTTGGCGCGCGGTTCGGCGACGGAGAAGTCCGGAAACAGCCCGATCGGCAGGCCGTCGTAGCCGTAGTCATGCAACTGCGGATATTGCTTCGACCCATTGTTGCTGAAGATGCCCGGATTGTTATAGCCGATACCGGCAGCGGTCAGGGCCGCTTCGTTCTTGGGAACGAACGCCTGCGTGAAGTACGTCATGTTCAGCAGAAGCTCGTTCGTGAGATGCGCTGAGGGAATGATGGTGAGATTGATTCCAGCCGTGTTCGAGTTGATGGTGCTGAGCACACCGCCACCCGGAGTGTCGATGCCACCCATAGGCGCTGTCTGCGAAGGCGAGTAGTACGGCACCTCTGGAACGCCCGAGGCGCCGCGCTCCAGGTTGTAGGTTCCGAATAGCTTGATCTTGTCCGAGAACGCCTCATCCAGGCGCAGCCGCGTCTGGTACAGGTCATTGTTCACCAGGTTGGTATGAACATAGTTATAGCCGTCGCCGAGGTTGGTGCGATTGGGGAGCGGCATGATGCTAAGGAGTGCTGACGAGTTCGGGTCGAGCGCGTTGAGCTGTCCGTTGTTGAGCGTGTGCCCGGCCCTGTCCTGGCTGGGAACCGCGGATATATGGGCGAACTGCGCGTACCCGGTGTTCAGTTGTGACACACCGTTACTGCAACTGATTGCCTGCATACCCAGGTAGGCCAGGATCTGCGGGCAGCTGAAGTCGCCCGTGCGCATGCCGGCTGTCGGCACAAGCGTATGGATGATCGCCTGCCCGGCGCTGCCGTAGGCGTAAATATTGCGTTGAGCGTAGTCTTCCGCGCCAAGGAAGAAGGTCAGCTTCTTCGATCTGTTGAAGTTCGTACCGGGTATCCTGACGGGACCGCCAAGATTGCCGCCGGGATAGATAAAGCGGTCGTTCGGTTTGATCTGCCCTTCGTACTTGGAGAGCGCATCCTGCGAGTTCAGGGTTCCCACACGCGCATAGGCGTACAGTTCTCCGTGGTAGGTGGAACCGCCGCTCTTGCCTACGGCGTTCACCACGATCGGCCCGTTGGACGTTTCCGCGGTGAAGTTCGAGGTCTGCACCTTGACCTCCTCCACCATGTCCATATTCACGTTTTGCACGGAGTCGCCGTAGTTGCCGGGATCGGTAACGTTCGATCCGTCGGACAGCAGGCTCACGCCGTTGGCCGAATTGCCGTTGGCCGCATACGACCGCAACGCGCCGGTCACGTTCACCTGCGAGGGGTCATAGGCTGCGTTGTCCACACCGCTTGAGGTCTGCGCGATCGCAAAACCAGGGAGCGTCTTTACCAGTTCGCCCACGTCACGGCCTTCAACCGAAAGCTTGTTGATCTGCGAGGCGTTGATCAGCGTGCTTTTCTCGCCGGAGTTGGTCAGTCCGGAGTCGTCCGCGGAGACGTTAACGACTTGGGTCACCTCTCCCACCTGCAGCTTTACCTGCGAGAGCGTCTTGCTGTCCTGCGGGTCTAGATGGATCCCGTGAATGGTGCTGGACTGGAAGCCGGCGTGGGTCACGGTGACTTCGTAGTCGCCGGTCGGCACCGCCGCGAATACAAAGAAGCCGGACGAATTGCTGGTGGTCTTACGAATGCTTCCGTTCTTTACATTGCGCAGAACGGCTGCCGCGCCCGGGACCAGCGCGCCGGTGTCGTCGGTCGCAGTCCCGCTGAGCGTGGCCGTCGTACCCTGCGCTTGTACGGAAGGCACAACGCCCGGCACGAAAGTTGCGGCAAACGGCACGGCCACGGCGATTGCGATAGCGAACTGAAGCGGAAAGTTACAGGCCCGCAAGCGGCGTGCGGTTGAGAGCGCGCGGTTCGGTTGCAGCGTACTGGCCGACGAGCCGTTGTGGTTCTTCATGGTGTTCCTCCGGCAGTCCAGGGACTGCTCACAAACTATGTCTTTTTCCATAAGGGAGTATTCCTAATGAGTACGAATGGTGAAAAAATCGAAGTTGCCGGTGCCCTGACTGCCGCCTGAGTCAGTAACGAGCGCGAGCACATGGCGGCCTGCGGTCAGGTGCACCGAACCTGCCGGCACGAGCTGCCACTTCTGCTCACCGCCGGTGTCGGGCACCGTCATAGGCTTGCTGATGGCGACCTGGTCGATGTTGAAGTGGAAAGTGCCGCCCTTGCCCGCTGACGCGACGCGCGCAGCTAAAGCGTAGTCGCCCTCCGTGGCAACCTGCACCGCGTAGTTGATATAGCGAGGCGCGGTTAGATGCGCCAGATAATAGCCGCCGGGTACGTTCGCTGCCGGGTCTGGACGGATGGCTTCAATCGGGAGCGCCTCCCCCGCGCGATACGGGACCTTGCCGCTGCCCTTGAACTCAGCCGAGTAGGTATAGCCTGCGCCGCCGGCATCGAAGTTCTCGGCCTGCACAAAGCCCGGGATTCCCGCGGCAACGCCGTCCCAGGCACTGTCGGTCCTGGTCACGTCGACATAGTCGAACCGCACCGTATTGGGTGTCTTGTTGTCGCGCGCGGTGGCGATCAGACCCGCATCCACATCCTTGGTCATTGCCATCTTTGTGTTACCGATCGGCGTCCAGTTCTTGCCATCGGCCGATGCGTAGCCCGTAAAAACGTCGCCCAGCCGCCCCACTTTCAGCCACGTCGCCGAGCCCTTGAACAGCACCTCGGATGGCACATCGCCCTGCGCTCCGCGAGAGCGGAAATGCACGCTCCCATCCGGCGAAACAAAAGCCATCGCAAACAGCGTCGCCGCCCCGCGGCCCTGCCGGAGCATCACGCCAGCCTTGGCCTGCGCCAGCTTGCTGCTCTGGCCGATCACATGCGCGGTGACTTCCCCGTCATTGGCCATCGACTGGTACGCAAATTGGAACTGGTCGAAGCGGCCGACGATGCCCACGCCGCTGCCTGCCACAGTCCACATGCCGTTGCTGAATGTCGTGGAACCCGCTTCCGCCGGTCCACCGATATCCGCATTGTCCCAACCGGTCGGCAGCATGCCTTCGCCGCGCTGGTACACACGTACGTAATCGACTACCATCGTCGGCGTGGGCCCGGTACTCGCATCGGGGTAGCCGAAGAACCCACCGCCCATCGCGAGGTTCAGCAGCAGGAAGGCAGGCCCACGATCCTCCTCCCAAACCTCGTTTCCTGTCAGCGACGCGACGGCTTGCCGCGAATACAGGTACCCGTCAACGTAGAAGTCCATTTCGCCGGGGCTCCACTCCACCGCGTACTGGTGCAGGCCGTTCGAGGGCGGTCCCGGAAACTTATAGTTGCCGATGCTGTCGATGTAGCCCTCGGACGAGCCGGGCTCCTTCGGTCCATGGACGGACCCATGAACCGTGGTGGCGTCGATCACATCCGGTTGACCCGGTTGCGGGTTCCACTGCTCCATGATGTCGATTTCGCCCGTCGCCGGCCAGCGAACCGAGTCCGTTGAGTCGCCCAATACCCAGAATGCCGGCCATACACCCCGGGCGGCCGCAGGGATGCGAATGCTCGCCTCGATCCGGCCGTACTGGAACTCCTTCAGGCTGTTCAACCGCGCCGATGTGTACACCGGCGACACTGTCTTCTTCGGTCCAACGGTGACCGTTTGATCCGTCTTTACCGCGACGATCACCAGGTGACCCTTTCCGTCGAGGTACGCATTGGGCTGGTTCGCCTTGCAAGGCGAGGCGTCGACATTGGGAGCACAGTAGGTCTCGGCCTCGTCGTTGCCTGCGACAGAGGCGCCTGGCCCGGCCTGAAACTTCCATTTCGCCGGGTCTGGAGCTGCACCGATCGCTCCATCGAACTCGTCGCTCCATATAAGTTTCCAGCCGGACGCCTGCTGGGCGAAAACCGATTGTCCCAAGATCGCAGCAGTGGCGCTGAGAATGAGGAGGCGAAAAGCTCGACGTCGCCGTGGTTCGCCGTGGTGCGGGCGTTTCGAGTGTCGCGTTCGGAACGGAAAGTTAATCTTCACCTGAGCGTCGCTAAACGTACACTCGTTAAGCCGCAGTCGATAGGTGTTCTACTGCATCGAGTCCATTGGAGCCGTAAGTCGTTTCGTATGTGCACTGTCCGGGAGCGCTCGGCAACATCCTGCGGGAGTATGATACTTTTTGCGGGCGCGCGAAGTGCTGGTAGCGAATGGAAACATCGATCAATAGCATCGCGACGGAGAAAGTAGAGGAACAGCTGCAGCGCTTGCGCAGCAGCCCTCTATTCAGTCACAGTCGTCGCTATCCAAAGTTTCTGGATTATGTCGTGCGCAAGACGCTTGAGGGGCAGAGCGACGAACTTAAAGAGCGAATCGTGGGGGTTGAAGTCTTTGGCCGCCCGTCCAACTACGATCTAAACGCTGACCCGGTTGTAAGGGTCACAGCCGGCGAGGTGCGCAAGCGACTTGCGCAGTATTACTACGAATCGGAGCATCAGCATGAACTCCGTATCGAGCTGCGTCCCGGTTCCTACATCCCGGAGTTCAAACTGGCTGGCGAGAATTCCTCGCCCACGGTTCCAGATGTGAACACCAAGGCTGTCGCCGAACCCGAGCGACTTCCGGTCATCACACCGCCTTCCTTGCCGATGGTCGAGGCAGTTGACGTGAACCGCGACTCACGAGTCAGCAAATGGAAGTCCATCAGCGCACTTCTGTCGATCTGTCTTCTTATCGCGATCGCAATCGCCGCACGTCCGCTCCTCAGACGCGAATCCGCTACGGACATATTCTGGCGACCCGTCCTGGATTCGAATGGACCGGTTCTCATCTCCGTGGGGTCGGTGGTGGCGATGGTCAACGGCAATTCAGTTGCCCCACCCGCTTACACGATCAGCGGACATCCGCTCGCATCCGATCCGATCGCCGTCTCGGATGCCACGGCCCTCTCCAGCATTCAGCAAGTCCTCTCCACCAGATCCAAGCCGAGCACATTGGAGTCCTCGACCCGCACTTCCTTCTCTGATCTGCAGAAGGGGCCGATTGTTCTCATCTCCGGATTCAATAATCAATGGACTGTGAGACTCACTGAGTCCCTCAGATTTCATTTCGTAAGAACCTCAACAGACAACTACATGATTCAAGACCGTACCGATCCCGCAAACCATCAATGGGGAATCAACACGGCTGCCCCGTTCGTAAAGATGGATACGGACTTCGGCATCGCCGCCAGATTCCACGACTCGACGACAGAACAGGTCGTGATTGTTGCCGCCGGGATCGGCGAAAACGGAACGATCGCCGCAGGCAGAATCCTGACCGACGACAAATACCTGGCGGAGTTGAAGGCGAACAAACTCATGCCTCGGCCCGATCAAAACTTCGAAGCTGTCGTGGAGACGCAAATCATCGACGGCAAGCCGGGGCCACCACGCATCGTGGCGACCCACATCTGGTAAATCGAGAGCTAAGTCTTTTGGAAGATGGCTCCTGAGGTAGTGGAGTGCCCGGCTTGCAATGTGCCAATGGATAAGAGACACATTGGACAGGAG
>CAXTPR010000034.1:0-38513 GCA_964246235.1 uncultured Acidobacteriaceae bacterium
CATCGGGGGCGGGTGGTACTCGATGGTGTGGGTCCGTTCGATGAGACAGAGATTTCTTCGGTCCATTCAGGAAGCAGACTTCCTGTACCGCTCAGGATGGCAGGGAGTGCTCACGCAAACGGTGATTGCCGCAAGTCACAGAACGCTACGGCCGCCGTCGACGATGAGGTTCTGGCCGGTCATGTAGGAGCTGGCGTCGGAGCAGAGGAAGAGGATGGCGCCCTGGTATTCGTCCTTGTGGGCCATGCGCCCCATGGGGATGAGCTGGTGGAGCCTGGCAGTGAACTCCTCAGGCTGGCCGGCGAAGACACCGCCCGGTGAGATGGCGTTGACACGAATGTTGTGCGCCGTCCAATACGTGCTCAGATAGCGCGTGAGGCCGATCAGGGCGGTCTTCACCACCGAATAGGTTACAGGCTTCACGGGCTGCTCGTGATCGGGCAGCCCGTCCTTGCGGTACAGGCGCTGGTCGGGGGCGATCACGCCGAGATCGGAGGCGACATTGAGGATGACGCCGGAGTTCTGCTCCACCATCTGCCGGCCGAAGATGCGGGAACAGAGAAAGGCGCCCGTGAGGCCAACGGCGATATCCGCGTTCCATGTGGCGAGGGGGAAGTTTTCCAGCCGCGACCAGGGCTGGCCGGGTTTCTGGTCCTCCACCTTGGGGTTGTTGGCGGCGTTGTTGATGAGAATGTCGATGCGTCCAAACCTGGCGAGGATCTGGTCCCGGGCGGCTTCCAGGGAGGATTCGCTGGTGATGTCGGCGGCAAGGCCAAGGCATTGCGGGCCGTGAGCGGCCTGGAGCTGGTCGGCGCGGAGGCTGGGGTTCGCGGCGGCCAGGTCGAGCACGACGACGTAAGCTCCGGCTGCGGCCAGGATGGCGCCGTGGTGGTAGCCGAGCAGACCGGCCCCGCCAGTGACGATGGCCACGCGACCGGTGAGATCAAACAAGGAATGAGCGCGGTTGGGTGCGGTTGCCGGAGCGTCAGACATCACTCCTCCAGTATCGCAGGTCCGGTCTCCGCGCTGCGGCGCGGGAACCGGTCTGAGCGTGGCAGTCATGGGCGGACCGTGAGAGCGGATGGATGTCAGCCGCCACAGCGTGGGAGTCGAAAGGGTGTGGGGCGAGCTTCGAACTCTCGCGATAGTGAAATTCTGGCGATCTGGTATCACCTTACTGCACGCAGCGCGAGGGTTGACACCATCGGGGCATGGGAACGCGACGGCTTGCTTTCTACCATCGTTCCATGTTTCGGGGCGGTCTAGACGAGCGGATTGTGAGTCAGCGTCGTCTTCTTCTCATTTCGGGCTGCCTTCTGGGCGCCTCCATCGCGCGGGCGCAGGGCGGCGCGGCGGCGGGAGATGGACTGGGCGCGGCCGCGATCGGACGCGGAGGAAGCACGGTGGTTCAGCAAAGCAGCCCGCTTGACGCCGTGCAGGGAAACCCGGCCGGTCTGGCACAGATCAAGAGAGGAACTCTTGACCTGAACGTGGTGGGCGTCCTTGGCGGCGGGGATTTCCGCAACGCCTACAACCCCGATGCAAAGCTCGGCTCTTTCGCGGGGGCCTTGCCGTACGGCGCGTATGCCACGTCGCTGCGGCATTCAGCCTGGGTGCTTGGAGTGGCCGAATCGCCCGAGATCCTGATCCGAGCCACCTGGCACTACAACGATGCGCCCGGAACAGCCGGCGTGACGTACGGCTTCCAGAAGCAGGCAACGCAGATCATGGGGTTGCGCACCTCCCTCGCGCTGGCGCGCGCAGTCGGTCCGAAGTGGAACGTGGGAGCGACAGTGGGTGTGGTCTACAACCAGAACTACCTGCACGCGCCGTACATTTTTCAGCAACAGCCTCAACTCATGGGTTTGAAGGTCCTGGTCGATCTGACGACGCGCGGGTATGGGTGGAATGGATCCGCCGGCGTGCAATGGCAGCCGACGTCAAGATTGCGCGCCGGGCTGGCCTGGAAGAGCGGCACGACGATGCGTACAGAAGGCGACCTGACGGGCTCCGCTTCGGCGCTGTTTGCCGCTCTCGGCGTAAAGGATTCTTCTGACTTCCACTACCACGCGCAGGTCATGAACCACCTGCCGCAGGCCTTCAACGGCGGCGTGCTGTGGCGCACACGGTCCGGCGTGAGCTTTACCGCGGAAGGCGGGATGACGGTTTGGGCACAGGCCTTCCAACAGCTGCCCTTGCTGCTGACCAGCGGCAGCAATGCGACGATCAACAGCGTTGCGGGAAGCAGCACGCTGCGGGATGCGGTTCCGTTGAACTGGCGCAATCAATGGACCTTCCACGGCGGGGTGGAATACCCGGTGCGGGAGCGGTGGGTGGTTCGTGGGGGATACTCGTGGCGAAATAACCCGGTTCCCGCGTCCACTCTGACGCCGCTGACGGCGGCGATCATGCAGCAGACCGTTGCCGCGGGAGCCGGGTGGTCGCGGGTGGGATGGAACTACGAGGCAGCGTACCAATACCAGCTGCCTACGACGCAGGCGGTGACGGCAAGCGGCCTGAACGCGGGCGAATACAGCAACAGCAGCGTTCGTGTTCAGATACAGTCCGTGACGGTGTCCCTCCGCAAAGTGTTCTGAGCGGCTCGAATGCTGTTCTGCTGGAGCAGGCCGTAGGCTTCCGAATACGAAACCCAAGGCCGCTCGCGGTGTGAGTATGAAGAACGGCAAGCCGTTAGAGCGTGCGGCTTGAGAGATCGAGCTTTGTTCGCGAGTTGCCGCCCGGCACGGACGGCTCTTGCTGCCAGTGCGGTCGCGATGCCGGCGGGACAGAAGAATTTTAACCCAACGAGCTCATTCACCTTACAATGGCAGCGAAAAGATCGCCGCCCGATCTGCATGTTTCTATCCGGCCCCTCCAGGGAAGGGCGACAGGACGCTATTCGGCCTTTTTCTCACACTTTATGAATGATTCGATCTGCGCCACCGCGGATCGCGGGGAGGGCAGCATGCAGGAAAGCATCGACCAGTTCAGAGTTCAGTTTCGCGGAAAAATTACCGAGCCGCATGACGCTGGATACGATGAGGCGCGCAAAGTTTACAACGCGATGATTGATCGCAAGCCGCGGCTGATCGCGCACTGCACAAGCGCGGCGGACGTGATGGCCGCAGTACGGTTAGCCAAGGCCACGAACCTCAAGGTGTCGGTCCGCGGTGGCGGCCACAATGCCGCCGGACTTGGAGTTTGCGATGAGGGTTTGGTCATCGACCTTTCAGAAATCAATTATGTCCGCGTCGATCCAGCGGCCAGGACCGTGTTGGTGGGCGCCGGCTCCAAATGGGCGGCAGTGGACCACGCAACGCACGCGTTCGGCCTGGCCGTTCCTTCGGGAATCGTTTCCAGCACGGGAGTCGCGGGTCTGACGCTGGGCGGCGGGATGGGCCATCTCAGCCGCAAGTACGGCCTCACAGTCGACAATCTGCTTGCGGTGGACGTGGTGCTCGCGGATGGCACCTTTGTGGTCGCCAGCGCGGAAGAGAACGCCGACCTGTTCTGGGCGGTGCGGGGCGGCGGCGGCAACTTCGGGATCGTCACAGCCTTTCTGTTCAAGGCGCAACGGGTAGACATGGTGTGCGCGGGGCCGATGCTGTGGAGCCTCGACGATGCGCCTGCGGTGATGAAGTGGTACCGCGAGTTCATCGCGGAAGCGCCCGAGGAAATGAACGGTTTCTTCGCTTTTCTGACTGTGCCTCCCGGTCCGCCGTTTCCGGAAGAGCTCCATCACCGGAAGATGTGCGGTATCGTCTGGTGCTATCTGGGGTCCATGGAGGAAGCCAACGAGATACTCGAACCTCTGCGGCAGCATCGTCCTCCGGCTTTCGAGTTCTTCGTGCCCATGCCGTTTCCCATGTTGCAAGGCATGTTCGATGGTCTGTATCCGACGGGAATGCAGTGGTACTGGAAGGCGGACTTCTTCAAGGAACTCAGTGACGGCGCCATCGCAGCGCACCTGGAACACGCGGCAGCGATGCCGACTGCTCTTTCGAGCATGCATCTGTATCCGATCAACGGCGCGGTGCACAGGGTAAGCGAAGCCGAGACCGCTTTCGGCCATCGGGATGTGGTCTGGAGTCAAGTCATTATCGGCGTTGACCCGGACCCGGCTCATTGCGGAAAAATCACGGACTGGGCCAAGGGCTACTATGACGGCCTGCATCCTTTTGCAAGCGGAGGCGCTTACCTCAACTTCATCATGGAGGAAGGCGAGGAGCGGATCCGGGAAAGCTACCGTGGGAACTACGACCGACTCGCCGCGGTCAAGGCGAAGTATGACCCGGAAAACTTCTTTCGGGTGAACCAAAACATCAAGCCACGGGCTTCGTAGAAGGCATCCGAGGCTCCCCGAGGGGTGACGCCTGGCTGAAGCCGTCCTGCCCTCTACGCAAGCTGGCATCGCGGGCAGAATACAAGGATCCTCGCTTTGTTCAGGATGACGACCTGAAAGCGGTAAGGACACCAGCGTGAGAACCGCTTAGAGTGCGCGGGTTTGGCCGCCGTCCATGATGTAACAGCCACCGGTGGCGAAGGCGGCGTGCGGGGAGCAGAGCCAGGCGGCGAGCGAGGCGATTTCCTCCGGCGTGCCGAAGCGCTGCTGCGGGACTTCGTTCCGTAGCATGGATTCCACAGCCTCGCGGCGGTTGGCGAGGTGGCGCTCCCAACTGCCGCCGGCAAAGAAGATGTTGCCGGGAGCGATGGTGTTGACGCGGACCTTGCGCGGTCCGAGCTGGCGGGCGAGGTTTTTGGAGTAGTTGACGAGGGCGGCCTTGGCGGCGGAGTAAGGCAGGGGTGCGGGGGTCGCCTCGATCGCGACAATGGACGAAATGTACAGGATGGAGCCGGCGGTGCCTGTCTCTCCTTCCGCCTCGTTGCCGAGCAGATGCGGAAGCACCGCTTGGGTGAGGCGTACGGAGGCGAAGAAGTTGAGCTCGAAGAGGCGGGTCCACTCCTCGGGAGGCGGGTCCCAGCCGGGCGTACCGGAGCCGGTGCCGAGGTTGGCGATCAGGTGATCGATGCGCCCGAAGTGCTGGAGCGTACGGTCAAAGGCGCGGGCGATGGTTTCCGTGTTGGTGAAGTCGCCGCGAACGGCGAGGATACGATGCTGGGTCTCAGGCGTGGTGAGCTCGGCCTGGGTCGTTTTTAGCGAGGCTTCGTCACGGCCGGTCAGGACAATGCGCGCGCCTTCCGCAAGCAGAGTGGCGGCAATGGCGCGGCCGATGCCCCGGGAAGAGCCGGCGATGAAGGCGACGGAGCCTTCGAGCTGGAGGTCCATGGGGATGAGTGTAGAACGGCAGCGGGTTAGCGAGTGAGCGAGACAGCGGCGGCTGCCACTTGCAGCAATATCTTGAGCGGTGCGACTCAGCAGATTGCGTGACTCGCTATCTTGCTGGGCTCACTGCCTCCCTGGCTCGCCGCATTTGCGTGGTCAGACCGGCGTGGGTATTCTGTCCGACGACATAGGTCGCGGCTATGCCGCTGCCGAGGGTGGGTTACGGATGAGTAAAGGGTTGACATTGCCGAGGTTCTCCATCGGTGTGGGGGATCGATTCGCGCATCAGGCCAAGGCGCAGCTCGAGGCGTGCATGCTAGCCGGCAAGGCCGGGGTCGAGGTGGTGCCGGTGTGGAACAAGAGCAACCGGGAACACACGATCATCGGGACCGAGCCCACGCAGACCCGCGCTGCGGCGGATGCGGCGGTGCAGGACCTGGGGTGGACGAAACCGTACTTCCTGGATGCCGATCACATCAACCTGAAGAATGTGCAGAGGTTTCTCGCGCCGTGCGATTTCTTCACCATCGATGTGGCAGAGGAGATCGGTAAGTCGGCGAAGCCTGAGGACGTGGACGCGTTTGTGGCGCGCCACCCGGAACTGGTGGGCCAAGTGGCCATTCCGCAGATCGAGGAGCCCTTCCAGACCGATGAAGCGTTTGTGAAGGGCGTGGCCAACAAGTTCCTCGCCGCGGTGCAGGATGCTGGGCGAATCTACCGGTTCCTGGTGGAGCGGAAGGGCGAGGGCAAGTTTGTGCCGGAGGTGTCTATGGACGAGACGGACTCGCCACAGACGCCGGTGGAGCTGCTGATCATTCTGGCGGCCATTGCGGACGAGAAGATTCCAATCCAGACGATCGCGCCAAAGTTTACGGGGCGATTCAACAAGGGGGTGGACTATGTGGGGAACGTGCCACAGTTCACCAAGGAGTTCAACGAAGATCTGGCAGCCATTGCGTTCGCAGTGAAGACGTATGGGCTGCCGGAGAACCTGAAGCTGAGCGTGCACTCGGGGTCAGACAAGTTCTCGATCTACAAGGCAATTCATCAGGGCGTCGAGCGGTTCGGCGCGGGTGTGCACCTGAAGACGGCTGGCACGACGTGGCTGGAGGAACTGATCGGCCTGGCCGAGGCGGGCGGATCGGGTCTGGAGATCGCGAAAGAGGTGTATCGCGAAGCGTACGCGCATGAGGCGGAGCTGTGCGGACCGTATGCGACAGTCATCGACATCCGGCATGAAGAGCTGCCGAAGCCGGAGGACGTCGATGGCTGGACGAGCGAACAGTTCACCGGCGCACTGCGGCATGACCAGAGCAACAAGGCTTACAACCAGAGCTTTCGGCAATTACTGCATGTGGGCTTCAAGGTGGCGGCCAAAATGGGCGACCGCTACCTGAAGGCGCTGGAGGACAACGAGGCCGTGGTCGCGCGCAACGTGAAGACGAACCTCTTCGACCGGCACATCAAGCCGGTGTTTCTGGGGACTTGAAGAGTTTACCGTCCGGTACGGTGGTGCGAAGACGCAGATTCCCTTCGGGAATGACAAGAAAGACCAAAGCCGGTGCAGCACGGAACATGAGCACGAGTGAAGACGGCACGGCTCTACTAAGACCCCGTCCTATTCTGTCTCGACGACCGATTCAGGGAGCGGGAATTTCTACCCCCTGGCGGGTTTCGGGCTTGCCTTTGCGCGCGTCTTTCTGCTTCTGGACCATGGCGGCAACGTCTGCCAGCAGCTTTTTCGGCTCGTAGACGATGCCGTCTTTGACGACGTACCTGATGCCGCCGACACGCTCCACCTGGCTGGTCCCGTCGTTCAGCTTCATCCAGCCGGTGCCGTAGAGCACCTTCAGGTTTTCAAGCGGGTTCTGGTCTACCAGGACCAGGTCGGCGCGCTTGCCGGGGCGGATGATGCCGAAGTCTGGGCTTTCACCCTTGGGCTTCATCAACTCCTCGGCGCCGTAGAGAGTGGCCGACCGGATGACTTCCAGCGGCGTGAGGCCGGCTTCGCGGAGCAACTCGAGCTCTTCGATGTAGGCAAAGCCGTAGGTCTGAAAGATGAAGCCGGCATCGGTGCCGACGGTGACGTGGCCTCCGATCTGGTTGTAATCGGAGATCAGGTCACCCCATATGCGATAGAAGTTCTTGAAGGCAACCTCGTCTTCGCTGGTCCAGTTATAGAAGTAGGAGCCGTGATGAGTGCGGTTGGGCTGATAGTAGTCCATCAGCGAGGGCAGCGTGTATTTGTCGTGCCACTCGGCGGTGTAGGCGCGCATGAGATCGCGGTTGGCGGAGTAGATGACCATGGTGGGGTTCATCACCGCCTTGTGGGCCTTGAAGTCTTCGAGGAAGTCGTTCCACTGTTTGCTGCCACGCGGGTAGACCTTGTCCCAGTTACGGGCCACCTCCCTGAAGCGCATGTACTCATCCCCGTAGTTCTGATCCAGCGGGTAGGTTTGCACTGTGGACTGCTTTAGCAGCGACTCGAAGAGACCGTAGGCATGGGTGACGGTGCCGAGGCCGAGATCGACGGCTTCGCGGGCGTTCAGGCGGGATTCGTAGTTCTGGCCGAGGTGGGCGATCGTGCCGAGTTTGTTTTTCTTCGCTTCGTCGAAAAGGGCGGCGGCCACATCGGGGTCCTCGCCGAAAGTCTTGACGCCGTCGGCGCCTTTGGCGGCAAGGAAGCGGACCCACTCGCGCGCGAGCTCGGGTGTGCGAATCTGGGTCGGCTTCCAGCCATCGCCGGTGAAGGATGGCTGGTAGACGAAGAGATGGGGAGCGACGATCTGATCCTTGTTGGAGCGGTCCCGCTCGCGCAGGGACCAGTCGAGACCGCCGGCGGGGACGCCACGCACGGTGGTCACGCCGTGCGCCAGCCAGAGCTTGTTGGTGTATTCGGCTTCAGGCGCTTTCTGCGGATCGCCGTAGTGAACGTGGGTATCGACAAAGCCGGGCATGAGGTACATGCCGGAGCCATCGATCTCCTGCGTGCCCTTGGCAGGACGGCGCCTGGCGTTGATGGGGACGTGCGGTGTGCCGACGTTGTCGACCTCGGTGATGCGGTCGTGCTCGATCACCACATCCATGGGGCCGAAGGGAACGCCGCCGGTCCCGTCAATGACGGTGACACCGCGGATCACGAGGCGGTCGAAGGGGCCCATGCCCTCGCCTGGCTTGCGTTCGGGCGCGGCTTTGAGCTCCGCGCGACCCTCGCCTTGTGCCCGGGCGAAGCGGCAGAAAGCCGAGTGGCAGCCGACGAGGAGTGCAAACGCTGCTGTGAGCCGGCGCTGAGAGCGGGAAAGCGACATGAACAATCCTTTCAGGCCGGCAGTTCAGACGAAAGTGCATGCAGCAGACACCTCGGGTGAAGAGCGCCGGAAAAGCAGTTTTGGATGTTGCGGTATCTCCGATTATTGGGGCGACGACCGCAGCGGTCAAGGCAATGGGGAAAACGGTACAGTAGGATGGCTGCGGAGCGGGCTGGCTTGAGCACCGGAGCGCTGCCGGTAAGCGCATGGCAGGGTCTCTTCTCCAGTTTCGAGTTGCGGGTCGAGCGCGTGGAGTCAGGAATGATTGTGGTGTTGATGGGGGTGAGCGGGTCGGGAAAGACAACCATTGGCACGCTTCTGGCAGAAAAGGCAAAGGCCACGTTTGCGGATGCCGACGATTATCACCCGATTGCGAACAAGCAGAAGATGGCGGCCGGGCATCCGTTGGACGATGCGGACCGGCAGCCGTGGCTGGAAGAACTGAACCGGATACTGCGGGGCTGGTTTGCAGACGGCAAGAGCGGTGTGCTGGCGTGCTCGGCACTCAAGGAGTCGTACCGGACCACGCTTTCGGGAGGCATGCCGGCGGGTGCGCTGCACTTTGTGCTCCTGGACGGGTCGCGGCAGATGATCGCCGAGCGGCTGGCGCATCGCCAGCATGAGTACATGACGGGTAAGCTGCTGGATAGCCAGTTTGCGACACTGGAGCCGCCCTCGAATGCGTACCGGATCGTGAATAACCGGTCACCGGATGAGGTGGCAGAACAAATCCTGAAGCATGTGGCGGATGTGCCGGCGCAGAAGGAGTAACGCTCGATAGACGGCGTGGCTTGGCTGAAGACAGCCGATTCCTTCGCTGTGCTGCGGAATGACAACAAGAAGTGCGAAGCACAACACTCAGCGAGAGTCGCGAACCACAACTGGGACACAGAGGATGACGATGGCAAGTTTGTTTGACCTAAGCGGGAAGACGGCGGTGGTGATCGGCGGCACCTCAGGGATTGGGCTGGCGATGGCGGTGGGGCTGGCGGAGGCAGGCGCGGACGTGGTGGCGAGCTCGCGCCGCGTCGAGCAGGTGAATGAGGCCGCCGAGGCCATCGAAGCCAAAGGGCGCAAGGCGCTGCGGCTGACCTCGGATGTAGGGGATCGCAGGAGCTTGGAAACACTGACTGAACAGACATTGAAGGCGTGGGGAAAAGTCGACATCCTGATCAATTGCGCGGGCAAGATCAAGCGCGCGCCCACGCTCGACTTCCCGGAAGAGGAGTGGCAGTCGATCATGGACACCAACGTGGTCGGGACGCTGAGGGCATGCCAGATCGTTGGCAGGCACATGCTGGAGCGCGGCTATGGGCGCATTGTGAACATCGCATCGCTGAATACGTTTGTGTCGCTCAAGGAAGTAACGGCGTATGCGTGCAGCAAGGCCGCGGTGGGCGCGCTGACCAAGAGCCTGGCGGTCGAGTGGAGCGCGCAGGGTGTGACCGTGAATGCCATTGCGCCCGGAGTGTTCCGCACCGCCCTGAATGCGAAGCTGCTGGACGAGAGCGAGCGCGGCAAGGAGCTGCGCATGCGTACCCCAATGGGGCGATTCGGCAAGACGGAAGAGCTGGTGGGCAGCGCGATCTATCTGGCGTCGGATGCGGCGGCTTTCGTGACAGGCGAGATTCTCGTGGTGGATGGCGGCTTCCTGGCCAGCGGGGTGAATCAATGAAGCGTTCTCTTTCTGGCATGTTCTTCATGGCAATGGCGTTCCTTTTTCTTCAAGGAGCGCCTGCCGTTGCAGAGGATAGCGAGTCGGCGCAGGCGGCGAACCGTCCGTGGATGGACAAGAGTCTGCCGCCGGAGCGGCGGGCGGAACTGGTACTGGGCCAGATGACGCTGGACGAGAAGATCGGCATGTTGCATGGAGAGGGCATGCACGGCTGGCGAAACATATCGCCGGCGATCCAGGCGGTGCAGGCGCAAGGCAATGGCGGCGCGGGATTCGTGCTGGGAGTGCCGCGGCTGGGCATCCCGGCCATCCAGATGAGCGATGCGGCGTACGGGGTTCGATCGAGCGCGGAGAATGGGCGCTACTCGACGGCTTTGCCCTCGAACCTGGCTTCGGCAGCCAGCTGGGACCCGCAGGCCGCGTGCGCCTATGGCAAGTTAATCGGGCAGGAGCTGCGCGCGCAAGGCTACAACATGACGCTGGGCGGCGGCGTGAACCTGACCCGCGAGCCGCGCAACGGCCGCACCTTCGAATACATGGGCGAAGACCCGCTCCTGGCTGGAACGCTGGTTGGAGAGCGCATCCGGTGCGAGGGCGCGGAGCATGTGATCTCGGACATCAAGCACTACGCGCTGAACGGACAGGAGAGCGGGCGCCAGGAAGTCGATGTGCACATCGGCGAGCGGGCCATGCGCGAAAGCGACCTGCTGGCGTTTGAGATCGGCGTGGAAGTGGGAAAGCCGAACGCGGTAATGTGCAGCTACAACGGCGTGAACGGCGAGTATGCGTGCGAGAACAAGTACCTGCTGACCGATGTGCTGAAGAAGGAGTGGAAGTTTCCAGGGTTCGTGATCTCCGACTGGGCAGCGACGCACTCGACGGAAAAGGCGTCGGCGGCGGGACTGGATCAGGAGCAGCCGCTGGATGAGTTTTTCGGGCCCAAGCTGAAGGATGCGGTGCAGGCTGGGCGTGTTCCCATGGCGGAACTCGACGAGCACGTCCGCCGGGTGCTGTACGCCGAGTTTGCCAGCGGTGTGGCGGATCACCCGTCACGCAAGAGCGTGGTCGATGTGGAGAACGGATTCGAGGTGGCTCGGCGCGCCGAAGAGCAGAGCGTGGTGCTGCTGCGGAACCGGGATGCGCTGTTGCCGTTGAACGCGGCGCAGGTCCGCTCCATCGCAGTGATCGGCAGCCATGCGGACTCCGGGATGATCTCGGGCGGCGGATCCGCGCAGGTAGACCCGCCAGGTGCCGGGGAGGACCGGGCCTGGCGCGCGCATGTATGGTTTCCGACTTCGCCGCTACGAGCCATTCAGGCCAAAGCGGCGAACGCGCAGGTGAGCTTCGCGTCGGGCGAAAACATCGCCGAGGCTGTTGCTGCAGCCAGACGCGCGGAAGTGGCGGTGGTGTTCGTGTGGCAGTGGGAGTCCGAGGGCGACGACCTGCCGAACCTGTCTCTGCCGGAGAACCAGGATGCGCTGGTGGCCGCGGTAGCGGCGGCCAACCCGCATACCGTCGTGGTGCTCCAGACAGGCACGGCCGTCACTATGCCGTGGCTGCAAGGCACGGGTGCGGTGCTGGAGGCATGGTATGGGGGATCGAAGGGCGCCGATGCGGTGGCCAACCTGCTGTTCGGAGACGTGAACCCGAGCGGCAAGCTGCCGATGACGTTTCCGGGAAGCGAAACGCAATTACCTCGTGCAGGGGTGGCCCACCCGCCAGAGCCGGTGACGAATGGCGTGCTCAGCTTCAAGGTGGACTACGGCGCCGAGGGAGCGCGGGTCGGCTACAAGTGGTATGCGACTGGAGGAAAGCCGGTATTGTTCCCGTTTGGATTCGGGCTCTCCTACACGACGTTTGCCTACTCCGGGTTGAAGGCGGCTTCGGACGGCGCGAGTGTGACTTTGATGCTGAAGAACACCGGCCAGCGGAAGGGCGCGGAGGTGGCCGAGGTCTACGCCACGCTGCCTGCATCGGCTGGTGAGTCGTGGGCGCGCCTGGTGGGCTGGCAGAAGGTGGAGCTGGCTGCCGGGGAGAGCCGTACTTTGACTGTGCCGCTGAACCGGATGGCGATGTCGGTATGGGACGAGGCGTCGCACCAGTGGAAGCAGCCCTCAGGGGCTTACAGGCTCCAGGTTGGCGGATCGTCGGCAGAGTTGCCGATAGCAGCAACGGTTACGCTCCGTTAGCCGGCTGTGAACGGTCCAGGAATCCCGGCGGGATTCTAATGAGCACCGGCGGGCCCCTTGCCGGGTTTTACCTTCTTGAAGAACCACACCACAATGATGCAGAAGAAACACAGCAGCGAGAGCCAGCGGAACACATCGACGAAAGCCCAGCTGGACGCCTGCCGGAGAAGCTGGTTGTAGAGCGTGACCGCGCCGGGACCACCGGGGCCGCCCGCGTTAGTGGGACCGAAGTAGCCGGTGACCGCCTGCTGCGCGCCGTGCATCGAGTTCTGAAATGCCTGGCCGGACCGCGGGACGGAATTCAGAATTTCGTTCTGGTGCACGTCGGCGCGACGGGTGAGCAGGGTCGTGGCGATCGAGATGCCGATGCTGCCGCCGATGTTGCGCATCAGGTTGAAGACGCCGGAGGCGTTGCCGATCTGGTCGTTGCGCAGGGTGCCGTACGCGGCCGTGCTGATGGGCACGAAGACGAAGCTGAGCCCGAAGCCCGTGATGAGGATGGGCAGGAAGAGCGTCGTCGGCGAGATATCGAGGGTGATCGACCCGAAGTAAAGCGTCGTGAGCCCGAAGGTAAGGAAGCCGAAGGTCAGGAGCCAACGCGGGTCCAGCTTATTGGACAGATACCCGATGACGGGCATGCCGCAGATGGCGCCGAGACCGCGCGGTGCAACCACCAGGCCGGCCGTGAAGGCGGTGTAGCCAAGCAGCTCCTGATAGAAGAGCGGCAGCACGGTTACGGTGGAGTAAATGCCGATGCCGAACATGAAAATCAGGATGGAGCCGAGCAGGAAGTTGCGGTCTTTGAGAACGCGCAGGTTGACCAGCGGATCCTTGGCGAACCAGGATTGGTAGAGGAACCACGCAAAAGCGACGACGGCAAAGAAGACGGCCCAGCGCAGCCAGGTAGCGCCAAACCAGTCGACCTCCTGGCCTTTGTCGAGGATCACCTGCAGCAGGCCGGTCCAGACGACCAGCGTGCCGAAGCCGATGTTGTCGAACTTGGATACCTTGGCGTCGTTGATGTAGGGCGGGTCTTTAATGAAGCGATTGATCATGTACAGCGCTACCACGCCAACCGGGATGTTGATGTAGAAGGCATAACGCCACGAGTACGTGTCCGTAAGCCAGCCGCCCAGCGTCGGGCCCAGCACCGGCGCAACCACCACGCCAAACGCGAAGACAGCCATGGCCGCCCCGCGCTTGGCGGGCGGAAAGCTTTCCAGCAGAATGGACTGAGAAAGGGGCTGGAGAGCCCCGCCGCCCGCGCCCTGCACGATGCGGGCGAGGAGCATAAACCCGAGCGTCGGGGCGGCTCCGCAGGCGAAGCTGGAAGCCGTGAAGATCGCGACGCAGAAGAGCAGGAAGCGCTTGCGGCCAAAGCGCAACGAAAACCAGTTGGACGCGGGCAGAATGATGGCGTTCGCAACCAGGTAGCTGGTCAGCACCCAGGTGGCTTCATCATTGGACGCCGAGAGGCTGCCGGCGATGTAGGGCAGCGCAACCGAAGCAATGGCGGTGTCGAGCACCTCCATGAAGGTGGCCAGCATGACCGAGGCGGCGATCAACCAGGGATTGACGCCCCTGGTGACTTCCTTTGGGGCCTGAGCAGCCACGGAAGACGATTCGGCGGTCGCGGCAGTTGCTGCCATCAGCGGGGTGAGCTCCAAGGTGAACGATGAGCCGCAACGTGCGGCAGCTATTCACCTTGGATGCTGCGCAGGCAACGATGATTCGCCATCGAAAGCCTGCAGCACCAGGAGAGGGCCGCCCACCAGCGGTGGAGCGGCCTTGTTGATCGATCAACAGGTTATTGCTTGAGGAGGGTGCCGCCCGTGCCGTTCTCGCCGGTGCAGGGACCATTGATCGTCCAGGAACCAATGGTCAGGGTCGATGCATCCGTGGTCACAGTGCCGGTGGTTGACAGGGTATTGCCGGTGTGGGGATCGGTGTAGGAGATGGAGAAATTCTGCCCGGTCACCTGAGCGGAGTCAGTGCTGGTGGGCGAGTTGAAGCAGCCGTTGGCGGGCAGCGTGGCGTAGCCGCTCAGGGTGAAGTTTCCATTGGCATCCGCAGCGGACTGCGACAGCACGGTAGAGACGTGGATGTCATTGCCGTAGACGTCATAGAACTCACCCGCATAGGTGCCGCTCACGGCGGCGACCGACTGAGCCGTGGCCGCGGCCGGCGCGGAAAAGCCGCAGGATCCCCCGGAGACCGCGTACGTCGCATTGGTCAGAGACTTGCCGTCTGCGGCAGGCGTTCCTGTCACGATCAGGGTCCCGCCGGCGTAGGAGCCGCCCAGGCTGAGAACCCCACTGGCGTTGGTACCGCCGCTGACGACAGCGATGACCGACGGGTCGACGCAGGCATTACTGGAATCGGAGTGAAAGAGCCCGGTGACGTGCGCACCGTAGCCGGTAAGCTCGCCGGAGATCGCCGGGAGTCTGCTGGCGGCCGCCGCGGCGGAGGTGAGCTGCCAGTTACCAGTCAACTTGATGGAGGCTGCGGCGGTGGGGTCCAGGGTATAGGCCTCAGAACAGCCAGAAAGCAGAACGGACGCAGCGATCAGGCTGGCGCTGAGGGCGGTGCAGGCGAAACGAAGCTGGGATTGCATGGGGACTCCGGCGGGGTGTGGGGCTACAACCAAGTATCAGGAGTTGCCCCGGTGACTGCATCCCCTGAGCGGGGTAGAGCAGGTGCCGGAAGGATGCATCCGGAGACGCTTCACCGCATCACATTAGTTGACAGTAAGTCACTCACATGCGACAGTGGTAAGGGTCAGTTTGGGGTTCCCGGCACACCAGTAAAGGTAGCCGGCAGGGAGAGCAGGAAATGGCAAAGATTATCGGTATCGATCTCGGCACGACGAACAGCTGCGTGGCCGTGATGGAAGGTGGCGAGCCGAAGGTGATCGCCAACGAAGAGGGCGGGCGCACGACGCCGTCCGTGGTGGCGTTTACAAAGAACGGCGAGCGGCTGGTGGGTCAGGTGGCCAAGCGGCAGGCGATCACCAACCCGGAGAACACGATTTATTCGATCAAGCGCTTCATGGGCCGCCGCCAGAACGAAGTGAACGACGAGATGAAGATGGTGCCCTACAAGGTCGTCAGCAAGGGCGAGAACGTGGGCGTGGTCGCGCAGGGCAAGGATTACACCGCGCCGGAAGTCTCGGCGATGATCCTGCAGAAACTGAAGAAGGCGGCCGAGGATTACCTGGGCACGAGCGTAACCGAGGCAGTCATCACGGTTCCGGCCTACTTCAACGACGCGCAGCGGCAGGCCACCAAGGACGCGGGCAAGATCGCGGGCCTGGATGTCAAGCGAATCGTCAACGAGCCCACCGCGGCGGCGCTGGCCTATGGGCTGGACAAGGGCAAGGACGAAACGATCGCGGTGTACGACTTCGGCGGCGGCACGTTCGACGTGTCCATCCTGGAGGTCGGCGAAGGTGTGATCGAGGTGAAAGCTACCAACGGCGATACGCACCTGGGCGGCGACAATCTCGACCAGCGCATCGTGGAGTGGCTGATCAAGGAATTCAAGGACGAGAGCGGGCTGGACCTGACCGCGAAGGGCAACGAAATGGCTCTGCAGCGGCTGAAGGATGCCGCGGAGCGCGCCAAGATCGAGCTTTCAACCGCGCAGGAGACCGAGATCAACCTGCCGTTCATCACGGCGGACGCAAGCGGACCGAAGCACCTGGTGCGCACGCTGAGCCGCGCCAAGCTGGAGAGCCTGGTCGACGATCTGCTGCAGAAGTCGGTCGGTCCGTGCAAGCAGGCGCTGAAGGATGCGGGCGTAGACGCGAGCAAGATCGATGAGGTCGTGCTTGTGGGTGGACAGACTCGTATGCCGGCGATCCAGAAGCTGGTGAAGGAGCTTTTTGGTAAGGAACCGCACAAAGGCGTGAACCCGGACGAAGTCGTCGCGATCGGTGCGGCGGTTCAGGCCGGTGTGCTCGCGGGCGACGTGAAAGACCTGCTGCTGCTGGACGTGACACCGCTGACGCTGAGCATCGAAACAATGGGCTCGGTGGCCACGGCGATGATCCCGCGCAACACCACCATTCCGACCAAGAAGACGGAAACGTTCTCGACGGCGGCGGATAACCAGACCGAGGTGGAAGTCCACGTCATGCAGGGCGAGCGGCCCATGGCGAACGGCAACCGCACGCTCGGCAAGTTCAAGCTGGGAGGGATCATGCCGGCTCCCCGCGGCGTGCCGCAGATCGAGGTGACGTTCGACATCGACGCGAACGGCATCCTGAATGTGAGCGCCAAGGACAATGCCACGAATAAAGACGCGAAGATCACGATCACGAGCTCTTCGGGCCTGAGCAAGGAAGAAGTCGAGCGCATGGCCAAGGAGGCGGAGGCGCATGCGGCCGAGGACAAGGAAGTGAAGGACAAGATCGAGGCCCGCAACCAGCTCGACTCGATGGTTTACAACGTGGAGAAGATGTTGAAGGACGGCGGAGAGAAGGTGGATTCGGCGGACAAGGGCGACGTGCAATCGGCGCTTGACGACGCCAAGACCACGCTGGGCGGCGACCCGAGCACGACCGAGATGACCGCGGCGCGCGAACGGCTGACGACGGCAAGCCACAAACTGGCTGAGGCGCTCTACAAGGCGCAGGCAGCCAGCGCCGGCGTACCTCCCACGGACGGCGCGGCAGCCAGCGCCGGCACAGCCGATCCTTCGAACCATGCGAACCAAGGCAGGGAAGAGGGCGTGATCGATGCCGAGTACGTGGACGCCGAGAAGTAAGCAGTCAGTCCGGGGAGTCGGGCGAACCGGAGCCCGGACCGGTGCGTACTTCGATACAGCGGGAGGAGATCGCCCCTTGGTCTCCTCCTTGCTGTCTTACGTCGTGCTCCAGCGGGATCGGTGACGCCAAGGCAGCGGCGCACCAGTGGAGAGTTCGCGGTATGGGTTTCTAAAGTTGCAGACGCGAGCAGGAACACAGGCAACGTCTGTACCGATAGGTGTGTGTCTACACACAAAGAAGGCAAGGTGGTGCGTATGAATAGCGGAGAACAGAACCAGAGAACAGACCAGGGCTGGCCGGAGTCGGTGCGCTTCAGCCTGGGGGTGGGCCGCGAGGGCCACGGCGATGTGTTGTGGAGGTGCAACGCCCTGCGAGCCGGCAGACTGTACAGCCGCACGTTGTTCGGCACTCGCGCCGAGGCAGAGGAGTTTGCGCAGAAGATGACGCGCGTGGAGCCGGACCAGATGTTCAGCGTGGAGAGCATTATGGCGAGCAGCGTCTGGAACTGAACCCGACTTGATCGACGTTGCATAACCGCGGCCACCCGGCCGCGGTTTTTGCATCCGCTTTGCATCTTATTAGGCAGCCGTGTTCATAGTTGACTGGAACGAAGTTCAGGCTATCTCCACGTCTGTGCTGGTACTTACCAGTGCCGGCGCCATAGGGTATGCCGGTCTGCAGCTGCGCCATGAGCGGCAATACCGGGCTGTGGCTAACCTGGAGAAGCAGCTGAGCTTCTTCCTAAGTGACACCTTCCAGACCGCGCGCAAGCGGCTTGCGCAGGTACGCACGGATGGCGTGCAGTTGCTGCACTGGGAGTGCGAGGAACCGCCTGTGGCGGCGCTCGAGGTATTGGATTTCTACGAGCACCTGGGGCTGCTGGTGAAGAAAGGCCACCTGGATGTCTACGATATCTGGCATACGTTTTACGAGTGGGCGCAGCCGGTGTATGTGGACATGCAGCAGTTGATCGAAGCCAAGACCGGCCCCTATGTGGATCACTACAGCGACTTCCGCAAACTGATGCGGCAGCTGGATGACATTCAGCTGCGCAAGATGCATGCCAAGAACGCAAATCACTGGGCGCTGTTTACCCCGGACCGCGTGCTGGATTACTACAGGTATGAGCTGGAGGCGGGAGGCAGCCTGGCCCGGCGTACGCGGCGGGTTCGGCGCAACGCGCCTGCGACGCCGGCCACCGCCAAAGAAGAAATAAGAAGCGAGGAGACCCAGGGTGCCGGAGGGGAATGAGGTTCATCGATGGGCGGAGCGGCACACGGCGGCATTCGCAGGAAGAAAGCTGCGCGTTGCGCCCGGTCCGAACCTGCGGTTTACGGAAGCCGACAAGGTGGATGGCAAGACGCTGCGCCGGGTCGTGGCCGTGGGCAAGCACCTGGGGTATGAGTTCCGCGACGACCTGATCCTGCACGTTCACCTCGGCCGCTTCGGCGACTGGACCGAAGGGTGTGGACCGCTTGCGGAGCCGAAGGGTGCGCTACGCATGGTGATGCAGCGTGTGGGCAAGGGCAAGGCTGCACGGAGCGCCAAGGGCCAACCGCACAACCTGACCTGCGCGCAGGATGACGGCACGCAACCCTTCCCACCCGGGGACGTGGACTGGGTGGAGTTGCGAGGACCGACGGATTGCAGCGTGTATGACCGAGAAAAGTGGGATAAGTTGTTGCTGCGTCTTGGACCGGACCCGCTGGGAGATGACCCCGGCGGACATGATGATTCCAAACTCGCCGTGGACGCGATTCTTGCGAAGAAGACGACGATCGCCGAGCTTTTGATGGACCAGTCGGTTTTGGCGGGCGTGGGAAACATCTACCGGGCGGAGATTCTCTTCCGGCACCAGGTCAATCCGTTTCGTCCGGGCGAGACGATGGATGCAAAGGTGCTTCGCGCGTTGTGGAAGGACCTGATTCCGCTGCTGCGTGCGGGAATGGTTGACCGCCGGATCGTATGCACCAGACGAAAGGACCGCCCCAGCGGCCAGGAGCCGGCAGCGCGCGGCGAAGAGCATTATGTCTACAGGCGCCACGGCAAACCGTGCTTCGTCTGCGGCACACGGGTGCTGCATCGCGATCTGGCTGGGCGGACACTGTACTGGTGTCCGACGTGCCAGGGAACAAGCGAGGCGCAGAACAAAACAGCCTTTGCGCAGGGCATGAGCCTGCGGGCATCGCGGGCCGCGCTGAAGGCGAGGCGCGCCGGCATACCGGGTTAAGTTTCCGGTACACCGCTGCATCATCTAGAGTGTTGGTAACAGATTAATCGAACGATGCCTCCCACCCAGCAGAAAGACTATTACGGCGCCCTTGGCGTCAAGAAGACGGCCTCGGCGGACGATATCCGCAAGGCCTTTCGCAAGCTTGCGCGCAAACACCACCCGGATGTGAATCCAGGGGACAAGAAGGCAGAAGAGAAGTTCAAAGAAATTTCCGAAGCGAACGACATTCTGAGCGACGAGAAGAAGCGGAAGATCTACGACCAGCTAGGCTTTTACTCCGACAATATCGATCCCGCCGCGGCGGAAGCTTACGCGAAGAACGGCGGCGCCGCGGCCGGATTTGGCGGAGCGCAGAGCGGGGGCCGGAGTCAGGGTGTTCCCTTCGATTTCAGTGGTTTCGACTTCTCAGGTTTCCAGGGCAGCGGCTCGGGACGTGCGCCCGCCAGCGAAAGCAGCGGATTTGGGGGCAGCTTCCGCGATATCTTCTCGAACGTCTTTTCCGGCGGGTCGCGCGCGCCACGCGGGCCGCAACCGGGTACTGACCTGGAGTACCAGGTGGAGATAGACTTCTGGACCGCCGTTCGCGGAGGTGTGACGCGGCTGGAAATTCAACGCCAGGAACCATGCTTGACCTGCGGCGGACGGGGCACAAAGGGGGGCATGAACGAGTGCCCGGAATGCCACGGCACAGGCCAGGTGACGCAGATGGGCGGGCGCATGAAGTTCAATGTGCAGTGTCCCCGCTGCGGCGGCACGGGAAAGCTGCAGAACCAATGCCCCACGTGCAACGGAGCGGGCGTGCTCACGCGGCGGGAGCCTCTGGAGTTCCGCATCAAGCCGGGAACGCGGGATGGTCAGCGCATCCGGCTGGCAGGGCGCGGCAACGCAGGCACGGAGGGTGCGCCGTCAGGCGATCTCTACCTGATCGTCCAGGTCGGGGCGCACAAGCTGTTTCGCCGGCAAGGCGACGACATCTATGTGACGGTGCCGGTGACAGCAGTGGAGGCTGCCCTGGGCGCCAAAATCGATGTGCCGACGATCGACGGCACGGAGGGTCAGGCAGGGCGCGCTCAGTTGAAGATTCCTCCTGGAACGCAGACGGGACAGAAACTGCGCATGCGGGAGAAGGGTGCTCCCATCGCGGCCCGGGAGGGTGAGCGCGGCGATCAGATCGTGGAAGTGAAGATCGTGGTGCCGCGGGTCCAGGATGAACGATCCAAGGAAATCCTGCGCGAGCTGCAACGTCTGAACCCCGAAGATCCGCGTGCAGAAATGCTGGCGGAAGCGTGAGCCTCTCACGGAACGCGGGCGCTCAAGCCTTCGGCAAGAGGTAATCGTTCGTCAGCGCGTTCAGACGCTGCAGCGTTTCGGGGCAAAGGCCCGTGAAGCGAGCTCCCAGCCAGGCTTGCGGCGTGATGGTGATCTCCGCGCGGCCCCCCTCCACGGCAGCGTGAATACGGTTGGCGGCATGTTCGGCGGTTGTGGAAATGCCCGGTGTTTTCGCGGCGAAGTCGAACCACTTCTTTTCGGCTGCGGCATCGCCCACGAAGTGGGCATGGTCCTCACCGCCAGTCCGCATGAGGCCGGGGCAGACGGTGGTCACGCGAAGACCCTTGCCGCGCACTTCGGCATGGAGTCCCTCGGAGAAGCCGACTAACGCGAACTTGGCGGCGGAGTAAGGGAGCATGTGCGGAACAGCGAACTTGCCACCGATGGAGGCGATGTTGACGAGGGCCGCACGGCGCTTGAGGCCGGGCAGCGGCTCCTGGGCGTACAGCCGAGGCAGAGCCGCCCAGGTGGTATACAGCGCAGCGAAGAAGTTGACGCGCATGGCGCGCTCAAAGGCCTCCTCACTCTGCGCTTCGACGGGACCGACCTCGATGATGCCGGCGTTGTTGATGAGCACATCGATGCGGCCGAAGCGGCGGAAGGCTTCGTCCACCATGCGGCGGCATTCGGCCGGATGGGCCAGGTCCGCGGCAACCAGGTAAAAGTCTTCGGGCTTGAGGTGCGGAAAGCGGGAAAGCAGGGTCGCCTGCGCGGCCTCCAGCTCTTGGCGGTCGCGGGCGGCCAGGACGAGACGCACTGGGCGCTGAGCGAACCGCGAGGCGATGGCCAGGCCCAAACCCCGGGAGCCGCCGGTGACGAGCACTACTGCGCCGTCGAGCAGCGGACGGGCGGCAACGGCGCGCAGGGCGACAACACCCACGGCAGCCGTGAACGCGGCCACGCCAAGGCCCGCCATTCCTGTGGCCGCAGCCGCACGGCCTGTTCTGCGCAGCAAGGGACGGGCATTCTTGGCGACGGTTTTCAAAAGGGGAGACTTCATGGTTCGTTGGATGCCTGGTTCGGCGCGTCGAAATGAGCGGAACGGTGGCGCAGGGGGTATCCTTCTGGCAGGCGACCAAAGCAGCGGGGCAACGGACGTATGGCGGCAAAGCGTAGGAGCAAGGGCGCGTACATGATCTCGGTGGTGGCCGAGATGTATAACATCCACCCGCAGACCCTGCGGCTTTATGAACGCGAAGGTTTGCTGCTGCCCTCACGTTCGGAGGGCAACACCCGGCTCTACACCGATGAAGACTTACAGCGGCTGGAGTTCATCCTGAACTTGGCCCGCGACCTGGGCGTGAACATCGCGGGCATTGCGGTGGTGCTGCAGATGCGCGAGCGCATGGAAGAGATGAACCGCCAGATGCAGGGCTTTGTCGATTACGTGCGCACGGAGATGATCGAGCGTATGCAGACGGGTGGGCAGGGGCAACAGGCGGGGCTCGTACCGATGCGGCGGCCGATCGTGATGCCGAGCCGGGAAGCGCGGGTGGGGCCAAGCGCGCGTAAGAAGAGCTAGCTTGATCACCGACTACACTAGAGAGAGTGGAACGCCGATGGCGGAATGCCGCCGAGTCTGCTGCTTGCGCTGATGCCCATCTTCCTACGAGTTCTTTTCTGGTTCGCTCTGCTGGGCAGCGTGACCTCCACGATTTACTGCGGCATGGTGCTGGCAGCAGCCGCGCGGTTCGGGTTGCGGCGGCGGGCACTACGGCAGCCCCTGACTTTCCTCCCGCCGGTTAGCGTGTTGAAGCCCCTGCACGGCACCGAACAGGGCATGGAACGCAATCTGGAAACATTCTTCGAGCAGGACTACCCGGAGTACGAGCTGCTGTTCTGTGCGCGGTTCGAAAGCGACGAGGGCCTCCGGCTAGCCCGGAAGGTAGCAACGCGCTACCCGCATGTGAAGGCGCGGTTCTACACCTGCGGCGAGCCGATCCCGAAGTTCCACAACGCCAAAGTGTACTCGCTGGAGAAGCTGGACAAGGAAGCGGCGCACGACGATTACATCACCAGCGATGCGGATGTGCGGGTGGCGCCGGACTACCTGCGGCATATGGTGCAGAACCTGAAGGACCCGGGCGTGGGCCTGGCGTCCTGCGTGTACCTGGGTACGCCCCACGAGGGGGCCGGGTTTTCTTCGCGGCTGGACGCCGTGGGCAAGAGCGTGGAGATGACCTCGGGCGTGCTGGTGGCTGACATGCTGGAAGGCACAAAGTTCGCGCTGGGCGCGACCATGGCGGTGCGGCGCAAGAGCTTCCAGGAGGTCGGCGGGTTCGGAGAGCTGGGTCAGTTTTACGCGGACGATTTCGTGCTGGGCAATCGCCTGGCCAACCAGGGTACCGGCGTGCTGCTGGCCACGCATGTCATTCGGCTGATGGTGCAGGACTCGCCCTTCCCCCTGAGCTTTCGGAACCAGCTGCGCTGGATGCAGAGCACGCGCCGCTCCCGGCCGTGGGGCCATTTCGGCAGCGGGTTGACCTTTGCCGTGCCGTTTGGGTTGCTGGGCCTGCTCTGGGGCCTGCTGAGCGGGCACGCAGGCGTGGGAGTGCTGTGGCTGCTCGCGACCGTGGCCAACCGGTGGCTACAGGCGGGGGCCATTTTGCTGGTGCTCGGCGAGAACAAATGGGTGGAGGGGACGTTGATCTACCCTTTGCGCGACCTGCTGGGCGGCATTCTCTGGATCGGCAGCTATGGGGGAGAGAACTTCTACTACCGCGGCAAGGTATACAAGCTGAAAGAGGGCGGCAGGGTCGAGTCGCCGGACTAGGGATGGAAAGGGAAGACTGTTATCCCTCGCCCGCTCCTGATGCAACCGGTTTATGGCTTGTTGGTCAGGACTGTTTTACCGCCGGCGGCTGCAAGAGCATTAACCGAGGCGAAAGGCGCCAGGTCGGCGCGGCGCTCCCGAGGGTGATAGGTGAGCAGGAAGACGCGATGTGGGCCTGCCCACGCGGTATGCAGAGCGGTTTCGTCCAGGAAGATATGCGGCGCGTCTGGCCAGAAGCTGCCGAACCAGGGGCCGTTGACGCGGCCATTGACGAGCAGCACCGGCTGCCCGGTATAGAAGAGCAGCGTGGAGCCGGAGGTGAGTTCGCCATCAATGGCGATGAGATCACCGGGCTGCCTTGCCTGGTTGATGGCGAGCGCCAGACCTTTGGAGCCGAGGATGGGATAGAAACGCACCAAGCCCTCATGCGCTGCAAGCAGGACAACGAGCATCCCGGCAGCGAGGACGAGGTTGGCGGCGTAGGTGTGGGTACGACGGCGCAGCAGGTGCGACACCGGGCCAAGAACCAGCATGCCCAGCGCGACCGCAAGCAGTGGGCCGCGAAAAAAGCCCATCGCGCTGCCGGTGAGATCGAACAGATGGCCGAGCGAAAGGTTGTAGTGGGCGGGGTCGTTGTTGAGAACGGAGTAGAGATCAGCGCCGGGTGAAGGCATGTGTGCGGTGAGCGCGAAGTACCCACAAACAACGGAGAGCAGAAGGCCAAGCGGAACGAGAAAGAAGGCAGACCCACGCAGCGTCTGGCGTAGAGCCTTTGCGGAGGCGGCCAGGCTCGCCCGATCGAACTCACCCAGTTGATTTGCGTGAACCATCCAAGCCTGGCGGCGATCGGCTGTGGCGAGCAGCGCGCCCACCAGCAGGGTCAGCGCGGGGAGCGCGGGCAGGTGGTAGTACTCCTGCCGCGACGACAGGGTAAAGAAACTAAGGATGATAGCGGCCCAGAGGAGAGTAGCCAGGGCGGCATCGGAGGAGTGGGCGGACACGCTCGCGCCCGCGGCACTCGAGACGGTAGTTTGCCGGGGAGTGGAGTGGAACCGAAGCTCGGCAAAGGCGTTCCGCAGAGCGGACGGCAGAAAAGCGACCCAGGGAACGAGCCAGACGCCAAGCAGGAGCCAGAAGAGCGGGACGGGCACCTGTCCATAGTCGTGAGGAATACGGCGCCCAAGGAACCGCGCGACATGCTCGTTATATAGGTAGAACCAGGTCCAGCCGGCGCGGCTTGGAAGTCCCACGCCGCGAGGCAGCGCAATGGCCGGGTTCCGAAGCGCAGCCAGAATGTGCCAGGGTGCCGCGATCAGCAGGAAGACACCCGTGGCCGGTAGGATGTGGAGCTTTCCGAGGAGCGGAAGCTCGCGGCGGATGAGCAGGAAGAGCAGCACAAAAGCGAGCGGAAACACAACGCCGATGAAACCCTTGGTGAGAACATCGAGAGCCACGACGACGGCCAGGCCGAGGCTTGGCGCGAGGGCTGAGCGGCCACTCTGTATTCGGTCGCGCGCGGCGAGAAAGAGGTGGACGGAAAGCGTCATCCACAACGCAATCAGAATATCCGGGATGAAGAAACGCGTGTAAAGGTAGGGGCCCAGGGAAGTTGCCGTTGCAAGCGCTGCGTAAAGTGCAGCACGGTCGGGGTTCTCGGGGGAGATTCCAGCATACAGGCGTAAGCCCAGCGCGTAGATCGCCAGAAAAAGTGCGAGAACACCGGCAGCCAGCGGAAGACGAGCCGCCCAGTCGTGCAGGCCGAAGACATGCATAGAACCGGCAGCCAGCCAGTACATCAGCGGAGGCTTGTCGAAGAAGCGGATGCCGTCAATGGTGGGCGTGACGAAGTCATGCCGCGCGAGCATCTCCCGCGCGATCTGGATGTAGACGGAGTCGACGTCATCGAGCAGGCCGGGGGTGAACAGGCCGCCGAACTGCAGAACGACCCAGGCAAGAAAGAGGATCGTGAGCGAACGCGGATTCAGGAGGCGGTTCGGCATCGTTGACATCGAAAGTGTTGGGGCGGGTGTCATCGTGCGGGAATGTGCAACGGGGGAGCGAGCGCCGCTGATGGCGGATCCGCTCCCGGTGAGCTTAAGGGCCGGTCAGTGAGCAGTTCCTTGCCGGAACTCTGAAGAACAAGGATTTGCGGGCGACCGCGCAGAAGATTGTTAGCCGCATCGCGCTGCTCGGCGGGAACGAAGAAGAGTTTGCGCGCACCATGGCCCCAGTTGGCCTGGAACTCCGCTGGGGAAAGAAAGATCGGCGGGACATCCGGGAACGTGCTGCCGAAGAGCATGGAAGAGCTTCGCCCATCGACGAGGTTCACGGGGCGCTGTAAATAGAACGGCAGGGATGAGCCGAATGCCTGATCTCCCAGGATGAGCACCTGAGACGACGCATCGACGCGGCCGCTGCGCTGGAGCTGAAGGATGGTCTGCGCAAAGGCACGCGACGAGAGCACGGGAGAGAAGCGGCCCAAGGCGAGGTGCGCCGCGATCAGGAAGACGGCGCTTGTGACGCCGAGCATATGGATCACGGAAGCTTCGCGATGATGGCGATGGAGCACCATCGCAGCGGCAGGACCGAGAAGAAAGGCTGCCAGGGCCAGAGCGGCGGGAAGTCGAAGCGCAGCGAAGGAGGGTCCGGTGAGATCGAAGAATCGGCTCAGCGAAAGCGTGTAGTTGCCCACGCTGCGGCGATCGAGCAGCGTGCCGATGTCCGGCACGAAGTGTAGATGCCGCGCCTGCCACAAGCCATACGCCAACGCGAGGGCTATCAGGGCACCGACTACGACGAGGGAGATGCAGATGATGTGGAGCATGCGCGCCAGAGCAGGGTCTACGCTCGCCTGGGCTTGAGCACGGTGGACGGCGGCGGCAAGCAGCAGAAGCAGCGGCAGATACACCGGAAAGGTGTAGTACTCCTGATTAGTGGAAAACGAGAAGAAGGCCAGGACCAGGGAGCAGAAGATACTCAGCAGAACGAAGGTGCGTTGCGCTGGCGTATCCGCGTGGAAGAGAGTGCGCCGCTTACGCCAGAGCAAGACGGCGGCCACGGGCGCAAAGCAGCTCCATGGAAAGAGCCAGACAAGGTGCAGCAGCCAGTAGAGCAGCGCGGGGAGCTTGTTGTAGTCGCGCGGAACGCGTCGGCCGAGAAAGCGCAAAACGTGCTCGTTGACGAAGTAGAACCAGAAGAAGCCATGACCTCCTGCCACGCCCTGGTTGCGAAGCCCGGCGAGAATGTGCCAAGGCGCGGCGACAGCAAGGAAGAGAACGACTCCCATGCCGGGGTGAAGGGCGCGCCAGTGATTCCAGCTTCGCGTGAGGGTCAGGAAGAGCGCGGCTGTGCCGAGAAGAAACACGATCGCGATCAGGCCCTTGGTGAGAAGGGCCAGAGCCATCGAGAACCAGAAGAGGAGGGCGTACGGGCGCGATCCCGTTAGTGTCTTCACCGGGAAACGGAGGCCGGGCAATCGACCGGTCGACGCTTCGCTGCGGACAGGGCGGCAATATTCTCCGGCAACGGTTGGCTGCGGCTCCAGTGTTCGGAAAAGCGCGTAGAGGCCGCAGACCAAAAACAGTGAAAGCAGCGCTTCCGGAATGAAGATGCGGGTGAAAAGGAAAGGTCCGACGCTGGTGAGAAAGAAGAGAGCTGTGTAGAAGGCGGTTTGCGCATCGAAACAGCTCCGGCCCCAGTCATAGCCGAGTGCGGCCAGACCGAGAACCGCGAGAGCGAGCGGTAGATGAATCGCGAAAGCGTTCTCGCCGAAGAGCCACAGGCTGAGCGCGGCAAGCCAATACGGGAGCGGCGCCTTCTCCAGGTATCGAACGCCATCGACGTGCAGGGTGACCCAGTCGCCAGTGTGGAGAACGGCCTGCGCGGCCTGCGCGTGGGTGGCGTCGGCGTCGTCCAGCAGAGGCGGCGAGGAGAGCGAAGCTGCAAAGATGGCGAACCAGAAGAGGAAGAGAACCAGCAGGTGCAGGGCGAATCGTGCCGTGCACCTGCCCAAAAGCGGGCTCCGGGCGGAAGCCGGGGAAGGGCGTGGCGTACGAAGGGCGGGGCGGCTGGGGGCGAGTGTGCTCAAGGTGGTGCATGGCTGCCGCGATGAAGGGGCGGCAGGGTCCTTAACAGGGTACCCCGGCATGTAGAGTCAATAGTGTTGAACAGCCAGTCCCGCCGGGAAGAGAGTGCCATGCCTACATTTGCCGCTATCGACATCGGGTCGAACTCCTGCCGGCTGGCGATTGCCTCGGTCTCGCAACATAAGCTCAAGACGCTGCATGAAGACCGCGAAGTAACGCGACTGGGCGAAAGCGTGTTCGAGGCTGGGGTGATCTCACCCGAGGCAATGGCCGGCACAATCAAGGCGCTGAAGCGCTTTCACAAGGCGGTGCAGCAACAGGTGGTGGACAGGGTGCGCGTGGTCGCGACCAGCGCGATGCGCGACGCACGTAACTCTGACACATTCCGCGCGCTGGTGAAATCCAGCACGGGATGGAATGTGGAGATCATCTCCGGGCTGGAGGAGGGACGCCTGATCCACCTGGGTATCGTGACGCACGAACCGGACGCCAAGGGCCGCTGCTTACTGATGGACCTGGGCGGAGGCAGCTGCGAGGTGACGCTTTCGGAAGGCGGCCGTGTGAAGGAAATGCTGAGCCTGCCGCTGGGCGCGGTGCGCCTGCAGCAGGAGTTCCTGCGCAGCGATCCACCGGCCAGGGAAGACATCGCCGGATTGCGAAAGTACATCGACCGCGAGGTCAGGCGGGCTGAGCGCAAGATGGGAGCGCCCAAGGTGAGCGTGGTGTTCGCGAGCTCAGGCACCGCAGCGGCGCTGGTGGAGGCGAGCCGGGCTCTTCACAACCAGCTTGCGGGCAAGAAGACGCACACTTCGCCAGTGAAGGGCGGCACGGCTGCCGCCAAGGCACCCAGCCGCATGAGCCGGATGCTGGAGACCGACACGATAGCCGTACGGCGGCTGGCAGATCGCCTGTTGAAGATGAACAATGCGGCCCGTGCGGCGGTACCGGGCATCGGGCCGCGGCGCTCGGAGATCATCATCGGCGGAGCGCAGGTGTATGCCACGCTGCTGGAGTGCCTGCATCTGCCCGGGTTTCGCTACTCTCCGTGGGGCCTGCGCGACGGCATCCTGGCGCAAATGCTGGCGGATACGGATGAGCGCGCCTCAGTCCATCGCACCATCGAAGCGGAGCGCTGGGAAGCGGTGCTGCAGGTGTGCCGCCGCTACGGGGTGGACCCGCGCAAGACGGAGCCGGTCCGGGAGCATGCGCTGGAACTGTTCACCCAGCTGCAGCGCGTGCACGAGTTGCCCGAGGAGTACAGGCTGTGGCTGCAGGCGGCAGCGATGATGAACGAGGTAGGCAAGTTCATGAATCACCAGGGGCACCATCGGCACACGCAGTACATCATCGCGAACTCGGAAATCTTCGGGCTTTCGCCGGAGCAGCGGGGTATCGTGGCGGCGATCGCACGCTACCTGGGCAAGAGCCGCCCGGAGCCTATGGACCGCCCCATGCGCGCAGTGCCTGTTGAAGAGCACACACATGTCATGCGAGCTGTGGTGCTGCTACGGTTGGCGCAGGCACTGAACCAGGACCGCGCCAGCGCGGCGCTGGGCATACGCACGCGGGTGTATCCCAAGCGGGTGGTGCTGGAACTGAAGCCGCCACGCGGGGGCGCGGAGCTGGAAGCGTGGTCGGTGAAGAAAGAGGCCGACTACTTTCGCGAGGTCTTCCGGCGAGGGCTCTTCGTGGAGGTGTTGTAGACGGCGCGAACCAGGCGCGGGTCCAGCAGCGATTGCAGGGTCACGACGTTTCGCACGAGACTCAGGCGAGCGAGCGTGCCTTTGCGCAGACGTATGTGCGGCGAGGAAGCTTCGTTTTCCGAGGAGTCGCCGCCGAGGAGCTGGGACAGAAAGCCTGTCAAGTTGGGGTTGTGCCCGACAACAAGCACGTTCTCGCTGCGGGCAAACTCATGCAGCAGGCGCTGAAATTGTGGAAAGGTTGCGGAAGGCGCAAGCGCATTGGAGATGAGGATCTTCGATTCATAGCCGGTCTCCGTGGCGACAAGCTGCGCGGTCTGCAAGCTGCGCTTGAGCGGGCTGGAGACCACCAGATCGAAGCTGATCTTCATGGCATTGAGAATGTGCGCGAGGTGAAGACAATGATGTTTGCCATCCTTGTCGAGAGGACGCTTGACATCCAGGAGCGGATTGAGCCGCCGGGTGCCGGCGCTGGCATGGCGGAGGATGCTGAGGTTCATAAGGGGCAGCTGCTTTCGTGGCGGCGTTCAGAAACTCTTGCTGGAAGCGTGTGGCACACCGGCTTGCGGAGCCGGATCGTGACGGAAGACGCCCGGATCAGGCTCAGACAAGGAAGGAGCAATGGGCTCGGGATCGGGCAGTGGATCCGGACTGCGGCGGCCTGCATCCGGCACTGGGGCTTCATGGTGAGGTTCGGTGGGCATAACGGTGCGAACGTGTCCTTCCACAGGTAAGTTGCGCGGTTCACGCGCCGGCTGCGTCGAGTACCCAGAGCTCCGAGTATAGAAGGCCGAAGAGCAGGTGCTTCCTGACCAGGCAGCGGAAGCCGTTCCCGGCCAGAGCGCGTTGCGGGTTGGGCAGTGTCTGGACGCGCAATCCCGTGAGCAGCCGAAAACCCGCGTAGAGCAGGCGGATGTAGAGCCAACCCGCCTCACGCAGGACGGGCCGGGCGGGGACCGCGAAGTCGGAAAGCAGCCACAATGTTCCCGGCAGAACGGCGCCGGAGACGCGTTCCACGAGCCGGTCAACCTCCACCTGGGAGAGGCAGTCCAGGAAGAAGTGCGTGACGACAAGATCAGTCCCTGCCGGCACGGCACTACGGAGCGCGGAAGCGTGCGTTGCGGTGAGCCGTGCTGCGGCGGTGGGCGAGGCGCGTTCGCAACGTCTTCGCAGGAGACGCAGCATTTCAGCGCTGGTGTCCACGGCAGTGGCTTGCAAATCTGGACTGCGGGCCAGCAGGCAGGCGAGGAAACGACCATCGCCCTCGCCGAGCAGGAGTGCATGACGGCATGCGGAAACGCTCTCCAGGAGCGCGGTGCGGGTGCGCTGGAGCAGCGGTCCGAGCGCTAGGTATTCCGCCCAGCGGTACAGGCGAGCGATGCGGTCGAACTGGGATTGCGGCTCGATGGCAGGAGTGAGTTCCCGTGGTTCGCAGCGCGGTACTTCGCAGCGCATGGGTGGGGGTTCAGCGCGCATGGAATCTGGAAAAGGGCAGCAGCAGTGCAGGGGTGAGCAGGCAGAGGTCGGCGGCGGCTCGCAACGTGACCGGGCCCAAGTTGTTCCGTTCCCGATGGAGCAGCAGAAGCAGCCCTATGCTCGCGGCACAGGCAAGTGCGGGCAGGACGAACAATGCGTGGGTCGTGAGATGCAACAACCCAAAAGCCATCCAGAGCGCCGCCAACAACACAGCGGAAGCGAACGCGGCGTAGCCCAGAGGAACGAGGCGATGCACGACCCCTGCTGTCGTCCAGTGAGCCGCGGCGCGCGAGGATGGGTGCTCCCACGCATAGATGAACAGGCAGTTGAGGCTGCAGGTCGCGGCGAACAGCACAGCCTCCGGCAGAAGGGCAAAGCGCAGGCCCGGGAGGCGAGCGATCGTCGGAATGAAAATGGCTGCGGGAAAGAATATTCCCACGGCGAGCTCCTTGGGCAGGCGCGTAGGAGGCAGGGCGCCAACGAGACGCCCGTGAATAAGCAGAAGCCAGGCCAGCAGAAGCGCTCCCAGGAGAAAGTTCAACCGTAACTCTGCCCCGTCCATGAACTGGAGAAGCCGCAGCAGCAGGGGGCAAGCCAGGAGCAGCGCAAGGCCAAACCGACGACGATTCCTGAAATGAAAATGGTGGCGCGCTTCGAGTCCCTGCCTAGCGGGCGCGGCGCGCAAACCGCGTGTGTCGAGAAGCCGGTCAGCCGCGTAGAGGAGCCACACGGCAAGAAAGGTGGCTGCGGGATCTGTCCAGGGCAAGGTGAGAGCCGCCGAATGGGCGACAAGCGTCACCCAGAGCGCTGCCACGGTGGGAGCGTCCAGCGAGAGCAGGTGCCAGGCAGCGAGAAAGCGCGGAAGGACAGCGGCGACACGTCTCGCGGGATCGACCTCACGCAACTCAAGCTCCGCAGGGAGCAGTACGCGCTGCGAACCGCCGGAGCGCCACTGAGTGGACATCAGCAGACATCCATTGCAGCGGTTGCCGAAAAGGCGGACTGTTGGGCCGGGTCCTGTACGTGATCTCCGTCAGCGGGGCCACCCGCAGCCCAAAGGGAAGGGTCGATGTCGGGGAAGATGTTGTCGCAGGATTCGATGGAAGCGAGCTGTGCTTCTTCCTCCCCGGAGAGTGTGTCGCCTCCATCAAGGCGTTCCCGGAGGGTAGAAAGCGTCTGGAACGAAGCCAAATGTCCTGCGAAGCGCTGCTCGGCATAATCTCGGGCGGCGCCGGTGGTGATGAGGAATTGCCAGTCGGAGGACTCCAGCAGCAGCAACTCGCGGCAAAGTTGCCGGGTGAGGCGTGCGCCGATCTCGCTCGCTTGCCACCTTCCGGAGGCGCAGAGCTCGCGGCAGAAGAGTTCGGCGGCATACAGGTCCTTGTAGGTGTTCGCAGTTTCGGAGTTCAGCCATACCCCGTTGTCTCCGCCTGCACCCCAGGAGCCCTCCGGCAGGGTGATTGTCTCGTGAGGAGGGTAGCGGTCGAGGTAATCGGCTGCCGAAATGAGTTGGATACCGGTCTGGTGCTCGTGCAGTATGCGTACGACGGCCTCCAGCCAGGCGATACCCTCGAACCACCAATGGCCGAAGAGCTCCGCGTCGAAAGGAGCGCAGAGAACCGGCGGCGCATCCTGACCGAACGCGGGCGAAAGCGCCTCCCAGACCGTGTGAACGAAGTGACTGGCATGGGAACGGACCCGCTCGGCCGCCTGTTCCGGGTTGTAAGGCTCTTTGCTTCCCATGTCCACAGACGCGCCGGTGACGCGCCAGTAGCGATGGCCGCCCGGCCAGCGTTTCTTGTGAAAATCAAGGTACTGGCTGTCTCCGGGATATCCTGCGTCTCCCGACCATACCTGGAGACCGGTTTGAGGATCGCGCGCAAACGCAGAAACCCCGAGCCGTTTCTTTGCGGCTTCCTGCACCACGTACGGCCGATAAAGCGAGCGCGCAGTGGAGACCTCCGGGGAATAGGGGCGCCGAGCGAGCTCGTAGGGCGAGGCGATGTGTGCGGACTGCTCCACGAGGTGGGTGTCCACGAAGAAGAACTCCAGACCGGCTTGGGCCAAAGCCTCTTCGACGCCGATACGCGGAAAAGGCGGAGGCACGCTGGTCTGCCCGGAGGGCTCCACTGGAAAGGACCAGGAGCCGGCCGGACGGTAGCCGCACTCAGGGATCCAGATTCCGCGAGGCGCGCGGCCCAGGTGCCTCTTATGGGTTGCTACAGCAACGTGCAGCTGGGCGCTCACGCTTGCATCGGTTCCGAGGAGCGGAAGGTAGCCATGGGTCGCGCAGCAGGTGATCACTTCCAGAACGCCGGTGTCTGCAAACCTGCGAAAGCCGCTGACGATGTCACCGTTCAGTGCGCTGAAGTCGCTCAGAGCCTGCCCGTAGAACTCCTGCCAGAAGCGCGCGAGGGAAGCGTAGTGCTCCTCACCGGCGGACGCAAAGTACGCTTCATCCTCCCGCGCGGCCACGATCTTCCGGTCCAGGTACTGCGGGAACTCGGCACAGAAGACCGGATGAGCAAGCTGCTCCAGCAGCACCGGACTCAGATTCAGGTTGCAGCGCACGGCAATGCGGTCGTGCTCCAGACGAGCGAGCATGCGCATAAACGGCAGGTAGGTCTCTGCGGCCGCTTCGAGCAACCACTCCAGGCCGTGCGGCCACGTCCCGTGATTCACGACGTAAGGCAGGTGGGCATGCAGCGTAAGAGTGAGAAATCCGGACGGCTTATGCGTTGAGTCGGACAAAGGATCGGAGTCTCTGCAGGTCAGTTACGCACATCGAACCGTGGTTGTCTCACGAAACTCCTCGTTTCGGCAGGCGAAACTATCGAGGCGAACACCTGAGAGACGCTCCGTGGAGACCTTTCGTCGCAATCCATTGCTATCCTCTGGATGGGACGGACGGAGCAGAGACCCTTCCGCAGCCTTCTAGAGGGAGTGGAGAAAAGCAGCCTCAGCGGGGCTGCAGACCCGGTTCCGGCTCGTAATTCGAGGGCTCCTCGGAGGTACGGACGGTAAAGCTGTTGGCCGTGCGGAAGCGGATAATGCTCTCCGACGGGATGGTCACCTGCTGTCCGTGAGTGAAGCCTTGGACGGCAGCGCCCCCGCCTCCACCGGCAGCTGCACCGATAGCGGCCCCTTTGCCGCCGCCAAAGATTCCACCCAGAATCGCGCCGACCGCCGCGCCCCCGCCGATCGTTTCAGCGGAATTTGTTCCGCGATTCTTACCTTCGACGGTATATGGCTCAGTCGTGATGCTTTGCGCAGTACGATGCCGGTTGACCGATGTGAGCGCAATGGAGAGAAGCGAGTGTCCTTTGAAGTGGGTGGCATCCTTGGATTCGATTACCTGGCCGGTAACGGCGGCTCCAGCCGGAATCACGACCAAGCCATCAGCCACGACCTCGTGTGTCACCACACCGCTGAAGCTCTGGCCATCCTGCGCAGTCTCACTACCCAGCGTCTGCGTGATGCGTACCGGGATCGGTGTTCCAACAGGTACGGTGACATCCCGATACGTAGGCTGAGCTGGCGGCGGAGGAGCGGCTGCCAGCGGTGGAAGGGGAGTATGCGTCGCAATGGCTTGACGCTCCTGCACTGTTGTTTTGCGAGCCACCTTTGGGGCCGCTGGAGTGACAACGGTGGGAGCCACCTGCACTCCGGCTATTTTCAAATCGTTGATCACTTCTTTCACGCCCTTCACCTTGGCGGCATCTTCAGCGGCCACGGAGCTGGCGGTGTCGTCGCTGACATTGCCTGAAAGCGTGACCACGCCATTCTGGACTGTGTCCTGAATCGGTTGCTGACCGATAGCGTTGTCGCTGGTGAGCGCCGCATGAACGTTCGCGGTAAGGGTCGCATCGTCCACGGGCTTATTGCAGCCGGCCGCAGGCAAAAATGCGCAGGCCGTAAGACACAGAAAGGTCTTGTGGGAAGAGAAGGTGCGAAGCATACTCATTGACGTTCTCCAGTTCTGAAACTTGCACGGAACCTTTGTTTTAGGATGCGAGCCAAGCGGAAAGCGATCCACTGAGGATGGCGAGGATTGCAGAGCAGGAATGGTACGGAGCAGGGTACGGCGTCACGAGGCCTGCGGATTCTGCTCACCCCACACAACCTCGGTTCCGTTGGACCGCATCCACACGTTCTGAAGCGGATGTTCATGCGACAGTTTCAGGGTCTGAGCCCAGCAGGACGAGATCGAGGAGAAGGCAATGGCAGATAACGACAGCGGAATCGGTGGATTTGGGTGGTTTCTGGCGGGCCTGGGTATCGGCGCCCTGGTGGGCGTTCTGTATGCCCCCAAAGCAGGCAAGGAGACTCGCGACGATCTCGTGGCGGGTGCCTTGGAAGCCCGCGATAAGGCGAACGAATACTACAACCAGGGTGTAGAACAAGCCACACAGTACTACCAGCAGGGCAAGGAAGCGGTGAGCCAGTATGTCGATAAGGGCAAGGAACTCGCCGGTGCCTACATCGACAAGGGCAAAGATGCCGTGGAGCAGGGTAAAACGCAGTGGAGCCAGTACGTAGACAAAGGTAAGGGCCTGGTACAGAATCAAGCCGATGCGGTAACCGCGGCAGTTAGCGCGGGCAAAGAAGCCTACGTGCAGACCGCCAACCCTCCGGCTGAGTCGAACGCCTAGCCGCCACGCAGAGGAAATGCGGGGCCGGTGACCTGCCGGCTCCGCTTTTCACGTCAGTATCTACTCTGTACTTCAGCTGCTTACGAGCGGGTGAGCTGAGAAGCTTTCACCCTGTGAAGGATTTGCCATGCCCCTCCTCTCCAGCCTCTCTTTCGTTCTGCTCCAGGCGACACCTGTGGATCCGACCGGCACAAATCTCCACTGGATCGTGGTATGCCTGGCGATCATTGCGGCCTTCTTCCTGCTGCTCATCTTCGCGCTGATCGGCGGCGCGATCTATGCGATGAGACTGGTAAAGGAAGTCAAGCTGAAGGCGAAGGAGCTGGAGCAGCGGGGTGAAGCCATGCTGGCTCAAGTGACCGCCAAGACCGCCCCCTTCGTAGACCGGGCGCACGAGATCATGGACGACATCACTCCCAAGATCAGGAGTGTCTCCTCGGATATAGAAGCAATTTCGAAAACGGTCAGAGCGAAGGTGGAGGAGGTTGGCGATACGGTCACCCAAATCAACCGCACCGTTGTGGATGTCAATGGCAAGACGCGAAGTCAGGTCCAGCGTGTCGACGGCATCGTGACGGGCGCGCTGAACACCACACACGATGTTTCGCAGAAGATTCAGAACGGGATCAAGTACCCCATCAATCAGGTGGCCGGGTGGGTGGCAGCCCTCAAGACAGGGCTGGAGACTCTGGCGGCGAGGTCTCCATGGGCCAAGCCCAAGCCGAAACCGAGTCCGTACGATCTGTAATAGCGGCACGGAACGGAAAGCGGAACTCACCACTACCGCTAAGGAGATCTCTCCTGCTTCGTCACACGATCCAGCCGCCACCAGCCACCTTGTCGCCCAGGTAGAAGACGGCTGACTGCCCAGGCGTGATGGCCCGCTGCGGCTCGTCAAATCGAACCTCCACACGGTCGGGCCCGGCAACCCGCAGCGTGGCCGGTGCAGGCTCGTGGCGATGACGAATTTTCACCTCGACCCGAAGGCATCCCACGGGTTCCTCGATGGAAACCCAGTTGACGCGGTCGGCAATGAGTTCGCGGCTCAAGAGCAAGGTATCCGGGCCGACTTCTACCTTATGGGAGTCGGGATGGATGCGCAGAACATACAGCGGGTCCGGTGAGCTGAGCTTGAGACCCTTGCGTTGTCCGACGGTGAACTGGTGAATGCCGGTATGGAGTCCAAGGCGCTCGCCGCCGGAGGTGACGAGTTCACCGGTGCTGTCGGGTACATCGCGGCCCTGCTCGTCAAGGTAGGCGCTTAGGAAGTGCGAGTAGCTTCCGCCGGGAATGAAGCATATTTCCTGCGAATCGGGCTTGCCGGCAAGGACAAGACCCTGTTCCGCGGCCAGTGCGCGCACAGCCGGCTTCTGCAGGTCTCCCAGGGGGAAAAGCGTGCGGGCGAGCTGCTCCTGGGTGAGACCGAAAAGGAAATACGTCTGGTCCTTGGAGCGGTCCGCGGGCCGCGAAAGCACCCAGCGATTGCGTTCCGGATCGAATGTGTTGCGCGCGTAATGGCCTGTGGCGATGCGCTCCGCACCGATCTGCCGTGCGGTGAGCAGAAGCTGATCGAACTTGAGATGGTTATTGCAGAGTGTGCACGGAACAGGCGTACGGCCCGCCAGGTACTCGTTCACGAAGGGCCGCACGACCTCCGCCTCGAACCGCTCCTGCGCGTTGACGAGGTAGTAGGGTATGCCGAGCTGTTCGGCCACCCGGCGCGCATCGTACACGTCATCGACTGAACAGCAGCGGCCCTGCACGGTTTCCGGCATGCCTTCCCGGCCCGCAAGGCGGCGCTGGTTCCAGAGCTGCAGCGTGAGACCGATCAGGGTGTGGCCTTCCGCGCGCAGCAGGGCAGCAACGGTGGATGAATCGACACCGCCGGACATGGCCACCGCAATGGGAGTACCTTCGTACATGCCTATCCTATGATAGCGGGTTCAGCCAGTCGTATGCCTTGGCCGCGAAGGGGCCTCCCAAGCGGTGCCTCGTCACGCGATAGACTTGACTGCGGCGGCGGAATGTTTTCGGAGCAAGCTGACAATCAAGGCAGACTGAGAGGCCGCTGGGCACTGCCTCTGCTTGGACTCGCCTGCGCTATAGGTTGGCCTGATCGCCGTGCTTGGCTGGCGCCATGCAATACGCTGCTCGCGCCGGCTTGCCTGCCCGCCTTCAGGGTCTCAGGGTCGAGGAGCTGACGTGAGGAGGCCGTCCTTCTCGAGTCCGAGGTCAGCGATCGGGCAAGCTGCGGGAGTTTTCGGACTCGTGGCGTCGCTGCTTTGCTGTGCTCTGGCTGCAGCCCAGACCGGAACCCCAGCAACTCAATTCATTGCAAGCCGCCAGGCGGAGGTCGAACGTCTGGGGCTGGCTTTGTACTCCACCCATCTTAGTGCGCAGGAATGGTCGCGTCATGAAGTACACGCGTGTCCGTTCTTCCAGCACCATGCCTTTGCGAGATTCGACGACATTGCACGCAGCGGAGCTCACGGACACTTCCTTGCTCTGTACGATCTGGACCATCCTGCCGCACCCTCTGCCGGCAAACCATGGAGGGGCGGCATTCTCCTGCTGCGCCTGTATTCGGGCGTTGAGACGCAGCCCGGCTCCACAAGCGATGCGGCATCCCTGATAGCCGCATTCAACCATGTGCTGCAGCAGGAGCGGGAGAGCTCAGGTGGCTCCGCCGTGTCCGTCAACAGAAATGCTGTAAAGGTAGCCGAGTGTTTCACCGTGGTGTCGGGGCAGGAACCCTTGCGTCGTTCCGACCAAACAGCTTCGAACGACGACGATCCCGCTCCATCCTCGAACAGCACGATCCTGATCCCGCTGGTGAGCGGGCCAGGCTTCTCACGCACGCAGTCTGTGAGCCTCGACAGGAACGGACTCATTACAGATGCCGGGGTGGCGGTGCATCGGGTTCTTCCGTAGAGAGGCGGCCGCCAACGGTGTTCAGCTCGTTGGCGACACGATCAAGTGGCCTGCAAGTCAGGATTTTCCTGTCTCAGAGTTTCCACGGTGTTTCTGTGGTGGGCGAGGCA
>CAXTPR010000035.1:0-36967 GCA_964246235.1 uncultured Acidobacteriaceae bacterium
CGATCGTGCCGGTGAAGCGGTCGCACTCGGTGTGCGCGCAGGGCGGCATCAACGCAGCCAAGAACCTGAAGGGTGAGGGCGACGACGTCCTGAAGCACTTCGACGACACCATCTACGGCGGCGACTTCCTGGCCAACCAGACGCCGGTGAAGAACATGACCGCGCAAGGCCCGGCGATCATCGATCTGCTCGACCGGATGGGTGTGCCGTTCAACAGGACTCCAGAAGGGCTGCTGGATTTCCGGCGGTTCGGCGGGACTCTGTACCACCGCACGGCGTTCGCTGGAGCGACGACAGGCCAGCAACTGCTCTATGCGCTCGACGAACAGGTGCGCCGCTACGAGAGCGAAGGCAAGGTCACCAAGTACGAGGGCTGGGAGTTCCTCTCCTCTGTTCTCGATGACAACGGCGTGTGCCGCGGCATCTGCGCGATGAACCTGCGCGACATGACGCTGCGAACCTTCCCTGCCGACGCCATCATCATCTGCACCGGCGGCAACGGGGCCATCTTCGGCAAGAGCACGAACTCGGTGGTCTGTACCGGCAGCGCGCAGTCGGCACTCTACCAGCAGGGCGCCTACTATGCGAACGGCGAGTTTATCCAGGTGCATCCGACGGCGATTCCAGGCGAGGACAAGCTGCGTTTGATGTCGGAAAGCGCACGCGGCGAGGGCGGGCGAGTGTGGGTGCCCAAGGACAAAACCGACAAGCGCGCCGCACAGTCGATTCCGGAAAGCGACCGCTGGTACTTCCTTGAGGAGCGCTACCCGAAGTACGGCAACCTGGTGCCACGCGACATCGCGACGCGCGAGATCTTCAAGGTGGTCTACGAAGACGAAATGGGCATCGATGGCCAGCCGATGGTTTACCTCGACGTGAGCCACCTTTCGCCCGAGCGCCAGAACAAGCTGGAAGGCATTCTCGAAATCTACGAGAAGTTCGTCGGCGACGACCCGCGCAAGGTGCCAATGAAGATCTTCCCCGGCATGCACTACACCATGGGCGGCCTTTGGGTGGACTTCGAGCAGCAGACCAACATCCCGGGCGTGTTCGCGGCAGGCGAGGCGGACTACTCGATTCACGGGGCGAACCGGCTGGGCGCAAATTCATTGCTCTCCTGCATCTACGCCGGGTTTGTTTCGGGGCCGAACGCGATGACGTACGCCAGGGCGCTCTCTGCGCAGACCGGCGACGGCGGCGCCGCAGCGGAGCTGAAGCGTCAGAACGAAAAGAATGCGGTACTGCTCAACAACAAAGGTACGGAGAACCCGTTCAAGATCTGGCGTGAGCTGGGTGAGACCATGACCAAGCACGCCACCATCGTCCGCTACAACCCCGGCCTGGACGAGGCGGACGCCAAGATCGTCGAGCTTCTCGACCGTTATCGCAACATCAACCTTTCCGACAAGTCCCAGTGGGCGAACACGAGCTTCGCCTTTGCACGGCAGCTCTACAACATGCTGGAGCTCGCCCGGGTGATCGTGAAGGGCGCGCGGATGCGAGACGAAAGCCGCGGCGCGCACTACAAGCCGGAGTTCCCGAACCGCGACGATGAAAACTTTCTGAAGACGACCAAAGCGGCGTTCGTGGATGGAGCGCCGCAGATTTCCTACGAAGAGGTCGACATCAGCCACATTAAACCAAGACCCCGCGTGTATACCTCGACCTAGAGCATAGCGATGGAACACAAGCTGAGCATGAACGCCCTGGTGATCGCCTTGACGATAGGCGCGGCGGTTTGCTTCGGGGCGTTCGTTCTGTATGGGGCCTGGATCGATGGACGGCGGCAGAAGGTGCGAGAGCAGGGGAAGCACCCGGTGACGGCAGCGGACGGGGCTGTGACAAGTCAGGAAGCCCGCGAGGACGAGCAGCATGGGTAATCTCGTGTGGCTGATGGCGGGTTCAGTGGTGTTCTTTGCCCTGCTGATTGTCGGGCTGGCTTGGATGTATGGGGCGCAAAGCGCAAAGCGCCGGCGAGTGGCCGATGGTGCTCGCACCGCGTCGAAGAAAGTATGAGGTAGAGCGATGGCAACGGAAGTAGCACCTCGGGAAGTGACGACACCGAATCATCCGGCGAGCGCGAAGACGTTCACGGTCAAGATCAAGCGGCAGATGTCGCCGGACGTTGCGCCCGTCACGGAGACGTTCGCGATTCCCTACCGGCGGAACATGAACATTACGTCAGTGCTGGGCGAGATCGCGCTGAACCCGACGACGACCGAGGGCCGCGAGACGACGCCGATTGCGTACGACTCCAATTGCCTGGAGGAAATCTGCGGGTCGTGCGCCATGCTGATCAATGGCAAGGCGATGATGGCTTGCTCGGCGCTGGTGGATAAGCTGATCACGAACGGTGAGGGCACCATCTCCCTGGCGCCGCTGTCGAAGTTTCCTGTGGTGCGCGACCTGGCGGTGGACCGCAGTGTGCTGTTCGAGAACCTGAAGAAGGTGAAGGCCTGGGTACCCATCGACGGCACCTACGACCTGGGTCCCAGCCCGCGGCAGCAGCCGCAGGTCCAGGAGCAGCGCTATCCGCTTTCCAATTGCATCAGCTGCACCATCTGCATGGAAGTGTGCCCGCAATTCAACGAGGCTACCGGCTTCGTGGGGGCGGCGACCATCGCGCAGGCCAAGCTGTTCAACATGGACCCGGCCGGTTCCGTGCTGAAGGAAGAGCGGCTGCGCGCGCTGGCCGGTGACGGCGGCGTGCAGGAGTGCGGCTTCGCGCAGAACTGCGTGCAGGCCTGCCCCAAACAATTGCCGCTGACCGAGGCGATCTCGGACATTGGGCGCGATGCCTTCGTGCAGCAGGTGAAGGACTTCTTCCGGCGGTAGCGTTGCCGATGTCCTTTTATAGGCCGCACGCGGCGCGAAGGAGCGGAGCGCAAGGGCCGAGGTGACTATAGTTTGTCTGCTGCGGGTTGACGTCGGGTTGGGAGGCTGCACTCCCCTTCAGAAATGCTCCCGGTGACATGTGTTGGGCCCGAAACAACCCTCAATGCGGCCTTGCTGGAAGGGACGGAAGCGCCCCGCCCGGCTGTCCCTTAAGGCCGGTCTGGCTCCTATAAGGCCGGTCTCGGCCCGGCCTGTCTTGCCCTTTCGCCGCAGGCCGTTCAGAATATCTCTTAGCCCTGAAAAATTCATCGCCGCACCAGATCTCCAGGAGACCCGCCTCTTGCCGACGCCCCGCCGTCTCGTCAGTCTTAACGTTCTTGTCTTCTTCGCCTCCGCTCTCGCCCTCGCGCAGGCCCCCGCTGGCGGCCGAGGAGCGGCAGCCGCCGAACCAGCGGCCGCCGCGGGTCCTTCCAGCAACGGCAACGATCAGCTGCTCAAGCGCATGGACGACATCCTCTGGTACGACAAGCTGGGTGACATTGCCGAGATCGACAAAAGCGAGTACACCGGGCCGCCCATTGCGCACCCGCTGCATCCCAAGCAGCCCGGCGCCACCAATCCACTCATACTGCGCGCCTACACGTTTATCCCCAAGAACCTTGACCGCGGGAAGAAGCAGCCGCTCATCGTCTTCGTTCATCAGGGCGTGCACGCTTCGCTCGACACCACCATCGACGCTCACCTCGTCCGCGAGCTCATTGAGCAGGGCTACACCGTTGTGGCCACCGACTATCGCGGGTCCACCGGCTACGGCCAGGGCTTCTACGAGGCCATCGACTATGGCGGGCGAGAAGTGGACGACGTCTTCCTTGGCCGGCAATGGATGCTGGAACGCTACTCCTGGCTCGATCCCAAGCGCGTCGGCATTGTCGGCTGGAGCCACGGCGGCCTCATCACCCTGATGAATATCTTTCAGCACCCTCACGACTACGCTGCCGCCTACGCCGGCGTTCCGGTCAGCGACCTCGTGGCGCGCATGGGCTACGAGACCGAGGGCTACCGCTCCATCTACACCGCGCCGTACAGCATCGGCGAAAGCGTGCACGACGACATTGCCGAATACCGCAAGCGCTCGCCCGTGACTCACGCTGCCGAGCTCGATACGCCGCTTCTGCTCCACACCAACACCAACGACGAGGACGTGAACTACCTCGAAGTCGAACACCTCATCCAGGCCTTCAAAGCCGAAGGCAAAAAGTTCGAGTACAAGGTCTACAAAGACGCTCCCGGCGGGCACTACTTCAACCGCATGGACACGCCGCTCGCCTTGCAAAGCCGCCACGAGATTTACACCTTTCTCGCCGGCTACCTCCACCCGGATCACGCGGCGAAATAGCGAAGATCTCCCGCGCTGGAGCAGCTTCAGGCTGCCTGCTGTTTTCTTCCCGGAGGTCACCTGATCCTGTTACCCTGCGCCCGGGAAAACGCCTGCGCAGAAGCACCTGCCTCATTTTCGCGCGATAATGACGGACAGACCTCACGCGCCAAGTACAGACAAACTGCGCGCGTCGCTTCGTCGGTTGTAAGGAGACACTTTCGTTGCAAGTAGCGGAGAGGCCTGCGCAAGCACAACAGTGGAAACAGGTGCTTCGCGCCTCGTCGATGGTTCTGGTGTGTGCGGCCGCGCTGCTATGCGTTGTTCACACCATCCGCTGGCCACTCGTCGGCGACAGCGCTGTCCTGCACTACGGGAGCTTTCTGATCTCCCAGGGAAAGATGCCGTACCAGGACTTCGTAGAGCCCGATTTTCCAGGCACCTACATGGCGGAAAGTTCCGCCATGCATGTATTCGGCGGCGGCGATCTCGGATGGCACGTGTATGACCTGTTTCTGCTGGGTCTTTTATCGGCAGCTTGCATTGCGATCGCCAAACCATACCAATGGTTTGCAGGCTTGTTCGCGGGAGTTTCCTTTGCCCTAATCCATCTCGGCTACGGTCCGCGCAACGCAGCACAGCGGGAAGAAGTGATGACCGTCTGCCTGCTGCTTGCGTTGGCCTTCCTCTTCCGCGCCAACCGCTCCCGGAAGGCATGGCCGATGCTTCCCTTCGGGCTGTTCATGGGCCTGGCTGCGTCCATCAAGCCGGCAGCCTGCCTGCTGGGCGTGGTCGCGCTGCTCATGCTTGTTCTTGCTTTCAGGAAAGAACGTGTCCCGGTCACTCGCTTCTGCGGCCTGGCCCTTCTTGGGTTCCTCGCCGTCGCCTCGCTGAGTGTGCTTTTTCTGTGGCGCTACCACGCGTTTCACGCGTTCCTGTTCAATGTGCGCGTGGTCATCCCCTATTACGCCAAGGTGGGTGTCGCCCCGGTTTCCGACTTGTTGAGAGCGATCGTTCGCCCCGTCAGGGGCGCTCTTGTTCTCGGCCTGGTGCTGGCCTTTCTTCAACGCAAGGTGGCCCGGATCGAAAACTGGGAACGCTGCGTGCTGCTCATGGCGATCGGCTTCGGGCTTTTCTCCCACCTGATACAGCGCAAGAATTTCGAGCATCACCTTTACGCCTTCTACGCCCTGGTTCTCCTGTTCTTTTTCATCGAAGCGTTCAAAGCTCTGGATCGCAAGGGAGCGATCGGTGTAGCGGGAGCACTGGCTGTCACGTATGGTCTCGCAACCGTCGCGTTTCACTCCTATCGCCTGCAGAAGCTACCCGGCGCCGACCCGGCCACGCCCGCGATGATGGCGGACCTGACGCGTCTCGGCGGTCAGAGCTTGCGTGGCAAGGTCCAGTGCCTCGACCTCGTGCTCGCCTGCGATTCGGCGCTGTACCGCCTCAAGCTGGTTGAAAACACGGCTTTTCTGAATGACTTCACGGTCCTGCCATCGCCCGGCGTCCCGGCTCTGCCGTACTACCGGCAACTCTTAGGGCATGAGCTCCAGGTCAATCCGCCCGCCGTGATCATCGTGACGAATCAGCAGCTGGCTCATGGCAATAGCTTCGATAAGTTGCAGCAGTGGCCTGAATTTGCATCTGTTCTCGACTCCGAGTACTCGCTGGATGCAACCAGAGCCTTCGGCATAGACGCGTATCGCGTATACGTTCGCAGAACTCCGGGCAGTAACGCTGTACCCGCTTCGCGATCTAGCCCGGACGGGGTTCGTTGAGCCGCCGCATTGCCGCAATCCGCACTGGAGCTTACCATGCCTGCCCTGATCACCCTGGCCGACATTCTCGCCGCCCGTGACCGCATCGCCGCAGCCGCTGTGCGTACTCCCATGGTCGCCCTCGATCGCAGCCGCCTGCGCGATGCAGGCTACGCGGACCTTGCTGCGACCCTGCCGCACCTCTGGCTCAAAGATGAATCGAAGCAGCCTATCGGCAGCTTCAAGCTGCGCGGTGCGTATAACAAGATCGCCTCCCTTTCCGCCGCTGAGCTTCGCCGCGGGGTGATCACCTACAGCTCCGGCAACCACGCCCAGGGTGTCGCCTACGCGGCCCGCGCCCTCGGAGCCAGGGCCGTGATCGTGATGCCCGACAATGCCCCCCGTATCAAGCGCGAAGCCACCGCCACGCTCGGAGCGGAGATCGTCACCGTTGGACCTGCCAGCACCGAGCGCAGGCGCAGGGCCGATCAACTCGTCGCCGAGCATGGCTATGTCATGGTCCCGCCCTATGACGACGACTTGATCATTGCCGGCCAGGCTACCTGCGGGCTGGAGATTCTGGAACAGCTCGGAGAGCAGCACGCGGCCGATCAGGCGCTGGTGCTTGCACCGGTCTCCGGAGGCGGCCTGCTCTCCGGTGTAGCCACCGGGACCGCCCTGGCCGCCCTGGCTGCGCAGCGCCCCGCGCCGGCCGTCTGGGGCTGCGAGCCCGAGCTCGCCGCCGACGCCAAGCAGAGCTTCGACACCCGTACCCTCACCGAGTGGCCCGCCGACAAAACCTCCCGCACGCTGGCTGATGGCCTCCGCACCCAGTCTCTCGGGGAGCGGAACTTCGCCCACATCCTGCATCATGTCTCCGGCATCGTGACCGTCTCGGAGACCGAGATCCGCTCCGCTCTCCGCATCTTGCTCGCCGCCACCGACATCATCGCCGAACCCTCCGGCGCCGTCACGCTGGCCGCCGCGCTCTTCCATCGCGACGATCTCCCGCGCACGGGGAACATCGTCGCTGTGATTTCAGGCGGCAATCTGGACCCTGCTCTCCGGCACGAGTTGCTCACCGAAGCTGCCCTCGCTTAGAGCCGGACCGCGGCATCCGGCAAGCCGCCGGAGCGCGAGGCTACGTCTAACCTTGTGACTATGCGTCCAAGCTCCTTCGCGCTTCTCCTGCTCCTCACACCCACGCTCCTCTTCGCGCAGAAAGGCGATCGGAAGGACAAGCACGGCGACGATCCGCGCTCCGGCTACGACAAGTCCGCCAAGGCCACGGTGCTTCATGTGGCCAATGTGTATGCCACGGCAGACGCCGGCACCACGCCTATCACGACCGTCACGCCGGGCCATGAGATCGTCATCAACCAGCGCAATGAGCCTTGGCTGAACGTGTTCGCCAACACAGATGCCAAGGACGACACCGACGCGGACTCCAAGCCCGAGTTCCAGGACCCCAATGACCCCAACTCCGAGCGCGATCCGGGCTCAGGCTGGATTCGCGATAAGGGCATCGTCGGCCCTGCCACACCCAACGGCGACCTGCTGCTCTACGGCGCTGCTGCCGAGCTCGAAGCACAGGCTGCACAGCCTCACGCCCCCGCCGGCGCCGCCCAGGCAGCGCGTCTGCTCTACCGACGCGCTGCGGAGTACTTCCCGGGCTCGCCGCTCGCGCCCGAAGCCCTTTTTCGCTCCGCCGACATCCGCTGGCAGCTCGACAAACTCGACAACTCCACCCTGCCCAGCGCCCACGAGCAGGAAGCTTACCTGCGACCCCAGCTCTACGAGGGCGAGTTCAAGCAGCTCACCAAGCGCTACCCTGACTCTCCCTTCGTGGCCCGCGCCGCGTTCGATCTGCTCGACAATAAGCTGTGCGGCGACTGGCAGGGGCTGCCCAAGTGCCCTGAGATGGAGTCGACTCTTTATCTCAAGTATGCAGAACGCTATCCCGGCGGTCCCAAGTCGGCTGAGGCCCTGTATGACGCAGCCTACCGCCAGGGCGTACTCGTGACGATGTATACCGTGGACGAAAACCGGAAGCAGGCCGAAAGCGCGGGCCGCCGCTGCCAAGCCATTGCCGACGACCTCAGAGCGAAATACCCGCAGTCGGATTATGCCGCGCGAGCCCAGAGCATTGCGTTCCGCGTAGCCCAGGGGATCCCGATCTACGGCAGCGACAGGGATTGAGGCCAGCTGTTGCGGGCCTCTTGGAGAGTCTCTCTCTCTCTTTCGAAATGCTACGAACGATAGAATGATGAACGATATGTCCTTATTTAAAGTGTTGCTTCTGGCCATCGTTCAGGGGCTTGCCGAACTGCTGCCCGTTTCCAGCTCCGCGCATGTGGTAGTTGCGTCCCATCTGCTCGGAATGAAGCCCATGGGCTCACCTGAAATGACGCTGCTGCTCGTGATGCTGCATACCGGAACCATGTTTTCCGTGATCGCTTACTTTTGGCAGCAGTGGAAGCGCGCCTACTTCACCACCGGCGACGCCTTCAAACGCTTCGCCATTCGCGCCGTCTGGGCCACTCTGCTCACCGGCGTCGTCGGGTATCCGCTACAGAAGCTGGTTGCCAAGCTCGCCTTTCCAAGTGCTCCCAAGGCGGAGATTGAAAATCTCTTCGACCGTCTTGATCTGATCGCCGCCGCCCTGTTCGCCGCCGGCCTGCTCATTCTCTGGGCGGGGTTGAAGGAACGGGCTGCCGAAGCCCGGATCGCCGTCGCCTACGACCGCGCTCTTTCCCGCTCCGGGGATAACGTCACATTCTCCCAAGCCGGCTGGATGGGCGCCGTGCAGGGCCTGGCTTTGCCGTTCCGCGGCTTCTCGCGTTCCGGTTCTACCATCTCCGCCGCTCTGCTCGTTGGAGCAACGCGCGAGCGTGCGGAGCGCTTCAGCTTTGCGCTCGCGGTTATCCTCACCCCGGCGGTCATCGGCCGGGAAGTTCTCCGCCTGCACCACGTTTCCCAGGAGGCTGCACTGAATAGCGCGCCTTTGAACCTGCATGCCTCCGTGGCCTTCGCGCTGATCGGCATGGTCGCCAGCTTCTTCGCCGGCCTGGCGGCGCTTCGCTGGCTCAGTTCCTGGCTGGAGTCGGGAAGGTGGTATCTGTTCGGTATCTACTGCCTGGCGGCAAGCGCGGTCATCTTCTTCCTGCACACCCGAGGCTACTGAGCGGAACCCTCCAGACTGCGCTCCGGTCCGGCATAACGGAGCGCCCAGGCAATCAAGGCAAACTGCAGCGGAATGCGCGCCCAAAGCATCCACAGCGGGATGGATCCGTAGCGATCAGCATGGTGCTGGATCATCCAGATGTGCACTGAAAAGAACACGACCAGCATGCCTGCGATGCCGTAGGCCGCGAAACGCCGCGTCTGCGGCATCAGCAGGCCGACGCCACCACAGATCTCGCATCCGCCGGACAAGAGAACAAGCCCGCGATGCGCAGGCAGGTAGTCCGGCATGAGTCTCAGGTAAACACGAGTCGCGACGAAATGTCCCAAACCCGCCACCACGTACATCGCTCCCATCAGGGTGCGGCCTATCTTCATGGCCTCTCCTGTACATGCAACACGAGCGGCCTGCCGGCCGCTCGTGTCGCATGAAACTCCTAGTTACGACTTTGCGGCCAGGGCATCGCGATTGTTTCGCACGTAGTCGTGCGAGGCCTGTATGTGGGCCTGCTGCTCGGTCAGCAAACGCCGGATGGGATCCGGCAGCGGGTTGTCGAGTGCATCTTTGTAAGCCTTCTTGGCGACGTCCTCGCCCGCCTCGGCCGTCTCCAGAAGCGTATGGTCGCCACCACCCAGCTTAGCCTTCAGGTCGCCCCAGGTGCGATGGATCGCGCCTGCGATGGAACCGCCTTCCTTTACGTCTGCCACGCCTGCACGGTGCAACTCATTCTCCAGCTCGGCGCGAAAGTTGGCGCGCTTCAAACTTTCGGCAAGAAAATACCGCTTCAGCGTCTCATCCTTAAGGTGTTCCCCGATGTCGGCGAAACCCTTCTGGCCATCCTGCAGACTCTTGACGACGTCAAGCAGCACCTTTTGCATATCCTGATTGCTTTCCGAACCATCCAGCGTGTTTGCCATATTCGTTCCCTCGATCCTCAGTCTCTGCGGGCGCGCGGGGTCTGCCGGCTGGCTGCGATTCTCCTTCACCGGCAGCAAGCAGGAGAAATCGCGAAAATCCCGCGCCCCCGTCGCCGCTTGTCAGACGCTGTGCCTCCCGCAAGCGAAATCCAGCAAGCGAGATCCACCATGTCTGTACATGTCGTCTAGATGCGCACATCTCAGCGGACGTTTGCTTCCCAGCAGAGGAGCGCATCCCCGCCTGTGCGCGGCATGAACACAGTCTGTGCGTGCGGCCTGACGTCACCACTGTGATTCCTCTTGTCTGCAGGCTGATGAAAAGCTCCTGTCCACTCTGGCCTGTGGAACAATGAAGACGCTCTGGTGTCTCTCGGCTGCCGTTACCCGACCCGCTGCAATCCGCGGCCCGGTCGTACAGCTGCCTGCGCGCCCACACCAGCCCATGAAGCCACAACGCCTCGTATACCATCCCACCCGTAGCCGCCGCCTCAATGAAATGCTGGGGCTCAGCCTGCTGGTGGCCGCCGGCCTCCTCACCCTCTCGCTGCTGACCTACTCCCCGGAAGATCCCTCAATGAACACGGTGGGCGGAACCACCGGGTTACATCCCGCCCAGAACTGGACCGGACTGGTCGGGGCCTACACCTCCGATCTGCTCCTGCAGGCCCTCGGCGTAGCCGTCTTCCTCCTGCCGATGCTGCTGCTGCGCATCGGCATCTCCTGGATGCGTTCGCGCTCCATCGGTTCCGGCAGCACCAAGTTCGTGGGTATTCTGCTTTGGCTCGTATTCGCCCCGGCTGCGATCGCGCTGTTCCCAGGCCACCTGCTTTGGCATCGTGCCTTGCCCCTCATGGGCGTAGAAGGTCAGGTGGTGGGCGAAGCCATGGTCCACTTCGTCAACTTTCCCGGCGCGGTGATTCTTTGCGCTCTGATGGTCGCCCTTTCGCTGTACCTCGTCACAACGTTCACCCTCGTATCGTCGCGCGAATGGTGGGCCGAGCACTTCGCTCCCATTCGCAACATCCATGAGCGTTACCTTTCCTGGCGTGAGGCTCGGGCAACCCGCCGGCTGGGCAGTCTTCCCGAGGCGCCGGAACGCAGGGCCATCCCGTCCTGGAAGGAGCAAGCTTCCGCACGCGCGCAGGGCGGGCGGGAGGAAGTCACCTCCTCCGCAATTGTCCCGTCGCGAAGCACCTCCCTGCTCTCCAGCTTTCTGGGGCTGTTCCGGAGAAAGAAAGTAACGGCTGACGACCTCTCGATCCTCCCACACGACGACCGCGCCAGCTTCGGCGCGGAGCCCCCCTCCGTCTGGCAGAGCCTACCCAGAACCATGGTGGATGAAGTCCCTGCTTCCAGCCTCAACGCGGCAGCTGCGGCGGCAGCTCCGTTCGCCGCCGAGTTGGCCGCCGCAGCCGCACCTCTGCGGTCCGCGGTTGCGTCGGCCGCCGAACTCCCGTTCTCGCCCCCGCAAGGTTCAAGCAACACAAGTGAAGATGCCCCGATTGACCAGCCCTCCAGTGACGACTTCAGCTGGCTCGACGCGCCCACTCACACCTCTCTGGAGATACCCTCCCCCCGCTCCCACGGAGAAGTCCGCGCAGCCGACCTCCCCGAGCTTCCGGCCGCCCGCTTGCCTGCAACCCCGTTGCAGCCCGCATCCCAGCTCGTGCCTCAACCCGGCCCGCAGCTGGTGCCGCGTTCTGCCGCTCCGCAGCCGATGCCTCCCATGCCTTCCCCCATGGCCGATCTGCGCGATCAAAACATCGCTTTCGGCCGCCGTGCCGATGCCGACATGCGCCCCGTCGTCATGACCGCCAAATCCGTGCGCGGGTATAAACTCCCGCCCAGCACCCTGCTCTACAAGTCCGAGGAGCACGCCCAGGCGCGTGAGGAAGAGCTGCTCGAAGAGGCCCGCGTCCTGGTGGAAAAGTGCGGCGAGTTCGGCGTCGACGGTCAGGTCACCCAGATCAACCCCGGCCCCGTCGTCACCACTTTCGAGTTCAAGCCCGATAGCGGTGTGAAGTACTCCCGCGTGACCGGTCTCGCTGACGACCTCTGTCTGGCCATGGCCGCCGAGTCCATCCTGATCGAGCGCATGGCCGGCAAGTCCACCGTAGGCATCCAGGTTCCCAACCATAATCGCGAAACCATCTGGCTGCGCGATACCGTGGAATGCGAAAGCTTCGCGCAATCCAAATCGCGTCTACCCATCGCGCTCGGCAAGGACATCAACGGCCGCATCGTGACCGCAGACCTCGCCTCGATGCCGCACGTGCTCATCGCCGGCTCTACCGGCTCGGGCAAGAGCGTCGCCATCAACGCCATGATCATGAGCGTGCTGTTCAAGAGCACGCCCGAGCAGGTGCGCATGATCCTGGTCGATCCCAAGCGCGTGGAGCTCGGCATGTATGAGGGCATCCCGCACCTCTTCACGCCGATCATCACTGAAGCCAAGCTCGCGGCCAACGCTCTGCGCAACGCGGTCAAGGAAATGGAGCGCCGCCTCAAACTGCTGGCGGCCAACCACGTCCGCAACATCGATCAGTTCAACAAGCTCTTCGAGCACGGCTCCGAGTACCTCTTCGAGGACGTCAATCAGGAGCCGCTGCCCTACATCATGATCATCATCGATGAGCTCGCCGACCTGATGATGCTGGACCGCGCCAACGTCGAAGAGGCGATCACCCGCCTCGCCCAGATGGCGCGCGCCGTCGGCATCCACCTCGTGCTCGCCACGCAGCGTCCCTCCGTCGATGTCATCACCGGGCTCATCAAGGCCAACGTGCCCACGCGCATGAGCTTCCGCCTCGCCACTAAGGTCGATTCCCGTACCATCATCGACAGCAATGGTGCTGAAAGCCTCTTGGGCCGGGGCGATATGCTCTTCCTCCCGCCCGGCACCTCGCGCTTGCAGCGCGTGCACGCGCCCTTCGTCACCGAGAAGGAAATCTCCGCCGTTACGGACTTCTGGAGAAAGCAGGGCGAAGCCGAGTATGCAGAAGGCTTTCTAGAAGGCCCCAAGGAAGACAAATCCAACTCAGGTGAAGGCAGCGCCAACGAGGGGGACGACAACGACCCCATGTTCGACGACGCCGTCCGCCTGGTCTTCGAGTTCGGAAAAGCCTCCACATCGCTGCTGCAGCGCCGCCTGCGCATCGGCTACGGACGTGCCGCGCACCTGATCGACCTCATGGAGAAGGACGGCCTTGTCGGCCCAGCCGATGGCTCCAAACCCCGCGAGATTCTCAAGCAGCCCGGCTACTTCGCAGAGTTGGATGGAGCCCTGCGCTGAGCATCGACACCGCGGCGTCGGAGTCTACTTGCAGCGGCATGCCGATGCACACAAACTGCTCTTCCCAGTTCGTGATCGCTCGTGCTCCGAGGCAAAGGAACACTTGCAGGCGTTGCGGGCCATTCATATTTTTGCGTACAACTGGTTGTCCGGAAGGACTGCTGTGAAATTTCCGGTACAGTCCGAGACTCATCGCTTCCGCCTCGGCGGTGCAAGCTACCGCACTCCCTGGAGTGTACTAGTGAGGAATTAAGCAGGCCCACTGGCAGCCCAATCTCCTGAGCGAAAATCCTTGTCTGACGACAAGCACCCGGCGCTTGGCAAACCATATTGGGTGATCTGGGAAGAAGTCGTTCAGCAGCCACAGAACTCATCTTTCCTGACGCAACGTAAGCTGATTGCCACTTTCGCCCGCTACAATCGCTTGAAAGCTTTCGGCCCCCGTCGAGACGATGAGAGTATCGGCTGGCTTCTGGAGGTGCAGTATCTCCGCACCATCCCGATGCAGGGACGTGCAGCCGCCACAAGCCATCTTTTGCAAGGCTCCATTCGCGCTCACCTTGAGCGCGAGCAAACCTATGTAGCTGCCAGCAAAAGTATGATTCGCGAGTTTGACGGTAAACGGCTTTGCTATTCCGCTTTGGATAGAAGCAAGGTCCGTCAAGACAACAGTTCCGTCCTCAAGAGTTCCTCCAATTTTGGCGAGAGGATATGGCTCGACGCCTAGCTGCGGGATGAGATCAGCAGCGTATCGGGTCACCCTGGCGGAACGGCTGATGCGAGCGAACTCCGGCTGAATGGGATTGCCGTCGAAATCGCGCGACGCGGAGCCTTCTAGCATCAGGGAACCGCCGGAGCTAACGTATGTCTGTAAAAACGCAAGGGTCGATCGCTTTGAGTATTCAGGATATAGATAAACCACGGCCTTGAAGACATGGCCATTCAGAGTCGGGCGGTTGTCTCGATCGAGTTTAAGTGATCCCTTGTCAATGAGGTCGCTCGGGACGACGGCGCACCGGTATCCGGCGTCCCAGATTTCCTGAACCTTCTCTTCGATATGCAGGCCGTCATTCAAGTCAAAGACGTTGCGATTGGCGGCATCCGGATACCAATTCAGCAGCGCAGGAGTTCCAAAAATTACAAGGAGAGGGAGCGCGGGAGGCGCAGGATCGAAGCGATTCAACAACCGAATCTTGTCTTCGACAGGGTTTACAGCTTTCGCAAAGTCAGGAGATGCAAGATTCACTCCATACCGGCCGGTGTCATTGTAGGCGTGGTAGTGCTGACGACCGCCGAATCGTGCATCCATGAGAGCTCGCTCAAGGAAGCTGCGTAGATCGAAGCTGTACCACTGGTTGTACATCACCGCTCCAGGATGAGAAACAAGAAGTCCCATACGCATAGGAAAGGAGAGATTCTCATCGCTTTGGCCGAACTCGCGGGGAATGGCCCACCAATTGAGACCCGTCGCCCACGCCTCGTCGTTTGTCAGATGGTTGTGGAACGTGTCATGAATGCCGGCAAAATTGCCCGTTCCGAATAGCTCGCGAGAATGGGCGTAGAAGGTCTGCTCTACTTGGAGTGGCCCTTGACGCAGGAAATCCCAATAGACGTTTATTGCGCGCACTCGCAGGTCAGAGTGGCCTGCAGAAACGTACCGCGTCTGTACGATTGTGTCCTCGAAACTCATGCCGGTTATGGTCTCGAATCGCGCTCGGAACGCATCGCCGCCGAAGTGCCCGCGCCAAGGTGCGGTTGGCTTCACGGGGAGTCTCATGTAGCTGAATTCGTCGAGACTCGTCCCGTCAAGAGGCACATCTTTGTATTGATCGAGTGCTTCGTGTACCCACCTTTGGTAAGCGTCGCTGAAGAGATCGAGCGCGTTGTACCAGGTGGTGCTGAAGACTGCGAGAGTGTAGCCGGAATACTGCGGCCCTAGAGCCACCCGGGCGGAAACGGTGTCCTTTGTCCGGGCGGTTATCTGCGTTGCCGCGGTCACATCGTGATAGCTGTCCGGTTCGTACTCGCCCTCACCGGCCTTGCGGAAGACTATGGCGCGCAATAACTCGGTCTTCACGGGCTGCGGAAAACGTACGGCGTCAAATGGGGTGACCGTCGCAGCTCCTCTGGAATCAAGCACCGCTTCGGCACTGCTGATCACAGTCTGGTCGTCTCGGATGTCGAAAGTCCGGTGTGTGTCCACTGCCCGGAGGTCGATCGTCATACCCAGGCGCAGGTGTGCGGCGTGGGCAGCCGCCGTCATTGCTTTGATAGCGTCGTGCGTTGCGGGAGAATCTGAAAAGGTAGTCCCCTCGCGTTCCGTTAGGAACGGAAAGTCAAAGCGCGTATCTTCCGAAATGTGCTTGATGTCTTTGAGGTATTGTTGTGGCGCCAGGGTCGTTGGCGTCACATACCAATAAAGGAGCTCCGGGTAGCGCGCGTTGCGTAAGGGCCTTTCATAGTTGACCGTTAGAGTTGGTTTAGCCTGCTGACCAAACGAAGGAACATGAATCGACATCGCAAAGGCGAGAACGGTTGCTACGCACGGTGTAGTGAATGTCATATTCTTTCCTTCCATCTGCTACTGCCCAAAAGAACGGCGTTGGACGTCCAGGGAGTGTTGTGCGTTACTGATGCTCCTACCGAAGCACTTGCGGAACCGTCTTATCGCATCGGGCAGGACTGACCGTGTACAGACCTGGATCCGGCCCGAAAGCCTCCTAAACACTCAGCGCCGGAAAGATCGTCAGCCGCAACTCGGTCGATCCATAGGGAACCAGCGTGAGGTGCTCCACCGTGTGGCTTACTTGGCTGGTGTTCAGTGCGGGCAGTGGCGGCGTGAATTTCTGAGCCGGATCCTTCGGGCTTCCCTGCAAATGCCAGTCCACGATCTTTCGAGCTGAGGCGCTCAGCGTACACGGCGGGTTCGACCACGGGTCAAGCTCTTGGCTGGCATCCGTTCTACGATGGAACTCAATCCCTCTGGCCGGCTGCGCCGCATTCACGACCAGGCCATAGTTCCAATCGCTCGCCGGCGTCGCCTCCCAGCTTGGATATTCCGCTGTTGTGTACTTTTCTTCGACGACCGACCTCCAGTTCGCTTCAATCGCGAGCGAATAGACCAGCGGCCCATGTTCCAACCCCACGCCCCCCTCCGGCCAACGGGTCACAGCCGTCTTCATCGGCAGAGTAAGAGTCAAGGTATCTCCAGGTTTGAACGTATGCCGCAGGAGCAGGAAGCCCTTTGCGGTTCGCTGTCCCGTTACGGACATGCCATTTAGTGTCAGCCGCGGGTTCTGGCACCAGGCTGGGATTCGCAGGGAAAGCGGAAAGGTCACCGCACGGCTCGCGTTGATGGTGAAGTGAATCTGCTCCTCAAAGGGGTAGCTCGTCTTCTGTTCAACCTCCACCAACTCATTCCCAGCGCCCACTTTGGCCTTCACTTTCGATGGCCCGTAGAGCACCGCTGCCAGTCCACCATCCGTACCCTGCATCCACATCCGAATGGCGTAGTTTGGAAAAATTCGATGCACATTTCCGCCGCAGCACGCGACGCGCTTTCCGGGGTTCGGCTGGAACGCCATCTTGAATCCGCCGCGGCCGTTGGGGTGATGATCGGAGTTCAGGGTGGCCAGGAACTGATTCGGACAGGACATGTACTGCAGGGCCTTCCAATCCTTCTTGATCGCTCCAGGTGCGGCATTAAAACAGGCGCGCTCGATGCGATCGGCCCACACGGCGTCGCCCGTTGCCATCAGCTGGTAGCCCCACGACCAGGTGTGGTCGGCAATGTCGCAGGTCTCATGCAGGTCGAGCGAGGTTGTCGTGCGGTACCACTCCGAGGTGGAAGGGATGCCGTCGATCAACATGTGATGATCGAAAATCCGCCGCTCAGCGGCCTCGGCAAACTTCAAATACTCCTCCTTTCCCGTGTACAGGTAAAGGATCGTCGGCAGCTTCATCGTTTCCGCGTAAGTCACACCGTGCGCATCGATGGGTATGTCGGCGAAGACGTGCGCCGGCGACAAGTCTCCGCGCTCTCTGCTGCCCGCGACTTTCATGTACTCCTGCCACGCACTCTCCGCCAGAGAGAGCAGACGCGCGTCCCCTGTACGCCCGTAACACCAGAGAATCGACTCGATGTTGGTGACGTTGCGCTCCGGAGTGCCATACGAAGCCTTGTCGTTCAGATAATGCTTTCGCATCGCTTCGACGATGTCTTCGCCGGTGATTCCCATCGGGATCGACGGCGCATCGCCGCAAGCCATGAGGCTGCGGAAAAAGACGGTTTGAGGCCAGCGGTGATCATCGCCTGCCGGATCCTTGAACAGCAGGGGGCCGAGATACCCATCTGTGTCCGGGTGGGTCAGCGTATAGCTGATCGTGGACCAGACCTGCTGCATCAGTTGCTCATCTTCGAGCACGAGTGCCAGTCGCACCGCGCCGTCAATCCAATAGCCCTTCTGTTCCCACGGGAACCACGATTGCCCCGGCTTGATCGACTGATCCGTCTCTTCGCCGGCCCAATAGGAGCCTGTGAAGGGCCACGAAACCTGCGGGAGCTTCGAGCCAAGCTCAGCTGACTGCCTTTCCAGCAGCGTGCGCAGCCAGCCTTCCGGCCGCACGGCCCCGGGAGCGAACTCGCGCAGCCGCGCGTGTGGAGCGGTGCGCTCTGCCTCCAGCATCGGACCTGGAGCCATCAACATCGCAGAGCTAAGAATCGACAGCCGCAAAAACTCGCGCCGGCTCACATCGCTGAAACCCACAGCATCTTCACTCTTCATCAAAACTCTTCCTCAATGGTTCGGATCGAAGCGACGAACACTGATACTTGGCGTCTGTCTCCGGCAATGCTTTTAGAGATTCCAACGGCAGCCAGTACACGTCATCGAAACTGCGATCCGATTTTCATGCCTTCACAGCCGGGAAGATCGTGACACGCAGCTCAGTCGATCCATAGGGCACCAGCGTTAACCTCTCCACGGTTTCGCTGATTTTGCTGGTATTCAGGTCCGGCAGGGGCGGCGTAAACTTCTGAGCCGCATCTTTCGGATTGGCTTGCAGCTCCCAACCCACAACCTTCCGCGCAGAAACGCTGAGAGCGGTGGGCGGATTTTCCCAAGGATCGAGGTTGGCGTCTGCGGACTTTGCCTGCTCAATAAATTCGATGGACTGCATGGGCTTCGCATTGTTGACAGCAAGACCGTAGTTCCAGTCACTGGTGGGCGTCGCTACCCAACTTGGAAATTCAGCCGTGGTGTACATCTCCTCGACGACCGGTTTCCAATCTGTCTTGATTGCCAGGGAGTACACAAGAGGTCCATGCTCCACTGCTATACCACCCTCCGGCCAGTGCGTGACTGCCGTCGTCATGGGCAGCGTGAGCGCGATCCGATCACCCGGCTTGAACGTGCGGTGCAGAACCAGAAAACCTTTTGCCGACCGCTGCGCCGGTACAGACGCGCCGTTCAACTTTAGTTGTGGGCTCTGACACCAAGCTGGAACGCGCAATGAGAGCGGAAAGCGAACCGGTCGGCTTGCCTTGAAGATGAAGTTTATCTGCTCTTCGAATGGATAGTTCGTCGTCTGCTCGATCTCTACCGGCTCGTGATCTGTCCCTACACTGCCCTTCACCTTCGATGGACCGTACAGTACAGCCGCCAGCCCTCCGTCCGGCGTCTTCATCCACATGCGGATCGCATAATTCGGAAAGATGCGGTGCACGTTTCCGGCGCAGCAAGCAGTGCGCTTTCCTGGATTTGGCTGAAAGGCCATCATGGATCCGCCATTCGAGTCCGAATGGTGATCGGAGTTCAGCGTGGCGAGAAATTGATTAGCGCCTGAGAAATACTGCAGAGCCTTCCAGTCTTTCTTGATCGCTCCGGGTGCGGCGTTGAAGCACGCGCGCTCGATGCGGTCTGCCCACACAGCGTCGCCCGTCGCCATCAGCTGGTAGCCCCACGACCAGGTGTGATCGGCGATGTCGCAGGTCTCATGCAGGTCAAGCGAGGTAGTCGTGCGGTACCACTCCGAGGTGGAAGGGATTCCGTCGACCAACATATGATGATCAAAGATCCGCCGTTCAGCGGCCCCGGCAAGCCGCAGATACTGCTCTTTGCCGGTATACAGATAAAGGATCGCCGGCAGCTTCACTACTTCTGCATATGTCACGCCATGCGAGTTGACCGGCGTATCTGCATAAATGCGTGCAGGTGTGAAATCGCCAAACTCCGGGTTTGCGGCCTCTTTCTGGTATTCCGTCCAGGCATTTTCCGCCAGTGTCAGAAGTCGCACATCGCCCGTATGCCCGTAACACCACAGAATGGACTCGACATTCATGATGTTTCGATCTGGAGTGCCATACGGGGCCGCATCGTTGAGGTAATGCTTCTGCATCGCTTCGACGATCTGTTTAGCTGTCACCCCTGCCATGGTAGAAGGCGCATCCGCGCAGGCCGCAAGGCTGCGGAAGAAGATATTCTGCGGCCATCGGTGGTAGTCGCCTTTCGGTTCCTTGAAGCGTTGCGGCCCAAGGTATCCATCTGCGTCTGCATGATCCAGCGTGTAATGGATCGCTTCCCCTACCTGTCGCATCAGCTGCTCATCGCCAAGCACCAGAGCCAGGCGGGTGGCCCCGTCGATCCAGTAGGCCTTCTGCTCCCAAGGCCACCACTCCTGCCCCGGCTTTCTTGGCTGATACTTTTCTTCCCCGGCCCAGTAGGCGCCCGTGAACGGCCAGGAGACTTGCGGGAGCTTGGATCCCAGCTGAGCCGCCTGCTTCTCCAGCATCCCGCGCAGCCACCCTTCCGGCCGAACGGCGCCCGCCCCCAGCTCATTCAATCTTGCGTGAGGAGTGGTCCGCTCGGCCTCCAGCAGCGAGGTTGGGCCCATCAGCACCGCGGAACTCATCATTGCCAGCCAGAGAAACTCTCGCCGGCTCACCTCATTGACTGCTAAATCTGCTCGGTTCTTCTCCACGCCTCTCCCTTACATTCTGCATCGGCTCAGGTGATTGCAACGATCTAAGCGGTTGGACGGTTCGCCATCTTTCGGGCTTTCGGTGAAAGCGAGAGGGCGAGCATGAACTGGCTCGGCGCGAGCTTATGCTCCGGCGATCCGGTCCGTCACCAATTAGACTGACGCGTCCAATCACTGGTTCGCGTGTGTTGCCTGTGGCGGAGCCGGATCTACGTACGGCCTTCCATCCTTCCAACGGAGTTGGACCATGCTGATGTAATACGTCTCTCCGTGATCGTCGTTACCCTGATAGAACAGGTAAGTTTTGTCGCCAAGCGTAAGAATGCCGGGATGGCCCGACTCAGAGGAGTTCCATGCGCCGGGTCCGCCATTGGCCAGCAGCGGATGCTCCGAGAGGCGCGTCCAGTGTTCGCCGTCGGGGCTGCTGGCGACGCCTATCTGCTGTGGCACATTGTTATACGCCCCTGCGTAAAACATGTAGTACGTAGAGCCGCGTTTCATCACGGAAGGCGCTTCGATGCAGAGTTGCTCCCACGGCAATTCAGGCTGCAGCAGTGGGCCGGCGACGCTCACGTCCGTCCATGTGCCTGCACTGAAGTCGGACGAAAGGTCGGCCTTCGCCATGCCAATCATCTGACGCTTCATCTGCGGGTCGCGCGTCGCGAAATACAGAAAGGCTTTACCTGTCGGCTCGTCAAGGAACACCTCAGCATCAATGGCGCGGCCCACGCTCCATGGCATATGCGTCGGCCGGTACACCGGGTTAGAAGCATCATGCTTGAAGTGCAGGCCGTCGGAGGAGGTGGCGTGACAGATGGCGTCCGTAGCACCGTGCCCATAGCTTTGATAGAAGAGGTGAACCTCACCGCGAATGACACGAGCTCCCGGGGCTACGATGCCGTCCTGTTCGACTGCCTGCTCAGGTACGACTTCGCCGGCCTTCTGCCAGTGGATCAGATCCTTGCTGGTCGCGATGCCAATCCCCCAGCCCATTCCTTCAGAATTCTTACCGGCCTGACCGTTCTGCTTCGGCCGAAGCGAGTAATACATATAGAACATGCCGTGAAACTGGATCACGGACGGATCTTTCACGAAAGGTTTGCCCGTGCGCGAGGAGTCTGTGTAGTACACCGCTGGTACCTCCTGCGCTACCGTAGCAGCGTTAGAAGGGACCGCCTGTGCGGGAACCGTGTGCGGCAGCAGTAAAGCTGCCGCGAGTAGCCAGATAAGAATGTACACGGATGCTCCTGATCGGTTAGGTCGAGGCTGCTTTGAACGACAAGACACGGACGGTGCGGAGCGTATCGGCTCCGTACCGCTGCGTTGACCGTCAAAACTGCAACTTCGCGCCAAGCGCCATGGTACGCGGCTCGCCTGTTGTTGAAGTGATGCGCCCAAACGTACTCGCATTGCTCAAGGTTGCGCTAGGGTTCGCGAAGTTCGGGTGATTGAACACGTTGAAGGCATCTACGCGAACCTGCAGCCTCGTGTGTTCGGTGATGTTTGTGTTCTTTGCAAGACTCATGTCCCACTCCTGATAACGCGGCCCGTGCAGGAGATTGTATGCCGAGTTGCCAAAGGTGAAAGGTGCGGGCGCGCTGAAGGCAGCAGGGTTGAAGAACTGCGTCTTGGTCTTGTCCGCGGGATACAAGGGCACACCATTCACGCGGTCGGCGCGGCTGTTGTAGGAGCCTTGCACGCTGGTATTGTATCCCACGGAGAATGGCTGCCCGGCCTGGTACTGCGTGATGCCAGAGAACTCAAACCCATCGATAAGATGATCCACTACCTTATTCGAGTTTGCAAAGAAGCGCCGGTTCCTTCCGAAAGGCAGCACATAGGAATAGCTGACGTTCAGGCTCTGAGGCGCGAGGCCGCCGATGTTCCCGTAGGAGTCGCCCGTGTTCATCGGATTGACGAAGCTCTCTGTGCCGAGCACATGAATGTACTCGTACTCGGCATTCAGCTGGAAGCCGCCCTCGAATCTCTTGTGAGCACCCACCTGCAAGGCATTGCTGTCGGTGTGGAAAATCGGATCCTGGGTGAGGTAAATGCTGGCAAAGGGCTGCACCGGTCTGCGCGGTTGTACGGGGCCTGCCGCTGGTGCAGGCTGGTTCAAGTCCGGCGTCGTGTTTGCCTGGCCACCGCTGGAGGAGTTGTTCTGCTTCAGAGTGAGCTGGCCCACATAGCCAACGCGAACGGACATCGTTCTCCCTACCTGCTGTTCGACTGCCAGGTTGTACTGCTCCGCGTAGGGCACTGCGGTCTTCGCCTGGGCGCTCACATTTGGATTGGATGCGAAGGCGCCCGTGCCCCCAAAGGGTGCATACATGGTGAGCGTAGGCGCGCCTGCCGGCTGCGAGAAGGTCTGCACGCCGAAGTAGGGAATATTCTCAAAAGCGCTCGCCTGGATGTTGTACTCCCCCACTAGGTTGTAGAAGAGGCCGAAACCTCCGCGCAGAACGCTCTTCGGGAGGGCCTGGTAAGCGAACCCGAAACGCGGAGCAACGTTCTTATCGGGCTGGCCCAGATAATCGAACAGGCTGCTCGGCAAGTTCACAGCCGAAGCAAACACAATCGGTAGACTTAGGAAACCCGGAATTACCGGCTGGGGAGAGTTGGCGGGCGGATAATTGGACCCGAAGATAACAATCTTCTTCAGGTCAGGCACATAAAGAGCGTTGTTTCCGTAAGGGCTGTCGTCGATGTGTTGCATGTCGTAACGCAACCCTAAGTTCAGCGTCAGTCGTTGCGTAGCACGCCAATCGTCTTGAATGAAAACCCCAGCCTGGTGCGAGACGTTGAGCAGCTTCTGCGTGTTGGGGGTCGGCTTCTGCGTCGTTGACGGATATCCAAGAAGAAAGTCGGCATACGCATTGCCTGAGTATTGGCCATTGAAGTTATATGCGCCCCGCTGCGGTACAGCAGCGATGAGGTTAGCTGTGCTGTCGTGCAGGTACGAGAAGCCGATCTTGATATTGTGGCGTCCGGCGGTTTTGTTCAGGTTTCCAATGAGCTGAATGTCCTGACCCAGCACCCTGCTGCCCTGTTCGGCGACGGTCACTATGTTGCTGATCGCGAGTTGCGGCGCGCCTTGGATCACCTCCGGGCCGAGCCCCGGAATGATCGCAGAAAAGTCGGTGCCCACATTTTGCGGAGTGCGGTACACCGGAAGATGGAGATAAGCCGCAGTCAGATCGCCGACCAGCGTGGGCGAGAAGATGTGCGTCCACCCTAGAACCGTGTTCATGTTCCGCTCGCCGATACCCGCCATACCGCCGAAGCGGCTGGTGGCGCCGGTGGACGGATTGGGACCGTACAGCCCCGCGATATACGTCGCCCTGAACTGGTTCTTGTCACTGGCCTTGTGGTCCAGCCGGAATGAGTAGCGGTTCACCCCTTGCGCAAACGGCACCACCTCGAACGCATTTACGCCTGTCCCTGCAGCTGTCGGCAGCGGGTACAACACGTTCTGGAGCTGCTGGTCGACGGTGTTGATCCGGTTCGCGGGTATCACGTTGCCAGGGAACGGGAGACCCGTAAGCGGGTCTTTCAGCACCAGGGTGGGAAATTCGGAAAAGTCGCCTCCCCGCTCCTTCACGGTGGGCACTTGCGAATTGAGATTGTTCGCCTGCTTCAGACGAAAGCCTTCATAATTGAAGAAGAAAAACGAGCGGTCGCGACCGTCATACAAATGCGGTAAGCGGATGGGACCGGAGAAGTTGCCACCGAACTCATTACGGATGAACTTGGGCTTTGGCAGCGCGCCGGCAAAGTAGTATTTTGCCGCGGTGGCAGCAACGCGGTTAAATTCGAGAAGCGTTCCGTGAAATGCATTGGCCCCGCCTTTGCTGACCACGATGATCTGGGCAGGCTGATTGTATTCAGCCGGCGCGTTGGTAGTGATCACCTTGAACTCGGCGATGCCGTCCAGAGGCGGAACCTCACCCAGCGGTCTCTGCAGACCGATGTTCATGTTGACGCCGCCATCGAGCTCGAAGCCGACCGCTCCATAGGCGTTGCGGGAGTTGCTGTTAATGGCCGGCGTAAGTCCGTAGACGGGAATCTGGTCCTGGCTGCCGGCCGCTTGAACCCCCGGCGCCAGTGCGAGCAGGCCGTTGATCCCCAACCGTCCGTTGAGCGGCGTGTCCGTGATCGTCGCAGAGTCGATCACGAGGCCAATAGACGCGTCCTCCGTCTGAATTGCAGGTGCTCCAGCGCTTACCGTGACCTGCTCCTGCTGCGCCCCGACCTCCATCTGCGCATTGACTTCTGCAATCTGGCCGATGGTGAGTGTGATGTTTTGCTGCTGAAACGTCTTAAAACCGGCTTCCGTCACGCTCAGCGAATAGCGCCCGGGCTGCAGCTGTGATACAGAGTAGCTGCCATTGGCGCTCGTCTGTGTTGTGCGGTCAATACCCGTGTCGGTGTTGTGGATCGTGATGGCGGCGTTGGGGAGCGAAGCACCGCTCTTGTCTGTAACGGAACCCGACACGGAAGCGGTCGTGCCCACCTGCGCAAAGGCATGGCTGCCGAACAAGCTGGCGCAGGCAAGCGCAAGGCCAGCGGCGATGTTTCTGACGGCAGGGCAAGCCACACCTGCGCTTCGTAACGCAAAACGGACCTTCATGAAACCTCCAGAACGAATCGAGACGGCAAGCTGCTGGAAGACGGTAACGGCGCTTCCTTAACTGCGCGGCCATCCTACGAAATGGCTCCAACGACGCGCATGGTGCAAATGAACTACTTGTTTCGGCGCTGGGCAGTGACACTGCCGTAAGAGGTAAGATCGGTTGGCAGCTATGGTGTCCGGCTTGAGAACGGCGGCAGTTCTACCCTGGCAAGCGGTGAAAGCCGTAGCGCGTTCCCTGTTGGGGGTGTGCATCGTGCTCGGCGGCGGGTGGATGTGCGCCATGCTTCAGTCCTGCACGGGATCGCAACACGCGAATACCGTCGCACTGATCACGCCTCTTACCACGTCAGAGTTGTGGAAGAGCGTGCATGCCGGTGTGGTGGCATCTGTGGCAGAAGCTCACATGAACTGGTACTGGAACGCACCCACGCACGAGGACGATGCCGAACGGCAGATGGATCTCGTCGACCGGCAGATTGCCGCTGGCGTATCTGGCATTGTGCTGGTTCCCGTTCACGGATCGGCTCTCATTCCAGTGGTGCAGCAGGCGCATCGCAGTCATGTGCCCGTGGTCATCGCCGACGATGCTCTGGCAATTCCGCTCGAAGCAGACGTAGGCACGGTGACCAGTGACGAAAAGGCCGCCGGTGCCCTTGCCGCCGGATTGGTACAGCAGTTGTCTCATGCAGGCGGCAGCGTGGCTATCGTTGGCGTCAACCCGGCAAGTACGCGTGTGGTGGAGCGAGTGAACGCCTTTGAGACAGAGCTACATCACCTCGGCCATATCAGGATCGCGCTCAAGCTGGACGGCACCGTAGGGCCTGGGGGCAAGTCCGAGAGCGACTTGCTGAAAGCCCTGCACAGCAGGCCCGCAATGCTGACGATCTTCACGCCGAGCTTATCTGCCACACGTGCGGCGTATGCAACTTTGCAACAGCAAGGTCTGCTGCATCGCATTCGATTGGTTGGGTGCGACCAAGGCGAAGACGTTTACACTCCCATCAGGCGTGGCGAGATCGCCGGTATTGTGGCGCAAAATGCATTCCAGATTGGGTACGAGGCGACACAAATGCTGATCAACTACAAGCTGCATAAGAATGTCATGCAGCAGCTTGCTGTTTCGCCGATGCTGCTGCAAAAGGATAATGTTGACGACGCAGCAACCCGGCATTTCCTGCGGCCCTACTCCGGGTATGACCGATGACGAACCTTCTGAATTGGCGATGGACCGCTTTCCTTGCCGTTCTTCTCCTGCTCTGTTCCGCCGGCATCATGCTGGTCCACATGGAATGGAACGGACTACCGTACCGCGATCATTTTGCCGAAGGTCTGATGGGCGAGTGGAAGGTCTACGGCGGCAACTGGAGCGTCGCCTCCAACGAGTTGACGAACGCGTCAGACGACAACGGCGCGAAAGCCGTCACCGGGAGCGCGCGCGTAACGGACGTGGTGATGGATGCGGACGTTCGACTGACCAGCAGTTTTGGTGATGCCGGCCTCATCGTACGCGTGTCGGACGAAGAAGAGGGGACGAACGCTTTCAACGGGTACTATGCCGGCATTCGCCTGCCTGACCAGCTCCTCCTTAGCCGCATGGATTTCGGCTTCATTCCGCTGCAGCGGGTACAGATCGAGAACGGGGTGGAGCCTGGTGTCTGGTATCACCTGAAAATGTCTGCCCAGGGATGCAACATAGATGCGGAAGCGCGCGACATGACGGGAAACGTGCTCGCGCACGCACACGTGCACGAAGATGTGGACTGCAGGCGGCATGGAAGCTTCGGTCTTCGCAGCTTTGCGGCTGGCGGGAGCTGGCGTACGGTGCAGGTAAGAGCGCACGAATGAAGTTCTCTTTATCCAGCCTGGGAAGGCTCCTTGTCTTCTGCCTGATTTGGTGCAGCCTGCCTTCCATGTTGTTAGGCACGACGGTGGCGGAAGCGCAGGCGAGCGATCCAGTTCCTATAGGCAGCCTCCTTTCCCAGGCGGACGATCACCCGGACATGCAGACAGTGCGAGGCGTGGTGACGCACACGGGATCGCCGTTCTACCTTCAAGACAATAGCGGAGGAGTCGAGGTCACTGCGGGCAGCATAGCCGCGGCATTGCGTGTGGGCGACGAAGTGGAGATTGTCGGAAAACTTACTCTCGGCCGTTATTCTGCAAAAATCACGGCAACCAGTCTGCGCGTTTTACGTGTAAGTGTTCCCCACCCGCCGCTCTCGGTCACACCGGCGTTGGCGGCTTCCGGCAGCTACGACCGGCAGTTCGTTGAGACGGTAGGCACCCTGGTCTCAAGCACAAGGCAGGACGGCCGACTTGTTCTGCTGTTGCGCAACACGCACCAGATCTTCACGGCAGAGCAGTCATCTCCCTCTACCACTCATGACGAGATGCGGTGGGAGACGGGATCACTGCTGAAGGTCCGCGGCGTCTGTCTGATGACCACCGGCACATCACCCATCCCTGTGCCTTTCCACCTTTTGCTTCGCTCCTCACAAGATATAGAAGTTCTTGCCGGGCCGCCGTTTTGGACGAGCAACCACGTTCTCCTGCTCAGCGTCTGCCTAATTCTGATCGGCGTGGCCGTCCTATTGGCCTGGACGCGCCTCGAGCGTTGGCGCTTCGGCGTCATTCTGAACGAACGAATGCGCATGGCGCATGATCTGCACGACACACTGGCGCAGTCGTTTGCAGGCATCGCCTTTCAGTTGCACGCCGTAACCGCGTGCTCAGCAAGCGATCGCCCGATCCCGCCATGCAGGAGCCAGTTCAAGTGGCGATCGGTATGGTTGCCCACAGCCACGAGGATGCACGCCGGACGATCGCCATGCTGAAGCCCAGCGATGATTTCGAAGGTGATCTTTTGGACACTCTGCGGCAGCAGGCAGCTACGCTGACGCAGGGTGGCTCCGTGCAAACGAAAGTGGAGTGCAGCGGCGAGCCACTGGAACTTTCACCCGCCGTAAAGCAGACCCTGCTGCGCATCGGGCACGAGGCAATCACAAACGCCGTGCGGCACGCAGCGCCTTCCCTTATCGAGCTCCGTCTCTTCTTCGAGGCGACGGCTGTCCGTCTGTGTGTGCGTGATGACGGGTGTGGCTTTGATACTCATGCCCGCTCCACCCGCGGTTTTGGCTTGCTAGGTATGCGGTCTCGCGCCGCTTCTCAGGGAGGAACACTGCACATTCAGAGCCGCCCTCACCACGGGTGTTCGCTTGAGGTGGCAGTTCCCATCCAGAAACGGTATAGCGCTTGGCGCTCCGTTGCCGTGCTGAGAAGGCTGAAGTCATGAGTGGAACCAACGACACCAGCCATTCCAACGGTATGCAAGGCCTTGGCAGCGGCGCAGACGTGCACCACATTCGTATCTGCATCGTCGACGACCATCCGGCTGTGCTGGTTGGTCTGCAGAGTATGCTCGTATCCAATGATCATTTCCATGTCATAGGTACTTTTAGCAACGCTTCAGCGCTGCTCGACGCCCCGGTTGATTTGTCTCCTCACGTGGTGCTTCTTGACCTGCGCATGCCCGGCCTGCGGGGATCGCAATGTATTGCACCTGTGCGCGAACGGTGGCCAAGCACACGTCTGCTGCTTATCTCCAGCTTCGACATGGATGAGGAGATTTTCCATGCACTCGATGCGGGAGCGGACGGCTTCGTTCGTAAAAGCGCCTCGCCCGAAGAGATCGATCATGCGGTCAGAAAAGTGTTTGCAGGCAAGCGCTATCTGCCTTCCGACATCGCGCACAGGAGCCGCACTTGGGAAAAACGTGAGCAATTGACCACACGGGAGCTTGAGATTTTGCGGGGTGTCGTGCGTGGCGATACCAGCAAAGAGATTGCGGTCGATCTACGTATCAGCGAATTTACAGTCAGGAATCACGTCAACAATATCCTCGCTAAACTGCGCGCGAGAGATAGGACCGAGGCCGCCGTCTTTGCACTAAAACGCGGTTTGATCGCCTTGGAGGATCTAGATCGCTGATGCCAGAACTCTTCATCTGCGTTCATCGCACGCATTCGTGTATGGCACCCCAGTCTGCCAGGTTCACGTTGGTCGTGACCGCAGGATAGTGGAACTGTCGAAGTGTCTGGTCTCACGCGAAGGCATTGACCTGCGCCGATTTCTCAAGCACTCCGTAACTGGAGTTTCTCAGTTGTGTTGATCGTTGTGGTTTTCGCATTAGTTAACAAGAGTTCGTAGGATCGTGCGAATGGGCAAAAATAACGCTTATCCTTGCAGGTCAGATGCCGAGATAACCTGCTCTTTCGCCGGGTGGCAGAAGCGCACATGAATGGGTATGATGCTGGCTAGGAGGCGGAGATAGTGACATGGCATATTTGGAGTCGTTTGACTCAAAACAGCTTAGAAACATGCTGGGAACGTTCACTACCGGCGTCACAATCGTTACGACCCGCGGTGCTGACGGGACTGACTATGGTGTTACAGCCAACTCCTTCAGTTCAGTTTCACTGGAGCCGCCGCTCATCCTATGGAGTCAGGCCTATACATCGAAAAGTTTTGCTGCGTTTCGCGACAGCCACCATTTTGCGGTAAACATTCTGGCCGATGATCAGGTAACACTCTCAAATCACTTCGCCAAAAGTAAGGATGACAAATTTGCAGAAGTTAACTTCCACCGCGGGCTCGGTGGAGTGCCGGTGCTTGCCGGTACAGTGGCTCACTTCGAATGCACAAAAGAAGCAGCTCACCCCGCAGGCGATCACGTTATATTCATTGGCCGTGTCGAGCGAGTCAGTCACTCAGGCCGCCGCCCTCTGGCTTTTGCATTTGGACAATACATGGTTCCCTATGCGCACGGTTTGGGGCCGGTTGACCTGCGACAGAGGACAGCGCCACACGCATCTGCTGAAACTCTTCGCCAAGCCGTACGCGCGCTCCCGGAGGTATGTTCACTTACAGAAGAATATTTGATCAGCCTCTCGGTTTGGGGAAATCATGGTCCGACTGTCATTCATGCTGCTAGCGGCGAATGGCATACCGAAGAAGCGCTTCCTGGAACCGTTCTCAGCGTTACGCAGACCGCGGCGGGGCGCGCATTCGCGTCGTTTCTGCCGGAGGAAGTCACCCAAACGTTTGTTGCCGAAGATCTGCGTCTTCACCGCGTTGCTGACGAGGATCAAGCGACACAAATCGAGAATTTCAAATCTGAGGTGACGGCTGCCCGAAAACACGGATTGGCTCGGGCAGTTGCGGCATCAAACGGCAGGAACGGAAAACCAGGAAATGCTTTTAGCGCGCCCGTCTTCGACCTAGAAGGTCACATGATCTACGCCCTGTGTGTATCCGGGGACACGGAGAGGCTTCCTCCCGACTGGAATGGCAGCGTTCCGCAGGGTCTTCTACAATCTGCGCGCCTTCTGAGTCGCGGCCCGAGAGGTGTGTCTGGCGCACAAGTTGCGAGATAACAATGCGCAGGGTACTTCCGAGACGGAGACCGCAGCTAGACGCCTAGATGTATTGAGCACACGTTGTGAGTGGTAATGAGCATCGAGAAGCGAAAAGGCGGAGGTGGAATGCCGACGAAGAGAACCAAAGCTTTGAACGGTTCAAAACGCGTCGGCGTGCGCGAACTCTCGAAGCAGGAAAGTCAGCACAGAATTATGATGGCGGCCCGAGACTTGTTCGCTGAGTTTGGCTACGACCGTGCAACATTGAGACAGATAGCTGCAAAGGCCGGTTTGACTGTGGGTGCCTTATTCAATCATGTGACCGACAAGCGCGATCTCATTTATCTCATCTTCAACGAAGAAGTACAGACGGTGGCGGAAATGGCGCTGGCGGCTCCGCGCGCTTACCAAAGTTTCGGGGGTAAGGTTCGGAGCCTTATCGAGCATTACTATCGCCTTTTCGCAAGTGAACCGGTCCTTTCTCGCATTTTACTCAGTGAGGTAGTTGTCTTATCTCCCGGTATGCATCTGGAACGGTATCTCGCGCAACGTGAACGCCTGGTTTCCGGATTGACCGAGTTGGTAAAGCAGGCACAGCAGTCAGGAGAAATCAGATCTGAGGAAGCGCCCGAGTTGATTAGCCGCTACCTGTTTTTCCTGCTCGCTGCAGCACTGCGTTGGTGGCTTGCCTCGTCCCCAAAGCCCGAATGGCGCGTCGGTGTCAACGAGTTTGAACGGATGCTCGCGCTTCAGATGAGCGGCTTATCCCATCCCACTCCGGCGAAATAATCACGTCGTCCGTTCGCAATGGTTGGAACAGGCCAAGCTAGGGCGTCAGTTACCCGTAACTTGCTCCAGCACTCGGATGAAATCTTCCGGCAAAGCATCTCCGCGCCAAGCCACATGCTGGTCAGGCCGGATGAGAGCGAAGTTCGCGTTGTATCGCGACTTGACGCGCAAATTGCTTATGCGAACGACCGTTAGTGGTATCCCCAGCGAGTGCGCCGCATTCTCAGCGTTGTTCGTCCCGCTTTTTTCATCGCTGGTGAGCAAGAGCGTGAACCCCGCACCGAAGTGATCGTACAGAGAACGTCCATCCTCAAGCCAGAGGTGGGGTGCAAGACATCCAGGGTGCGCCGAAGGCCTATAAATCATAGAGTTCGCGGGAGGCACGGCACTCCCATCCTTCACGATCACCGGTGAATCGTCATAGCAATATCCGAGCACCGCTCCCAGCGTCCGAAATTCACGCAGCTTTGCTGTGAATATCACATCGCCTGCCTCACGACGTGTCGCATCTCCAATCTCCCCGGGGTCTTCAAGGCCTGGCAGCATCAAATGATTGCCTAATGCATTGTAGTTTGCAATCGCTTCTTCGATAATCCACTTGTGAACGGGTCGCCGCTCCGCTTCGTAACTTGCAAGCAAGGCACGGCCTCCCCAACCCTGCAGCGTTGCAGCGAGTTTCCAACCCAGGTCTACGCCGTCGGACACACCCATATTCATCCCGTATCCGCCGAAAGGAGGATGCAAGTGGCACGCATCTCCTGCTAAAAAGATCCTGCCATCCGAGTATCTATCCGCGATCAGGCTGTGCGCCGCCCAAGATGACTTGCCCACGATCTCCATCGCAAAGCGAAAACCTGTAGATCGCTGAATAAGCAGTTTGATCTGCTCTTCGTCATCGGCAATCGCGCTGTCGATTCGCGGCGCAATGAAGTACCACACATCCCCCATTGGCCCGAGCACTGATGGCACCTCCCCATTGATCTGCCAATACATGATGGCCGAAGGGTGGGGATTCAGCTTTGTCAACTCTGCAGAGAGAAACTGAACATTGTAGTTCTGCGCAATATTTTTCGCGCCTTCCATCGCCGCGCCAACCGTCTCGCGCACAGCACTTCGTGAGCCGTCGGCTCCAACGAGATACTTACTGAAAACCTCGTATTCACTGCTGTCGGAAAGGTCACGGATCGTTGCCGTAACTCCTGATCCGTCTTGCCCGGCGTTCAGGTACTCGGCGTCAAACCGTATCTCAACACTAGGGAGTGTCACGGCGTAGGCACGCAACACCTCCTCCAGCACGAACTGCGGAACCCACTGCGCACTTTCTGAATAGAGGTCGTTCTTTTCAGGCGAGCAGTTAAATGCGTTGTCGATTTTGGTCAGGAGAGGTCCGTTCAGCCTTGTCACAAAGACGATGTCAGACGGATAGTCTGCACGAAGCTGTGAAGCTTCGCGCAGCTTTTCCGCGATCCCCCAGCGCCGCAGGTGCTCTCGAGTTCGCGCATTCGTGGTCTTCGCGCGCGGGTTCAGGCCGACACGGTCATTCTGCTCCGTCACGAGGCAGCGTATGCCTCTTCTCCCTAGCTCGATCGCCAGCGAGAGACCCACCGGTCCCGCCCCCACGATAAGCACGTCTGTTTCCTTCAGTGCCATGCATCTTCCATTCTGTATGCTCGCCTCAGGAAGCCGCGACAAGCTCCGGTGAGGCATCCACCTTTAAGGTATCCGCTTCGTAGTTGACGATGAAATCCTTCGGAAGCTCAGGGCCCCACAGGTAGAGAGAATCTTCAGCAGGATGATCGCCTGCGTCCCAATCGCACGTTACCGGGATGTAGTCAATGTCGGATGAGTACTCGCTGTAGCTGCCCCAGGGGTCGCGGACGTAGTGGAAGTAGTTGGACCCGAGAACATGCCGGCCCATGCCCCACCCGGCCGTATATCCTTTGTCCGCCATCTGCATGGCGCCCAGGCCAATCTGATTGATGTGCGGCAGGTCCCAGCTCACATGGTGGAACCCCGGCGCATTTGATCGCGCCAGCGCGATCATGTGGTGATCGCTACCGTGAATGCCATGGAGGAAAGCGATACCATCGCCCGATCGATCGGAAAGCCGCAGCCCCAGCGTCCGCCCGTAAAACTCGATAGCACGCCGCACGTCCGTAGAGAACAATAGAATGTGCGCCATGCGCCGCGGTTGCACCTTGTCAGTCAAACGTCTGTATGGCGCGCCGCGTTCTCCTGCCGGGACAGATGTCATGGAGAAGGACATTTTCTCGTTGGGCGATGACTTTTCGGCGATCCTAACCTCGATCAGGATTCCGTCGGGATCCGCAAACCAGAATCCCGCCGCGTCAAAGCCTTTCGGCGGGTCGATCAACCGTACGCCCGCCGACTCAATCCTCCGGCGCAGCGGTTCCATGTCCTCCTCATATGCCCCAAAGGAGATGAATTTTAGTTTCTTGGCAGGGCCTTCTGTGAGAACTCCCCAGCGATGATGGTCGCCGAACGTCGAGAGGCCAAGGTTGTTTCCGTCCGCTTTCAGGTCCAGTCCGAATGCGGCATAAAATTCTTCGGCAATCCGCATTTCTGGAACCGTGATGCTGAAATGGTCGAGCGAGTGAACCCCAAGTTCGCCGGCGCGCTTAGGGCGGGGGACAAAGCTGCGAATCATAGTCATGGCACAACCTCAAAACTCATTCTGCAGATTTCTTTGGTTCCCGATTCCTTCTACTCTTGCTGTGCGATTGGATTGGAAAGAAGCCCGATACCTTCAATCTCAACCTCGCAGACGTCTCCCGGTTTCATCAGAATCTTCGGATCGCGCGCAAAGCCGACACCGGACGGTGTTCCTGCCACAATGACGTCGCCGGGCTTCAGCAAGCATGCGTCACTTATCAGCGAGACAAGGGCCGCGGCATCAAAGATCATGTCGTCAGTATTCGCTTCCTGAAGCACGGCGCCGTTCAGTCGTGTCTGCAAGCGCAACCCTTTGGCGCCCGGAGGCACTTCGTCAGCCGTCACGAACGACGGTCCAAACGCTCCCGTAGAATCGAAGTTTTTGCCGATCATCCATTGCGCAGATTTGAATTGATAGTCCCGGATCGAACCATCATTAAACACTGAATAACCCGCGACATGTTCTAACGCCCGCTCCTGCGGGATATTGCGCCCCGGCTTGCCGACCACAACAACTAGTTCGCCTTCATAATCCAACATGTCCGAAACCTTCGGCCGGATTAGGGGTGCTTTGTGTCCGATGAGGCTTGACGGAAACCGGCCAAATAACGCCGGGTACTCAGGAGCCTTAAATCCGCTCTCTGCAGCGTGATCGCGGTAGTTCAGGCCAACGCAGATGATCTTCTCCGGAAAAGGAAAGGGCGGCAGGTACTCGATCTCGCCGGGGTCAATCTCTTCACCGGCGAGCAGGTCAATCCACGCCTGCTCCAGCGCTCCTCGGCCCGCAGTCACCAAAGTCGTTAGATCGCTCGGGCCGCCAGCCTTTCGTCCGAACAATGCTTCACCCTTGAGAACTCCCAGACCAGTTTCTTCACGTCGCCTATACGCTACAAATCGCACCTGAGCTCCTCGCTTCGCGTGCTCAACCTTGAACAAACTCGAGGATGATCATGAACACGTTTATCGAAAGGCTGCTCTTCTTCACTAATTCTTGTCAAGTGCTTCGACGCCCGGAACGAATCTTCACTGATCTCTTCCAAACACAACCCCACATTCCGTACATGTCTCTGCTTCCCCACACATACTTCGACGATGCATAATCGAGACGCCAATCTCGTGGTGTTGGCTAAAAGTCCGGCAACTTTCGACGAACAAGATGACCGAAGCGGTACGTTTTCAAGCGCCCCTGCCATCCACGGCGACGAAAAAATGAGAGGAAGAACATGAAGATCATCTGTGTCGAAGAACATGCCATGGACGCTGCCATCGCCAAGGCTGTGCAGCCCGCCCAGGCCCTGGAAGCGGGATATATGAAAGACTGGGGCAGCCGCGTGGAAGATACCGTCACCCTGCACGACCGGCCTCGTCAAGTCCCTGGAAAACTGGCTTTTACCCTCGCCCCGGACCTTGGTCAGGGGCGTCTCGACGCGATGGATGAGCACGGCATCGACATGCAGGTGCTTTCTTACAGTAACGCCCTGCAGCTCGCCGAGGCTTCCGCGGCTCCGGCCATGGCCCGAGCCGCGAACGACCGCCTGGCAGCCGCCGTAGAGGCGCATCCGAACCGTTTCCGCGCATTCGCCATACTGCCTTGGCAGGCTCCCGCAGAGGCTGTGGCGGAACTGAAGCGCACCGTAAGCGAACACGGATTCGTCGGCGCGCTTATCCAGGGACGGCCGGGGCCGACATTCCTCGACGATCCGCTATATGCCCCTGTCTTGAGTGCGCTAGATGAGCTTCAGGTGCCGCTTTCAATCCATCCCGGCTTCCCTCTCCAGCAGGTTCGCGAACCTTACTACGCTTCTCTCGACCGTGAAATCAGCGCTCGCTTCTCTTTGTTTGCCTGGGGCTGGCACAATGAAGCCGGCATTCAAGTCCTGCGCTTGATGCTTGCCGGCGCGTTTGAAGCTTATCCCAAACTGCAGATCATCAGCGGGCACTGGGGAGAGATGGTTCCGTTTTTCTTGCAGCGACTCGACGATACCATTCCCCAAAGCGTTACCGGATTCGATCGCACCCTTACCGACGTCTACCGCCAGCACGTCTATGTCAACCCCAGCGGAATGTTATACACACCGCATTTCGAGTTCATACACGAAGTTCTTGGCGCCGACAGGATCCTCTATTCTGTCGATTATCCCTATGTCACACTCGACGGGTCACGCCGCTTCCTTGAGACACTCGATATTTCCCAGCAGGAGCGCGAACTCATCGCACACCGCAATGCAGAGGCACTCTTTCGCCTCTAGTTTGGCAGTGCCGAGATTTGAGCTTGACAAGGCTACCGTGTCTGCGTGACTCTCTTGGGCGAACTAGTTCCCCCAAACGTCGTGCACAAGGAATGTTTTATGGGTATGAACCGTGCTGATCACGCCGCCATCCGCGTTACTGATCTAGGCAAGGCCCTGGAGTGGTACGAGGGCGTTCTCGGATTGAAGGTCCTCACAAAAGACGCCACGAGCGCTTCGCTTGCTTGTCGCGGCGATGCTGCCGACCTGACCCTGCACGCCGGCGGTAAGAGTTTGGTCAGCTTCGCCTTTGGCGTCGAGTCAGTCGACGATCTTGATCGCTTTGAAAAGAGCTTGAAAAGCAACGGTACACCCTGCGAACGCAGGCGACTCACCGACAGACCGGGTACGGACGAGGTCCTTACCTTCGCCATCCCCTCCGGCCACCAGATGGAGCTTGTTGTCGGTTCCAAGGGACGAGTCGCGGGCAAGACTGAGACGAAGTCTGATGGTACTTATCGCCCGACCGACATCGACCACGTCAACCTTCTCGGCGTGGAAGATCCGAAAGCGCTTTCCGCGTTCCTTGTAAAGGTCTTGAACTTCAAGCAGTCCCTCGCGCTTACCATAGGGGGCGCCTGGGTCGGCACGTGGCTTCGGAGCACCAAGTTGGATCACGATATCGCCTACATGGGAGCCATTCGTCCGGATGACCGTCTGCATCATGTCGCCTTCGCTGTGGAAGACGGTAATCATTACTTTCGCCTGGGGGATCGCTTGATCGAGACCGGCAATCGTTTCGAATTCGGACCCGGCCGACATATGGCCGTCCCAAAGTGGAGTGCCCGGCTTGCAATGTGCCAATGGATAAGAGACACATTGGACAGGA
>CAXTPR010000036.1:0-1164 GCA_964246235.1 uncultured Acidobacteriaceae bacterium
CGGCAGGTACAGCGCGATCAGGATTCCCACCACCACGATTCCCATTACGATCAGGATCGTCGGCTCGATCAGGCTCATGATCGCCGCCAGCGACGTCTGCACATCCTCCTCGAAAAATTCGGCCACGGAGTTCAGCATCTGCGGCAGCGCGCCTGTGCTCTCGCCCACCTCGATCATCTCGATCGAAAGCTCCGGAAACACCCCGGTCTTTTCCAGGCTGCTGGCCAGGCCCTTGCCTTCCCGCACCGTCTCCACCGACGTGTACACCGCCTTGGCGATCTGCCGCGAGCCGATGGAGCGAGCCGCCGTCTCCAGGCTTGGTACCAGCGGAAGCCCGCCGGTGAGCAGCGTCGAGAGCGTCCTTGAGAACAGCCCCACCTGATACTTCAGCCATACGCCGCCCACAAAAGGCAGCGCCACCCGCAAACGGTCCACCGCCAAAGCCCCGGCCTCTGTTTTGGTCCAGCGGAACACGAGAAACCCGAGCAGCGCCAGCAGGGCCGCCACATACAGCCCATAGTGCTGCGCGTTTTGCCCCGTGGAAAGCAGCAGCACCGTCAGCCCCGGCAGTTGCGTTCCCAGTTGCGTGTAGAGTTCCGCAAAACGCGGTACCACGAACGTGATCAGGAAGATGAACAGCGCCACCACCATCAACACCAGGAACGCGGGATAGATCAGCGACGCGCGCAGCTTCTTGCGGAAGGTGAGCGCCACGCGTTGGAAGTCCAGAAACCGCTGCAGCACCTCCTCCAGATTTCCCGAGCGCTCGCCGGCCAGCAGCGTGGTCGTATACACCACCGGCACATTTCCCTGCGCCTCGAACGCCGATGAAATCGACTCGCCCGTCTTCACCCGCGTGGCCACATCCTCCAGTTGCGCCCGAAAGCTCAGGTTCTTCTGCCGCTTGGCGAGCAGGTCCAGCGAGCCCAGGATAGGCAGACCGGCGCGAATCAGCGTAAGAAACTGCTGGTTGAACACCAGGAAAGTCTCCAGCTTGATCTTCCTTTTGGCGGTGCTCAGCAGCGCGGACCGCGCCTTGACGGAGTACACCAGGTAACCCGCCTGCGTGAAGCGGGCACGCAGTTCCTCGGCCGTCGCAGCCGCATGGTTCTGCTCCTGAACGCGGCCCCGGTCATCGGCAAGGCGGATGGTGAATTCGGTCAT
>CAXTPR010000036.1:1264-20575 GCA_964246235.1 uncultured Acidobacteriaceae bacterium
TCTGCTCCTGAACGCGGCCCCGGTCATCGGCAAGGCGGATGGTGAATTCGGTCATTTCTTTCGGCGACGTCGAGGCTGCTGAACAATCTCAACTACTTGGAAGCTTCCTGCTACGGACGATTCGACTGCGGCGAGGATTATTTCGTGAGCGGCCCGCAGGCTTGGCCAATGATTTGTCGTAAGCTTCACAATCGCAACGCGACGTTGCGAGTCACTTGCATGGCGATCGAAGTCCTTGTCCGCCGTGAGGAATACGTCGAATTCGGCCTCCGCCGCACGCAAGAGCTCGCCGTTCTCCAGCAAATCCCATTGCTTTTGCCGTGCAGTACGAGCCAGGTGTCCGACCAGAAGGAACCTCAATGGATCAGGCAGGTTGTGGTCGAGCAGCACAGTCATGCAGCCATGGAGTCCTGCTCAAGAACACCTGCAAAGCGCAGTACCGCCAACACCTGCTGCAGGTTCAGGCAGAACTGCTCTGCAATGTCCTGCGGACTCTCGTCCCACTCAAAATGCTGGAGAACACTGTCAGCCGGCATGCGTGTTCCTGCCAGCAGGGGCACGCCGCTCACCTTACCAACAATCACCTCCACGGCGTCGCACCCCGTCCAGTCAAACGCGCCGTCTTCGCGCCACAGGTGCCCCCAACGCTGTTGTTTGCGGTGTGCCCAACTCAGAGCACCAGCATGAAGCGCGACCGCCTCTTCCTGGGAACCTTGCCCGAGAGTCTCTCCAACGTTCATGGAAGCTCCTCTATTTCGACGGCCTCGCCGCAGCGAGGCCGTCCAATCATCAGACACCGACGCTACACGCTGAAGCTCGACCCGCAGCCGCAGGTGCTCTTCACCTGCGGGTTCTCGAACTTGAAGCCCGCCGCCTCGAGCGTTTCCACGTAGTCGACCGTGCAGCCGTTCAGGTACATGGCGCTGGTGGCGTCCACGAACACCTTCAGGTCGTCCAGGCGAACGATCTTGTCCATCATCCCGGCCGCGTTCTCAAAGCTCATCGAGTACTGAAAGCCGGAGCAGCCGCCACCCACCACCCCAATGCGCAGACCGGCCGGCAGCGGGTCCTGGGTCGCCATAATCTCCTTCACCTTGGCGATTGCGGAGGGCGTCAGAACCACCGGCGCGGAGGATTGCTTGGGCGCTTCGACAACTTCAAGCGGAGCAGCGCTGACTTCGGGGGTGACGGTGGCAGTGGCCATGGGCGGGATCTCCTTGATCGAGTGCGCTGAACGCCTTCAATCGTCCAAATCAGTGTAGCGGCTCGGCTCACCGGGCTTCAAGCCCAGGCGGTCGCTCCCCGATACGCATCTGATGCCGCTTCGCCGGAACGCGACTCTTCAGGCGGGTATCCGCGCCTCCGGGGGGTGAACTCCGGGTGTAGCCTTTTCAGCATGAACCGTCCATCACCAGCACTTTTGGCAACGTTGTTCGCAGCCTCCCTGCTTGCGCTGCGTCCTTCTGCGGCTCCCGCGCAGCGTGGTGGTACTGTGACTGCTCCCGGCAGCGTCGCCCTCTCGCCGGATGGATCCCTGCTCGCCTGGACGCTGCGTGCCCGCGAAGGGGCCACGCTCCACCTCAACGCGGTCACCACTCCCGACCCAGGCCAAGAGCGCCTGATCGCGCCCAACGGCGCCACCAACTGCTCCAATACCGCGCCCGTCTGGGCTCCCGACTCCCAGACCCTCGCCTTCACCTCCACCTGCACGAGCAAAGAGGAACAACCCGGCCAGGAGCAGCTCTTCCTCTGGTCGCGCGCCTCCGGCGAAGTGCGCCAGCTTACCCACGTCACCGGAAACCTCCAGCAGGCCGCATGGTCTCCGGACGGGCGCTCTCTTGCTTTTCTGTTCGTAGAAAACGCTACCCGCTCCGCCGGTGCTCTTGACGCCATGAAACCCTGGGCCGGCGTCATCGGCGAGGACGGCGTAGAAGTCCAGCGTGTGGCTGTGGTCCCGGTTCTGGGCCCTTCCGCGTTGAACAAATTGGCCAGCATGCCCCGCTTTCCGATCCTCGCTCAGAACGGTATGCAGACCTGTCCTGAACCCGCCCCCACCGGCGGCGCGAAAACCGAGCAGCTTCCGCAGGAGCGTCCCGCCCACTTCATGGCCATCCCAACCTGTCTGCCCCAGACAGCCCGGCAAAAGCGCGCCCTTGTGAATGCCCCAGCCCCAATCGTCCAAGCCATGCAGTCCAGCCGCCAGGTTACCCCGGCCACGCTCCACGTTTTCGAGTTCTCCTGGGCGCCGAACTCCCGCGAGATCGCCTATATCGCCGCACCCGTGCCCGGAGAGAACAACTGGTGGGTCGCGAAGCTCTACGCCTCGGAGCTGAACCCTGGCGCGCCCGCCACACCAAAGGTGGTCTTCGACCCCAACACCACCCCGTCTGCCATGCACGGCCTGCAGATCGCCGTTCCGCGCTTCTCCCCCGACGGCAAGCAGATCGCCTTTATCGGTGGGCTGATGAGCGATCAGGGCTCCACCGGCGGCGACCTCTGGACTGTGGACGCCCAGGGCGGTCAGCCCACCAACGTCACTCCAGGCATCGACGGCACCCCCTGCTGGGAAGGCTGGTTCGACGACCACACCCTCGGCTTTGTCGAGGACCGCCGAGGACACACGCTGTTCCAGGCCTGGGATGTGGTGAAGAAAGCTCCTGCCGCACCCGTCACAGACCTCGGCGAGGTCTCCATCTCCGGCGGCTCCATCAAGGACGCTGTCACCTTTTCCGCCAGGACCGATACAGCCGCCTTCGCCATGAACGGCCCTGCGCATCCGCCCGAGATCTGGCTGGAAACCGGGAACAAGCTCGTCCAGTACAGCCATCTGAACGACGCTGCCAGGCCCCCGGCCCGGACCGAGTCCGTGGAATGGACGAACGGGGGCTTTCATGTGCAGGGGTGGGTCACGTATCCGGCTCACTACGACTCCACGAAGAAATACCCGCTCATCGTGACCGTCCACGGCGGCCCCTCCGCCTCCACCGGCGGCCGCTGGGGCGGGGGCCAATGGGCTGCGCAGGGCTACTTCGAGTTCCAGCCCAACCCGCGCGGCAGCTTTGGACAGGGCGAGGCTTTCACCGCCGCCAACCGTCAGGACTTCGGCTACGGCGACTTCAAGGACATTCTCGCCGGCATGGACATGCTGGAGACGAAGCTCCCCATCGATACGAATCGCGAAGGCCTCACGGGCTGGAGCTACGGCGGCTTCATGACCATGTTCGGCGTGACCCAGACCGCACGCTTCCGGGCAGCGGTCGCCGGGGCCGGCATCAGCGACTGGCTCAGCTACTACGGCGAAAACTCCATCGATCAGTGGATGACCCCGTTCTTCGGCGCGTCCGTCTATGACAACCCGTCGGCCTACGCCAAGTCTTCCGCCATCACCTTCATCAAGCAGGTCAAGACCCCCACGCTGGTCATCGTCGGCGACCGCGACGGCGAGTGCCCCGCCCCGCAAAGCTTCGAGTTCTGGCACGCCCTGCGCGATCTAGGCGTAAAAACCCAGCTCGTGGTGTACCCCAACGAAGGCCATGGTTTCCGCGATCCGGCCCACATACGCGACCGCCAGGAGCGCACCGCGAAATGGTTCGCGGAGAACATGAAGTGAGAAAACGAGGGGCGAGGATAAGAAACAGGATCGCGATTGGGAACGGAGGGTGTGTTCAGGAGATCGATATGAGGCGGTGGAGAAGAAGGGGCGAAGTTCAGGTCAGAAACTCCGTCCTGGCTTTTCTCGCCTCCCTTCTCTCATCCTGTCCTGCATTTCGTCTCTCATTTCCCGTCCCTCATCTCTCGTGTCGCATGTCTCGTCTCGCATTTCGCCTCTCATTTCTCGTCCCTCATCTCTCGTCACCCGCCTCTCCATTTGCCGCGCGCTCCGTCCAACACCTAAACTGTCTGCTGGCAGTGTCTGCGTCCGGGTAAGGGCGTGAGCTAGACCGTGCAGCCGCATTTCGGCAGCGCGGGGAGGTGTGGGTGCAGCGGTTTCTCGGTCTTCTGGTTCTTCTTCTTTGTTCTCTCCCCTTTAGCGTCTCGGTAGTCGGCTGCAAACAGGCCATGGCGCGGGATTACTGCCCGGGCTTCAGCGACTCCGGCCCCGTCGCGGGACAGATCAGCAAGATCACGTTCAGCGGCAATCTCACCACCACCGGTGAGTCGCTGAACTTCGGCCAGATCGGCTCCGGCCTGTCCGCCTCCGCCACGGACTGCTTCGGCACCTCCGTGTCTACCAGCGGCTTCACCTTCGGCACCAGCAACATGAGCATCGCGGACATCAATCCCGGCACCGGCCAGGTCTGCGCCGGCACATGGAACCGCAACACCGGCGGAGGCGTCGCCGACTACTCGGTCTGCACGCCTCCCGCAACACCTCCCCTCGCCTCAACGGCGTACATCACGGCGTCAGCGGGTGGAGCTACCTCCAATCCGATCGTCGTCTATGTTCATCCGGTCGTCACCGGCGTCACCTTGGGTACAGCCACACCGACAGCAAGTTGCAGCGCAGCCACTTCTGTCAGCGGAGCCATAGCCACCGGCTCCAACATCGTTACGCTTCTGCCCACAAGTGGCGGCTCATTTCCTGCACTCACGGTGGGGCAGAGTTTTTCTGGCAGCGGCATCCCTGCGGGAACTACCATCACGGCGATCAATCCCGGCTCGAACGGCACAGAGATCTTGACGCTGCTTTATCCGGTCGGATCGGCACCGGCCACCGCGGTCTCAGGAATACTCACGACTGGTTCGAATCTTGTCACGCTGCTGCCTCCTTCCGGTGGCGCAATTCCTACGGTTACTGTCGGCCAAGTCCTGTCCGGGGTGGGAATCCCAACGGGAACCACCATTACCGCTGTCAACCCCGGCCAGAACGGAACAAAGCTACTGACACTGCTGTACCCAGCGAGCTCAGCCCCGGCCACAACTGTCTCAGGTGTGACCACGACTGGCTCTAACGTTGTCACGCTGCTTCCTTTCTCCAACGGTGTGGCTCCTGTGGTGAACGTCGGTCAAGTCCTGTCCGGAACGGGGATCCCGACGGGTACCACAATCACTGCCGTCAATCCGGGTTCAGGCGGAACCGTCGTTCTAACGCTGCTGTATCCCGCTACAGCCACCTCCACGACGGCTAGTCCAACTGCGCTCACGGCAACAAGTCTCACCGCGCTCACGGCAACAAGTCTCACCGCGCTTACGGCCGGCGTCCTCGATCCCTCCAGCAACTGCTGCCCAGCCAATTCCAGCCTAATCAGTGCTTCCTCGTATGACCAGATGTCCTGTGTCTCCCAGAATCAAACTGCGCAGTTGGTCGCTCGTGCTTATAGCAACGGAGACACATCTGCGATACACAACATCACCTGCCAGGTCGGCCACATCACCTTCAACCCGCAAAGTTCCAGCAGCGTGGTGAGCATTGACGCCAACGGCATCGCGACCGCCAACCTGCCTGGTTCCACCACGGTGCTGGCGGCTGTTTCCAGCTCCGGATCCGGCAGCACCGCCGGGTTTTTCTCTACCTGCCCGCCGAAGAGTATCTCCCTCACGGTGGCCGGCTCGGCCACGCCCCTGGGGCCGGTCAGCGTCGCCCTCAACAACTCCCAGGCGCTTACCACCACTGTGATCGACACCGCCGGCAACACCATCGCGGGTCTGCCCCTGGAGTTCGTCTCCACCTCACCCCAGACCCTCAGCGCCGGCTCCAATACCGTCACACCGAACTTCGCCGGCACTGCCACGGTCACCGCCATCTGCCAGCCTGGCAGCTGCAATCCCTCGCCCTTCAGCCAGATCGGCTACCTGGGCAACGGCAAGCCGGTCACCTCCAACGGCATCACGGTGTCGACCTCCGGCAGCAGCAGCAACCAGGTCATCGTCGCCAGCACCAACAGCTTCTTCTTCTACTCCGTGGATTTCACGACCGGCAGTACCGGCGCAAGCTTCAAGCTGCCCTATGTCCCGAACTCCATGGTCATCACCCAGGACGGCTCCACGCTCTATCTGGGCAGCACCAATGTCCTCATGTCCGTCTCTGCCCTGACCGGCTCCGCAACCGCCATCGCGGCGGTCCCCGGGGTCGTGCTCGCCGTGTCGCCGGACGGCTCCACCCTGGTGATCGCGGACGCCACGCGTGGCACAACCTCGCTGTACAGCAACTCCGGCTCGCTCCAGAGCACCTACGCCGGCGTGGGTACGCGTGCGCAGTTCACCCCCGACAGCCAGACCGTGTACATCGCCGCCGGAAACCTGATGCTGGTGCACTCCAGCTTCAGCGGCTGGACCAGTACGCCTGTCGCGCCCAACTACCAGGACGTCGCCATCGCGGTGCCCGCCTATGGCGCTTACTTCGCCGGGGGAACAGAAACCGACGGCCGCAGCTATTGCCCCACGAGCACCGGCACCGCGCCCTCCAGCCCGCCGCCCGCTGTAGTCAACACCTTCTTCCCGCAGGCAGATACCGACGCGTCTCCCACGCAGCGTGTCGCTGCCACGGCGGACGGTGCGCACCTGCTCGGCCTCGGTGTCGGTACCGCCGCTCCCAACGCCGGGCCGAACCTCTACGATCTCGCCCTGACGCCCGCCTCTTCGGCGACTGACCCCAGGCTCGCCTGCACCACGGCCACTGCGCCCGTGACGTTCACCCACACGACTTCCGTCAAGCCGCTTTCTCTTCCGGCCAACAGCACGCTGAACGGTATCGTTCCCGCTTCCAACTCGGTGTTGGCGTTCATCAACTACTCCGTTCCCGCAACCGTTACCGCCGCTGGTTCGCTTCCCTTCTACCTGCCCGCTACCAAGGCGCTGGGTTCCATTACCCTCAGCGGCGGCGCCACCGCCCCGGTCGCGGGGGCATTCAGCAGCGACAACAAAACCTTCTACACCACCACCTCGGGCGACAACGCGCTGCACATCATTGCCGTCAGCGGCACGACGGCTACGGATAGCAGCACCATTCAGGTGAACTTGCCTTCGGCCACAGGCACCGGCACGGTCACCCCGAACCTGATCGCCCAGCGCGTGAAGAGGGCTACCAGCTAGAGCCGACAATTAAGGCAAAGAGCCTCGCTTCCGCGAGGCTCTTTGCTTTTCGTTATGTACGTCCCGAATCTACACCGCGCCCGCCGGCGCCTTGCCGCCCAGCCGCGCCTCCAGCAGGTCCCGTCCCACAGCATCCAGCACGCCGTTCAGAAACGTGATGCTTTCCGGCGCCGCGTAGCGCCGCGCGATCTCCAGCGTCTCGTTGATGATCACCGCCGCCGGCGTCTTCGGGAAGCCCAGCATCTCGGCCACGGCCGTGCGCAGCAGGTTGCGGTCAACCACCGCCATGCGCTCCAGCCGCCAGTTCTGTGCGTGCTTCGAGATCAACGCATCGACCTCGTCTCCGCGCTCCGTGGCCAAGCGCTGCAGGTCGTCGGCGAAGCCCCGCGTTTCGTCTTCCACATCGTCGCGCGACCCCCAGAACAGCTGCCGCACTTCTTCCGGCTTCTGCTTACCCAGGTCCCCCTGGAAGAGCATCTGCATCGCAAGCTCGCGTGACTTCCGCCGGCTGCCCATCAGGCCGCCACCTGCGCCGCATCGGCCTGTAGCTGCGGTTCCGGCAACTCGGCTCCCAGCAGCTTGGCTCCCAGCGAAGCCATCTCCACCGCCGCCAGCCCTGCCTCAAAGCCCTTGTTTCCGGCCTTCAGCCCGGCCCGGTCCAGCGCCTGCTCCAGCGTCTCGCAGGTCAGCACCCCAAAGGCATGCGGCACGCCGGTCTCCTGCTGCGCCTGCCCGATGCCGCGCGCCACTTCCGTATAGATCGCCTCATAGTGTGCGGTCTCGCCGCGCAGCAGCACGCCCAGCGTAACGATCGCGGCAAAGCGTCCGGTCTCCGCCAGCGTCCGTGCCGCTGAAGGGATCTCCCACGCACCCGGCACCCGCACAATTTCGACATCGCCCTTCCGTGCTCCGGAACGATACAGCGCATCCAGCGCGCCCTGCAGCAGCCGGTCCGTGATCACCGCATTCCAGCGCGCCACAACGACCGCAAAGCGCTTGCCCGCAGCCGAAAGGTCGCCCTCCACCGCTACCGGCCGCCCATGCAGCGGGTTCTCGGACTCCCAGAAGCTCACCCTGAGCTCGTGCGCGACCTCTGCGGTGAACAGCCGCGAGTTCCAGTTCGTCGCGACCACCGGGCTGAGACGAGTGTCCATCTCTTCGGTTCGGAAGTTCGTTGCCATCCACGAGCGCACCGCGGCATGCACATCATCGAGCCCGGTCACTTCCACCAGCAGCGAGGTCTCCGCGGAACTCCGTCCTGTTGCGATCTCGAGGTTCCCGATGGGAGCCAGGAAGGCCGCGCCCTGCCCCGCCTCATCGTTCCATCCTTTGCCTGCTTCAAAGCCCAGCGAGTGGAACAACGCGCTCAGGCTGCTAAATACCGCATCGGAGGGTATCGTCGCAACGGTGGTGACACCTTTGATCATTCCTCCTGATTGTACGTGGGAGCGCGGAGCGGGCCCGGCGAGACTCAGGCCCGCCCCAGCCGCCTGTAGCAACTCGAGGGAGGGCGGAGATCGAGGGAGGGCGGAGAGTTCCTCCTTGCTGGCGCGTCGATTCTTCACCGGCGCCTCCAGCGGCCTGCAGCCAACTTTGCGGCTTGCGTGTCAGCCCCGCGTTCTGTTGGTCGGGAGCATTTCAAAATCGGATGAATCGAGCTGAATCGCAGCGGACACCGGCGGTTAGTCATACAGACGCACTCTTTGGTGACAAGTGCCAGCCTGCGTCCTGGTCCGGGCACCCGTCCCACGCAGATGGATTCCCGGTAAACACTTAGCTTTCGTCGTTTTCCGGCTGAGTTTGGCGGGTTCAAGACCCTGCTGGTCACCTTGTTCCCCGCTGCCGCTTCTGGACGACAGAGCCTACTTTGTTCCACCGCGAAAGTTGTAGACTTTGGCAGATTCAGGAGTTCTCCCTATGCGCTTACGGTTCTTTGTGGCTGCGGCCGCGCTGCTCACCTCGTCCTTGGCGGCTCGCGCCGACAGCGTGACCTATAACTTCACAACGGGTCAATACACTTTCGTGAACACCAGCGGCTCACAGAACAATCCGCTGAGCGTTCAAGGCTTCAACTCTGCACTGGGCACGCTGACCTCGGTCGCCATCGGCTTGGGCGGACAGTACACCAGCAACAATGTCGGTACCACGGCCGCGACGCTGTCAGGCTACCTGTCGACGGGTGCCGCTTCCGGCGCCGCCATCACAGGGACCACGACCGTAACCGAAAATCCTGGAAACTTTCTCTACACCTTCAGCAATTCGGTTACAAATGACATGAACCCGACCGTGCTTGCCTTCTTCAAAAGTGCCGGCCTTGTAAACCCCTACTTCAACCTGACGCAGACAGGCGCGGCCTACACAAGCATCGGACCGCTGCCTGGTACCGTCACCTACAACTACGTCGCGGCGACGCCCGAACCCTCCAGTATCGCCCTGCTCGGCACCGGTCTCCTTGGCGTGGCGGGCGTCGTGCGCCGGCGGCTCGCCTAAGTAAGCGCTACTCGAACAAACATGCAGTGCAGCCCTCGGCTGCACCGCATTTTCTTGGACACTGCCACCTCCCGGTCAGGGTCGCTCCAGCCGGTAGCGCACGGCGGGCTCTTCGTCGCCCGGCCCGGAGTATGTGAACCCGCACTGTCGCAGCATCCCGATCGACGCCGCAAGCTCCGGCATCGTTTGCGCGGTGATGATCTGGAGCGAAGGCTTTCCCCGGCAGCGACGCGGGATGCAATCGCCGCTTCAACGCCCGCATGCAGCTTGAACATTCCGGCGGAGTTCCACGGGAGCAAAGACTGCGATCTGCCACCGCCTTATTGCTTGTAAATGCGGGACTCCCACGGCGCGAGGGTCAGGGTGGAGGTATTCGCCTGGTGTGACGAGGGAATATCGGACAGCAGCAGGGTTGCGGCCTTGAGCCCCCTGGGAAGCGTATAGGTGACCGGCTGGGAGCTGAAGTTTTCGACCATCAGGTAGGTCTCGCCGCGCAGGCTGCGGGTATACGCAAACACATGAGCATCCTGCGGGTCGAGATCTTCAAAGTCGCCATACACGAAGGCCAGGGTGCGGGCGCGCAGCTGAAGCAGGGCGCGCACATAGTTCAGAACCGAGGCCGGGTCGGATTCCTCCTGCGCCGCGTTGATCTCCTTGTAGTTCGGATTGACGGCGAGCCAGGGATGGGTGCCGGTGGTGAAGCCGCCCTGCGAGGAGCCGTCCCACTGCATGGGGGTGCGGGCGTTATCGCGCGTCACCTTGGCCTGCGTGGCAAGGAACACCGCCGCCGGAATCTTCCCCGTCTCCACCTCGGCCTTGTAGGCGTTCTTGATGGCGATGTCGTCGTACTCCTCCAGCTTGGTAAAGGGGTAGTTGGTCATGCCCAGTTCGTCGCCTTCATACAGGAACGGTGTGCCGCGGAGGGTAAGGATCATCGTCTCGAACAGCTTGGCCGACGGTCCGCGCATCGCGGCTGAATCATCCCCGAAGGTCGAAACGATGCGCGGGTTGTCATGGTTGGAAAGAAAGACCGTGTCCCAGTCGTGTTTGGTGAGTACGGCGGCGTGGGAGTCGTAGATTGCCTTCAGCTCCGGCAGTGACCATGCGCCCAGCTGGCTCGGACCGAAGTCCGAACGGCCCAGCTTGATCGCATCGAAGTTGAAGATCATGTTCAGCTCGTGGCGGCGGTCATCCACCAGTGCGTTGGTCTGCGCCAGGGTCGTGCCTGTCGCTTCTCCCACAGACATGTCATCGTATTTGGAAAGAACATCGCGGTTCATTTCGCGAAGGTACTCGGCCAGGTGTGGACCGTTGGCATAGGCGTTTGGCGGGGTCTTGAGCTGTTCCGCGGTGAGATCGGGCATCCCGGTGGGTTTAGAGATGAGCGGAATCACATCCATGCGAAAGCCCGACACGCCCTTGTCGAGCCAGAAGCGCATCAAGGAGTAGACTTCCTCGCGCACTTTGGGATTTGCCCAGTTCAGGTCCGGCTGCTTGGCCGCGAAGTAATGCAGATAGTATTCGTTGGTCTTCGGGTCCAGACTCCACGCGGAACCGGAAAAGTAGGAGGGGTAGTTGTTGGGCGGGGTGCGGGTTCCGTCCGGCGCGGTGTGGCCCGGCCGCCAGATGTAGAAGTCGCGGTATGGATTGGTTTTGCTGCTGCGCGATTCCACAAACCACTTGTTCTCGTCCGACGTGTGGTTGACCACCAGGTCGATGATGAGCCGCATGTGGCGCTGCTTGATCCCGGCCAGGAGCGCATCGAAGTCGGCCATCGTGCCGAACTCGGTCATCACCTTGCGGTAATCCCGGATGTCGTACCCATTGTCGGCGTTGGGTGAGTCGAAGTGCGGACTCAGCCAGATCACGTTCACGCCCAGCTTCTGCAGGTAGTCCAGCTTCGAGGTGATTCCGGGCAGGTCACCGATTCCGTCGCCATTCGAATCTTTGAACGAGCGCGGGTAGATCTGGTAGACGACCGCTTCCTTCCACCACTTTGGTTCATAGCCGTTGATAAGCTGCTGAGCGAAAGCAGCAGCGGAAAACAGCAGAAGGACTGCAACGACAGAGGTGCGAAGAACCTTGCGCCAGAACATGCCTGCGATTGTAATGACGCCCGGCGGGAAATGACGAGCGCCGTCACGCGCGCTGGTGTTAACGGCTACCGGCCGGAAGATGGGGCCCGGCCGACCGGAGCGCTACAGCCATGCCGTTCAGGCCTCCGCAATGGCCGCTATGGACACCTTGAATCCCGGTATCTTGACCGGCAGCTTTGCACCCTGCCGTGCCGGCGGGTCGGCCGGAAACCATTTGAGCCACTCCTCGTTCATGCCGGCAAAATCCTCTTCCTCGGCCAGCACGACCGTCGCACTCACGATACGGTCCATCGAGCTGCCGGCCTCCGCGAGGATCGCGCGGATGTTTTCGAGGCACTGCCGCGTCTGCTCCTGAACCGTCGAGCCCTTAATCTGCCCGGTCAGCGGATCGTACGGACCCGTGCCCGATACGAAGACCAGTCCGGATGCCTTGACCGCCTGGCTGTACATTGCAGGCGGTTTTGCTGCGTTTGCGGTAAACACGATCTGCCGGGCCATGGGCTCTCCTTTAGCGGAGCCAGAGTACCGCAGATCTCCGGCAGCTACACTGGAAGTGTTGCGCCTTTGCGCCCCCGGAGTCGTTGTTGAAGATCGTTCTTGCTGAGAAAGTCTCGCCCGCCACCCTCGCCATCTTCCAGAAAGAGCCCGGCTGGAACATCGTCACCGCCGACCGGATCGTCCCCGGCGGCTTGCCTGCCGAGCTGGCCGATGCCGATGCCCTCGTGGTCCGCTCCGCCGTGCAGGCCGACGCCGCTCTGCTCGCCGCCGCGCCCAAACTCCGCATCATCGGCCGGGCCGGCGTGGGCGTGGACAACATCGACGCCGCCGAAGCCACGCGGCGCGGCATCGTGGTCATGAACACCCCCGGCGCGAACGCCGTCGCCGTTGCCGAGTTCACCCTCGGCCTTATGATCGCGCTGGCCCGTTTCATTCCTCGCGCCAGCATCGGCATGCACGCGGGCCGGTGGGACAAGAAGTCTCTGCAGGGAAGCGAGCTGCGCGGCAAGACGCTCGGCATCGTCGGCCTGGGCCGCATCGGCCTCGAGGTCGCACGTCGCGCCAAATCCTTCGGCATGACCCTCATCGGCTACGATCCCTTTATCGCCGCCGCGATCGCGCGCGAAAACGGCGTCGCTCTCGTTTCCCTCGATGAGGTTTTCGCCGCGAGCGACTACCTCTCGCTGCACGTCGGCCTCACCCCGCAGACCGATGGACTCATCAACGCCGCGTCCATCGCGCGGATGAAGCCCGGCATCCGCATCGTGAACTGCGCGCGCGGCGAGCTCATCGTGGACGACGCACTCGCGGAGGCCCTGAAGGACGGTAAAGTCGCCGGCGCCGCCCTCGACGTCTTCCGCGAGGAGCCGCTGAAGCAGTCGCCGTTCTTCGGGCTCGAAAACGTTCTGCTCAGCCCCCACATCGCCGGCTCTACCGACGAAGCGCAGGAAGCCATCGGCATCCAGCTCGCCAACCAGGTGCGCGACTACCTCAAGCTGGGCGTGGTCCAGAACGCCGTCAACGCCGCCTCGCTCAGCGAGGAGGAGTACAGCGAGCTCGCGCCCTACATTGAAATGGCTGCGCGCCTCGGCCAGCTGCTCGGCCACGCCGCCGGCAGCAACGTCAGCGATGCCTCGCCCGGCGCGGCGCTGGGCAGCATCGAAAGCATTTCGCTCACCTGCAACGGCCGTCTGGCCAGCCTCAAGACCGACATGATTCGCAACGCCGCCATAGCAGGCGTGCTCCACGGAGCAGACGGCATCAACCGTATCAACGCTGCAGCGGTCGCCGCCGAGCGCGGCATTCACGTCCAGGAAGACAAGCGCGAGCACGTGGCGGGGGGCACCGGAGCCACGCTTCGGCTCTCTCTGCACTGGGCTCGCAAAGCTACAGGCGGCAACGCCGGCGAGACCGCGCAGGGTGACTGGACAGGTCTGGCTACCGTGCTCCACGGCCATTCACCGCGCCTGCTCAGCTACGACGGCATCGACATCGAAGCTGAGCTCGCCGGCACACTGGTCATCATTCGCAACCAGGATGTCCCCGGCGTCATCGGGCGCATTGGCACCCTGCTGGGCGAGCAGGAGCTCAACATCGCCAGCTTCGCTCTGGGTCGGGGCGCTGCTTCCGGCGTTGCCCCAGGCCAGGGATCAGTCCACACTCCAAGACAGGCTCTCGCCGTCGTGCAACTCGACGTCCCGGCCGAAGCGGAAGCGAGACTGCAGACGGCGCTCGCAAAGCTCCGCGCGACCGAAGCCATCACCAGCGTACGCCTGGTCGAACTCGGCAGAGTGTAAGGAAGGCCGCCCCACTACTGCGGCATCTTCGCCCCGCCCTGCACCCACGCCGTGACCGTGGCGATGTCCGCGTCCGACAGCTTGCTCTTCGGCGGCATCGGCATCGGATCGTCCGCAGGCCCCTCATGCCGTATCAGCTTGATCAGCAGCGACTGCTCGGGGTGGCCCGGCACCAGCACCGCGCCATCGTGCCCGCCGCGCATCATGCCCGCGTAGGTCTCTATCTGTAAGCCGCCGCGATGGTTCAAGCCAGCATGGCAGCGGTAGCAGTTGGCCTGCAGGATCGGCCGGACCTTCGTGGTATAGAACTCCACCGAGCCGACAGCTACGTTGGGTGCGGGAGAACCCATCTGCGCGACAACGGTGGATGACCGCCACCCGACCGCTGCGGCCAGCCACCCTGCCGCACAGGCCGATAGTGCAGTCTTCCGCACTGCTCGTGTGGTCCCCATCGCCCGTTCGTCTCCCTCTTCGCCTGAGGTCACTGTACCGCGAACGCCCCCGGAGCTCCAGCATGACGCGCCTACGGCCAGCACTGCTGATCCGCTCGTTCCGCCCGGAACGAACCTTGATTGCCACTTGCCGCGTCGAAAGGCCGCCTCATACTCTGGAGAAGCTCTGGTGGCTTCGCGGCCTCCTCACATCTTGTGCCATGACCTCACGGCGATCCACTGGCCCGCGTGTTCGGAAAGCGCCCGCCGGTGCTCGCCACGGTATGGGCCCGCTAGTGCGCAGGATTCATGCTGCGGCCGTGGCGGCTTTCATAGCGATCCCGTGGCTCTCCCCAAACCTGCATGCAGCCACGCGCGTGCCGCATGCGCATCGCGCCGCAGCTGTACAAAGCGCCGGCAAGGTTTCCGCGCGCGCGGTGCACGAAACTGCGGCCCGTGGCGCACGGTCCAACGCAAAGGCATCGCCGCATCATGATCGAGACAAGGGAAAGACATCCCGAAGCCCCGCCTCCAGGAATGCACGGGAAACGGAAAAGGCAAACCGGGCTGGCGACGCCACAAAGACCCGTGGCAGGCACAAGCATCGGCAGGAGCCCCTCGCCGACGAGCCCCGGCCTGTATTCCGCGCACGCTATGACAGTCACCGGCACGGAGCGCATCCGGTTCATCGCGCATCCACGCGCCCCGATAACCCCTTTCGCTCCTCCTCGCTGGCGCGCTCAGGACCAGTGCGCTCCCCTTCCTCACAGCTGGACGCCGATCCTGTGGCAGGCGAGCCCATTCACGCCTCCGCAATGGCCGCCGCGAGTTCCCCCGATCCCCTGCCTGCGCCTCCCACGGTGGTCTCCGGCTTCGGAGCGGAAGTTGATTTCTCCAGCCCGCCGGTCCCCGCGCATGCTTCCATCGCGGCCCCGCGGGGCACTCCTGCGGAGCAGGAGCGTCAGCTGCGCGAGGCTGCCGACGTGGCCAGCAACCCCATGTTCGTGCCGCTCTACAGCCGCGAGGGCAAGCTGCTTATCCCGCCACCCCTCCGGGGTAGCCATGACATCCTGGTGCATCAGAACCAGATGGCCGACGACGCCGGCCTCACTCGCATCCAGGATGACGCCGACCTGGCCCGCATGCGCCGCGCCCATCTGCTGGTGGATTTCGAGGAAAGCGCCAGCCTCCGCCTCAACGAGCGACTTCCAGGAAACCGGCGCTCCGCCCGGCCCTGGACCGTCGCTTTCGCTACCGACACCGCGCATGCATTCTTTGCCCGCTTCGGGGAAGCCCTTCAGCTCAACTCCGCCGTACGCACGGTTGCCTACCAGCTTCGCCTGCAGCGCGTGAACGGCAACGCCGCCGCCACCGAGGGAGAAAGTGCCTCGCCCCATCTCACCGGTCAGGCCATCGACATCGGCAAGCGCGGCATGAGCGCCGCCGAGATCGCCTGGATGCGCAGCTATCTGCTGCCGCTCATCGACGCCGGCAAGATCGACGTGGAAGAAGAGTTCCAGCAGGCTTGCTTCCACATCAGCGTCTACGCCGGCTACCGGCCGGCGCCGATGCGACGTGCACCCCCACGCACCGAGGTGGCACAGGCCGGCAAGAGCGCGCACAGCCGCAATGAGCCGTTAGCAGTCCCATCGGCCGAGAACGCTCCGCAGCCCTGAAGTTGTCCGGATTTCCACGCGCGCGGCCCTTGTGCGCGTCCTTGAGCGCAGCGAAGAACCCGCCCTGAACGCAGTGCATGGGATTTTAAGAGTGTGTGGCCGCCGGCCAGCCGCTTCCGGACCACGCCTGCAACGCTTTCACGGATAGAGCAGCTCACGCGACCAGCCCTCCGGCCTCGCCGCAAACAGCACGCGATCGTGCAGCCGGTCGGGTCCGTCCGCCCAGAACTCTACGGCGGTCGGCTTCAGCACATAACCTTTCCAGAAACCGGGCCGCGGTATTTCCTGCCCCTCGTGGCCGGCCCTGAAGGCGGCCACCTCCCGTTCCATCTGTTCGCGGCTTCCCAGGGGCCGGCTCTGCGCCGAGATAGCCGCTGCGATCTGGCTGCCCCGCGAACGGCTATGGAAGTAGTGGTCCGCCGCCTCATCCGCAACCTCCGAGACCGCACCTTCCACGCGCACCTGCCGCCGTAACGACTTCCAATGGAAGCACAGTGCAGCCACCGGATTCGTTTGGAGCTCACGCCCCTTGCGGCTCTCCGCGTTCGTAAAGAATCCGAAGCCGCTTTCATCGAAACTCTTGATGAGCACCATGCGCACACTGGGCTTGCCTTCTGCGGTAGCCGTGGCCAGCGCCGCGGCCGTGGGATCGTTTGGCTCTGTCCGTTCCGCCTCGCTCATCCATCTGCGAAAAAGCCCTACAGGGTCGCTTCCGTTCAGTTCTGCCCGTTCTGCCATGCTTTGATGGTGAAGACCTGAAGGTACCTCTCGCAACCCGCTTCGCCGCCGAACTTCGCAGGCTCGAAAACCCGCCGGGTGTTTGCGGCGCAGCAAAGCAACACGTGCAAGAGAAGCACGGCTCTCCGCGTGATTCCAGCGGAAGACGCGAGTCTCACCTGCGGAGAAGCCCGAGGGCCGGCTCGGATAGATCTACGCTTACAGCCAGCCTATTTCCCGGTGTTTGGGTTCGGGGGTACCTTCGCCCCTTCGCGCCGCTTTTCCGAAAGCGCAATCGCGATGGCCTGCTTCGGATTCGTGACCTTCCTGCCGCTGCGTCCGCTCTTGAGCGTGCCTTGGTGCATCTCGTGCATCTCGCGCTCGACCCGCTTGCCAACCGAAGGATCGTACTTGCGGCCGCCGCTCTTCTTTGCACTTTGCTTCTTTGCCGCCGACTTTCTCGCAGTGCTCTTACCCGCAGACTTCTTGCTGCTGGACTTCTTTGCCGTGGCCATGGTGGATACAACCTCCCCAGGTATAGGAGAGCGCGCGCCTGCGCCTCGTTGCTTACGCCCGCGCCCTGGCCCGCCGCCACAGGGCGCGCACACCTGCTGCGATACCAAGCACCGCCACTGCGGCCCACGCCAGCAGCCACCTGTCATGCGTTCGTTGCAGATCGCCGCTCTGCCACGCTGCGTACGTACCCTTCAAGTCCTCGGCAAGCCCGGGAATGGTGAGCGAGTCGAAACCCCGTGCATCGGCATTCACCGGCAGCGACCCGAACAGGCGCTCCGGCTCCGGCTTGCGCCCGGTGCGGTCCTTGGGAATCGCCCGCATCAGCGCGTTCACTTCCGCATCGCGGGGATCGTCGAAGAGCGCCGCGTCCGCCGTGTTGGGAAACAGAGTCGACCGGCCCGTCATCTTCTTCTCGATCGCTGAAACGGTGTCCTGGCACACGCCCAGCGCGTAGTAGCCGCCGAAAGGCAGCTCCGGCCGGCGCGCGTGCTGGTGCATGTGAGCCAGCGTCATCAGGCCCACCAGCCGCGTGACCTCGATCGCATCGGCGCCTGCATACGTGTGCGCATTGCGCTTCATCACCCACGCCTGGTCGAGCGTATCCATGGTCCGCCACTCGGCTTTTCCATCGATGCCGAAGTACCAGCTCACATCCGCATTGATCCTCGGCCCCCGCACATGCCACTCGTACTCGGCGTGGGCCACCGGCAACAGCAACGGCCTGCGCTTGCGCAGGAACCCACCGCTATGCGGCACCACGACCTCCGTGTTGATCCAGAACGGCATCATCACGTCCTGGCCCTTGTAATGAAAGTGCCCGAAGTTCGCGAAGTACCGCGCATCCTGCACGGTCACCGTGTGGCCGCTCAGTATGAGCAGCTCGATGAGCTTCTCGGGAGTGTCAGCAGCCTCGGTCTGCACAAACCCAGGTGGGAGAAGCCTGGTCACCAGCATCGTTCTTACGCTCGCGCGAAAACGCTTAGCTCCGTCGAGCCCATTCACCGCCAGCCGGTTCAACACGTCTGCCAGCCGCTGGCTCCCGGCATGCTCCGCCGCCAGTTCATTCGGCCCATCGCCCCGTACCACGCCGGAACCCAGCTCGGTCTGGTTCTCGGCATTGTTGTACGGCGGCAGCTTGGAAGGCTCCTCCAGCGTCATCGTCTGCGCTTTATCCAGCGCGTACGGACCCAGATCCAGGAACACCCGCCCCTGCTTCTGCTCCAGCGCCGGTGCGGCGGCGCCCGGATGCACCGCACTCATCCCAGTCAGCTGCGGGTTCTTTCCCGCGAACCGGTCCACGGCATCGACGGTCGGGTTGACCTCCCGCATCGTCCACCCAGGAAAGCGGTCCAGCCCCTCCCAGTCCCTGCCCAGAATGCGCTTGCGCAGCTCGTCGAGGATTTGCGGCGTCATCAGCGCCGGCCCCTTCTTCCCCCGCTTGTCGATCTGTTCCAGCAGTTCCTGCGTAAACCCCGGCTGCGCGCTCAGCTCGCGCATCATCTGGGACAGCATCACCGTGTTGGGCGGCATCGGCATTTCAGGCGGCACGTCGGCATTCCGGCATCCCAGCAGCATGGCCGGGATGAGCAACATCGAAACTCGTGTCGAGAACCTCACCCACCTACCATACCGGGCGCCCCGGGTCCGGACTCTCGGACCCGGGTGGCAGCGCCGCCAGCGCCTTTTCGCGCAGCCGAGCCGTCCACGGCGACTCCACTTCAACCACACGGCGCGCTCCAGTCGCGTAATGATGGAAGCTTGACCAAACCCAATCCTCGGGCTTCGCAACGAGACCACGCGCAACTGGATTCCGATGGAGATATTTGAGCTTTTCGACTCTCTTTTCATTCGTGAACACGTTGAAGTCGTAGTACCGCTCTTCCCAGAACGGCCGCCTCTCTTGCCGAAGCGTCACGGACAACTTCCATGACTTCATGAAGTCTGCAATCGTCCTGCGTTCAGGTTCGCTCAGCAGGACATGCACGTGTTCGGGCATGACCACGTTCCGCCAAGTCCCGCATCGGAGCGCTGTCGAGGTATGGCCGCCGCTTGAAACAGC
>CAXTPR010000036.1:20675-36607 GCA_964246235.1 uncultured Acidobacteriaceae bacterium
TCCGCCAAGTCCCGCATCGGAGCGCTGTCGAGGTATGGCCGCCGCTTGAAACAGCTGAAGGTGAGGAAGTGCGTATTCCCTGTGTCGTGAAACCTCACCAGTCCGCGCGGCATGGCCCCCAGCGTACACCCGGGTCCGAAAGTCCGGACACGGGGCACCCGACCACAAGCAGACGAGGCGGGATAGCCTACGCCGCGTCCAGTTTCTTCACCACCAGCTCGTTGAGTACGGCTGGGTTTGCCTGACCCTTGCTCAGCTTCATCACTTGTCCTACGAAGAACGCCGCCACCGTGCGCTTGCCGCCTCTGAATTGCGCCACCTGGTTAGGGTTCGCCGCGATCACCTGGTCGATCATACCCTCGATGGCCGAGCTATCCGAGATCTGCTGCGGCTTGTCGCGGCTGTAGACGAACGCGAAGTCGCGCCCTTCCGCGAAGCATGTATCCAGCAGCTGCTTCAGCTGCTTGGAGCTGATCTCCCCGGCCTCTGTCAGATCCGCAGCCAGCACAAGGCCTTCCAGCGACACAGGCGACTGCCCCCACTCGATCCCCGCCGCGCGCAGCCGCATCGTGATCTCGCTCAGCAGGATCGATGCCACCCGCCGGGGCGACTTCGCCAGCCTGGCCGCGCTCTCGAAGCGGTCCGCAAACGCCTGGTCCGCTGCGAGCGTCGCCGCATCCTGCTGGCTGAGCCCATACTCCCGAATCAGCCGCTCTCGCTTGGCTTCCGGCAACTCCGGCAGATCCGCAAAGATCTGCTGCTGCCACGCCCCATCCACGATCAGCGGCGGCAGGTCCGGCTCCGGAAAATACCGGTAGTCATGCGCCTGCTCCTTGGAACGCATGCTGAACGTCCGCCCTTCGGCGTTGTTCCACAACCGTGATTCCTGCACCACGCGCCCGCCATCCTCTAGGACGCCGATCTGCCGCTCGATCTCGTACTCCAGCGCCGCGCGGATGTAGCGGAACGAATTCACGTTCTTCACTTCGGCCTTGGTTCCGAACTGCGTTGCGCCCTTGAGCATGACGCTCACATTCGCATCGCAGCGCAATGAGCCCTCTTCCATGTTGCAATCGCTCACGCCGGTGTACAGCAGGATTTCCTTCAGGCGCGTCAGGTACTCGAACGCCTCGTCCGGCGTGCGCAGGTCGGGCTCGCTCACGATCTCCACCAGCGGCGTGCCGCAGCGGTTCAGGTCGATGTAGGTCCGTGTGTTCGAATCCGCGAAGCCGTCATGCAGGCTCTTGCCCGCGTCCTCTTCCATGTGCAGCCGGGTGATGCCGATGCGGCGATATCCCGGCCGCTCCTCTGCATCCGGAAACGTCTCCGTTTCGTTGGGCACATGGATCGCGCCATGCTCGGCCAGCGGTTTGTCGAACTGCGAGATCTGGTAGCCCTTCGGCGAATCCGGATAGAAGTAATTCTTGCGCGCGAACACGCTGCGCTCGTTGACCGTGCAGCCGATCGCCCTGGCCGCCAGCGCGGCCAGTTGCACCGCCTCACGATTCAACACCGGCAGCGCTCCCGGCAGCCCCAGGCACACGGGACAGGTATGCGTGTTGGGCTCGCCGCCATATTCGTTCCTGCATCCGCAGAACGCCTTGCTCTGCGTCAGCAGCTGTACATGCACCTCCAGCCCGATCACAGGCTGATACTTTGCGAGCACTTCAGGGGCAAGTCCGGCAAGGGCGGGCATCCAGCGATTTTACCAACCGCTGTGGGCGAGTCGCCTGGCCGCATCTCACCACCTGACCTACATACTCAGCACAACAAAGGAACCCAATGCCTGAAGCGAGCCAGACCGCCACGGGAGAACAGCCGCTCGGCATGGAGAGTGGTCAAGAAAGCGGCTCGGTCAGTCCACCTGAAGGCGAGGGCGCGCAGAGCCCCACCGAAGCCGGGAGCAGCAGCGACTCCGCCGGCGAATCGAACCAGAAGAACCTCGAACGTCCCTCCGCGGAAGAGATCTACCAGCAGGTTGCGCGCAATGCCCAGGCCGAGCTCAAACGCAGCAGTTTTTCGCTTGCCGTCTCCGGCTTTACCGGGGGCACGTTCATGGGCTTCTCCGCACTCGGCGTCGGCCTCATCCTTGCCACGCTCGGCCGCACGCCGGTCACCTTCGTGATCTCGCGCATGTTCTATCCCCTGGGCTTCATCGTGGTCATCCTGGGCCGCTCGCAGCTCTTCACCGAAAACACGCTCTACCCGGTCGCGCTCGTGCTTGCCGAAAAGAAGGAGCTCTGGAACACGCTGCGCCTCTGGGCTATCGTGCTGCCGTCCAACGTGCTTGGCGCACTGGCGTTCGCATCCCTCATCTCACTCACCGGTGCAGGCTCGCCACCACTTCTTCGGGCCATTGCGGGCCTCGGCCTCGACGCCGCCCACCAGCCCGCCGCCACCGTCTTCTGGACCGGCATCATGGGCGGCTGGATCATCGCCACGACTGCCTGGCTCGTCTCCAGCTCGCACTCCATTACCGGCTCCGTGATGATCATCTGGATCCTCACGTTCCTCGTCGGGCTTGGCAACTTCGCGCATTGCATCGCCACCTCCGGTGAGATCCTGACCGCCGTGCTCACGCACCAGATTCCCTGGCTCGCCTACCCGAAGTGGTTCGGCCCAGCGGTTGCCGGCAATATCTGCGGTGGTGTCCTAATGGTCACGCTGCTGGAGTACGGCCAGGCCATGTTCGGCAAAGACCTGAAGCAGGAGACCGAAACCGCCATCAGGTCGGCTTCCTGATTCGGACTTCCCGAATGGATGGGGAGCCCAGCCGCCCGAAGGCTATCGCACCGTCGTCGAGAGGACCTGAAATGATCCCGAGCTGTAGTTCGTAAGGTAGAGCGTCCGGTCATCACTGCCGACGGTGAGGGGTTTGCCTCGGCCGCCGCGACGTTGATCACCGTCATTACGGTCCGGTCCAAGACGGATGTTCCGTGCCCGGGCAGGTAAACTAGTTCCTGCATGATTCTTCCCTTCGTCCGCGAGCTGATCGCGGATCTGGAGAGCTCTGAGGCCTTCACGCGTGTGCGCCGCCACCTCTCGGGCAGCACGGGACGGCGACGTGTGTCCGGGCTCACCGCCACGGCACGCGCTCTCTATCTGCCGTACTTGGTTCGCGCCGCCGCTTCCCCGGTAAACAACGCACCCACGCTGGTGCTGGTCTCGGACAACAAAGCCGCCGAGCTGCTGCACGCCGGCGTGCTTGCCGCATGCCAACTGACCGGCGCGCTCGCCTGCGACGACGTTCTCCGCCTGCCCGCGCACGATGTGCTGCCCTTCGAGAACGTCTCACCCCACCCGGAGATTCAGGAACAGCGCGCCACCTCGTTGTGGAAGCTCGCCACCGGTCAGGCGCGGCTCGTCATCGCACCTGTCGAAGCCGCCTGCATGCGCCTCTTCCCGCGTGACCATTACACCGCGCTCGCGCTGCATCTGCGCAAAGGCGAAGAGCACCTCCCCGACACCATCGTCGACCACCTCACAAGCACCGGGTACACGCGTGTGGACGTTGTTGAGATGCCCGGCCAGGTCACCTTGCGCGGCGGCATCCTCGATGTCTTCTCGCCCGAGCACGACCGGCCCGTGCGCATCGACTTCTTCGGCGATGAGATCGAGTCCATCCGCCGCTTCGATCCCGACACCCAGCGTTCCAGCACCCACGTCGACTCCGCCCTGCTGCTGCCGCTCACCGAGACACCCGTCACCGCCAAGCTGCTCGGAGCCATCAACGCACGCCTGACCCGCAGCGGCTCCGCCGCCGGCGCGGCTCTGGAAGGCGGCGAAACGGCTGCCGAGCTGCAGACCCACGCAGGCGCGGGTCGCGGCGAAGCCACCATCTTTCCCGGCTGGGAGTTCTATGCGCCCGTCGCCGGCGCAAACTCCTCGCTGCTCGATCTGCTCACCTCCCGCACCGGCGCCAAGCCGCGCGTCTTCGTCGAAGAGCCCGCCATGGTCGAAAACCAGGGCGAGCGCTGGTGGAACAAGGTTGAGCAGCGCCACGATCGCGCCGGTATCGGCACGCTCGTGCGCCCCGGGGACCTGTACCTCTCCCCATGGGAGCTGCAGGACCGCATCCGGGAGTACCCGGGCTGCGAGCTCGACCAGCTTGGCGCGATCGACGTGCTCGAAGGCGACCGCTCCGACGCCTCTGAAATCGAGTTTGCCACCCGTCCGACCATGCGATTTCATGGCTCCATTCCGGCTTTCGTCGATCAGCTCCGGTCGCTCATGGAGGCCGAGGCCCGCGTGCTCATCGCCGCGCCCAACCAGGGTGAAGTCGAGCGCCTCGCCGGGCTCCTGCAGGAGTATGGCGTGCCCTATCGCATCGGCTGGCGCCAGGACCCCGGCTCAGCCCAGCAGGGCGCGGCCGCCACCGTCTACTCCGAATCCAGCTACCTCGCCGGCGATCTGCGTACGCCGGTCATCGTCCGCGCCGCTGTCGCGAATGGTGTTCAGGTTCTGGATCTCGATCGCGCCACCGCCCGGCAGTTCGTCGTCATCGGCGCCAACGATATCTCCGACGACGCCGATGTCCACGCCCGCCCCGTCGCACGGCGCAGCAAGACCGCCGCGTTCATCAGCGATTTACGCGACCTCAGGCAGGGCGACTACGTCGTGCATGTAGAGCACGGCATCGCCCGCTACGACGGCCTGCGTGTCCTTGACGAGAATCCTGGCCTGAACGATCCCCATGCCCCGCCCCCGCTCGAGCTCATGATCCTCACCTTCGCCGACGATGCGAAGCTCTACGTCCCGCTTACGCGCCTCGACCTTATCCAGAAGTACCGCTCCACGGACACCGGCCCCGCGCCGCAACTGAACAGGCTCGGCAACCCCGCCTGGAGCAAGACCAAGGCTCGCGTCAAGAAAGCCATGGAAGACATGGCCGAAGAGCTGCTCAAACTGTACGCGCAGCGCAAGACCGCCCTTGGCACCGCCTTCTCGCCCGACACCAATCTCATGCGCGAGTTCGAAGACGCCTTCGACTTCAACGAGACCGACGACCAGGTCAACGCCATCGCCGATATCAAGCAGGACATGGAATCGGTGCAGCCCATGGATCGCCTGCTGTGCGGCGACGTCGGCTACGGCAAGACCGAAGTCGCCATGCGCGCCGCCTTCAAGGCCGTGCAGGACTCCAAGCAGGTAGCCGTGCTCACGCCCACCACCGTGCTCTGCTTCCAGCACTTCGAAAGCTTCAAGCGCCGCTTCTCCAAGTTTCCCGTCACCGTCGAGATGCTCTCCCGCTTTCGCACCGCCAAGGAGAAGAAGGAAGTCCTCGAAAAGACCGCGGAAGGAAAAGTCGATATCCTCATCGGCACGCACGCCATCCTCGCGGAGAACGTCCACTTCCAGGACCTCGGCCTGCTTGTCGTGGATGAAGAGCAGCGCTTCGGCGTCAAGCACAAGGAACGCCTGAAGAAGATGCGCACCTCGGTCGACGTGCTCGCCATGTCGGCCACGCCCATCCCGCGCACGCTGCACATGAGCATGCTCGGTCTGCGCGACATGAGCGTGATTGAAACGCCGCCGCGCGACCGCATGGCCATCCAGACCATCGTCGCCAAGTTCGATGAAAAGCTCGTCCGCACCGCCATCGAGGTCGAGCTCGAGCGCGGCGGCCAGACCTACTTCGTGAGTAATCGTGTGGAGACCATCTACGAGATGGCCACCATGATTCGCGAGCTCGTCCCGCAGGCGCGTGTCGCGGTCGGCCACGGCCAGATGCCCGAAACCGAGCTCGAGCGCGTCATGCTCGCCTTCATGGATGGCGAGTACGACGTGCTCTGCGCCACGTCCATCATCGAAAACGGCCTCGACATCAGCAAAGCCAACACAATCATCATCCATCGCGCCGACCGCCACGGTCTGAGCGAGCTCTATCAGCTGCGCGGCCGAGTGGGCCGCTCCAATCGCCGCGCCTATGCCTATCTGCTCATTCCGCCCGAGCAGCAACTCACTGAAGTCGCACGCCGCCGCCTCGCCGCGCTCAAGGAGTTCTCGGACCTCGGCGCGGGCTTCAAGATCGCCGCACTCGACCTGGAGCTTCGCGGCGCCGGCAACATGCTCGGCGGCGAGCAGAGCGGTCACATTGAAGCCATCGGCTTCGAAATGTACACCTCCATGCTGGAGGAAGCGGTCAGCCGCCTCAAGGGCGAGGGCCGCGAGGAGCGAGCGGAGGTGGTCGTCAACCTGGGCATCTCCGTCCGCATCGACGACACCTACATCCCTGAGGAAAGCCAGCGCCTGCGGATGTACAAGCAGATCGCCGGTGCAACTGCCGTCGCAAATCTGGCCGAGATTCGAGACGAGCTGCAGGACCGCTATGGAACACCGCCGGAAGGCGTCCTGCACCTGCTTGCCGCCGCCGAAATCCGCCTTCTCTGCGAGCGCCTCGATATCGCCCAGCTCGAGCGCAAGCGCGTCTCCCTCGAGCCCGGCAAAGCCCCTGCAAGCCAGACCACGACGAAGCCAGGCACCTCCGCGATCACGGTCCCCTCGTCGCGGCCGGGCTCCCATTGGCCGGGTTCGACACCCGCTCCCGCAGTCCCGTCGCGGGGGCCTTTGGGCACGGGCTCGCTCGGCCTGCCCAGCCGCAACAACCTTCCCCTGCATGGCCAGGCCCGGGCGAGCGCGCTCGCCAACCTGAATGCGCCCAACCGCTTCGGCTCTCCGGCATCGCGTCCGCTTGCCGGTCGCCACGGTCAAGCCCCACACATCGCTGCGTTGAACTTCTCCGGGCGTGCCGCTCTCAACCGAGCCGAAACCAACGCCACCAAGGCATTGCGCGAGACCGCCGCAGTCCGCCCGGTGAGCGGCCCCACCGCACAGGCCGGCCAAATGAAAGCCATGCGCGACATGCTCTTCGTCACCTTCTCCGAAAAGCTCCACGCGGCGGCAAACGTGCCAGGCGAATCTGGCAGGGGCGTGAACGTCGGCACCCTGATGAAGCTCGTCTCGCGCCACGCAAAAGCCGGTGCGCAGCTCACACCGCAAGGCGTACTGCGCTGGCCGCTCCCTGAAGCAAATGCAGCTTCGGTAATAGCCGAGACCCGCAATCTGCTCAGTTCGCTGGCGGGCTCTGCTGACGCAGTGAACTAAGAAGTCACCTGCGCCGCAGGAGCGCAAACAGCACCACGATGACCAGGATCACCCCAAGGCTGGGGAAGAGGAAGAAGTGCCCGCCGCTGGTGACGCCTGCCACAAGGCACCCGCACAGGGGAGCCATCGTGAGGAGTGTTCCTGCAGCAAGAAAGATACGCAGGTACGGTATGGAGCGGGAGTCCAAAGATCGCATTTCAGTTTGGATGCATGCAAGGTGAGCAGCAGCCGTGCATGCCGTACAGCTGTCAGCTCGCGCTCTTGTGTGCGATATAACGAGACATGTCGCTGCTCATCCTCCTGGCGCTCCTGCAAACCACACCCGCCCCTGACCAAGTCAAGCACAAGTACCAGCCACCGTCTCTGACCAGGTCCGTTCAGCCAGATTTCACGGCATGTTCCGCTCACAAGGTCGTTCACGAATTTCAGGTGCTCATCACGGTGGGCACAGACGGAACCGTCACGAAGGCAAGACTTCTTACAAGTTCAGGCGACACCTGCTTCGATCAGGCTGGAGTCGCCGCCGCCCGCGCCTATCTCGCAAAACCTGGCAAGCGCGACAACGAGCCGTACCCAACCGATCTGTACGTCACATTTCATCCTTAGCGACTACTTGAAGAGCGTTTAGCGCCCCTCACGGATTGGCATCCCGGTGCCTGCGATAAGCTCTTGCCATGCGGCGAACTCCCTTCCTCCTGGCCTGCGCTTTCCTCGTCACCTGCTTCCCCGCCACCGCTCAACGCATCAACGCCGACGGCGCGGCACAGACCTTCAGCTATCTCTCCGATCAGTACTTCGACCAGGTGTACTTCAAGTTCTCGCCGACGGCCGGCACGTCCGCCGGTCTGCACCAGTACGACGCGCAGCTTGAGGACTACTCCGCCGCCAACGCGCAAAAGGAGACCGCAGCTCTACAGGAGTGGGAGCGCAAGATCGCGGCCATCGACCCGCACGGGCTCGATTCCGAGCAGGCAGCGGACCGTGACATCCTGCTCAACAACATCCGCCTGCAGCTTCTTCACCTCGATGTCATCCGCGACTGGGAAAAGAACCCGGATAACTACTCCTCCGGCGTCACCGGCTCCCTTTTCACTCTCATGGAGCGGCCCTACGCTCCCGTCAACGTACGCCTCCGCGCCGCGATCGCCCGCGAAAAGCAGATTCCACAGGTCTTCGCCGAAGCCCGCAGGAATCTCAGGAATCCGCCGCACATCTACACCGAGATCGCTCTCGAGCAGATCGACGGCCTGGTCAGCTTCTTCCAGCACGATGTCCCGGACGCCTTCGCCGCAGCGGACGACGCAGCCGCGAAATCAGAGTTCGTCAAAACCAATGCCGCCGTCATCGCCGCCCTCGAAAGCTACGGCGCCTGGATGAAGTCCGACCTGCTGCCCCGCTCCAACGGCGACTTCCGCTACGGTGCCGACACCTTCAGCAAGGCGCTCTCGCTTCAGGAGATGGTCGACACCCCGCTCGACAAGCTCCTCGCCATCGGCCTCGCCGACCTGCACAAGAATCAGGCTGCTTTCGCCGAAGTCGCCAAACGCATCGATCCCAGCGCTACCCCCGAGCAGGAGCTTGCCGCGCTGGCAAAACAACACCCCGCTCCCGGCAAGCTGCTCGACGCCTTCCACGCGCGCTTCGACTCCGAGATCGCCTTCATCCGTGCGAAGCACATCATCACCCTCCCTTCCGACGTGCAGCCGACGCTTGAAGAAACACCGCCGTTCATGCGGGCCACCACCCAGGCCAGCATGGATTCTCCCGGTCCCTTCGAGACCCACTCCACCAAGGCCTACTTCAACGTCACCCTGCCCGAGCCCTCCTGGACCCCGCAGCGCACCGAGGAATACCTGGCCGCCTTCAACACCGGCACCGTCGTCTCCACCAGCGTGCATGAGGCCTATCCCGGCCACTACACGCAGTTCCTTTGGCAGAATCAGTTTCCCTCGAAGATCCGCAAGCTCATCGAAGCTGCAACCAACGTGGAAGGCTGGGCGCACTACTGCGAGCAGATGATGCTTGACGAAGGCTACGCACAACCCGGCTCACTGCCGGGCGCCTCACCCGATCAAAAGACCGCCGACCTCATCCGCCTCGGCCAGTTGCAGGACGCCCTGCTGCGCGACGCCCGCTTCGTCGTTGCCATCCGCCTGCACACCGGTGTCGGCGGTGCCCTGAGCCTTGAGCAGGCCCAGGACTTTTTCGTCAAGGAAGGCTACCAGTCCCGTCCCATCGCCGAAGTCGAAACCAAGCGCGGCACCAGCGACGCTCTTTACCTCTACTACACCCTCGGCAAGCTCGAAATCCTCAAGCTCCGCGCCGATCTGCAGGGAAAGCAGGGCGCGAGCTTCAGCCTGCAGCAGTTTCACGATGCCTTGATGCAGCAGGGCATGGCGCCCATCAAGGTCATCCGCAAGACCCTGCTGCACGACAACTCGCCTGTGCTGTAACAGGTGTGGATTCAGAAACTACCTATGGGTCGTAAGGCCGCTCATGATGCGGTCTCCTTCTTGCGGGCTTTCCTTAGGGTGGTGACGATCTCGTTGGCGTAGTTGAAAGACCGGCGTAGCCGTGGCAGGCTGCGCAGCCTAGCGAAGTGGGTGAATCATTCATTCATGTCAAGGGATGTCAGGAGCTCCCAGGTCACGCTCGCGTAGCAAGCAGCTCGCCTAGGTACCGCCTGCCAAAGGCTATATCGCATTAGGACAAAAGTTAGGTCTGGACATTGCCGATTCCGGTGGTACTATTTCGGTGCTTGTGCAGGAGCCTGTGTGCGGAATCCAAATGAACAGGAACCGGCTCCCCCAGGCGGCCGTTCGGCAGAACGCCTCAGAGAATTCCTCGAAGGCCATCTGCCTCCAGCTTCAACCGGGTCTGAAACAGATGAGCAACACAGTCAACCGGCCCCGGAGTCTTCGCCTGAACACGCGGGCGAAGCTCCAACGAGCTAAGCCAAGTACTTGATCCAAACCCAAGCGAAACAAAGTTGATTATCGGAAATCGGGCCGGCAACACGCTTTTGATGAGCGGGAGGCAAGATGCGTGGTCCTTTGGATAGCGTGATTGAAGCGGCGGCGGAACCCGCGGCTGAAGCGGCAGCGGCGCAGCCTATCGAGGTGAAAGAGCGTCCCCCTGGGGGCAAGGCGCTGCTGCGCCTGTTGGAGTTGATCGGTGCGCAAAGTCCGGACGGCGCCGTGGAAGCGGCGCTCGAAACAACCGTGCCGGAGGCTACGCGGAACACGCTGCTGGAACGAACAGCGCGAACCTTTGTGACCCCGCGGTCCGAGACCGGGAGCGCTGAGTCCACCGCGCATGAGACCGCTTCGCAACTGGGTAGGCATGCCGCTGCCGAAGGGGATGGGTCGGCTGTACCGCTGGTGGCCATCGAGGTCGGTCCGCCGACGGGACCGCCTTCGGGAGTTGGACCGCAGTGGCGCTCGGTCGGACCGTACACCATCCCGAACGGGCAGACTTACGGGTCGAGCCGCGTGAATGTATCGGGCCGTGTCGCGGCGATCGCCGTGGACCCGAGCTCGCCTGCACATGTTCTGTGCGGTGCGGCGAACGGTGGCGTTTGGGAAAGCTTTGATCGTGGAGCGTCGTGGGCTCCGCGAACCGACTACGCCGCGACCACCGCTGTGGGCGCGGTCGTTTTCGATCCGACCAATGCGAAGCGCGTGTACTGCGGCACCGGGGAAGGCAACTGGTGGTCGTTTCTCGGGCAAGGCATCCTGCGCTCCCTGGACGGCGGCACTACCTGGAGCACCCTTTGCACTAACCCCTTCGTGGGGCAGGGCTTCTACGATCTTAAGGTGGTACCGACCAATGCGGCGCATCTGGTGGCGGCGACCAATGGTGGCCTCTACACCTCGGCGGACAGTGGCGTCACCTGGACGCGGCGTAGAAGTAGCGTGACCTGGGCGGTCTCGTTCGGCGCTGTGACGGGCGGCGCGGCCGATCCGGAGATGCTGGCTGCCTGCTCTGATGGGGTCTTTCGCTCGACCGACGGGGGCGCGACCTGGACCGCGGTGACCTTGCCGGGATCACCGGGATCGTTCAACCGCGTCGCGGTCAGCATCTGTCCCGCGGACACGACGGTCGCTTACGCGTGGGGCGCGAACGGCAACTCGGCTTACCTGTGGAGGCGCTCCGGGGGAACCTGGACAGCGGCAACATTGCCCAGCGGCGTGAGCACCGGGCAGGCTTGGTACGACTGGTATGTGGCCGCGGCTCCGGACAACAATGCGCAGGTCTTCTGCGGCGCCATCGAGTCCTATCGGGGAACGCTTTCCGGCACGACGTGGACCTGGCTGTGCATCTCCGATAAGGGATCGACCGGACAATCCATCCACCCTGATCAGCACGCGATCGCGTTTGAGCCGGGCAACGCCAACTCGCTGTATGTGGGCTGCGATGGCGGACTGTTCCGCAGCCCTGATCGCGGTGTGACCTGGGTGCATTGCAACAACGGGCTTGTGATCACCGAGTTCGAATACCTGGCGCAGAACGTCGGGTCGTCACGCTGGCTCCTGGGTGGCACACAGGACAATGGCACGGAGCGCTGGACGGGCTCCTCTACCTTCGACCACGCGGACGATGGCGATGGCGGCTATTGCTGCGTCAATCACGACACGCCCACGACCGTGTTTCACACCTACTACAACATGAGCCCGGTTCGCTCCACTTCGAGCGGCGACTTCGGGACGTTCAGCGGCATTACGCCAACGATCCCCACTGGAGAGACCAGCCTCTTTTACCCTCCGATGCGCTGCACCGAGACGAGCGGAAGTGCGATCGCCATCGGCGGAGGCGCACTGTATGTTTCGTCGAACAACGGAACTTCGTGGACGCGGCTGGCGTTTCCGAACGCGGCCACGGCGAGCGCCATCTGCCTGCCCAACTCGAGCAACTGTTATGTGATGACCACCGATGGCCGTGTCTTTCACACCGTGCTCGCGGGCACGACGTGGGGAACGCTTACAGCGCTCACTACGCCGCGCGCGGCTTCGGGGAGCGACATCTATGTCGATCCCAACAACCTGCAGCGGCTTTGGGTTACCTACTCCTCCGCTGGTGGCGGGTATGTGTATCGCTCCGACAACGGGGGCACCTCTTGGACCAACTGCTCAACAGGCCTGCCCAACCAGTCAGTGAATGCGATTGAGGTGGACTCACGAAATGCGAACCGCGTCTGGGTCGCTGGCAACGTTGGGGTATATCAAAGTCTGGATGCCGGTGCGAGCTGGAGTAATTTTTCCAATGGGCTGCCGAACGCCTTCGTCGGCGATCTGCTATTTCATCCGCATGCCTGGGTGCTGCGCGCGGCCACCCGCAACCGCGGCATCTGGGAGATCCCGGTCGACGGATGGATGACCACGCCGGTCTGCGGTCAGCAGTTCACCGGAACGGTCGCGGCGAATCAAACCGGGTCCTGGTTCACCTTTAACTGGCCAGCCACGTGGCACGTCGTTTGGTCCGTAATGCCGACGACCGTGGGTACAGCAGCGCAATTGAAGCTGGTGACGCAGGTGCAGCGAGGCAGCGCGGAGTTTGTCACCTACTGGTTGCAGGTGCAGAACCTCACCAACGTGCCAGTGAATTTTCAGGGCCGTTTTTGCATCCTGAGCCGTTACTGAAGAAAAGGAGACCTCTCACCATGACCACAGGCGTGCAGTTCACAGGCACACTTCCCGCAGGAGCGACGCAAACCTGGTTCACCTTCAATTGGGCGGCTTCGCAACAGATCATCTGGTACATGATGCCGACCTCAGTCACAACATCGGGCAAAGAGGTGAGCTGGTCGGTGGCCACACAACTGGCTGATGCGACTCACTGCACGTACTGGATTACTGTCAGCAATCTCACTTCAGCTCCGGTGACCTTCGAAGGCCGCTACGCGATTTTGGGATAGGAGAGGACTCTATGACACGCATCACGATCGAAGTCGATTCTTCGGGGCAGGTGACCACCAGCGGCCCTTCGCCGAACGCCGCAGAGAGTCCGCAGGGAACGCCTTCGGTGAGCTCGCCGCCCGCTTCATCCGCGAGCGCGCAAAGCCCTGCGCAGGCGGCCACGGACTCATTCGGGGGTGCGATCAACGCGGGCAGCGCCCCGGATCACTCCGGTAAAGAGGGCCCTGTGCCGTTCCACGGAACGCCATCGTCCGATCCCATGTTCGTGGCCGGTGCGATCTCCGCAGGCCCAGCGCCTGCCAGTGTGTTTCAGCCCGCGCAGGGAGGCCACTCATGAGACTTGAAGAGCTGTTTCCCTTGGCCGGTGGCTTGCTGCTTGGATGCCTGGCTCACGTTCTTCATAAATGGTCGAGGGCATCGAAGGGATGGATGATCCTTGCCGCGGTGGTGATCGTTGCCGTGTGTGCGACCGTCGCCTCGGGCGAGTTTCGGGAGAGCTGGGGCTTTCTCGTCGTCGATTTGTCCCTGGTCTCGTTAGCTGCTGTCAGTGGCTATCTGCTGATAAGCATGATCGAACGAAGCCATTCGAAAAGCCGAACGGAACGCTGACGTTCGCAGGGGCTCGCAAGGAAGGATGGGTCGCACAAGATCAACGCGTAAGGTTGCGGGCGATTCCCCGCCAGGCCTGCACCCTGGCGGCTCGCCTCAAACTCCCAACGTATGCAGCCGTGGCGGCTACGTACACCACGGACGTTGCTGCCTCGAACGCGGACCTTACCTAATTCCTCGCGTGGGCTACCAGAAGATCAACACGCCCTAGCTCGGCTACCAGACCAACTCCAAGGGACGCTCTCAGCTCGGCTCTTCTTCTAGCCCTGCTCTTCAGATGGTGTCCAGTCCCCCGGCAGCGCTTGAAAGGGAGCTCCTGGGAAGCTGCGTGTCGGCTACTTCGCCACAGTTGGAGCCATACGATCCAAAGCCAGGTTCAGGCTGAGCACATTGACACGGGGCTCTCCTAGCAAGCCCAACTGTCGCGGCGTCGTGGACTGTTCAACCATCTGCTCCAGACTTGCGCGGTCAAGGTGACGCTGTTGCGCGACACGGCCGACCTGATACATGGCGGCGGCGGGTGTGATGTCGGGGTCCAACCCCGACCCGGAAGCAGTGACCAGATCGACCGGAACCGGCGTCCCGTCCGACTCCGCTTTCACGCTGGCATCCAAGCGATCGCTAAGAGCCTTGTTCGTTGGTCCCAGGTTCGAGCCCGACGATGACGACGCATCGTAGCCGGTGCCCGCCGCAGACGGGCGGCTGTGGAAGTATTCCGGTCCGGTGAACGGTTGTCCGATCAGCGCCGATCCAACCGTCTCGCCATTGCGGTCGATGAGCTGTCCATTGGCTTTGCTGCGCATCGTGAGCTGCGCGATGCCCGTGATAGCAAGTGGATAGGCGACGCCGAGCAGGACCGCGGTGATGACGGTGTACAGAATGGCCGTGACGATGTGCTTCTTCATAGAAACCTTTCAAAGCTGCCGCTATGCGAGGTGCATGGCAGTGATGGCGATGTCGATGAGCTTGATTCCAACGAACGGAACGATGATGCCGCCCAGTCCGTAGACCAGCAGATTGCGCTGCAGCAGCGCAGCCGCAGACATCGGTTTGTAGCTGACGCCGCGTAGCGCCAATGGAATCAGGCCGATGATGATGAGCGCGTTGAAGATCACGGCGGACAGGACTGCGGACTCCGCATTGTGCAGGTGCATGATGTTCAGCGTGTTCAACACGGGAAAGACACCCGCGAACATGGCGGGGATGATTGCGAAGTATTTCGCCACATCGTTCGAAATGCTGAACGTGGTGAGAGCCCCACGGGTCATCAGGAGCTGCTTGCCGATGGCGACGATCTCGATGAGCTTGGTGGGGTTCGAGTCGAGGTCTACCATGTTCCCGGCTTCTTTCGCTGCTTGCGTGCCGGAGTTCATCGCGACGCCTACGTCCGCCTGAGCGAGGGCCGGTGCATCGTTTGTGCCATCACCGGTCATGGCGACGAGCTTGCCGTCGCCCTGCTCGCGTTTGATCAGGTCCATCTTGTCTTTTGGCTTCGCTTCGGCAAGAAAGTCATCCACGCCTGCTTCGCGCGCAATGGCTGCTGCGGTGAGCGGGTTATCGCCGGTGATCATCACGGTGCGAATACCCATGGCACGCAACTGGTCGAAGCGCTCTTTCATCCCGCCTTTGACCACATCTTTGAGGTAGATCACACCGAGCGCGCGCCCGTTCTCGGCGACAACGAGAGGCGTGCCTCCCTTGCGGGCGATCTCTTCCACAGAGTTGCGCACCTCTTGAGGCAGCCTGGAGCCGTGCTCTTCCAGGTAGCGGGCAATCGCGTCTACGGCTCCCTTGCGGATGCTGCGTCCGTCCACCTCAATGCCGCTCATACGAGTCGTTGCGGAAAACGGGATGAACTCGGCATTGAGGGAGCCCAGCTCGCGGCCACGCAGGTTGTACTGCTCTTTGGCGAGCACGACAATGGACCGGCCTTCTGGGGTTTCGTCGGACAGGGACGAGAGTTGTGCGGCATCCGCAAGCTGGCTTGCGGGCACACCTGGCGCAACGATGAACTCTGAAGCCTGACGGTTCCCAATCGTTATGGTTCCAGTCTTATCCAGCAGCAGCGTGTTCACATCGCCGGCGGCCTCAACAGCCCGGCCGGAGGTGGCCAGCACGTTGTGCTGAACGAGCCGGTCCATCCCCGCGATGCCAATGGCTGACAGAAGACCGCCGATGGTTGTTGGGATAAGGCAGACGAGCAGAGAAATCAACACGAACACCGTTTGTGGTGCACCGGAGTACACAGCGAATGGTTGCAGCGTAACCACGGCAAGCAAGAAGATGATCGTCAAACCCGAAAGC
>CAXTPR010000037.1:0-35924 GCA_964246235.1 uncultured Acidobacteriaceae bacterium
GGCCGCGCATCCCCCCCACCGCCCACGCCGACGAATCCAAAGCCAACCCCGCGCTGAACCCCGACCTCGACCATCTCCTCCGCGGCACGGTCCACGACCCCACCACCCGCCGCATGGGCGGAGTCGCCGGTCACGCAGGTGTCTTCAGTACGGCGCACGACATGAGCCTCTTCGCCCAGGCACTGCTCGACAAGCTTTGCCACAACTCAGGCAACTTTCCGCTTAAGCAGTCCACACTCCAGCTGATGACTACGCCTGAGCAGCCCGGCCACAACGGCGCGGAGCTTGCCGCCGCCACAGCTGCCAACCAGAAGCCCGCCACGGGCGCTCCCGACCCGCTCCTCGCCCCCAACTACCCGGCGGTTAAGGACGGGAACCTCCGCGGCTTCGGCTGGGACATCGACACCGCGTATTCGAAGCCCCGAGGCCGCGTCTTCCCCATCGGCAGCTTCGGCCACACCGGCTTCACCGGCACCTCGCTCTGGCTCGACCCCGGATCCGACACCTACGTCATTCTGCTCGCCAACGCTATCCACCCCCGCGGCAACCCACCTATCTCCGCCCTGCGCGGAGAAGTAGCAACCCTAGCCGCCCAGGCGCTTCATCTTTATTCGGAAGGCGCTACCACAGCTCCTTCGCCGTCCACTGCTGCTTCCGAACCCCTCGAATGGAGCCTTTCCGACACTCAGGAGCAGCCGCGGCGAACTCGACTTTCGACTAGCCTGAACGACCGCTCCTGCATGACAAAATCAGGCATAGATGTTCTGGAATCCACACACGCCGCTGCCCTCCAGCAGCTTCGCCCGAACCCGACCGAGCCCCTGAAGCTTGGCCTTCTCACGAACCAGTCAGGGCTCGACACGCGGGGCCATCGCACCATCGACTACCTGGCTTCGCTCCAGCCGCACAGCATCCTGCTCGCAGCTCTCTTCTCGCCCGAACACGGCATCTCCGGCGCGCACGACACCGAAAGCTTCGCCACCGAGACCGACCCCGCAACGGGCCTCCGCGTCACCAGCCTCTACGGCGCACACGATGCCGACCGTCGTCCTACTCATGCCCAGCTCGCCGGACTCGATGCGGTCGTGATCGATCTCCAGGATGCGGGCGTCCGCACCTACACCTACCCGGCTATCACTGGATACTTCCTCGAAGCCGCCGCTGCCGAGAAGGCCAACTACCACCACGATCTGGCCGTCGTGATCCTTGACCGTCCCGACCTGATCGATGGCGTGGACGTGCAGGGCCCGGTCTCCGATGTCGGCCCGCACGGCGAAGGCGCCACCTACAATGACTACGCCGCAATCCCACTCCGCCACGGCCTCACCCTCGGGGAGTTCGCCCGCTACATCGAGGGCGAGCGTCGACTCGACGTCCGACTTGTCGTGGTTCCCATGGAACAATGGCGGCGCTCACAGTACATGGACCAGACCGGCGCGTTCGGCGATGAGCGGTGGGTCAACCCAAGTCCCAACCTGCGCAACCAGACGGCGGCTGTCCTGCTGCCGGCTCTTACGCTCCTGGAGTCGACAAACGTCTCCGTCGGCCGGGGAACGACGTCGCCCTTCGAGGTCTTCGGTGCAGGCATCCCTCCCAGGGACGCCAAAACAGGCCAACAACCTGCCCCATGGTTCCACGCCGCCGAAGTCGCCGTGGCGCTCACAGCCCGCCACATCCCGGGCGTTACCTTCGAACCCGCGACTACCCTTGTCGATGACGACCTGATCCACCCTTACCACGGTCAGACGATCCCCGCCGTCCGCATCCGCGTGACCGACCGGAAACTTCTGGACTCACCCGAGCTCGGCGTCGAATTGCTTTCAGCGCTGCACGCGCTTTACCCTGTCGACTTCAAGCTGGCGCGCGCCGCATACCTGCTCGGAAGCAAAGCCACGCTGGATTCCATTACCCGCGGCGACGATCCGCGCGTCATCGCCGCGAGCTGGCAGCCCGCTCTGAAGTCCTTCGAGACGACGCGGCAAAAGTACCTGCTCTACTGACTTTCCAGACTAGCTGCCGGCCCGCTACTTGCCGCCCATCTGCCCATCTCCGCTCAGGCATGAATCGGTTTTCTTGTCCTTGAAGCCCTTCGCAACCTCATAAAGCCGGCCCAGCGTCGCCTCCTTGGCCCGATCCAGGGCCGTCGGTTGCGCCGCCGGCGCTGGAGCCGCGGGCTTCAGCCCCGCCCGCCGCAAGAAGTGGTTCACCCGGTACGCACCGATGTTGGCGTTGCGCTTGCGCTTGATGTTGATCGAAACCGAGATCGACACGTCGTTGCCGTTCTGCAGCCAGTGCGGGAAGATCGCCGGATTGAACACGCCGTTGCCCGGCTCCATCGCGAACTGCCAGTGTCCCTGCGGCAGCGCCTCCGGCATGTCGATCTTCGGCAATCCGCCGGTCCAGTACTTCTCCAGATCGGCGTCCGAGAGCACATGCCTATCGTTGCCATCGTAGATGTACGCCGTCTTCGTTCCGTGAACCTGCAGCAGGAAGTTGGTCTCGCCGTCCATGTGGTACGGCGTGATCCGCCCGGGCGACGTCACGAAAATCGTCATGGTCGGGTCGTAGTAGACCTCCTCCACCTCCACGCCGGTCAGCGCCGAAATTTCCGGCAGCATTCCGCGCAGAACGTCGCCATACTCCGCATCTTCATGGATGCGCTTCAGAATGACCCAGTTCTTCCCTTCGCGAATGGAAGCCAGCGCTTCCACCAGGGTCATGCCCTCGGGACGCGCGCCGAACCAGCTGGTCTGTTCCGGCTGGCCGGATTCGAAGTGCGCCTTGCAGCTCATGGTCGCGTTCATGCGTTCCGCCGCCGCGAGCAGCGCCTTCAACTCGAACGCGGGGTGAAGGTGAAGCGAATGCCGAAATACGAACGGCTCGTGGTCGAACCGCTCCTGAAACAATCTCCGATCCTCGGCATCGTTGCGGAAGGTCGAGTTGGTGGTCAACGAGGCACCGATCGACGCGGCGGCCATAAGAACGTTCTCCTGAGACTCCACGGACAGCTTCTCTTCATGGCCCGATGAAGCCAATCGACCCAGTGTGGGTCGGCCTTTGGCACTCAGCCTATCCCAAAAAGGAGTCACCTCAGGCAGGAAACGATTGAGACGCTGGCTTGTTACCCTTTGGAAGCCTCCGCCGGGTAAGCTGCTCCGTGTGCCCGTCATTCCACAGGGAGCCCGCGAGCCGCTGCCCTTGTACGCTGTGGCGGCGGCGCGACCGGAGCGTTTTCACTGGCTGCGGGTGAACGTTCGGAAGCTCCGGTCCGCTTCTCTTTTTCCGCTCCTTTGCGCAACGGTCCTTATCTTCGCGCTCGGCGCGGTGGAGGATGTCTACGGGAACACGGATACCGGCGACGTTTACGGCTCCGACGGGGTGCAGTACCTGGACATCGCCCGCGCACTGACGCGTCACGACTGGCGCTCCGCCCTGAACCCGCTCTGGAGCCAGGGGTATCCCGCGCTTCTGGCCGTTACGCACGTCCTGTTCCCGGCCACTCCGGCGGGCGACTGGTGGACATCACGAGCGGCGAATTTCTGCGTGTTTGCCTGCAGCTACGCCGCGTTCCTTGTCCTCGTTTTCACCCTGCTCCCTTCGCGGGACACAGACGACGAGACCGAAGCAAGTCGTAAATCCTGGTTCAGGCGAGTAGGCGTCTGCCTGCTCCTGTTCACTGCGGTGCAGACCTGCATGGGCCAGGTCTCGCGCGTCAATCCGGATGAGTTGGTCACCACCTTTTTTCTGCTCGCCTGTGTGCAACTCGTACGTCTGCAGCAGCGAACCGAGCGTGGCGAACGCTTGCACTGGCAATCCGCGGCCGCGCTGGGCCTTACGCTCGGAGTCGGATTCCTCGTCAAAGCGATCTTCCTTGCTCTCGGCTCCGGGATGCTCGCCATTGCGGGGCTCATCCTCTGGCGGAAGCGAAAGAGCGTCACATCGCTTCTACCCGCCGTTGCGGTTTTCGCCATCGTAGTTGCGGCTTACGGCGCAGCGCTCTCGCACGCGGTGGGCTACCCCACTCTGGGCGAGGCCAGCTCCATCAACTACGCATGGCACGTGGACCGCCTGCAGAAATGGGTCCACTGGGAGGGCGGCGTGCAGCCGGCGTCGGAAGCCTGGCCGAAGCCTTTCCTCGCTCGCTTTGCACAGTGGGAGACTCACCCGCCAGACTTCGGAACGCCGCTCCATCCTAGCGCCGTTCTGCAGAGATCGCCGAAGGTGTATGGCTTCGCCTCCCCGGTCCACGCCACCTACGTCCCCTATTTCGATCCGCCCTACTTCTATCAGGGCTACCATCATGTGTTCCGGCTGCGCTACCAGCTGATCGCGACGGTTAAGTGCGTCGGCGACCTGTTGCAGGTTCTTGCCAGGCAGCCCCTTGCCTGGGCGCTCGGGCTGGCGCTTGCCCTCGTCCTGAGAGCTGCGCAGGATCGCCGCCGCTTCGTGCGCGGACTCCGCTCACACTGGCCCCTCATCGAAAGCAGCCTGCTCGGAATCCTGTTCTACCTGACGGTGCACCTGGAGGGCCGCTATATCGCAGGCATGCTGCTGGTACTCGGCACGTGCGCTCTGCTAAGCCTTGCGGAAACGGCAGCGCGAACCCGCACCGCCTTTGCGACGCTGCTTCTGGTGGGCTTCCTTGCTGAGCTCGCCCTCTATCAAACCCCTGCATGGCGCAATTTTCTGGACCGGAAAGCGCCGCAGCGCAACGCCGAGTGGCGAATGGGAGTGGCCGCCCTGCAGCAGCACCTGCCTGCCGACGCACCCGTCGGCGTCATCGCCTGGACGCCCAACCTTCACAGCGATTGGGCGTACATCGCTCACCTGCAGATCACCGGTGAAATCGCCTCCGGTCCGGACTACGATCGATTCTGGAGTTCCTCACCCGAGCTCCAGGCCGCCACGCTGGCCACGTTTCGACGCACCGGAGCGGTAGCTGTTTTCGTCAACAACAAACCACCCGGTTCAGGCGGGCTCGGATGGCAGCAACTGAGCGGTACCCCGCTCTGGATGTTTCGGCTCCAATAACCAGGCAGCAGATCCTTATGGGCCCGACGCAACCCGCAACTTGCCCGCCTTGCACCGGTCGGGAATCAGCAGGTACAAGGCGCATGCGCCGCTGGTATCTCCGGCCGGGTGTGGTGCTTGTGGCGACTCTGCTCGTGCTGCTTACCGGCTTCGTGGTGTACCTGCGCACTTTCCAGTTTCCCGCGCCTACGGGGCCCTATGCCGTCGGCACGACGATTCTGAACCTGACCGACCCGGCCCGTCACGATCCCTACTCCACCGACCCGGCAGCGCGGCGCGAGCTGGTAGTCCAGCTCTGGTACCCGGCCCAATCCTCCCACAACCGCGTGGCGCGCTACGTGCGCTGGCGGGAGGCCGGTTTGTCGCTGTTCTACGCGCCCTTGCTCGGTACGCACTCCCGCTCCGAGGCACCGGTGGCGCAGGCCGGTTCGCCGTTCCCCGTGCTGCTGTTCAACCATCGCTGGAATGGTCGCCGCACCCAAAACACCGTCCTGGCTGAAGATCTGGCCAGCCATGGCTACGTGGTCGCCTCCACGGACTACCCTCACAACGCCCATCGCGTCCTGTTGGAGAACGGCACCGTCATCCAGGGCCGGGAGGTGCTCCAAGGCCCTCGGGGCATCTCGGAAAGCGCGCCGGAGCAGATCGCGTTCTGGAACGGCACGCTCCAGCTCTGGACCAGGGATGAGCGCTTTGTGCTCGATCGGCTCGCGGGAATGTCGGCTGACCTCGGAAGCCCCTTTCACGCTCGGCTGGACACCACCCGTGCCGGCGCCCTCGGCCACTCCTTTGGAGGTGCCGCGGCCCTCGCCCTGTGCGGTGTGGATCCCCGCATCAAAGCCGCCGTGAACCTTGACGGATGGACATTCGGCGCGCTTGTCGACCGTACGGCTGCACAGAAGGTCCTGCTGTTCTATGAAGGCGTGAGTCAGCAGCGTGAGGCACAGCTGGCCAGATTGCCGGTGCCCGGGACTGTCGGAGACCAGCTCGACCGAGAGGATTTCAGCGCCACCGAAGCCAGTCTTCGCGCCTATGGAGGATATCGCCTCTTTATGGCCGGCACCCAGCACATGGACTTTTCCGATGAACCGCTGCTGCCGCCCTTTCGTCGCCTCGCCTACACCGGTCCGACGGCACCCGTTGAGGTGAATACCATCCTGCGGCAGGCCACGCTGCAGTTCTTCGATCAATCCCTGCGGGGGCAGCCGTCCTCGCTCCTCGCTTCCTCACGGCATTCCTTTCCCGAGCTCACCGTGCAGCGCTGGCCTGCGCCGGTTCCATAGCGCGGGTTACCGCCTTCAGTTACCGCTGTCAACGACAGCGACGCGCAAAATAGCCGAAAGCCGCACCGCTTTGGTATACCTCTTTCAGGTCACCCCGCCATGCGCCGTCTTCTCCCGCTCTTCTTTGTTTGGCTACTTTCCGGTATCTCGGCATCCGCGCAGTACTGCACCGGAACCTGCCAGACGGTTCCCGCATGCTCTCAGGGGGCCACCACGACCGTGACCGGAACGGTGTTCGCTCCGAATGGCACCGATCCCTTGCCGAACGTGACCGTCTACATTGCAGGCGATACCGTCGGCGCCATGCCCGCCGGCGTAAGCTGCCCCGTTCCCGGAGCCATTCCCTCCGGCTCGCCCGTGGCTGGCGCTGTCACCGCCACGGACGGCACCTTCACCATCACCAATGCGCCCGTGAACCCCGCCGGGCAGCCCCAGGCGCTGGTGATCCTGAGCGGCAAATGGCGTCGTATCATTCCTATCGACCTGAGTGCCGGCGCCTGCACCAACACGGTCGCGGACCCCACCAAGACCCGATTTCCGCGCAACCAGAGCGAGGGTGACATTCCCAAGTTCGCGGTGGCCACAGGCAACGCCGATCCCGTGGAGTGCGTGCTCTATAAGGTGATGGGCAATGACGCCACGGAGTTCACCAATCCCGGCGGCACCGGCCGCATCAACTTCTACCTCGCCGAAGGGTCCAGCTCAGGCCAGTCGGGCTCCTATCTCGGAACCGCCGGAACCACCCCATCCGCTTCCACCCTGATGGGAGATCCTAACGTTCTCGGAACCTACGACGTGCTCATGCTTCCCTGCGAGGGATCGGACAACACCGCACTCCGGCAGAGCAGCAATACCAGCAGCGGAGAACTCACGAATCTGGTCAGCTTCGCCAACAAAGGTGGCCGCGTATACGCCAGCCATTACAGCTATGACTGGTTCAACGAGGCGCAAACGTTTCCCAACGTTGTGAACTGGACGAAGCCCTCTCTAACTCTCGCTAACGGGAATGCAACCATCAACACCGGCTTCGCCGATGGCTCAACACTCTCCCAGTGGCTCGCTCTCCCCAGCGTCGGCGCCTCAACCACTCCGGGGCAGATCGGTCTGCAAACGCTGCGTCAGGATTTCAGCGGAGTCAACGCTCCGACCCAGTCCTGGATGACCTTGAACAACACCGCGCAATCGGTGATGCAGTTCACCTTCGACACGCCGGTGGGACAGAGCACGGGCCAGTGCGGCCGCGTGCTCTTCAACGAGTACCACGTGGAGAACGCAGTCGGTAACGGCTCCGGCAGGCAGTTCCCCGGCCTTTGCGGCACGACCACCGCCATGTCCCCGCAGGAGAAGCTGCTGGAGTACATGCTGTTCAACCTGACCAGCAACGGCGGTGACCCGCAGCTCACCCCCACCTCCGCCGACTTTGGCTCGGAACCCGTCGGCTTCACGACCGGGACACAGCCCTTCACCTGGACCAACCACTCGATCTTCAGTTCCGCTGTGACCTTGCTCACCGCAACCGGCGACTTCGCCGTCGTGGGCGGCAACCCCTGCACGGCAGTAGCCCCAGGTGCCAGCTGCACGATCTATGTCAACTTCAGTCCAACAGCCCTCGGGGCTCGCACCGGAACCTTGAACGTCGGTGGTGGCGGCAAGACTCTGACGGCCACGCTCACGGGAACCGGCGTGCCCGCGCTGACCATCTCCACGACCACGATCGCCTTTGGCAATCTGGACGTGACTGCTTCAGCTACCCAGAGCTTCCAGATCTCTAATATGGCCAGCGGCTCGGTGCCGTTCCCGGCGACGAGCGCGAGCGGCGATTTCAGCGCGGCCGCCGCTAACTGTCCCTCTACCCTCCCCGCCGGAGCGAGTTGCAGTGTCACCGTCACCTTCAAACCTGCAGCCACCGGTCCGCGCACCGGCACTGTTTCCTTCAACTCCAATTACACCAGCGCCACGGTTGCGCTCTCCGGCAACGGCGTCGACTTCGCGCTCGCGCTGTCTTCTTCGTCCGGCACGGTCATCGCGGGCCGCTCGGCTTCCACCAATCTCCTGCCCACGCCGATTGCTGGATTTTCTGCCCCGGTTCGGCTGAGTTGCACGACGGCCACACCCGGAGCGACCTGCTCGCTTTCCGCCGCCACTCTCGTTCCGGCAACCGGAGCATCGTCCACCGTTACCATCACCACAACCGCGCAGTACACGGTGATCGGTTACGGTGGCCTGGGCGGGCGCGGACTTCTCATCCTTCTCGCCGGCGGCAGCGGATGGCTCATCCGGCGCAGGCTGCGGTCCGCTCCGTCTCTGCTGAGAATGGGTCTGGCAACTCTGCTGCTGGGGGTCGCGAGCCTCTCCCTGACAGGCTGCGGCAATCTCGCACCCACGCAGAACAACAACTACACCGGTCCGGGAAGCTATACCTTTACACTCTCAGCAACCGACGGCATTCTGACGCACAGCACCACCTACACTCTGGCCGTCACGCAGAAATAAGAGGCCGCCGGGCGAATACATGACCTGCCTAGGACTCCCAGAACACTACGGTGTCCCGCAGAATCCGTTTCCAGAATTCCGATCGCTCCCGCTTGACTCTTACAGCTCCAGCCGCGAATCATCCACGGCGAGCCGCACATTCCCGTCGGACTTTTGCAGGCGGCGAACCGCTTCCATCTTGTCCACGTTCGCCTTCAGCATCACAACGGCAATCGGGATGGACTTGCCTGCTGCCTTGATGGTTCGGATTGCCGTATCCCGGTCGATCCCGCATACCGACATCAGCACACGAATACCCCGCTCCACCAGCTTGGCGTTCTTCATGTGCACGTTCACCATCAGGTTCTCGTACACATAGCCGAGGCGGGTCATGGCGCCCGTGGTGATCATGTTCAGCACCATTTTTTGCGCGCTGGAGGCTTTCATGCGCGTCGATCCGGACAGCACCTCCGGTCCCACCTCGGCGCAAATGGTGATGTCCGCCACCTGGGACAGGTCCGAACCCGGGTTGCAGGTGATGGCTGCGGTCTTGGCTCCACGGGAGCGCGCATATTCCGTGGCGCCCACCACATAGGGTGTTCGCCCGGAAGCGGATATGCCGATGACGACATCTTTGCGCGTGGGCCGGCGGCGGGCGATATCCCTCTGCCCCAGCTCCGGCGAATCCTCATTCACGTCGGAGGCGCTGGCCAGCGCCTTCGGTCCGCCGGCCATGATGTACTGCACCTGCATCGGTGCCGTGGAGAAGGTCGGCGGGCACTCGGACGCGTCCAGCGCCGCAATCCGGCCCGACGATCCGGCGCCTACATAGATCAGCCGTCCGCCGTCACGCAGCGAGCGCGCCACCATGTCGATCACCAGGGCGATCTCCGGCAAGGCCTTCTTGACCGCTGTGGCTATCTTGGTATCTTCCTGATTGATGATGCGAGCGATGTCGAGCGCAGATTTGGTATCCAGGCCCGCGGACGCCTCGTTCGGCTTCTCGGTCGTCAGGGTCTGGAGGTCACTCGAGGAGCGCGGGATTGGCTTCTCCGAGGAGGGCGTAGGCAGAGTCAGCGTAGCCATGAGAGTTAATGCAGCACAGCCAGTTTAGCGCAGAACCGTCCCATCGCGCTTTGCTACTACTGGCTCAGCCCGTTACCTATTCGGTGCACCTGCGCGGAAAAACACCTTGTGACGCTCCACGCCTCGCCCGACGTTGGGACTTCCCCGGCTGCACACTCGTTTACCATGACAAGGAGGGCCGCCAGCCCGCTCTCCTGCCATTCCATGGAAACGCCACACCGCCACATCCCAGAATCCGGCGTGCCTCTCCCTTCTTCCCCGCATCGAGAGCGGTCTCGTTCGGCCGGTCTCCGCTCCTGGGCCATGGACCTGCTCATCTCGGTCTGCTTCTCGGTCGTGATCATCGTGTTCGTCTATCAGCCTGTGCGCGTGGAAGGCACCAGCATGCTGCCGGCGCTGGAGGATCAGGACCGTCTCTTCATCAGCAAGTTCGCCTACCACAAGTTTGTCTACCACCCTGGCGAGATACACCGCGGCGATGTGGTCGTCTTCAAATATCCGCACGATGAGAGCAAGAACTATATCAAGCGGGTCATCGGTGTCCCTGGCGACGACCTGCGCATTGACCACGGGACCGTCTGGCTAAACGGCGAGGCCCTCCACGAACCTTACATTCCTCCCCGTTATCAGGACGACCGCTCCCAACCCGAAACGCTTCTCGGGCCCGGCGAATACTTCTGCATGGGCGACAATCGCTCCATCTCCTTCGACAGCCGGGACTTCGGCCCTGTAGACCGCGGCCTTATATATGGCCGCGCCGCTTTCGTCATCTGGCCCATGGACCAGGTCGGCGTCGTCCGGTAGCCGGCTGACTTGCCAGCCACCTCCTAGTTGTAATGCACGATGTTGGCGAACGTCGTCGGCACCAGGCTTGCGCCCCCCACCAGGGCGCCGTCGATCTCTTCCTCGGCCATCAGCGCGCCGATGTTCTCCGGCTTGACCGAGCCGCCGTACAGGATCCGCGTACTTTCTGCCGTCTTCTCCCCGCAGCAGTGGCTTAGCTCCTGGCGGATGATCGCGTGGGCCTGCGCCGCTACCTCCGGTGACGCTGTCGAGCCTGTGCCGATCGCCCAGATCGGTTCATAGGCGATCACCAGTCGGCGCGCCTCGTTTGCGGAAATGTTCCGCAGCGCCGCCCGCACCTGTGATCGCAGTGTCTCTTCCGTCTTTTCGTCTTCGCGTTCCGCCAGCAGCTCCCCCACGCACACGATGGGCGTGATTCCGTGGTTGATCGCCGCCTTCAGCTTCAGGTTCACGCGCTCATAGGTCTCATTGAAGTACAGCCGCTGCTCGGAGTGTCCCAGCAGCACATGCCGGCACCCTATGGACACCAGCATGGTCGGCGAAGTCTGGCCCGTGTACGGTCCCTCGTTCAGCCAGTGCATGTTCTGCGCACCGGCTTTCACGTTCATACCCGGCGTAGCGTCGATAACCGTCGGCAGAGAGCTCAGGGTGGGAAAAACCAGGATCTCGTCCCGCGTGTGTCCCTCCACCAGCGGGTGGAAAGCATCCAGAAAGGCCAGCGACTCCTTGGGTGTTTTGTACATCTTCCAATTTCCGGCAATGATCGGCTTGCGCATGCAGTCGAAGGCTCCAAGGAAGGCGTCGGTCTGTGGAGATTACGGGGTGAGTCCCGCATCTGGCAAGCTCACTTCGCCGATAAACGGGCGATTCTGTGCAGGCTCATGCTCCTTGCGCGTGATCCAGTTTCCATTGTTCAGGAACCACCTTGGAACCCACCGCTAAACCCACACAGACCGGGATGGCGAGCAGCAGGATGAGCCTGTCTCACTTCTCCGTCAACGCCGCCACGCCCGGCAGCACCTTGCCCTCGAGAAACTCCAGACTGGCGCCGCCCCCCGTCGAAATATGCGTAATCTTGTCGGCCACCCCTGAGTTATGCAGCGCCGCCACGGAATCGCCGCCCCCCACGATGCTAATGCAGTCCTCGTTCTTCGCAATCGCGCGCGCAATCGCGTTCGTTCCCTTCGCGAACGCCGCCAGCTCCGCCACCCCCATCGGTCCGTTCCATACGATCGTCGCGGCCTCCGCGATCTCCGCGGAAAACAACTTGATCGTCGCCGGGCCGATGTCCAGCGCCATCCACTCGTCCGGGAACGGCCCATCCCCCGAGAACAGCTGCGTTTTCGCGTCCGAGCTGAATTTGCTGGCCAGGCAATGGTCCACCGGCAGCAGAAACTTCACACCGCGCTCCTCCGCTTTCGCCATGGCAGCCCGCGCAACGTCGACCTTGTCCATTTCGGTCAGCGACTTGCCGGTGGTCTGGCCCCTCGCATTCAGGAACGTGTACGCCATGGCCCCACCGACCAGCAACGCATCCACCTTGTCCAGCAGGGCATTGATGACTTCGATCTTGTCCGATACTTTGGCGCCGCCGATGATCGCCACAAATGGCCGGTTCGGCTCCGCCACCGCCCTGCCCAGATAGCTCAACTCCTTTTCCATCAGGAGCCCGGCAACCGACTGCGCAACGAAATGCGTGATGCCCTCGGTCGAGGCGTGCGCGCGGTGCGCCGCTCCAAACGCGTCGTTCACATAGACGTCGCAGAGGGACGCAAGCTGCTCTGAGAAACTGGAGTCGTTCGCTTCTTCTTCCGCATGGAAGCGCAGATTCTCCAGCAGCAGCGTCTGGCCGGGCTCGAGATTGTTCGCCAGCTCGGTCGCTACCGGACCGATGCAGTCCGGCGCGAAGGCCACGTTCTCGCCGTCGTCCAGAACGTGATCCAGCATGGACCGCAGACGGTCCACGATCGGCCGCAGCGACATCGCTTCCACGCGCTTGCCTTTGGGCCTCCCCAGGTGCGCCGCCAGGATCACCTTCGCTTTGCGTCGCAACGCGTACTCGATCGTTGGGATCGTTTCGCGAATGCGGGTGTCGTCCGTGATGGCGCCGGTCTTTGACAGCGGCACGTTGAAGTCGGCACGCAGAAAAACTCGCTTGCCGGTAAGGTCGAGATCACGAATCGAAAGCTTGGCCATGGGTTTCAACAGAATACCTCCCGCTGCACGCCCCGCCTGCTGACTAGCGAAGCAGAGCAGCGGCCCGCAGCCGCCGCTCCAGATGCCTCTCCAGCATGCCGGTCGCAAAGCTCCGCAGGTCCGCCGCTCTTTCGCGTGGCCATTCGGCTTCCGTCAGCATCTGTGGCAGCGGCGTGCGTGCCATCGCAGTACTCTCCTGCACTGACTCCGCGCTCAGTACGCGGCTGCCCGGGCGGCGGTCATCCTCGCAGGTCACACCGTCTCCCGCTGGGGACCACCAAACCGCGCCACGCCGCAGGTCCAGACCACACACGGAACAGTGTCGGAGCTCCGGCCACCAGCCCATCAGCCGGTTCATCCACAGGGAAAAGTATGTCACCGGCAGCCAGACCTGCGCGCCCGTGCCGTCTCTGCTGCACTCCATTGCTTTCAATACCGCCAGCGAAAGACGAAAGACATTGTCCTCCGGCGCCTGCTCCGGCATGGCTTCTTCAAGCACCTCAACGACGAATTGCATGCCCGCAGCGCGCAGCAGGTCTACCGGAGCGTTCAGCGGCGACCACAGGATTTCGAAACTGTCCATGCGGACAAGGTCCTGCCGCGGCTTTTCCGTGTAGTGCGCGCGTACCTGAGTGGCCGGCTCCAGCGCGCCGCCGAACCGCTTGCGGCTGCGCATCGCGTGCCGCGCCACGCCTTTCACTCTTCCCTGCTCGCGCGTAAACAGGCTGATCAGCAGGTCGGCCTCATGGAAGGCCCACGTGCGCAGCACGATCGCCTCTTCCACATGCGCAATGACCCTGCCTTCCGCCACATCCCTATGCTCTCACCCGGGAAAGCTCGTCACTCCGAAAGCCTATGAGACGCCAAAGTTCGCCGTCGCGTCCCTCTGCGTTTTCTCAGTGTCTGTGCGTCAAAGTCCTTCGTCTGACGCAGCAACGCGCGGCCGCAAGGGCCGCGCGTTCGGTCGTCAGCAGCGATCAATCGACTGCGTTACCGCCCGAAGTGCTCCGCGTTCTTCTCCCGGTAATCCACCCACTTGTCCGGTAGATCGTCACCGGCATAGATAGCCGACACCGGGCATACGGGCACACATGCCCCGCAGTCGATGCACTCCACCGGATCGATAAAAAGCTGCTCCACCGTGTCGTGTCCTGGTTCATCGCCCTTGGGGTGAATGCAATCAACCGGGCAGGCATCCACACACGCCCGGTCCTTTGTGCCGATGCAGGGTTCCGCAATTACATACGCCATGCTGTCTGATCTCCTCGAGGAATATTGCCAAGTAACACCTAGTGCCGCCCTGATCCCTCATCGCTCAGGCCGCATCCGTTCCAATTCTAGCAAGGGATGCGGGCGCGGCCAGCACTTGTTGGTTCTTCGCGAAGCGACTGCTCAGCCGTGTTTACAGCTGCGGCCGGCTTTCACGGACGAGGTGGACCATGCTTCGAGGAAATCCACGGCAGGCCGGTAACCTTGCTACTGGCCGGCTGCTTTCTGGAACAGAAACAGATTGCTCTTGGTGATCAGCGTACTCCCGGTATCGACGAAAGCCGGATATGGTGATTGCGCGTCCACGGTGTAGCTCTGCTTGAACGTTCCTGCGGGGCGATGATGCACCACATCCAGCTGTTTCAGCCCTACGTACCCCATAGTCCAGGGCTTCTGCGAGATGCAGGAATCGATCGTTCCGTCCCCGATGAAGTTGAGCGTTTCCGGACTGGCATCCATGGCAATCACGGTGCGGCCCGTCGCGTGGGTGCGCTGGATCACTTCGCCGATCGCGTCGCCCGAGGTGGACTCCAGAGAAACAAACGCATCGATCTTGTCCTTTCCGGAGCGGCCGAGAAACTGCTGCATCTGGTCGAACGCATTGCCGGAATCTCCGCCCGTGGAGACCACCTGCACGATCTTAATGGCCGGAGAATTCACCAGGATGTCCTTGTAGCCCTGAAGCCGTTCTTCAAGGTTGGGCTGATTGGCGATCGTGAAAATAACAACATTGCCTTTGCCACTGAGCTGCTGCACCAGGCGCTTGCCGCCCTGGTGACCCGCCTCCAGATTGTTCGTCCCCACGAAATACAGTCGATTGCTGAGCGGATCGTCGGAATCGACTGTAATGACGGGAACTCCCGCGCTCATGGCGGAGTTGATGCCGTCGCGAAGGAGTGCCGCGTCGGCAGCGGAGATCAGAATGCCGGCTGGATGACGTCTCACAGCCGTGTCCAACGCGTCGCCTTCGGCTCTGGCGTCATAGCCGTCCGGTCCAGCGACCGTTCCGGTGACATGGTATTCGGAGGCGGCCGCCTTGAAGCCTTCCTGAACGGCTTTCCAGTAGGGAATCTGAAGGTTTGGAGCGATCAGGTAGTAAACATCGCTGGAGGAACGGTACTGACAGCCCGTGAGGTGCAGAAGACAGGCAGCTATCACAGCTGTAAGGACGAGCTTTGCCGGCTTGATCATGAGTGTCCCCTCCGAAGGAAACGTCCGGTGCAGCTCGCGCTGGGCGACAGCGGGAGGCCCTCTCGTTTTCTCGCGGGGATTCTACTCTGCGCAAAACAAACTATGCAGCAAAAAACGATCAGGCTGTTATGACAGCCTCGTTCTCTTCGGCCGCTCTCCGCGCTGCGAACTCCGTTGGCGTCGGGATCGGCTGCAGGTTCCGTCCCGCGAACATGTCCCCGAAGAGCGCCTGCATCTCCGCGTGAATCCTGCCGTTCGTTGCAAATACTTCCCTGCTGTCCAGCGTGAACCTGCCCCCATCAAAGTGCGTGATGGCGCCGCCGGCTTCCTCTACCAGCAGATATCCAGCCGAAGTATCCCAGGGGTTCAGCTTGAACTCCCAGAAACCGTCCAGCCGACCGCACGCAACATACGCCAGGTCGAGCGCCGCCGAACCGGCTCTCCGCACCCCGTGGGAGCGCAGCGTGAACTCCTGATAGAAGTGCACGTTGGGCGAGCGATGCCGCTTGTGACTTGGAAACCCCGTCGCAATCAGCGACTCCTGCAGGGTCGTCGTCTTCGATACGTGAATCGGCTTTCCGTTCAGCGTTGCACCCTCACCTCGCGCCGCCGCGAACATCTCATCGCGCAACGGGTCGTAGATCACGCCTACGACCATCTCACCGTCCTCCCCGGCAACCGTTTCCGCTGTCCTGTGTTCGCAGCCCAGCACCACGCAGAACGCCGGAAACCCATGCGCGAAGTTGGTCGTGCCGTCCAGCGGATCGATATACCAGCGGAACTCACTGTCCAGATCCTCTCGCGTGCCTTCTTCCCCGAAGATGCCATGACCCGGAAAGTCTTCGCGCAAGCGCCGGCTCAGCAGCGCTTCGCTGCTTCGATCCGCCTCGGTGACCAGGTCGACGTCGCTCTTGTACTCCGTCGCCACGCCCCGCGCATAGAAGCCTCGCAGCAGCGCACCCGCTTCGCGCGCGGCGCTTTCTGCCTTCGCTCGCCACTCGCCGAAAGGCAAAGCACCCGTGCTCATAAAGAGGCCTCAGCGCTCAGGCCGCCGCGCCGGGCGGCGCCGTTTTCGGTGATCGTTCGTATTTGCGCTTTATAGATGAACAGGTTGGGCTTGCCTTCGCGCGTGAGACGTACCATCGTGTCGTCGAAGTACTCAATCCAGCCGCTCACCACTTCGCCGTCGCGCAGCTTGATCGCCACCGGAACCTGCCGCTCGCTCAATGACTTCAGATACAGCGCTTCCTGCCCGGTCTCCGTTGTGGGCGTGCCCTTGCGCACGCGCTTCTTCCATAACATGCGCATATTGTACGGCGAACCCTTCGGCCCGCAGTCCGGCCGAACGCCTCAGTCCAATGGCATTGGGGCGATTCCGCCGCCAGGCCCGGAGGGCCGGTTGGCGTAGTACGCGGTTCGGTAACGGAGCGTATACCGAGCCCGCAGAGCCGGATCTTTCATTTGCAGGTGGATGTGTCGCAAACCCGTCGAGTCGCCACCCTGCTGGGGCGCGTAGTAGCCCAGCGCGTACTGCGTGCGCAGGTCATCCGACACGTGCGCGAACGCCGGCGCCAGGTCCCGCTTGCTCTCCACGTAGTAGTACTTTCCCCCGGTCTCCGCCGCCAGGCTGATCAGCGCATGCTCCCCGCCCACGTTGCGGCCTGCATCCGAGCTGATGGGAACGACAATGAGCGAATAGATCATCGCGCCGGCCCGTTGCGCCTGCTCCAGCGCCGCGTCGTAGCTTCCGTGGCGGGTCGTGTCTTCGCCATCCGTGATCATCACCACCACACGCCGTTGTTCAGGCTTCGGAGGAGCCTGCTGCAGCCGCTCGCTCGCGAGGTACAGGGCGTCGTACATCGCCGTCGATGTACCCCGGCGGATCCGTCCCAGTCCGCCATCCACGTCATGCACATCGTTCGTAAATCCCACCTGTTCGTCCACGGTGTCAGAAAAGCTGATCAGGTCGACCGCATCCTGGGAGCGGACCAGCGTCTTCACGAAACTCTTGGCGGCCTCCCGCTCCAGGCGTTCATCGCTCCATACACTTCCGCTGGAATCGATCGCGAGCACGATCGCCAGCGGCGAAGCCGACTCCCGGTCGAACACCGCAATGCGCTGCGGCTTACCTTCTTCCATCAGCTCGAAGTCGTTCGCCGTTAGACCCGCGACGGGCGCGCCGCGCTCATCCGTTACGTTCAGCGCCAGCGTCACCAACCGGCTTTGCACGACGATGGTGGGAGCCTGCCCCTGCTTACGTTCAATGGGCGCGGGAGACTGCTGACTGTGACTCAGGGAACCCGCGTTCGACGTCACCACAACAAGACAGGCCGCAAGCCAGGCCGGCTTCATCGCTCCGCCTCGCTAACAAGCTCCGGGAACGGCTCACCATCGGCCCAGACGGCGCCGTCCACGAACTGTTCGCGCTTCCAGATGGGCACCGTCTTCTTCAGTGTGTCGATCACCCAGCGGCACGCGTCGAAGGCCGCGCCGCGGTGCGCAGACGCCACCCCGATCCACACGCTGGTTTCACCCACGAAGAGCCTGCCCAAGCGGTGAACCACCGTGACTTCGCGGATCGCGAAGCGCTCCATCGACTGGGTACGCAGCGCCCGCATCTCTTTCAGCGCCATAGGCTCAAAGGCTTCGTAATCCAGGTGCAGAGTCTCCCGTCCGCGCGTATTGTTGCGCACGACGCCGTCGAACACGCACACAGCACCGTCGCTGCTGTCCTTGAGTTCCGCCAGCAGGCGGTCGCCGGCAATCGGCTCCGTCACAAGCGCAACTGTCGGCTCGCCGTCTGCTCCGCCGCTGACCGGTGGCAGGATCGCGACTTCATCCCCATCGCAAAGCACATGGTCCAGCCGCGCATACTCCTGGTTCACAGCCACGGCAGCTGACCGCAACGCCTCCTCACTGCTCCCCTCGTTCGTCAGCAGCCGCAGCACGCCGCGCACAGATTCACCGCAGCGGAGTTCCACCTCGCGCCCACCCGCGGGAAACATCGCCTTCCAGGGACCGAACGACAGCAACCGCACCCGCATGCTGTTGGGACGCATGCAGCAAGAATACGTGAGACCGAGTCCAATGCTGGGGAGCTAGGTCCGGTTCGCTTCGCGGCGGAGACTCTGAGCAAAGTCCGATCCGAAGGGAAAGCCCAGAAGCCTGACTGGAAGAATGACGATGCTGACGTCTTCAGACGTGACAGCAAACTGATCACAATCGATGGGGCTTTCCTCTGCCAAGGGAGAGCTTCGTACCTGATCGCACCTCCCTGGAGAGGAGCCCGCCCCTCCGTCCCTCGCAGGAACCCGCGCACGGCGAGGCTCAGATCTCCCTGGACGCCTCCTTGGTCCGGCCGCCAGGTGCTTTCGTGACGCTCTTCCCGGCTGCGCTCTTCTTATTCGCGCTCTTAGCGGAGCTCTTCCGGGCTGTGCGCTTCCTGGTTACAGTCGTGGCCGCGCCATGGTACCGCTCCAGCAGCTTGCGTCCCTTCGCAGCCAGCTTCTTCGCAGCCGCGTCCGTCTTCGGCACCGGCTCGCCCCAGGCATGCGCGCTCAACGCCAGGCGTGTCGGCTCGCCCTTCTCATTCAGCATTGGCCCGCGCGGATGCGTGAACGTCCTCGTCAGAAACGACCCTTTGCGCCGCATCTTTTCCGGCGTGTCCGCCGCACCGGTCACACCGGGTCTCAGATGCGAGCCTTGTGCCTTCGCGAAATACGCCCGGCCCCTTGCCGTGAGTCCGCCCTTCGGATCCATGCCGGCCTTTGGCATGGAGTTCGCTGACGCGCGTTTCTTCACCGTTGCCTTCTTTGCTGGCTGCCTGCCCGCCGCCTGATTCGTCGCCATAAACCGCCCCCCTTGCGCAGTAAGCGCAGCAGCGCCTCACCTGTGTTGCGCTCAGAACAGCGCCTTGTGTTGATGGCAAACAACAACGCCGCGCTGCGCTATACTTTCCGCAAGTTTCCAGGCCAAAGGCTCTAGGAACATCGACTTGAAAGAGGAAAAGACGTGCTCAAGGGTTTTCGCGATTTCATCCTGCGCGGCAATGTGATCGACCTCGCGGTCGCCGTGATCATCGGCGCAGCCTTCACGGCCATCGTCACGTCGCTCACGACCAACATCATCAATCCGCTGCTCGGCGCCATCGTCGGCAAACCGAACTTCGACTACCTGGTTGTGACCGTTCATCACGGCAAAATTCTCTACGGCGCTTTTCTCACCTCCGTGGTGAATTTTCTGCTGATCGCCGCCGTCGTCTACTTCCTGTTCGTTGTGCCCACACAATACCTGCTCAAGAAGTTCATGCCTCCAAAGGTCGCGCCGCCTTCCACACGCGCCTGCCCGCAATGCTTGGGCGATATCCCCCTCGCGGCAACGCGCTGCAAGTTTTGCACCGAACCTGTGCCGCCCTTCGCAGCTTGATTTCTGAGATCTTCGGCAGATCCTCTGCACTTAGTGTCGTTCTCGCGGCGAATCTGCGTCTTCCGCCGCGGCTACGCTTCGGGAAGATATCGGTAAGATGTGCCCTCTCGGCAGAAGTGCTGAGGTATCGGCCGGCCGAAGCAGAGACAATCCTCGATTCGCTCTGCCTGCCGGCGGCAACCGTCTATGCTCGCAGAGCCATCTGCTCCGTGACGATCTGGGTCAGGTCCTGCTTCTTCAACCCATGCACCTGCTCGTTGTACTTGTCCACCTTGCTCGACCAGTTCATCGAGCAAAACTTCGGTCCGCACATCGAGCAGAACGCCGCTTCCTTGTAGTAGTCATCCGGCAGTGTCTCATCGTGCATGCCGCGCGCTGTCTCCGGGTCCAGCGACAGCGCAAACTGCTTGTCCCAGTCGAAGGTATAGCGTGCGTGCGAGATCGCATCGTCGCGGTCGCGCGCCCCCGGCCTGTGCCGCGCGATATCGGCCGCATGCGCCGCAATCTTGTACGCGATGATGCCGTCCTTCACGTCCTTCTCGTTGGGCAGGCCGAGGTGCTCCTTAGGCGTTACGTAGCAGAGCATCGCCGCGCCGTGCCAGCCGATCATGGCCGCGCCGATGGCGCTGGTGATGTGGTCGTACCCAGGCGCGATGTCCGTGACCAGCGGGCCGAGCACATAGAATGGCGCGCCGTCGCACATCTCCACTTCCTTGTCGACCTGCTCCTTGATCTTGTCCATCGGCACATGGCCGGGGCCCTCGATCATCACCTGCACATCGTCCTTCCACGCCTGCCGAGTCAACTCACCCAGCGTTTTCAACTCGGCGAATTGCGCTTCATCGCTGGCATCGGCCACGCACCCGGGCCGCAGCCCGTCGCCCAGCGAGTAGCTCACGTCATACTTCGCCATGACTTTGGTGATGCGGTCGAAGTTCTCATACAGAAAGTTCTGCTTGTGGTGCGCGGTCATCCACTGCGCCAGGATCGCGCCGCCGCGGCTCACAATGCCGGTGATGCGCTTGCTCACCAGGGGAATGAACTGCACCAGCACTCCGGCATGGATCGTGAAGTAGTCCACGCCCTGCTCGGCCTGTTCCTCGATCACCTCGAGGTACAGATCGATGTTCAGGTCCTCGACGCGCTTTACTCGGCTCAGCGCCTCATACAGCGGCACTGTCCCAATCGGCACCGGCGAGTGCCGCAGGATCTCTTCGCGGATCATCGGGATGTCGCCGCCGGTGCTCAGGTCCATCACCGTGTCGGCGCCGTAGTGGACCGCCGTGTGCAGCTTGCGCAGCTCCTCATCCACATTCGACACCAGCGCCGAATTGCCGATGTTCGCATTGATCTTGCACAGGCTTTCCACGCCGATGGCCATCGGCTCCAACTCCGGGTGGTTGATGTTCGCCGGGATGATCATCGTTCCCTTGGCGATCTCAGCACGCACCAGTTCCACGGAAATCTTCTCCTTGTGCGCAACATAGGCCATCTCTTCGGTTACCAGGCCCTTGCGCGCAAAGTGCATCTGGCTCATATTCCAGTCACCGGTGCGCGCGGCCTCTGCCTTCCGGTTCACGATCCACTCGCGCCGAGGCTGGGGCACCGCATAGTCGTTGCCGCGGGTGTGTTCGTGGTCCTTGCCAGTTCTGTTCATAGACAGGAGATCCCCACGGGAGTGGCGCTCGGTATCGTTCGGTCGCCGGTTCCCTTTCTCGGATGAGTATACGCGTACGGGCGTGCTATCTTCGCGAGCATGAGAGCGTGCGAGCCATTGCCACGTTTACTCCTAAAGGCGCTGATGATGGCTTCGTGTATGCAGTTCGTGGGCTGCAGTAAGACTGTTCCCTATTTCATCGAAGTTCCCATGAGTCAGGTGCAAAGCTGGAAGCCGTCAAATTATCCAACTTACCCGGCGCCGGGCTCAGGACACGAATGGGAATTGAAGACACTTTCTGGGGGACTCGATCATCTTGTATGGCTGCACGATGGCAAGGCCTTTCAAATGGAGCATATTTTCGACCGGAGGTTCGACGGAGTTTACACTTGGGGCTATAAGGTCTTAGGTAGCAAGTTGTACATCTACGACCACAGTAAGTTCCTGCCGGAAGGTTGGTGCGACCTGAAGGGCAACGACGTATGGAGTATGGGGCCACTGAACGCGCCGAAGGATGCAGCCCTCCCGGAGCACCTTCTAGACGGCGGCATCTATCTCTGGGACGGCCGACGCTTGCAGTTTGTCGCCACACCGACAGACTATCGGGAGTGGTTCCGAAAGCACAGAGGCAAGTACTTCGTAGCTCCAAACTACAAAGACGCGGTAGCAAGGTTTGAGCTCGATCAGCGTGAGTGAGCAAGACGCGTACGTTTGTTGGATAGAGTTGTAATGTGAGCACTGTTCCTTCTCTAACGGCCACGTCTTTCCTCCCCCTCGGCTTCCGCTGGTCCGCCGTCACGGCAGGCATCAAGGCCAGCGGCAGACCCGACCTCGCGTTGGCCGTGTGCGACGGCGGCGCCAACGCCGCGGCCATGTTCACCTCGAACCAGGTCGTCGCCGCGCCCGTCATCGTGGGCCGGCAACACCTCGCCGCCACCGGCGGCCGCGTTTCCGCCGTTCTGGTCAACGCCGGTAACGCCAACTGCTGCACAGGCGAGCCCGGCATCGACGCCGCCCGCAGGAGCTGCATCGCCGTTGCCGACCAGTTCGACTGCGTCTTCGACGAGATCATCCCCTGCTCCACCGGCATTATCGGCGTGCCGCTCCCGGTCGAAAAGCTGCTCGCCGCCATCCCTGCGGCCAGCGCCGCACTGGGCGACACGCCCGCACACGCTGAGGCCTTTGCCACCGCCATCCTCACCACCGACACAAGACTCAAGGTGGCCCGCGCCACCTTTGAGGTCGCCGGCCGCACCGTCTCGCTCTTCGGCTGCGCGAAGGGAGCGGGAATGATCGGTCCCCAGCTCATAGCTTCTGTGCCAGCTCCGCACGCCACCATGCTCGTCTACCTCTTCACCGACCTCGCCGCCACGTCCGCCGAACTGCGTGACGCGCTCACTCCAGCCGTCGAAGGCAGCTTCAATTCCATCTCCATCGACGGCGACATGAGCACCAACGACACCGTGCTCCTGTTGGCCAGCGGTGCGAGTGGAGTTGGAATAACGGAAGCGACGGCCGAGGCATTCCGCAGTTCACTTATGCTGGTATGTAATTCACTGGCCCATGCCATCGTCGATGACGGCGAAGGTGTCACCCACGTCGTTACACTGGAGATCACCGGCGCCCACAACCCAGCGGACGCCAAAGCCCTCGCCCGCACCGTCGCGACGTCGCCACTCTGCAAGACCGCCTGGTCCTCGGCCGATCCAAACTGGGGACGCCTGCTCGCCGCTGCCGGCCGCGCCGGCGTAAGCTTCGACCCCGCAGATGTCATCATCACCATTGCCGGTCTGCCCGTATTCGCCCGCGGCGTACGTGACCCCGCGTATGACGAAGCTGCCATCCACGCTGCCATGTCCGCCCGCGAGTACACCATCGCCATCGATCTAGGCCGGGGAGGGGGCGCGGCCCGCTTCCTCACTTGCGACCTCACCCATGAGTACGTCAGCATCAACGCCGACTACTCCACCTGAGAGACGAGACCCTGCAGCTTGATTCTGCTCGGAACCCGGATGCCTGGAGTAGTCGGCGCCACCCGCCGCCGATTGAGCTGACACGGTACTGTTCCGCATGAAGCCCCGGCCGCTGGCCGGGGCTTCTGTTCGCTTGACGCAAACTGGCATCTCAGAACGCAGCCATATATCGTAGAGACTGTCCGCAAAAGAGTGTCGTGAAGGGAGCGTCATGGCGACGAACGTCGAAGAATCCGTACCGACAGACCACATTTCCGAGGTCGCAGAGTGGATCGAGGCCTTTGACGAGGTCGTTGCGCATGACTGGCAGCACGCTGGCGAGCTGTTGGCCGCTCTGCGCACCCGCGCCCGCGAGGCGGGTGTTCCAGCCGCTGGCGAGGTCACCACGCCTTACCTCAATACCATCCCTCGCCATGACGAGGTGCCCTACCCCGGCGACCGTAATCTGGAGCGCCGCGTGGAGGCGCTCATCCGCTGGAACGCCATGGCCATGGTGCACAAGCAGAACAAGGCCGATGCCGGCATCGGCGGGCACATCTCCACCTACTCCTCGCTCGCCACGCTCCTCGAAGTCGGTTTCAACCACTTTTTCCGCGCACGGTATGACAGCACGGCCGGCGAAGTGGCACAGCCAGGCGACTTCATTTATTTTCAGGGCCACGCATCACCAGGCGTCTACGCCCGCGCTTATCTGGAGGGCCGCTTCGACGAGGGCCGCCTCAAGAACTTTCGCCATGAGCTGCGCGGCGAGCCGGGCCTCTCCAGCTACCCGCATCCCTGGCTGATGAAGGATTTCTGGCAGTTTCCCACAGTCTCCATGGGCATCGGCCCGCTGAACGCCATCTACCAGGCCCGCTTTATGAAGTACCTGGAGAACCGTTCGCTCATTCCGCACACCGAACGCAAGGTGTGGGCGTTCGTGGGCGATGGCGAAACCGATGAAGTGGACACGCTTGGCGCCATCTCGCTCGCCACCCGCGAACAGCTCGACAACCTTATCTTCGTAGTGAACTGCAATCTTCAGCGGCTCGACGGGCCGGTGCGCGGCAACAAGCGCATCATCGATGAACTCGAAGGCATGTTCCGCGGCGCGGGCTGGAACGTCATCAAGGTCGTCTGGGGCTCCGACTGGGATGAGCTCTTCGAGCGTGACCACCAGGGGTTGCTGCTCAAGCGCATGGAAGAGTGCGTCGATGGCGATTACCAGGCGTTCAAGGCCAAGGGCGGAGCCTACCTTCGCCAGGAGTTTTTTGGCAAATACCCCGAGCTGCTGAAGATCGTGGAAGACAAGACCGACGAGGAGCTCGGCCGTCTTCACCGCGGCGGTCATGACCCTGCCAAAATTTACAACGCCTACAAGCGCGCCCTGGAGCACAAGGGCGGTCCTACCGTGATCCTTGCCAAGACCGTAAAGGGTTATGGCATCGCGTCCGCGCAGGCAAGAAATCCTACCCACTCGGAAAAGAAGCTCACCGATGAAGGCCTCGCCGCGTTCGTCGCACAGTTCAGCATCCCGTTGCCCGAGCAGGCGGCCAAAGACGCCGATTTCTACCGGCCAGAACGCGAGGACGCGGCCATGCAATACATGCACGCGCGTCGCGAACAGCTTGGCGGCTACCTGCCTTCCCGAAATGTTCCCGAGCCCACCTTCAAAGCTCCTCCGCTTGACTTCTTCAAGGAGTATCTTGCCGGCTCCAAGGGCCGCGCGCTCTCTACCACGACAGGTTTCGTGGGCATCATGCGTGGCCTGCTCAAGGACCCCGCCATCGGCAAGCTCATCGTGCCGATCATCCCTGACGAGGGCCGCACCTTCGGCTTCGAGTCGGTCATGAAGCAGGTCAGCATCTACGCGCCCGAAGGCCAGAAGTACACTCCGCATGACGCCGACATGCTGCTCGGCTACAGCGAAAAGAAAGAAGGCCAGATCCTCGAAGAGGGCATCACCGAAGCCGGCTCCATGGCCAGCTTTACCGCCGCGGGCACCGCATACACCAACTACCGGGTGCCCATGGTGCCGTTCTACCTCTACTACTCCATGTTCGGCTTTCAGCGCATCGGTGACATGGCCTGGGCCTTCGCAGATTCACGCGGTAAGGGCTTCCTGATGGGCGGCACGGCGGGCCGGACTACCATGCTCGGCGAGGGGTTGCAGCATCAGGACGGCCACTCCCACGTGCTCGCCGGCACCATCCCCACCTGCATTGCCTACGACCCCGCGTATGTCTACGAGATGGCGGTCATCCTGCAGGATGGGCTGCGCCGCATGTACGAGGCCGGTGAAGACTGCTTCTACTACCTCACCATGTACAACGAGGATTACGCCCAGCCTGCCGCGCCTGAGAACCTTGACACCAACGGCATCCTCCGCGGCCTCTACAAATTCAAGGCTGCCTCCCAGGAGAACGTCAAATCGGCGCAAGTGCAGCTCTTCGGTTCCGGCCCCATCCTCAACGAGTCCGTCCGTGCGCAACAGATTCTGGCGGAAAAGTACGGCATTGCGGCTGACGTGTGGTCTGTCACGAGCTACAACGAGCTTCGCCGTGATTGCCTGGAGACCGAGCGCTGGAATCGGCTTCATCCCGGCCAGAAGCAGCGTTCACCGTTCCTGCTCTCCGCGCTCGGTGATGCAAAGGGCCCCATCGTCGCCGCCAGCGACTACATGAAGTCCCTGCCCGATGCGCTCTCACCCTGGCTAAGCTCCCCGCAGGGTTCCCGACTCGTCTCGCTGGGAACGGACGGCTTCGGCCGTTCCGACAACCGCGAGCACCTGCGCCGCCACTTCGAGGTGGATGCCGAATCCATCGTAGCCGCCGCGCTCTCCCGGCTCGCCCGCGACGGTGCCATTAAACCTAAAGTCGCGGAGAAGGCGTTCGCAGAACTCGGGCTCACTACGGAAGGCTCAGGCGCTGCGCGCGCCTGAGCCTTCCGCATCTCACATCGCGAAAGAACGAATCCTGCGTGCCCGAAAACCCGCTTCTGCCAAACCGCAAGCTGCAGCAGCTTTACGCAACCATGCTGCGCGCCCGAGACTCCTCACCTGGTCGCGGCAAAGGGCTGGAGGCTCTCTTCGCGACCTTGGCCCAGCAGCTGGAAGCTGGGGACGCCGTCGTGCCCATGAGCCACAACAGCGAGCTTGAACAGCTTCTGCGGCCCGCGAAGTCCTCCCCGGCCGGGGCGGCTGTTGTCCCGGCCTCCGCGAACCCGCTGGCGTTCGCAACTGGCTTCGCGGCCGCGGCAAAGCTCGCCGCGCACAGCCGGCTTGTTGTGGTGCTGCTCGACACCGCAAAATCGGAGCCGGCGTTCGCCGGCCTCCTGGATCACGCGCAGCGCCAACGTCTCCCGCTGGTAATCATCTGCCCTGAAGTTTCCGGCAGAGCCGCAGCCAAGGCGGAGGCGCTTACCTGGACCAGCCTCCAGCCGGTCGTGAAGAAGCTGCGCTTCCCCATCCTCACCGTGGATGGCGGCGATGCGGTGGCCATGTACCGCGCCATGCAGGAGTCCGTGCTCCGCGCTCGCCAGGGTGACGGTCCCGCTTTGTTGTGGTGCCTTTTTCCGAAGCCCGCCGGACGCGGGGGGCATGAGGGTGCACCCTTGTCTCGCCTGCAGCGCTATATGGCCGCACGAAAGATCTCTCTTCCGCGTACTTCAGCGAAGTGAGCCCGGTTCACCAAGCTGAACCTCACCAATTTGTGAGAGCCGCTATGGCGATGCCTCTTCTTCGAAGCGACTACACTGGAGCCATGCACCTCCTACGGACCCGGCTGCTTCCTTTTTCTGCAACTCTGGTCCTTTTTACAGCGTCCGCATTCGCCCTTCATGCGCAAACGGCGTCCCCGGCAGAAACGTTGCCTGCCTCCCCGCCGGTTGCGCCGCAGTCTCCCACGACACCGTCTACTCCCAGCGTCAATCCGCCTCCTTACCGCGATCCGCTGGAGGTGCCCATCGTCGTGGCGCCGCGCACCAACACCGCACAGCCTCCCGACACACCGGCTTCGAGCATTCCCGCTACGGACGTTCCCGCCGGTGAAGCACACCCCGCAGCAGCACCTCCCTCGCCCGCAACCGTCAACATGCCCGCACCGAGCCTGGTGGGCTCGATCTCTTCGCTTCCGAACTTCGTCGTCCCCGACGACAAGCCCCAGCGCACTGACGCGCTCGGCTCCACCTACATTCCAGTGGACAGCCCCATCTATCCCATGGCGTTGCGGCTCTACTCTCTGGGCTACCTCGACACGATCTCTATCGGCATGCGCCCTTGGACCCGGCGCAGCCTTCTGCACGCCCTCGATCAGTCCGCTCCCGACATGACCGCCGAGGGCAACGATGAAGCGCTCGCCCTTCTCGCCAGGCTGCAGACGCTTCTACGAGCAGAGGTTCCCTCCGCAGGTCAGAGCCGGGGCACGGTTAGCGGCATTGAGTCGGTTTACACCCGCTTCATGGGCATCGGTGGCATGACCCTGCGGGACAGCTACCATCTTGGCCAGACCCTCGTGAATGACTATGGCCGTCCCTATCAGCCAGGGTTCAACAACATCACGGGTTTCTCCACGGTGAACGAATGGGGCCGCTTCTCGCTCTATGTTCGCGGCGAGTACCAACATGCCCCTGCGGCAGCCGGCTACAGCACCGCGCTCAGCACCTATCTTTCGTCCATCGACAACATTGGGTATCCCGGCGCAAGCAACTATCAGGCTCACCAGGACACCATTCCCACAGGCCCCATCGCTGCCGCCAACCCCTTCCGCCTGCAGGAAGCCACGATCTCCTACCACCTGCTCGGACACGAGGCATCCTTCGGAAAGTCCGATGCGTGGCTCGGGCCCGGTGTCGGCGGCGCGATGGCGTGGAGCAACAACGCCGAAAACATCTACGGCTTCCGCATCAACCGCGTCGAGCCCATGCACATTCCCTACTTCGACAAGGTCTTCGGCACGTTGCGATATGACCTCTTTGTCGGCGCCCTGCAGGGACACAGCTACCCCAATGCTCCGTGGGTCCATCAGGAGCTCTTCGCTCTCGCCCCGACAGCGAACTTTCAGGTGAGCTTTCAGCGCACCGCGATCTGGGGCGGTCACGGCCATGGATGCCTGCAGCCGGATGGCTCCATTTCGCCCTGCAATCAGCCGATTACGATCCACACGTTCCTTAAGAGCGTCTTCGATATCAGCGACACCACTACTGCGGAGAAGTTCTCCAGGGACGATCCAGGCGCGCGCTTTACCAGCTTCACCTTTTCCTACCGGCTTCCTTTTCTGCGCCACGATCTCACCATCTACGCCGATTCCACCACGCATGACGACGTCTCACCCATCAGCGCCCCGCGGCGTGCGGGATGGCGTCCTGGCATCTACCTGTCGCACCTGCCTCATGCACCCAAGTTCGATCTCCGTGTCGAGGGCGTGTACACCGACTATCCCACCTTGCGCAGCGTGGGCGGCGTAGGTAACTACTACGAGAACGTGCAGCGCCAGGGATACACCAGTAAAGGCTTCATTTTCGGCGACTGGATGGGCCGCGAAGGCAAGGGTGGCCAGGCATGGCTTACCTATCATCTGTCGGCGGAGGATTTCCTCCAGGTCGAATACCTGAACAAGAAGAACGCCAAGGACTTCATCGTTTACGGAACCACGCAGAACCAACTGAAGGTCGAGTTGCTCAAGCATCTGGGACATGACATGGAAGCCGATGCCTGGTTCCAGTACGAGCGCTGGAAGGCGCCGGTCTACATGACCGGCGCACAGAGCAACTTCACGGGCGTGGTCCAGATCACCTGGTACCCCAAGCTGCGCACATCGCCCAATCCTTATAGCAAGTAGGTTGCTGCAACAGAAGCCGTTCTCGCGCCGGTAGACAGGCTCGCGTGCGCTCCTTTGTTGTCATTCCCGAAGGGAATCTGCGTCTCTGTCGCCGCAGCTTACCCTGAGAGGAACGCCTTGAAATACTCCTCGGTTTTCCAGAGTTTCCCAACACACAGGGTCGTGGTTTAGACAGCCGCGCGTTCTGCGTTCACACATCGCTGGAAATGATCCAACGACTTCTTCAGCCCCTCGCGCAGCCCGATGGTCGGCTCCCACCCGAGCAATGCCCTTGCTTTCGAGATGTCCGGCCGGCGCTGCCTGGGGTCGTCCTGCGGCAGCGGCTGGAAAACAATCTCGCCCTGCGAACCCACCACGGACCGCACCTCCTGCGCGCATTGCAGGATGGTCCACTCCGTGGGGTTGCCGATGTTCACCGGCGCATGCTCTTCGCTCCGGGCCAGCCGCACGATCCCGGCAATCAGGTCCGATACGTAGCAGAAGCTGCGGGTCTGTGATCCATCGCCGTAGATCGTCAAAGCTTCCCCCCGAAGCGCCTGCATCATCAGGTTGCTGATGACTCGCCCATCATTGGCCTGCAATCTCGGGCCGTAGGTGTTGAAGATCCGCACCAGATGCGTATTCACGCCATGGTAGCGGTGATAGGCCGTCACCAGCGCTTCGGAAAAGCGCTTGGCCTCGTCGTACACCGAGCGCGGCCCGATCGGATTCACGTTACCCCAGTAGCTTTCCACCTGAGGATGCACCAGCGGGTCGCCATAGCACTCCGAGGTGGATGCGTGCAGGTACGCCGCGCCGTAGCGCTTGGCGATCTCCAGCGTATTCTGCGTCCCTACCGAACCCACCTCGAGGGTCTCCACGCCGAGCCGCATGTAGTCTGCCGGGCTGGCCGGCGAGGCGAAGTTGAATACGCCATCCACCCGGCCCACATCCAAAGGCTGGCAGATGTCCGCCTCCTCGAACCCGAAGCGCGCTTCGCTCCGCAGGTGCTCCAGGTTGGCGGTATTCCCCGTCGCAAAGTTGTCAACGCCCACCACTCGGTGGCCTTCAGCCAGAAGCGCGTCGCACAGATGCGATCCCAGGAAACCGGCAGCCCCGGTCACCAGCATGGTCTTTTCAGACATACCTGCAAACTCCACTCGGCTCTGATGAAGCCACTAAACTATCGCTTCGGAAGCTTCCCGGACCGGCGTAGCCGTGGGCCTGCCTATGCTCAGGTAGGTGAAACCGCGCTCTGCCATGTCGTTCGGGTCGAAGAGATTGCGGCCATCGACCACAATCGGGTAGCGCATCGTTCTTTGCAGCTCATTCAGGTTGATGTCGCAGAACTCCGGCCAATCGGTCAGAATCAGCAGCGCGTCCGCGTTCTTCGCCGCTCCCATGACGCTGTCGGCATAGTGCATCTGTGCGGAAGCCGGCAGGTCGTCCTGGGCGCGCTGCATCGCCGCCGGGTCAAACGCCGTCACGCTGCAGCCTTCTCCCAGCAGCATCTCGATCAGATCGATCGCCGGAGACTCGCGTATATCGTCCGTCTCACCCTTGAATGCCAGGCCGAGCACAGCCAGCCGCTTGCCGCGGAGCGTCCACAGTGCCGAACGCACCTTGCCCAGGAACCGCACCTTCTGTCCTGCATTGATGCGCTCCACCTCGGTCAGCAGCTTGAAGTCCACCCCCATCTGCGCCGCCACGGAACGAAAAGCCGCTACATCCTTCGGAAAACAGGAGCCCCCGTAGCCGATGCCCGGTCTCAGGAACTTCGGTCCGATGCGTGAATCGAGGCCGATACCCCTGGCCACCTGTTCCACGTTCGCATTCGCAGCCTCACACAGGTTCGAAACGGCATTGATAAAGGAAATCTTCATCGCCAGAAATGCATTTGACGCGTGTTTGATGATCTCCGCGCTTTTGGTCGAGGTCAGCAGCAGGGGCGGCGGCTCGGCCACAGAACAGCTCCCCGCAATTCCGTTCTCCCTCTCGTAGTAACCGCCCCCCGTGAGCGGCGCGTAGATCACCTGCAGCAGGTTGGCGGCCTGTTGGCTGTCGGCGCCCACCACGATCCGGTCGGGGTGCAGAAAGTCGGCGACGGCCGTGCCTTCCCGTAAGAATTCCGGGTTGGAGACCACGTCGAACAGGCCGCAATCCACACCGTTGCGCTCCACCACGCGCCGGATCCATTCGTTCGTGTAGACCGGCACCGTGCTCTTTTCCACGATCACCGTGTACCGGCGGATGTGACGCGCAATCTCGCTCGCCACCGCTTCCACATACGACAGGTCCGCATCGCCCGTGTCCGACTGCGGCGTGCCCACGGCGATGAAGATCGCCTGGCAAGTTGCCGTCGCTTCAGCCAAGTCGGTGGTGAACCGAATTTTCCCGTTCCGGTAGCGGTCGAGAAGCTCCGGAAGGTGGTTTTCATGGATGGGCGTTGCGCCGCCCTGCAGGGCTTGCACCTTGGCCTCATCGTTATCGACGCAGACCACCCAATGACCCATCTCCGCAAAGCACGCGGCGGCCACCAGCCCCACGTAGCCCGAACCCACCACAGCAATCTGAATACTTTCGCTCATGACGACACACAACTCACTGACTGCTTCTGAATGTACTTCTTTGTAGATGTTACCCCGCGCTGGGAGCGCGTTGCCGACGGCCGTCTACGGGCAGTGTGGAACTCCTCTACAACGAGAAGTCTATTTACAAAACCGTTGTGCAGTCCGGGCGGCACAAGCAATAACTGCTCCGATAGTGAGCTCTGATCCGCTCGGAAGTAACCTTCCGCGATTGCATGACTCGCGGTCTATCGCTCAAGCCCGCAGCTTGGCCAACAGATCTGTCGGGTGCACGGGCTTCGCGAGGATTTCGAATTCATGTCCCTGCGATCGTGCGCGCTCCAGCAGGTCGGCCGTTGCCGCCTGACCCGAAAACAGCAGTATCTTGCATGTTGGCAGCTTCTGCCGCGTCTGAATGGCGGCCTCTATGCCGGTCATCCCGGTCATGATGACGTCCGAGATCAGCATGTTCGGCTGAAAGCCGGCGAGGGCCTCCAGCGCCTTCTCACCGCTGTATACGGCACGGGCTTCGAAGCCCGCCTGGTTGAGGATGATCGCCAGGGTGTTGGCGATGACCTGTTCGTCGTCCGCGACGAGCACACGCGGCTTCACTGAAGATGTTGTCGCTTCTGACATGAAGGTCCCTGAGTCTCTCTTCCGTGCACCGGCTCATTGGCGCTTGGCCTGCCCGGAACACACCTCATCATACGACGGAAGGCTGTGACCACACGCAACGCAGTCGCCTTTGCGGGGTTGCGCCGCGCGCTCCAGCGACCATGCTGCATCCCATCTGAAGGTTCCGCCGCGCTCGCGCCGGTGATACCCTCGAAGATTGCCCATGGTTGATATTCACCACCATCTCCTGCCCGGCCTTGACGACGGCTCGCCCGATCTGGCGACCTCGGTAGCCATGGCGCGCGTCGCCGCTGACGACGGCATTACCCACATTGTCTGCACGCCTCATGCCAGTGAAAACTTTCCCTTCCAGCCGGAGATCGTTGCCGCCAAGGTGAGCGAGCTTCGGGCTGCGCTGCGGGCGGAGTCCATTTCCCTAACCCTCTCCAGCGGCTGCGACTTCCATCTCAGCTATGAAAATATTCAGGACGCCCTCGCCAACCCGCGGAAATATACAATCGGCGGCTTGAACTATCTGCTCGTGGAACTTCCCGACTTCGGTGTCTCGCCGAATATAGGTCAGTCGTTCTACGATCTGCAGGTCGCCGGCATGATCCCCATCCTCACCCATCCGGAGCGCAACGCGACCCTGCAGAAGGACTTTGGCCGAATGGTGGAGTGGATGCGCGCCGGTCTGCTGATCCAGGTCACGACCTCCTCCGTTGTGGGCGACATGGGCAAGACCGCCCAACGCCTCGCGGACACTCTTCTAGAGCGGCGCTGGGTCCACTTTCTTGCCACCGACGCCCACAACACAACTCGGCGGCCACCGCGCATGTCTGAAGCCCGCGCCCGCGTCGCAAAACGCTGCGGAAGCTCCTACGCCGACCTTATCTGCCTTGGAAACCCCATGGCCGCCTTTGAAGGACGCCCGCTTCCCGACCAGCTTCCGGCCGAAGGCGTGTTCGAGGAAGCAGCCGGTTCGGGGTCTTTCTGGAAACGTCTGCTCGGCCGCTAAAAGAGGTTCGAACCGGCTCTACAGCCCTAGGCCACCATCCACGACCAGAAGCTGCCCGGTGATGAAGTGCGGTCCGGTTGCGAAGAAGAGCACTGCGGCGGCCACGTCTTCGACGCGTCCATTCCGCTTCATCGGTGTGCGCTCCGCGAACGTCTCGTACCCCGCGCCCACCTCCGCCGTTACGATCATCCCCGGCGCCACACAGTTCACGCTGATTTCCGGCGCCCACGCCTTGGCCATGGTTTGGCTCAGCATGTGCAGCGCCGCCTTGGAGGTGCAGTAGTGAGCATGCGTCGGCCACGGATGGATCCCGCCGAGCGAGCCGATGTTGATGATCCGGCCCCTCGCCTCTCGAAGAGCCGAAAAGGCGGCTTTCGCGACCAGGAAAGGTCCACGCGTATTGGTCTGGAACATGGCGTCCCACTCCGGGACGCTGATGTCCGCGAGCGCCACTGTCTCGAAGACCCCGGCATTATTCACCAGCAGGTCGAGACCGCCGCCAAAGGTCTGCGTTGCCTCTGCCAGCGCCGCCTGGATACTCGCCTCGTCCCGCACATCGCACGGCACGGCGCACGCCTTCACACCCAAGGCCTGCAAATCCGATACCGTCGCCGCAGCCTGCTCCCGTGAGCCCCGATAGGTGATGGCAACGTCGGCTCCCGCGTCCGCCAGCGCCAACGCCAGCGCACGGCCGATTCGTTTCCCTCCACCCGTTACCAGCGCATGCCTGCCCCCCAGGGGCTTGGCGAAACTCAACGCGGGCCCGGCGGCTGCGGAGGCGGATTCCCACCTGCGGCGTCGGCATCGGGTGCCGGGCGCAGCGTTTCACGATAGATCTGGTTGTCCCCCGCTCCCAGTACAAGACGGCGAGTTCGCGCACCGTACCCTGGAGCGCTCATCTGCAGGTCATACATACCCGGCGTAATCCGCTCCAGCCGGAAATTTCCTTCCGCGTCGGTGGCCAGTGAGATCTCGGCCCCCGTTCCTGTGGCAGGATGCAGGCGAATGATCCCTCCGGGAATCCGCCCGCCACGATCGTCTTTTAACGTTCCGCTCACGATGGCGGTCGTCACCTGCGGCCCGGTGTTCTTAACCCGGTGTTCCGCTTCCTGGATGCCTGGCTGCACGGTAGAGGCGCTTCCCTCGTCCTCCGTGTACACGGAAATCTGCGCCCTCGGCTTCAGCATCTTGATCAGGATCAGCGAGTCCGCGTCGGTCACATCGAAGTCCCGTGCGGCTGTGGCGTATCCGTTTGCGATCACCTGCACGCTCACATGACTGCCGGTCTCCAGCAGATCCATGATCGCTTTGCCCTGCGAGTTCGTCTTGATTTCCAGGTTACCGCTGTCCTTGCCGTTTTTAGTCGCGTGGAAGATCACGGCCGCATTTTCGAGCGGCTTCTCGTTATAGCCCTTTTCCACCGTAATAACTATGTGGCCGGTGGCAGGTGGCGGCACATACCTCCGCCCATGAACTTCACTCTGACTCCAACCCTGCAGTGGCACAGCCCCCATCGCGAGAGCACCGCACAGGACGGCCGTTGTCCCCAAACTCATGGGGAAATTGTACCTCGCAGGCCTTCAAGAGGAGCTTCGCGTCATCCAGGCGCTTGAACCGAAATGAATGTAGCCGCGGTCGTGCTTTTGTCGTCTCGATTTCGCGAGGTGGGCGGGAAAGCCTCGTTACCTCTCGTGCCGACCCGAGCTTCGTGCCGCCTGAGATTGCCTTCATCATCCAAGATCCTCGGCAAAATATGCGCGCAAGTCACGCACATTTCATCTTCGTCACTTGACTACCCAGAAGCGCCGGGCGTACATTAGCACTCGGCAGTGAAGAGTGCCAGAGGAGCCGAAAGCGCCCGCAGGGGCAAATTCCCGGAACCGCTCTGCTGAAAGTATGACTCGTAAGGAGATTCTGTAACTATGGCAACCTCAGCATTTACACCGCTGCACGATCGCATTCTGGTCCGCCGTCTCGAAGAGGGTGAAACCATGCGCGGCGGCATTATCATTCCCGACTCTGCCAAGGAAAAGCCCCAACAGGGCGAAGTCATCTCCGTCGGCAAGGGCAAGTCCAACGATGAAGGCAAGGTCTTCCCGCTTGACGTCCAGGCAGGCGACACCGTCCTCTTCGGCAAATACTCCGGTACCGAGATCAAGCTGGACGGCGAGGACTTCCTGATCATGCGTGAGGAAGAAGTCCTCGGCATCCTGAAGAAGTAGCTCGCCTCGGCACGAACGGCAGGTCGCGGTTTCCAGACGTGACACTCACGAAGAGCTTAGAAACGGGGCTTGGCCCCGGAGGAAGAAACAATGGCAAAGCAAATTCTGCACGGAGAAGACTCCCGCCAGGCTATCCTGCGCGGCGTCAATCACCTGGCCAACGCGGTCAAGGTGACCCTCGGCCCCAAGGGCCGCAACGTCGTAATTGAAAAGAAGTTCGGCTCTCCCACCATCACCAAGGACGGCGTCACCGTCGCCAAGGAGATCGAGCTGCCTGAGGGCCTCGAGAACATGGGCGCCCAGATGGTGAAGGAAGTCGC
>CAXTPR010000038.1:0-35810 GCA_964246235.1 uncultured Acidobacteriaceae bacterium
GCAAATATCCTGACTGCGCCAGGGCGCTCGCCAAGTACCGCATCAACCCCGGCAACGTCAGCATCGGCCGCAAGGACGACGACAACTTCCGCACCATGATCGAAGCCGCCGTCGAATACCAGAAGCCGGTCCGCATCGGCGTCAACTGGGGCTCGCTCGATCAAGCCCTGCTCACCCGCATGATGGACGAGAACAACCGCTCGCCCCAGCCTCGCGAGGCGCGCGACGTCATGATGGAAGCCATGGTGGTCTCCGCGCTCGACAACGCCGCCGCCGCCGAGCGCTACGGCCTGCGCCGCGACCAGATCATCCTCTCCGCCAAGGTCTCCGGCGTACGCGACCTTGTAGACGTTTACACCGAGCTCGCCGGCCGCTGCGACTACACCCTGCACCTCGGCCTCACCGAGGCCGGCATGGGCATGAAAGGCATCGTCGCTTCCACCGCCGGCCTGTCGCCGCTCCTGCTCGCCGGCATTGGCGACACTATCCGTGTCTCGCTCACCCCGGAGCCCGGCGCCGACCGCAGCGAAGAAGTCCGCTGCGCCCAGCAGATTCTGCAGTCGCTCAGCATCCGCAGCTTCATGCCGCAGGTCACCTCCTGCCCCGGCTGCGGCCGCACCACCAGCACCTACTTCCAGGAGCTCGCGCTACGCATCCAGAACTACCTCGGTGAGTCGATGCCGGAGTGGAAGAAGCAATATCCGGGCGTAGAAGAGCTCAAGCTCGCCGTGATGGGTTGCATCGTCAATGGACCCGGAGAAAGCAAGCATGCCAACATCGGCATCTCGCTTCCCGGCACGTTCGAAGAGCCCAAGGCTCCGGTGTATGTCGACGGCAAACTCTTCACCACGCTCAAGGGTGACCACATCGTCGAAGAGTTCCAGGTCATCCTCGACGAGTACGTCGAAAAGCGCTACGGCCAGCAGCTTGTTGAGTTGTAGAAAAGCGGGTGCACGTATTTCCCAAGGTGTTGAAGCCTGACTGGAAACGGTTCGGTCGTCCTGCTTACCTTCTTGTGTCATTTCGCAAAGGGAATCTGCGCCTTGACAGCCGCACTCGAGGGGATCGCTTACAGACTATTCAGCCAGCCGAGATGCGCCTTCACAAGAACGGCGGTCCGGCGCGCAAAATTCTTGTAAGCCGCAGACCCACCCTGCGCCTCCTGCACGAACAAGCCCTCGTCCTTATCGTGAATCTGCTTCATGTCGTTCACGTAGAACGCGTCGAACTGATCTGCCGGTACGCCCTTTAGCTTTGCCAGCCGCTCGCTGAACTCCGCATTCAGTCCTGGAGCAATGGTTACTCCCGTTGTGCCGGCAATGTGCTTCAAGTTGCTTCCCACGCCTTCATGATCATGCGACTCCAGAATCCCGAAGTTCTTCACGGCGGGCGTCGTGGCGCGCATCGCCGCTACCTTACCCGCTTCCACTTCATACAGGCCACCTTGCGAGACTTTGGCCACGAAGGTCCTGTCATCCTGCGAAGCTGATTGAGCTTGGGCAATCGGGCTTGTGGACCAAGCGAGGCCAAGGATGAAAGCCGCTACAGGAAATGTTAAGTTCGTTGCAATGTGTTCTCCTCGTGCATGGCCCGATGGGAGCCTCAAAAGCGATACCCGTAAGATGCACATACGCGCTTACCGGCGCGAGGCGCATGACTGTTGAAACAAGCAAGGAGGTCCACCCTCCACGCGAACGCCGCCCTGCGTTTGAAAATCCTTCATCTCCACCGCCACGAGCTGTTTTGCCTTCTTAGCTCCCGCAGCGGATAGTGCGTTCCCCGCCACACCACGCCGCCCCGGACCAGCGCCGCCAGCATGGATCGCAGCATGGCCCAGCAAAACGCCGCTGCACCCAGCGGGTACAGCCACCCGTACCGTGCATCGATGCCCGTTATCGGCTCCATCAGCCGGTAGGCGCCCGCGATGCAGCCCATCACGATCAGCCCTGGCAGCAGCGTCGGCCGCCAAAATAATCCCGCCAGAGGCAGCAGCGTGCCCGCCGCCAAACCGGCAACGGCCAGCAGCAGCAGCGCAGGCTGGAAGTTCACGCCGGAAAACAGGTTCTTGGTCATCACCCGCACTAGCCCATTGGCGCCCGAAGCCCAGTGCACCCGCACCAGCCCCGGCGCAAACGCCACCCGCTGCGGCAGCCCCGCCGCTTTGATCCGCCTTCCCAGCGTGATGTCCTCCAGCACGGTCATCCGCTGCGGCTCCAAACCGCCGATCGCGTGCAGCGCCGACCGCCGCACCATGTTGAACGCGCCGATGCCGATCGCGTCCCGCCTCGCCTTCGGGTCGGCCACCCGCCATGGCCGCGACGCCCACAGCCCCACCACTTGAAAGAACCCCAACAACATCCCCTCGCCATGCGTCTTTACCAGAGGAGTCGGCCCGACCACCAGGTGAGCTGCTCTTTCCCGCTCCGCATAGCTGACCGCGCGCCGCAGAATTGCAGGCGAAAACAACACGTCGGCATCGGTAAACAGAATCCACTCGCCCGCACTGGCACGCACAGCCGACTCCATCGCCCACGTCTTTCCCAGCCAGCCCGCTGGCAGTTCGTCGATATGCAGCACCTGCAGCTTCATCGGGAGGGTTTCCCGTGAATGCCCCGCCTGCCCTGCAAGCTCCTCCAGAATCGCGCCGGTCCCATCCTGCGACCGGTCGTCGACTGCCAGGATCTGCAGCATCGGATACTCCGCCTGGAGCAAGGCCTCCAGGGTTGCCGTGATGTAGGCCGCCTCATTCCGAGCTGGGACTACCACCGTCAGCAGCGGCGCATCGCTCGCCAGCGAGCCCCACTCCGCGTCTCGCAGGTCGGCAATCTCCGGAAATCCTCGCCAGGCTTCCCGAACTCGAACGCACCAGGCTGCCGCCACCGCCCACGCTGCCACCTCCAAAGCGACACGCACGACACCGATCACGCCGCGGCCGGTGCCTGCACGTCGTCATGCAGCGGCGGTGCGAACCGTGCTCCCACGAAGAAGATCACACCTGCCAGCAGCATGGTCGCCAGCGTCGCGCTCAGGCCATAGCGCAGGTCGGAGCGGTCGCTGATAAACCCGATCAGCTTTGGAGAGAACGCATCGCCGAACACGTGGATCGCAAACAGTTGACCCGCCATAGCCGTCGCCCGCAGCGTCGCGGGCACGGCATTCAGCGTGGCCGCGTTGACCGGCCCCGTTCCCAGAAAGATCAGAAACACCGCCACGCCTAGAGCTGGCAACGTGAGGTTCTTCGGCCCGAAGAAGGTCAGCAGCGCCGGCGGGGCCGCCAGCACCGCGCTGATTGCCGGCACCAGGTACAGCGCCTTCGGGGTCTTCTTCGACCACCACTGCGCCAGCGCTCCACCCGCCACCGTTCCGCCCAGACCGCACACCACGGTGATCGTGCCCATGATGGTGCCCGCATCGGCAATCGAGCGCCCGTCCATGCGATGCAGGAACGACGGCATCCACCACGAAATGCCGCCCAGCGAGAACGTCACCGCCGCATAGCCGAGGATGGAGCTCAGGTACGCGCCGTTCTTCAGCAGCGAAAGCACCGAGCTTTTGTCCGCCTTCGCCCGATCCTGCCCCTGCTCGGCGCGCTGCGGCTCCTTCATGAAGAACAGGATGAGCAGTGCGATGAGCGCTCCCGGAATGGCAGACACGATGAAGCTCATGCGCCAGCCGTGACTCGCCGCGATGTGCGCTCCCGCCAGATACCCCAGCGCCGCGCCCACGGGAATCGCCACGTTGAAGATCGTAAGTGCTCCATTCCGCTTCTTCTCCGCAAAGAAGTCTGCCAGCAGCGCCGGTGCGAATACTCCGAAGCACGCCTCGCCAACTCCCAGCACCGCATGCCGCCAGTTCAGCGACGCATAGTCATGCACGCTCGCCGTCAGGAAGTTCATCGCCGAAATACCCAAGGCGGCGATCACGATCATTGGCTTGCGTGGAAACCGGTCGCCCAGCCACCCGGTGATGGGCGAGCTCAGCACATAGGCCACAAAGAACCACAGCGTCAGCGACCCGATCTGGTCGTCGCTGATATGAAACTCGCCTTTGACCTGCTCCTGCACCGCCGGCAGAATGTAGCGATCCAGATAGTTGACGAAGTTCATGCCCGTCAACAACACCAGCGCCGTCGTCGCCCCCGCGACCGTTCCCTTGTTGCCATTCCCGCTCGGCTTCGAAGCTTCACTCATCCGCTTGAGAATAGCAGCCGTTCTTTACACCGGACTAGATTCTTCGCGGGATTGCGATCCCGAGGCCGTGCTGAGATTTAAACCGATTAACGGATTGGATTTGGGCACTCCGGGAGAGCGCCTCTACCTTAACAGAAACGGAAGAGCCTAGCGCATCTTTTCCGTCCGCGGCCATCGCGCCGTGACCACTGTCGAAATCCCACCCCGCGGCCTGAAGTCGCCCTTGACCTCTGCCCACACCGGGTCGGTCGCTTTGACCACATCCTCCAGCACTTGGTTCGCGATGTTCTCCTGAAAAATCCCCAGGTTTCGGTAGCAGAACAGGTATTCCTTCAACGACTTCAGCTCCAGGCACTTCTCGCGAGGCATGTAGCGGATCGTCAGCACGCCGAAGTCCGGCAGGCTCGTTTTTGGGCACACGCTCGTAAACTCCGGGTCGTCGATCAGGATTTCGTACGCCGGAAATTGATTGCGCCACGTCTCGATAGCCGGAAACTTCGTCTCCAACCCTGCCGCGGCGTGATCATCCGTGTATCCCGTTGTATAACTTGTCTCTGCCATGCGTTTTGAAAGCTCCTTGAAGAGAGGCCCTGCTTGACAAAAGTGCAGCCCGGCGAGGGTGCCCGCCGGGCCGTCTATCACTTTGGGGATCGCTCAGGTCCGAACCTAAAACCTTTGTTCCTGATCTTTTGTGCGGAGAAACAAGGGGGGTGTTCCGCGCCCTAGTTCCTCCGCACTTAGTTCCTCCGCCCCAGGGTCGGGCGGTCGTCTCCTGATCCGTTGCCGGTGGTTCCAGTCGGCGCGTTTGGATCGTTATTCGTTCCAGCGGTGCGCCGCAAGGTAGGCTTGTTGCCGCCCTTCTTGTCATTCAGGCCGCGTTTGTTCTGGATGCGGGCCAGCCGCGCTTTTACCTGGTCGAATTCCGAGGTCGTGACCAGGTAGTCCGCCTTGGCCGGCAGAATGGTAGCTATCTCGTTCTCCACATGATCGATGCGGTCCGGGGTGGCGGGATGATCGCTGAATGCCTTGGAAAGCGCACCCGGCTTGTGCTTTTCTAACGCTTCCAGCTTTTCGAAGATCGATACCATGCCCTGCGGATCGTATCCGGCCTTATACATGTATTGGACGCCCAGGTAGTCGGCTTCCGCCTCATACTCGCGCGAAAACTGCAGGAAAGTCAGCGGTACCGCCAGCTGCGATGCCTCGTAAATGCCATATCCCGTCCATGTTCCCTGCGTAAAGATGATCAGCGGAATCTGGCCGATTTGCATGTAGTTCATCTTCGTCATCTCGCGCGCGGCATGGTGCGCGGCCACGTGCGAGATTTCGTGCGCCATCACACCGGCGAGCTCGTCCTCTGAGTCGCACGCCAGAATCAGCCCGGAGTTCACATAAAAGAACCCGCCCGGCAACGCCATCGCGTTGATCTCGTCCGTATCCAACACCTTGATCGTGAACGGCACCTTCGAGTCCGAGTTCTTCACAAGGTTCTGCCCGACTCGGTTCACATACTCCACGACCACCGGATCCGTCACGAGGTGGGAGCTCTTCTCGATTTCCATGGAATACGACTTGCCATTGGAGACCTCCCAATTCGTGGAATACCAGTTGCCCAGCCCGCGGCCGCCGATATTCCGGTTCCCTACGGCATTCACATCTTCCTCACTGCCCTTCTTGATGTGCGGGTCGAGCTCCTCACCAGGCGTCGGGATGGCATCGGCCTTCACCGTTGCAGGCGTGGCCGCATCCGTCTTCTTGTCCGTGTCCGGCACCGGCAGCTTTGTGCGTCCGCCAGTGGGTACGGGATCGGTGCTCCCGGTCGGTGTTCCTGTGGGCGTCGTCCCAACCGAAGGCGGGATGCTGACCGGCTGCGTTGAGTCGGCGGGCTGTGGCGTCGTGGACGGCACGGTTGAAGGCTGCTGCGCGAAAGCTGCGGCGGATAGTGCCAACACAGCGGAAAGGAAGAGGGCAGGAAGCGTGCGCATGGCGTAGGGACCCCGCGAAAGCCGCACCCTGGGAACGGACACGACTTTGCTTACTACTTTAGACGCATTTTCCGTCGTTTGGATGCGGTCGAGCGTTCGGCTCCCTGCGCGTCCGGCAAACCGCCCCAACAGCACTACTCCAGAACACCGACCGCCCGGCATGCCTACCAGGTGTTGTAGGTGGTTCCATCGGTGGCGATTCCCTGCGACCCGGAGTGCACGTCGGCAATCCCGCCTTGGGTCTCCTCGATCATCATCAGGCTGTCGCTCTGCTCGGTGCTCCATGTGTCGGTCCGGTCGGTCATCGGATCCTTCGGAACTGTCCGCAGGTACCCTGCCTGCACCAGATCGTCCAACCCGTTCGGGGCCTTTTCCTTATCGACCGTGTAGCTGCTGATGGCATCCCGCATGGTTTGCAGATCCTGCCGCAGAGCCGCCTCCTTGGCGCGACGAACGGTTGCGACGAAGCTGGGGACTGCAATGGCAGCAAGCACGCCGATGATCGCCATGACGATCATCAACTCGATCAGCGTAAATCCAGCCTCACCAACTCGCGGGTCTCGCATTTTCGTATGGCTCACCATGTGCTGTATTTCGTCCCATCCAAAGCCGTGCCCATGCTCTTGGAGTACACGTCGTAGACATTCTGCCCACCGAAGCTGTCTGAGTCAGGATCGTCCTGATTGGAGCGCAGTCCCCATTCGACCGACTTTGTCATCGGGTCCAATGGAATCTTGCGCAGAAAGCGCACCTTATGGGATTGAATATCGACCCCGTCCACCAGTGTCTGCAGATCGGGCGGATAGTTGTTGGAGTCCGCTTTGGTCTGGATACCGCCCTTGTCCGCCGCATCCTTGTAAGCGTCGATGGCGCGCCGCATCTCCCACAAATCCGCGCGAAGTTCGCGCTCCTTCTGCCGCTTCACAGTGAACCGCACCACCGGAACCGCAGCCGTCGCCAACACTGCGATCATCGCGGTCACAATGATCAGCTCGATCAGCGTTACGCCCGCTTCTCGCCTGCGCCGCACTGCCCCGTGCAGAAGGCTGCAACGAATTGTCGAGTGTGCTGGTTTCATCGTCTCTGCGCCTCCCGCTTCGTCTTCTCGTCAGGCCTTCACGCTCTCCTGCAAGCCGGCACTGCACACGCTACTTGACGTGAATGACGGCCTGGTTCGCCATCGCCGGCAGATCGGCGCCCTGGCTGTTCTTCGCTCCCACGCGCACCAGCGCCAACGTGGAATCCCCTGCTGCCATCGCTTTGAACGTCAAGGTCAACACGGTTCCCTGCCCGCTCACTCCAGCTACGCTCGGCGGTCTCGACGCATTGATAGAAACCGCACCATCCCCTACCGCATTCTGAACAACCGCAACAGCCTTCTTGTCCTGGCTCAGCATCGGACCCACATCTACCTTTTCCAGCGAGAGCACCTTCGGGTTGAACTGCAGTTGCAGCGGCACGCTGGCAAGATCGTTCGCGTTGACAGCCGTCAGGGCAATCTGAAAGACCGAACCCACGCCTTGGCTAGCGGTCGAGGGCGTCAGGCTCAGGGTGACCGGCGGTTGCGCTGCAGCCGACGTCGCGGGAGGAGGCGGTGTTGGCGGCGCAGCCTGCGCGGCCAACTGGCCAAGGACGGAATTCGCTGCGTTGGCAGCTGACGTCTGCGGCGCCGCGGAGCGCTGCCCAGCAGCCGTGCCCTCCAGCGACGCATCCCGCTGGGCCGCTACGGTCTTCGGTTCGCGCCGCAGCACTTCGATCGCCTGGCTTGTGCCCGTGTAGATCTGACTTGTGTTCTCGTCGGTGAGGATCGATTCGCGCACGATGTGCGGGATCAACAGGAACACGATCTCATCCTTCTGCCGGACCTTGTCGTTGCTGGTAAAGAAGTACTTCAGGAACGGGATTTCTCCCAGGAAAGGCGTCCCGCTCGTGGTGTTCGTCTCCTGCTGTTGCAGCAGTCCGGCCAGCAGGGTGGGCTCACCGTCCTTGAGCTCAATCACCTGCTCCGCCGTCTTCTGTGCGATGATCGGCTCACTCACGCCGGAGATCACCGAAACGCCGTCCTGGCTGGAAATTTCAACTTTCAACTTCAGCGACACGGAGCGGTTGTAGTGGACCGTCGGCGTGATGTCGAGATTCACACCCACGTCCAGGTATTGGAATTGTGTCTGCACACCCAGCGAAGCAGTTGTGATCGCCGCGCCCGCCGAGTAGGATCCGGTCGCCACGGGAATTTTGGAGCCTATCTTCAGCACCGCGCGCTGGCCGTCCGTGGCCCGCACCCGCGGGTTTTGCAGAATGCGCGTGTCTGTATCCGACAGGAGCGCATTCACTGTACCGCCGGTCACGGTCACCGCGAAGTTGGTGGCGTTCAGATTCCCAAGCGTATTCAATGTCAAGCTCGTCGAGGCAGTGCTCGTGCCTGTTGTTCCCGTGCTGGTTGAGGTACTCGCCGTGCTGTTGGTGGAACTCGTCGTTCCCGATGTGGGAGTGAGCCCGAAGCTCTGCGGCAGCGTGATACCGAGGCTGCGTTCCTTTTGGCGGCTCACTTCGAGCACAGCCACGTCAACCACCACCTCTGCCCTTTGCCTGTCCAGATCGTTGATTACCTTCTCAGCCAGCCGCAGCTCGTCAGTCGTCGCGCGCACGACAAGAGCGTTCTGGCTCACTACCAGGAGCAGCTTGGAGCTGGGGTCCAGCAGGTTGCGCAGAGCGATCAAAATTTCATTGGCGTCGTTCTGCTGCGCCACATTGGTCAGGTAAAAGGTCTGCAGAGCCAGGTCGCTCAGGTCGCTGCGCTTAGTGCGATTGTTCTGCGCCACGAACAGTGTGTTGGGCGTAACCGGTTTCCAGAAGGTCCCGCTCAGCGTGCCTACAATGCGTAACGCGTCCCAGAGGGACACGTTGGTCAAATCCACCTGGATGCGCTTGCTGTTGTACTCCGGGTCGAAGATCGTGTTCAGCCCAGCCGCTTTGCCGATCGCCTGGTAAATCACCTTGGTGTCTTCCACCATGTGCAGCGTGATCGGATCGGTGGACACCGGCCGCAAATCGACCGGCCCGCTCAGCATCTCAAGATCGCGCTTTACCTGCGCCTGGTGGGGAGTCTGCTCGTCCACGCCGGGGATCAGCACCGTTCCCGGGGCCGCGCTGCTGGCAATCGCATCCGACGCCTGGCCGGGCGCGCCGCTTGCGGGAGCGGCAGCTCCGGAGGCTCCGCCCATTGCCCTGGGCTGCTGCGTGATCTGCAGCTCCTGCGCCGCTGCCTGGTTGCCCGGATCGATCTGCAAAGCACGTGCGAACTCATTGATCGCACCAGGAAAATCCCCCGACTGCCGCAGCACGCGGCCGCGGTCCACATGCAATGCCGCGGCCTGGAAGCGTAAACGCTCGAAGCGTTCCCGGTACCGAAGGTCCGTCGGCTTCTTCAGGTGAGCCTGGCGATAATCTTCAAAGGCAGCATCGTAGTCCTGTCGCGCTTCTGCGTCCTGCCCGCGCTTGTCCCATCGGCTGGCCGATTGAGCACGAGCCGGAGAGGCTGCACAGAGTGCGGTCAAGACGATCAGTCCCAACGCCATGCCTGAAAAGAGGCTGGCTCTGCGATTTCTCTGTGTCTTTTCCTGTCGCCCCATCCCGTGTCCCTGCATGCGTACGACCTGCTCCATCCCTCGGCGGCCGTTACACGCACGCTTGGTTTCTCTGGGTCCGAATGCCCAACCCTGCGTCACATCCGCGCGCGCGGCACGCTCTGATCCAGAGGCATCCACAAAAACTATCGGCTGCGCGGGCAAAGGGTTATGCTGCCGCCATTCTACCATCTGTGTCACTGGTATCTCCGTGAGCAGAAGGCCACTCGGGGCACACATCCGCGAAGGCTTTCGCTGCCTCTCACTGTGTCCACCCGTCTTGTTTCCGGGCCATCTGTCTCGTTCGACGGACCAATCCGCCCGACGTTTCAACTCCGAGGGAGAAACAAAAAAGATCGTGCCTGCGTTCTGCGTCCGAGGCACATGGTGTCTTCCCAAGCGCCTCCATGCCCGAAGAACAGGACCCATAATTCTCCACCGCCAATCCAGAGATCAAGCGGTGGACGTGAACGCCGAGTCCACAAGACCTCCTGCAGTATCCGGGACGGTCAGCCAACCGGACCTCACTCGAAAGTGTTATCCGAAGCACAGGCGCAGGCAGTTGCCGGCTTTGCTTCTCTTTACAGCGGGCCTGGCCCACTGCCGCTATCCCTTCCTCTATGCGCCGCACCATCCTGCTCTGTTAAGCTGAGGTGCGCACGCACCATGCCACGCTCGCTCTCCAATCCGACCGTTTCCACCGCAACCGCTAAACCCGTTGTCAAGGCCAAGGACCGCGACCCCGTTGCCGCAGGCCGGCGCGACGCGGCCTTCAACCGCTCCGCGAGCTTCAACTACTTTCTCTCGGATCGTGTTGAGGCAGGGGTTGCCCTGCGCGGCACCGAGGTCAAGAGCATTCGTGAAGGCAAGGCCAACCTCAAGGACGCCTACGGCCTGCTCAAGGATGGCGAAGCCTTCCTGCTCAACGCGCACATTGGTCCGTTCTCACACGGCAACGCCATGAACCACGAGTCGCTCCGCACCCGCAAGCTCCTCCTTCACAAGCGAGAGATCGTGAAGCTGCAAGCCGCTCTGCAGGGCAAGGGGTATACCCTCATCCCGGTCCGCCTCTATTTCAAGAATGGCCGCGTCAAGTGCGAACTCGCGCTGGCGAAAGGCAAGCAGGAGTGGGACAAGCGGGCCACAGAGCGGAAACGCGAAGCCGACAAGGAAGCCAAGGGAGCTATCGCCCGGTCGCAACGCAGCTGACTCAGCGCAGCTCCCGGCCCGGTCAGCTGAGCCCGGTGAGCCGTCGTTACACAGGTGTAATGATTCCGCCCACCGGGAGCGAGGTCGGGAGGGAGCCCGGCCTGCGCAGGTGCATCGCCTCCGCCACCGTGTCTACATACTTCAGCCCTGCACCCGTATTGAACAGCACCACGCGTTCTCCGGCCTTGATCTCACCGCCGGCCAACAGCTTGTCATAGCCGGCCGTTGCGGCCGCGCCCTCCGGACACAAAAACAGACCTTCCTCGGTGGCCCACTCGCGCAGGGACGCCATGATCTCCCCATCACTTGAGGCCACCACGCTTCCTGCACTTTCGCGCACAATCTCCAGGATGATCGCGTCGCCATAGGGTTTCGGAACGCGCAAACCCGACGCAAATGTCTCCGCCCCTTGAAAGAACTCGCTTTCCGGCTTACCGGCCTCGTAGGCCTTGGCAACCGGCGCGCAGCCCGCTGCCTGCAGCGCATACATACGCGGACGCTTGCCTGCGACCCACCCCAGTTGCTCCATTTCCGCAAACGCCTTCCACATCCCGATCAGGCCCACGCCGCCACCCGTCGGATACAGCACTGCATCGGGATACTCCCACCCAAGCTGCTCCACCAGTTCATAGCCCATGGTCTTCTTGCCTTCTACGCGGTAGGGCTCCTTCAGCGTCGACACATCGAACCAGACATCTTCCGGAGGGAGCCTATTTTCCTTCTGTAGCTTGATCGTTTCGGCCACCATCCGCCCACAATCCGAAATCAGGCCATCCACCATCGTGACGTCCGCGCCGTACAGCACGCATTCGAGGTAATTCGCCAGAGGCACGTCCTTCGGCATGAAGATGTGCGCCGGCATCCCGGCCGCCGCAGCGTACGCCGCCAGTGCGCCCGCCGCATTACCCGCCGAGGGCGTGGCGAGGTGCTTCAGCCCGTAGTGTCTGGCCATCGTTACGGCCATCGACATTCCACGCGCCTTGAAGGTGCCGGTCGGATTGGCTCCCTCTTCCTTGAGGAACAGGCCCTTGTGGCGCCGGCTCGGCAGCATCGGCGTCCAGCCCTCGCCGAGCGTCACTGCGGTCGCGTCAGGCAGCACGTCGGCGTAGCGCCACATTCCAAGGCTCGCACCGCGCTCGCGCAAGGCCGCGGCTGCCAACTCCGCAGGACGGTCCCTGCGCGTCGTATGCCGCAGCGCCTCCATGTCATACCGCACATACAGCACGCCCGCATCCAGCGGGCAAACACCTTGCGGCGTTTCCGCAGATAACCTATGCCCGCACCGCGAGCACTCCAGGAAAGCAATTTCAGCCATTCTCCTTCGATGCACCCCATGCGCTGAAGTCGCGTCTTCGAGTTGAGCTGTGCGCCGTAGTGGAGATGGTTCTCGAGCGCCCCGCCACCCGACTCGCCCATGAAGGATGGCGTGCTCTTCGGCAACACTCCATGCAGCTTGAGTTCTAATCGTCAGAGTGCCGCAACCGAAACTCATCGCAATCGATATGGACGGTACGCTGCTCGGCTCCGACGGCCGTGTAAGTCCGCGGAACCTCGCGGCGCTGCGTGCGGCCGAAATTTCAGGCGTCGAGATCGTCATCGCGACCGGCAGACGGCATGGCTATGCCATGAAGGTCCTCCGCGAACTCGGCCTGCGGAGCAGCAGCCTCTTGGTGAGTTCCAACGGCACGGTGATCCGCACGCATGCCGCTGAACTCCTTCACCGTCATCACCTGCCGCTTGCCACGGCGCGGTGGCTCTGTGCTCATGCTGCCGACTTCCGCAGCACTCTCCTTTTCACCTTCGACACCCTTGATGCCGCGGGGAACGAGAGCTCCGGCTCGCTGATCGTTGAACAGACCAGCGAGCTGCACGGCAGCATCGGCCGCTGGATGGAAGCCAACGCCCCCTTCATCCGCACCGTTGCCACCCTGGAAGACGCCCTGCTCCCGAACCAGCCGCAGGGTGCGCCTATCCAGGCGATGCTGTGCGGACGGATCGCGCGTATGCGCGCCGCCGAGGCCCGGCTCCTGGAGCATCCCGGCGTCGTCCCTGTGGGCGCGCTCCATCGCGACCACCCTGGTGCAGAGCTCACCCTGCATCGCACCGAATACCCTGACCGCGACCTCAGCATACTGGACATCCTGCCCGCCGGCTGCTCCAAAGCCACCGCGATCGCCCGCCTTGCCGAGTTGCGGGGGATCGGTTGCGAAGATGTCATGGCCATCGGGGACAACTGGAATGACCTTCCCATGCTCGAGTTCGCCGGGCGGGCCGTAGTCATGGCCAACGCCCCCGAGGACTTCCTCACTTTCGCCGGAAGCAGAGGATGGGCTCTCGGCCGCTCCAACGACGAAAACGGTGTCGCCGAGGTCATCGAGGCGATCCTGTATCCGGACCCGCACCCGATTCCGTCCAAGCCTCTAGAAGCAGGCGGAGTCACTTCCTCAAAAGTGCCATAGGCAGGCACGTTCCGTGATCGCTATCGGGCTCTCACCTCAGGCTGAAATGGTAACCTTACTCCAGTGTTTGCCCTGAACGTCATCCCCATCCGCGCCGCGATGATTGTGTGTTTTGCCGCCCTGACCGCCTTACCGGTTAGGGCCATGGAGCACATCACTCTACGCAGCGGCTTTACCGTTGACTGCGATCGCCACGAGATCGTCGGCGATCATGTTCGCCTCTACACCGGCAAAGGCAGCGACTACCAGGAGGTTTCCTTCCTGCAGGTCGCGAACATCGAGTTTCTGCCCGACGCGCCGAAGAGTGTCGCGCCCACTCTCGCTGCCGCTCCGCCCAAGCCCATCGTTCTGTCCAGGGCTGCCTTTATCCCGCTCGAAATAGCCTATCCAGTGGCTCACTTTGCGAAGATGCAGAGTGCAGTTCCGCAACCTTCCGAGTTCGACTTCCACGATCTCATCTCCCGCGCGGGTGCCGAGCACAACATTGATGTCGAGCTACTCGCCAGCGTGATCCATGCCGAGTCCGGTTACAGGCCGACGGCAGTCTCCCGGGCCGGTGCCCGCGGGCTCATGCAGCTCATGCCGTCCACCGCTCGGAACTTCGGCGCGCACGATCTCTTCAAGGCTGAAGAGAACATCGCAGCCGGCACTGCCTTCCTGGACGATCTGCTCAAGCGCTACCACGACAATCTGGCCCTTGCTCTCGCTGCGTACAACGCTGGTCCGGGTGCTGTGGAGCGGTACCACGGGGTTCCGCCGTTTCGGCAGACTCGCGACTACGTCACGCGCGTCATCAACGAGTTTTACCGGCGCAAAATAGCTCTCGGCACCAGAGCCGGCACCGCAGCAGTTGAGACCGCCGCCCATTCTCCCGTCAAGCCCCTGGAGGCCGCGGCCCTCACGCTTGCTTCCGGCCCGCTCCCCACGCCTTAGTGCCCGTGGCTGCCAAGGATCTTTTGAGATTTTGAGATCCGCAAATCAGGTGCTCGGCACCGAAATCCTGAAACACAGCACACGACCTGCTCCTGAATACCGAGCAAGCGCTTTCCGCGAGGACTTCCCCGGCATGAACACACGAACCCGCCGCATTGTCCTTGCCCTTTGCGTTGTGCTCGTCGCCTTGGCGATCTTCCGCTTCCGTCATCGCATCTCGTTCGACTGGCCCTCGTTGCGTGATCAACTCCGCGCCGTTTCCTGGCGGCCCATCGCTCTGGCGCTGGCAATCATTTATTTCTGTTATTGGCTGCGCGCCTTGCGTTGGGCCATTCTCATTCGCCCGCTGCAGCGGGTTTCGCCCAATGCGCTGGTACCCTCCCAGATCATCGGCTTCACTGCGGTTGCCCTGATCGGCCGGGTCGCAGATTTGGCTCGCCCTTACCTTGTAGCGCGTCGCTTCGGCTTGCCCGTCGCCGGACAGATCGCTGTTTACTCCGTAGAGCGCGCTTTCGATCTCGCCGCGGCCGCCATCGTCTTCTCGCTCACGCTTGCCTTTGCGCCTGCCACACTCCCGCATCATCAGATTTATGTTCGGGCAGGCGAAGTTTCGTTGGTTGCCACGCTTGCCATCGCAGCGTTTGCCCTCGCTCTGCGCCTGGCCGGAACTGCCGTCGCAGGGATCTTGCGAGCCCTGCTTCGTCCTCTTTCCCAGAGCTTTTCGGAAACCGCATCGAATCGCGTTCTCGACTTTCGCGAGGGTCTCGGCACGCTCTCCTCCGGGCGTCAGTTCGCCGAGGTCTCCGCCGTTTCTCTCGTCATGTGGTACGGCGCCGCAGCGTGCTATCTTCTCTGCGCGCGTGCATTCACCGCCGACTCCACTCTCGCGCCCATCAGCTTCACCGCGATCATGCTTGTGTTTGCGTCGAGCCTCGGCGGCTCGCTCCTGCAGCTCCCCATCCTCGGATGGTTCACGCAGATCGCCGTCAATGCGGCGGCCCTGCACACGCTGCTGGGCGTACCGCTGGAAGCCGCAACGGCCTGCGCCACCGTCATGCTTGTCGTCCTGAACCTCGCCATTCTGCCGTTCGGCCTCCTCGCAGCCCGTTTCCAGGGCACATCACTGCGGGACGCCGCCCGCGGCGAGACAAGCACCAGGAGCCTTGAGAACATCGCCACTCTAGAATGAAGAGTGTGATCGATGCCGTTCCATCGAAATTTCGCATGCCCGCCGAGTGGGCTCCGCATGCCGCCACCTGGATTGCATGGCCTCACAATCCTGAGGATTGGCCGGGCAAGTTCCAGCCGATTCCCTGGGTCTATTGCGAGATCGTTCGCCATCTCTCCGCTGCCGAGGATGTGCACATTCTCGTGAACGACCTGTCCGCCGAGCGCCGCGCCACTCAGTTGCTCCGCAGGCAAGGTGCCAATCTCGCCCGCCTGCACTTTCACCACTGGCGCACCGATCGAGTCTGGCTGCGCGATTCCGGCCCAATCTTCGTCAAGAATCAGGCGGGCGAGCTTGCCCTTACCGACTGGAAGTTCAACGCATGGGCCAAGTACCCTAACCACCTCAATGACGACCGTATCCCGCAGCATATCGCGGAGCTGTACACCCTGCCGCGGAGACAGCCGGAAACGAAGGGTCGCCGTCTCGTGCTCGAAGGCGGTTCCATCGACACCAATGGGAGAGGCATCCTTCTCACCACGGAAGAGTGCCTGCTTTCCGAAATACAGCAGCGTAACCCCGGTGTGGGCAAGGAACAGCTTGAGCAAGCCTTTGCAGAATATCTGGGCACTGAGCAGGTGATCTGGCTGAACCGGGGCTGCGCTGGGGATGATACCCACGGGCATGTCGACGACATCACACGCTTCGTGGGCGCCGACACGATCCTCACCGCGATCGAGCCCGATACTGCCGATGAGAACCACCTGCCGCTCGCGGAAAACCTGGATCGCCTGCGCACGGCCCGCAACCTTGACGGCAAGCCCTTCGAGATTCGTACGTTGCCGATGCCCGCGCCGGTCGTCTTTGAAGGGCAGCGATTACCAGCAAGCTATGCCAACTTCTACATCTGCAACGGCCTTGTCCTGGTCCCTACCTTCAACGACCCCAACGATCGCATCGCTCTCAATACTCTCGCTGAATGCTTCCCGGATCGCACCGTCACCGGTATCCATTGCACCGACTTTATCTGGGGGCTCGGTGCGATTCATTGCATGACCCAGCAGGAGCCCGCCTGACATGAACTCCGCACAGAAGCCCTGGCCTCCTCCGCCCGATATCGACTCCATCCAGGAGCTTGTCGCGATTGCCGACATCGAAGGGTTCATCGCCCAAGGCGCTCCTGCAGATGAGTACGAGACGGAGGCAGAGCTCCTGTTCAACCAGCTTGAGAACTTCACGACGTCTGAGTTGGTGCCCGAGAAAATCCTGCCCATCCTTGAAGACGTCTGGGCACGCAACTTCAGCATGCCTGCGGATGAACTCCTGCAGCGCCGCCCGGCGCTGCTTGCGCTCGCGGGGCAAATTGCCCGCTTCTTCGGACCTGAAGCGCAGCCGCAGGTCCGCGGATTGTGACGGACCCTCGTTCCTTGGACGAAGCCCTCATGCGCCACGCCCTCACAGAGGCGCACGCCGCTGAGCTTGCCGGTGAAGTCCCTGTCGGCGCACTTGTTCTCTCCTCCACTGGAGACATCATCGGCCGGGGGAATAACCAGGTGCTCCGCACCTCAGACCCCACAGCTCACGCGGAGATTGTTGCTCTTCGCGCGGCAGCCCTCTACCTGCGCAACTATCGCCTGCCTGGCTGCACGCTCGTTTGCACTCTGGAGCCCTGCGCGATGTGCGCCGGCGCCATTCTGCATGCGCGCATCTCACGCCTGGTGTACGCTGCCCGCGATGCGAAAGCAGGCGCGTGCGGATCGGTGCTTTCGGTTCTCAACCATCCCGCTCTCAACCACCGCGTCGAGGTCACTGAAGGCGTGCTCGCGGAAAAGTGTGGCGCCCTGCTCACTGGCTTCTTTCGGCGCCGTCGAGTGGGGGCCGGCACTCTTCCAGCCGTCTGAAATTCGCATCACACTCCCAGAAGGAGACGTGCTCACCATGGCAACTAAAAAGTCGGGCGGCCCTGCCGCTAAATCCGCAGGAAGAACTTCTGCGGTGAAGACCGTAAAGCGCGCCACCACGCCACCCTCCCGGCGCTGGTCCGCTAAGGTCACCACCGATTCGACAAAGCCTGCGCCTGGGCTGTTCAAGCAAAGCGGAAAAGCCATTGCCGAGGGACTGGCCAAAAAGAGCGTCTCGCCTGAAGGGCCGGGCCAGGCGATGCGCATGCTCAACTTTTACGAGAACAGGGGAGGTCGCAATCTCTCCAAGGAACGCAAGGGTGCCTTGGAAACCGCCAAGCGGCTACTACACAAGGAGGTGGAAGCGAAGAGCGTCCCGAAAAAGTCGTCCCGCAAGGGGTCCGCCGCAAAGCGCTCCGCGACAAAAGCAGTTCCCAGGAAAGCGAGCAGATAATGGCGAATCGTCTAGACGGCAAGGTCGCTGTGGTAACCGGTTCTTCCTCCGGCATCGGACAGGGCATCGCGGTTCGTCTGGCCGGCGAAGGCGCTGCAGTCGTCATTGACTATCGCAGCCACCCCGAGGGCGCTGCCGACACCCAGAAGAAGATCGCCGAGAGCGGATCCAAGTCCATTGTCGTTCAGGCGGACGTGAGCAAAGTTGCAGACACCGCAAACCTCATCGAGCAGGCCTGGCAGCAGCTCGGCGGTTGCGACATCCTTGTGAACAACGCCGGCATTGAGAAGGGCTCGGACTTCTGGGACACTCCCGAAGCCGACTACGATGCCGTTCTCGCCGTGAATCTGAAAGGACCGTTCTTCCTGACCCAGGCCTTTGTCCGAAAGCTGCGGGATGCGAAGAAGCCAGGCCGCGTGATCAACATCTCCTCCGTTCACGAGGACATGGTCTTTCCTCACTTCGCCACGTATTGTGCAGCGAAAGGCGGTTTGCGCATGCTCATGCGCGACTTGTCCGTGGAGCTCGGACCGATAGGCATCACCATCAACAACGTCGCGCCTGGAGCCATCGCCACGCCCATCAACCAGGCCATGATGAACAATCCCGCGCAACTCGATCCTCTGCTGCGCAACATACCCCTCGGCCGGCTTGGTACTTCAGACGAGGTCGCGGGACTTGTGGCGTATCTTGCCAGCGAAGAGGCAGGCTACATCACCGGTTCCACCTACGTCATCGACGGTGGCCTGATGCGCAACTACCACGAGCAGTAACTCCCGACTGAGGGACACCCACTCAATGAATCCCGAAGTTCGCCTGGATCGCCTCCAGCGTGTTGCCCTTCGTTTCGGGATACACAGTGAGGACGATGAAGAACTGCAACAGCATCATCCCTGCAAAGAACATGAACGGAGCCGCTTGCGATCGAGCCGCCACGTACGGGAAGGCGCCGGCGATCAGTGCATTCATAATCCAGTGTGAAGACGATCCGACGCTTTGCCCCTTTGAGCGCACGCGCGACGGAAAAACCTCCGCAATGTAGACCCAGATCACCGAACCCTGCGAGATGGCGAAGAAGATGATGAAAAGAACCAGCAGCCAGACCAGCAGCGCCTGGTGCGCGTGGGTGTAGAAGATAACGCCGACGCCTGCCAGCGCGACAGCCATGCCAATGGCTCCAATCAAAAGCAGGGTTTTGCGTCCCAGCTTGTCGATCAGGCTCATGCCGAGAAACGTGGCCAGCAGGTTGACTAGACCCACGCCAACAGTCTGCAGTGCAGCGGAATTCGAGCTGAAGCCCGCCGACGAAAAGATGTAGTTGGAGTAGTACAGGATGGCGTTGATACCGGAAAGCTGATTGAAGAGGCCAATGGAAATCGCTAGAAAGATCGGCTTGCCGTATTTTCCGTTGAAGAGCGGCTCCTGCCTGGCGCCGCGCTCCAGGTGCACGGAGTCGATAATTTCCTGCAGCTCCGCCTGCGAGTTCGGGGAGCCCATCATCTCCAGCACCTGGCGAGCTTCGTCGGTCTGGTTGGTCGTGACCAGCCACCGCGAGCTGCGCGGGATGCCGTACAGCATGATGAGGAAGAGGATGGACGGAACGATCGCGACGCCGAACTCCCACCGCCACTGCAGGTCGCCCAGGTTGCGCGTGGTGATGATGTAGTTGGAAAGGTAGGCGAGCAGGATGCCCACGACGATGTTGATCTGGAACAGGCCCACCATCCGTCCGCGCCACTTTGCCGGCGCCAGTTCGGCAATGTAGACCGGGCCCAGCACCGACGAGCCGCCGATGCCGAGACCGCCGATGAAGCGCGCAACCATCAGCACGTTCCAATTCCAGGCGAACGCGCAGCCGATCGCCGAAACGGTATACAGGATGGCCATGATGCGCAGGGCTTCCCGGCCGCCGATCCGCTGGCCGAGTACGCCCGAGCCCATTGCGCCGATCACGGTGCCGACCAGGCCGATGAAGACGGTGAGACCCAGCGTGGTGGGCGTCAGGTGGAAAATGTCGGTCAGCTGCTGCGTGGTCCCGGCGATCACTGCCGTGTCGAAGCCGAAAAGTAAGCCGCCGAGCGCTCCTACCGTGGTCGCCTTCACAAGGTATCTGTTCAAGTCTGGTCTCCAGTTCCCGACATCGGGGCTGTCGGAACGCTGAACAAGAGTAATGCATTTCGGACAATCTTCTGTCCAGAGCATGGCTCGTTGAGGTGCAGCGATCCTGTCGGACGCCGAAGGCGCGGCTATACCAGCCTTGGACGAAGCCCTGGGCTCTGGATAACAGGACATTCGAGCGCCGAAGGCGCGATCTACAGGTGCTACGCACAAAGGAGATGTGCTCTCGTCACACGGCTCTTCTGTGCGTGCGTCCGTGAGTGAAATCTATTTCAGCCGGGAGCCCAAGGGCACGCCTTCAGGAACGGTGGCCAGAATCGGCTTGCCACCCTCTGGACCGGAGGCGGCCAGGAGCATGCCGTGCGAGTCCAGGCCGCGCATCTTGCGCGGAGCGAGATTGGTGATGACGACGATACGGCGGCCGATCAGCTCCTCCGGCGCGTAGAACTCCGCAATGCCGGAGAGAATCTGCCGGGTCTCGTGGCCAAGATCGACCTCCAGGCGCAGCAGCTTATCGGCCTTGGGGATGCGCTCGCAGACCTTGATCTCGGCCACGCGCAGCTCCACCTTGCCAAAGTCGTCGATGGTGATCTGGGGCGAGGCATCAGCCGGGCCTGCCGTGATGGACGCCTGCGAGGCGGCGGACGCGAAGAGACCGCTGGCATGGGCATGGGTGTGCGACGGGGTAGGATCCGGTCCAGTGGTATGGGCGGAAGAGCCCGCGACGGGCAGGGTGCCGGCCGGTTCGTCCAAGGCTCGTGGCGGCGCGGCGGGATCGTTTGGGTCGGCCCTCACAGGAGCGGCGGGCGTCGGTGTGAATGCCTGCTTGAGCGAAGCATCGGGACGCCCGTTTTCTGGACGGGCTGCACCCTCTGAGCTTTCCAGCTCAGAGATGGTTTGTTCAGCCGCGAGCTTTGAGGACTTCAGCGACGAGGAGCTTTGGTTTTCGAGGTCATTCATAATCTGGGCAAGTCCTTTGTCAGCGCGGGGGAAGATGGAGGCCAGCGGGCCAAGCTTGGTGCCGGGTTGCAGGCCGCCCCACTGTAGGTTCTTGAGCTCACCATTTGCGGCTGCGGCCTCAATGTCGCCGAGGCCGAGTTGAGCCCAGACGCGGGCGGTGGCGTAGGGAAGGATGGGATAGAGGAGCGCGGTGAAATTTCTAATGTTGTTTGCTGCAACGTTGAGGACAGCCCCGCATCGTTCAACTTCACCAGCTTTGTGAAGCTTCCACGGTGCCTCCTTTGTGAGAAAGCGATCTACCTGAGCGGTGTAGTCCATGACGAGTTCCAATGCGAACTTGAAGTTGTTTTTTTCTAGTTCTTCATCGAAAGTTTGCTGCATGAAAACCGTTGCTTTACGAACATCTTCCTCGCTTTGCAAGTCTCCAAACGACGCAGTAACTGGATGCACACCAAAGTAGTTGTTGATCATGGTCAAGGTGCGGCTGACGAGATTGCCGTAACCATTGGCGAGGTCAGCGTTGTAGCGAGTTACGAGGGCTTCGAAGCTGAAGCTGCCGTCCTGGCCGAAGGGGATCTCGCGGAGCAGGAAGTAGCGGAGGACGTCGGAGGCGAAGAGGTCGCGCTCCCGCTTCGTAGAGTCCGTAAACTGCCTGCCGTGAACATGCTCGCCGAAAGCTTCGAGAATGGTCTCCGTGCGAATGATGTTGCCCTTGCTCTTGGACATCTTGGAGTTGTCAAAGAGCAGCCAGCCGTGGGCGGTAATGGCCTTGGGCAGCGGCAGCTCGGCAGCCAGCAGAAACGCGGGCCAATAGACGCAATGAAAGCGAATGATCTCCTTGCCGACGAGGTGGAGGTCGGCAGGCCAGTAGTGCGCAAACTGCCTCTGTTCGTCGGCTAAGTCGGAGCCGTAGCCAATCGCGGTCATATAGTTGGCGAGAGCGTCGAGCCAAACGTAAATTACGTGGCTCTGGGTTGCGCCCGCGGCTTGCTGGACTTGGGGCGGGACGGGGATGCCCCAGGTGAAGCTACTTCGCGAGATAGAGAGGTCTTTAAGGGCTCCTTTTCTAATCCATCCGTCGCCTCGTCGCTCGATCGAAGCGTCTTCAACCAATCGAGCAACGATCTGGTTTTTTTCTCCCTCGTTCAACACATCAACTGCTCTTCCAGTGAATGTCTCCAAACTGTCTTCGTAGTGAAACGGAATCGCTTCTGCTACGAGTTCGATAACGTTGCCCTTTAGGAAGCTGAGGACTTCATTGCGGCGCGATTCGGGCTCCACCGCCAGATCGCCGCTCTCGATGACATCGAGCAAAGACCGCTGGAACGCGCTTAGCTTGAAGAAGAAGTTCTCCTCCGTAACTTGCTCGGTCGTGCGGCCGCAGTCAGAACACGGCTCGCCCACCGGCACATCGACGAACGCCTCGTCGGAGACGCAGTAAGCGCCTGTATAGGTGCTCAGGTAGATGAAGCCGCGCTCATACAGCGTGCGGAAGAGCTTCTGGACGCCCCGCGCATGGGCTGGGTCGGTGGTGCGGATGAACTTGTTGTAGGTAAGGCCCATCCGGTCCCACAGCTTCTGGAACTCGGCAGACACGCCATCGGCGAACTGCTGGGGCGGTATGCCGGCGGCAGCCGCGCTGCGCTCGATCTTCTGGCCATGCTCGTCGGTGCCGGTGAGGAAGAACACGTCATCGCCCAGCAGGCGGTGGCGGCGGGCGAGCACGTCAGCCACGATCGTCGTATAGGCGTGGCCGATGTGGGGGCGCGCGTTCACATAGTAGATCGGGGTGGTGAGGTAGAACTTGCTGGGGGATTCAGGGGGCATCGTTAAAGGACAGTTTACTAGGGACGGTACGGACGGAGCTTGACGCGGAGGACCTCGAGAGCGCGAGGCGCGCCACGGTGGTACGCGGCGCTCTACGGCGATGCGCTTTCGTTCAGGCGAACTGCCGCGATGCTACGCCACGCTCAGCGGGAGTTCCGGTTCACTGGGCGCGCCGAGCCGCGGAACCAGAACCTGAAAGATGGCCAGCGAGACGAGATACAGCACCGCGGCGGTCGCGAAGATCAACAGCGGATGAAGCGAAAGATTGTGCTTGACCACATAGGTGAAGACCGCGCCCCCCAAAGCTCCCGCGGCTCCGCCGATGCCGACGACCGTGGAGACGGCCGTGGAGGGAAACATGTCCGCCGGGGTGGAAAAGAGATTGGCGGACCAACCCTGGTGAGCGGCCGCAGCGACAGCAATCAGCAGCGTCGCAGGCCACGGGTTGGCCGGAAAGAGGGTGCCCATGCGGGGTACGAAGATAAGAGGCACAACCAGCAGAGCCATGGCGAGCATGGCGAACTTGCGGCCGGAGTTGACCGAGTGCCCGCGATTCATGCGCCAGCCGGAAAGCGCTCCGCCGAAGATGGAACCCACCGAAGAGATCACGTAAACGGTCAGAATGTAAATGTAGGCCTGGGATGTGGTCTTACCGTAGGTGCGATTCAGGAACTGCGGCAGGTAGAAGAGATAGAACCACCACACACCGTCGGTGAGGCCCTTGGCGATGGCAAAAGCGTAGGTTCCGCGGTTCTTCAGAATGCTGCGGAGCGGCTGCTTCTGGCTCACCACGGGCGCGAGGTTGCGCTGGGTAGTGGTGGATCCTCGGCGAAGCCGGTTGTAGGGAAAGCTGAGCCAGAGGACCAGCCACAGAATGCCCAGGGAGCCGGTGGAAAGGAATGCCGCCCGCCAGCCGAGCCTGGAGTGCGTTGTGACGTAGTTGATCAGCGGAAGCGCGACGAAGAAGCTGACATTCGAGCCCGAGTTGAAGAGACCGACAGCCTTGGCGCGCTCTTCGGAAGGAAACCACTCGGTGGTGGCCTTGATGGCGGCGGGGAAGTTGCCGCATTCGCCAAGGCCCAGAAAAACGCGCGCAATGCAGAAGCCGGCTACGGAAGTCACGAGCGAGTGGCTCATGGAAGAGAGACACCACACGCCGATAGCGAGAGCGTAGCCGGTCTTGGTGCCGAGTTTGTCGATCACCCGGCCGGCGAAGAGGAAACCCACACCGTAGGCGATCTGAAAGAAGATAAGAACATTGCCGAAGTTGTTGTCGAAGACAGGCTGGTGAAACTTGTCTGCGGCGGGGTTCCAGCCCATAAAGGCCACGCTGTGCAGCAGCGGTTCGATGTTGCTGAAGACCGAGCGGTCCATGTAATTGATGGTGGTCGCGAGGAAAAGCAGAAAACAAACGAACCAGCGCATGTTGTTCTGCTCAGGCGCGTGGGCGGTAAACCCTGTCTCAGGAGCAGCGGCGGATGTGGCGAACATGAGGTCACCTTCAGGAGAGCGCAGTGGCAGCGCCTGCTGCCGGAGAAAGCGCAGACGAAGCCGAATGTGTCGCCTGTGAGAATAGCGTGGCGGCGGCAAGGAATGTCAAGGAATCGGACAGGCCAGTGCGGCGAAGTGCCAGACAGAGGCAGCCTGCTGGAGAGTGCTGCGCCGCCAGGACAGGCTGTGCATTGGCTCCTTGACCAGCGCGAACACCGAGCGCGAGCGGTTACAGCGCGCGCTGCGTGATGGGCGGCAGGTAGGGATACACAAGCAGAAACAGGACCAGCGACAGCACCATCAGGTCCATGTAAATGCAGAGCAGCACGCCGCCGTGATACAGGCACCAGCGCGGACGGATGCAGCGCACCGTGTCCGCCGTGCCGGCAAGGGCCACCAGAGCGGGCAGAATAAGCAGCGGCGAGGGCTGAAGCTGCGGAAAGTGGGACAACGGAATCGCCGCTACGAAGCTGCCCAGCACCAGCAGGTTGCCACGGAGAAGGGAGCGTCGCCGCGGGTTGAAGAGGGACGATGTCACAGGAAGCTGCCGGACCGGTTTCCCCGTCCGAGGATGAGTCTACGCCGCCCGTCGAGCCTAACCGCCCGACGGTGAGTGAATGTTTTCAGCCGAGACGCCGAAGCTACCCGGGATTTCCAGCCGGCGGTACAGGCAGCACACGGAGCCGCAGCAAGAGCCGACGGCGCATCTCGCCACAGCCGGCCAGCGCAAGCAGGTTCGCGAAGCGAGGACGCTGTAGGGAGATAGGAAGACGGCCGGGAAGCACCTCCAGCGCAGGCTCGACTGAATGCCGCTACTTCCCTGCACGGAACACGGCTGGCGGAGCTACGCTAGGACGTTGATGCGGCCTGCTGAATCGACTCCCCGAAGGGAGCGCGGAGCACGCCGCGCTCGGTGATGATCGCCGCAATATACTTCGCGGGCGTGACGTCGAAGGCTGGGTTCTCGATGCCCACACCCTCAGGTGTCACCTGGATGCCGTTGACGTGAGTGACCTCGCGGGCCGAACGCTGCTCGATGGGAATGAGATCGCCGGAAGCGGTGCTGGGATCGATCGTATTGAACGGCGCGGCGACATAGAACGGAATGCCATGTTCCCGGGCCAGGATGGCGACCGAGTAGGTGCCAATCTTGTTGGCGGTGTCGCCGTTGGCGGCGATGCGGTCCGCGCCGACGATCACGGCGGAGATGCGGCCCTTGGACATAAAGTAACCGCTCATGTTGTCGCAGATCAGCGTGGTGGGAATGTTGTCCTTGAGAAGCTCCCACGCGGTGAGGCGTGTGCCCTGATTGAAGGGCCTGGTCTCGTCGGCGAAGACATCAATCTTCTGCCCGCGCTCCACGGCAGCGCGGATCACGCCCAGGGCGGAGCCGTAGCCGCAGGCGGCCAGAGCACCGGCATTGCAGTGTGTAAGCACGGTGCCTTCCTGCGGCAGCAACTCCGCGCCGAAAGCTCCGAGCTTGCGCAGATTGGCGATGTCCTCGTCGTACAGCTGCTGTGCGAGCAGCACTACCGACCGCTTGATCTCGGGAATCGGCATGTTCTTCGCGGCAAGCTCGTTGTACAACTCACGAACCTGACCGATGCCCCAGAAAAGATTGACCGCAGTGGGGCGAGTCTTCGCGAGCGTGTCGCAGATGACATCGACTTCGGAGGTGAGTTCGGGGAGCGTGGTGGCTGTGCTGTTCTGGATGCCCAGCGCCACGCCCATCGCGGCGGAGACACCGATTGCCATGGCGCCGCGGACGATCATGTCTTTAATCACTGTCGCGACTTGCTTGTAATCGGTCGCGAGAACGTACGTTTCTTCGTGGGGGAGCTTGGTCTGGTCGAGAAAGCTGACGCCCTCAGGCGTCCATTCGAGGGTGGGAATCATGTCCTGCCTAGTTTATCGAAGCCCGCAGTTTGGCACGGATCGAGAGAGCTCTACTTGATCTTGTCCAAGTGCCGGAAGCCGCCGGACTGCACGATGAGCTCCAGAAAGATAAGTGCGTCATAGGCGATGTGCACAAGTGTGCTGGCGGCGACCGAGCGCAGACGAACATATACGGCGGAGAAGCCCAGCGACGTAACGAACAGGACCGCTACAGGACCCTTGGCCCAGTGAAGCTGCGAGCCATGCACGCCGGCAAAAATCACGGACGAGATCACCGAACCAAAGAGAAGAGCTGACGTGGTCTTGGCGGTGGACTGCTGCCATTTGATCCGGGCAGCCGGGGTGCGCTCCAGGGAGAGCCAGTCGTACGCGGTGGCCAGCGCGGGGAGAAGAAAGCCTCGGAACGCGATCTCTTCCATGGCCGGTGCAAGTGTGCTGCCCAGGAGGGTGAGAACCCATGCGGAAAGCGACGTTCGCAGCAACTGCGTGACATCGGTTCCCTCTGAGTTGTGGAAGAGGTGATCGGCACCCTGCGCGAGCGCGCTCAGAGCAAAACCAAATAGGATGAGCTGCCACCAGAAGCGGCGCGCGGCTCTGGCCGTCCAGCTGATGCCGCGCAAAAAGCTGCGGCGCCACAGCGGAGGGAAGAGAAACCAGCTGGCCGCGAGAGTGAACAGGTAAGCAGCGCACTCCGCGATGAAGCCGGCCATGGGATGGCGCAGCGACTCTTCCTTCGTCCGGATGTGCAGGGCGATCGCGGCCGTGCTTTCGCAAATAAGAACGCAGAAGAAGATGAGCGAAAAGAACAGGAGCGCGTGGCCGATGTGAGGGATGTGGCGCGCAGAGCCCTCATTCTTCTCGGGGTCGATATCGTGCTGGATGTCGAGCGCGCTTTCGAGCGCTTCCTGAGGTGTGGGGTCGGGCAGGGGAAGGTCGCTCATGATGCAAGATCCAATGTACGAGTGTTGTTGAAGAGGGTGAGCCCCGGCAATGCCACGTTTAGGCGGTTCGCTGCTTGCCGGAGGCCTTCACCGCCCTGGCTGCTTTAGGCTTGGGCCGGTCGGATTCGGGTTTCTTCTTGGAAGCCTGGGGCACGCCGGTCTTTTTCTCCGGCGCGATGAACTTGGGCTTGGCAGGCCTCTTGGCAAGGTCGGGCAGGTCGATGGGCGGCAGATCGGCCGGGTTCACGGTTGTGTTGGAGCCGTCGTAGTAGCGGCGCAGGAACTCACCGGTGTGCGAGGCGGCGTTATGGGCAACGAGCTCCGGCGGACCCTGGGCTACGATCGTCCCTCCGCCATCGCCGCCTTCCGGGCCCATGTCGAGCAGGTAGTCGGCGTTGCGGATGATATCGAGGTTGTGCTCGATGATGATGACGGTGTTCCCGAGATCGGTAAGCCGGTGCAGTACTTCCAGCAGCTTCCGTACGTCGTCGAAGTGCAGGCCTGTGGTCGGCTCGTCGAGCAGGTAGAGCGTCTTGCCGGTAGAGCGCTTGGAGAGCTCTTTGGCCAGCTTCATGCGCTGGGCTTCGCCGCCGGAGAGTGTGGTAGCAGACTGGCCGAGATGGATGTAGCCGAGGCCAACATCGACCAGCGTCTGCAGCTTCTGGTTGACCGCAGGGATGTCCTTGAGGATGGGCACGGCATCCTCGATGGGCAAGTCGAGAATGTCGGCAATGCTGTAGCCGTTGAACATTACCGCAAGCGTTTCCTGGTTGTAGCGGCGGCCGTTGCAGACCTCGCACAGCACGTAGACGTCCGGCAGGAAGTTCATCTCGATGCGGCGCTGACCTTCGCCCTGGCAGGCCTCGCAGCGGCCCCCCTGGACGTTGAAGCTGAAGCGGCCCGGCTTGTAGCCGCGTTCGCGCGACTCCGGGAGCATCGCGAACAGGTCGCGGATGGCCGTGAAAACACCGGTATACGTCGCTGGGTTGGAGCGCGGGGTGCGGCCGATGGGTGACTGGTCGATCTGGATCACTTTGTCCAGCTGCGTGGCCCCGTGAATGGCTTTGTGCCGGCCCGGCTCTTCGCGCGAGCCGTAGAGCTCCTTCGCCAGCGAGCGATAAAGGATGTCGTTGATGAGTGTGGACTTGCCAGAGCCGCTCACGCCGGTGACCACGGTCATGACACCGAGTGGCAGGTGCGCGGTGACGTGTTGCAGATTGTGCTCGGTGGCGTCCTCGATGCTGATCCAGTTGCCGGTCAGCGGGCGCGGCGCTTTGCCCGGCGTGGGGCGGGTCACGATGTCGATATGGCCGGCAAGATACCGGCCCGTCACCGAAGCAGGGTTGGCCATGATCTCGGCCGGTGTCCCCGCAGCCATGAGCTTGCCGCCGTTCTTCCCCGCTCCGGGACCCAGGTCGAGCACGTAGTCGGCTTTGCGAATGGTGTCTTCATCGTGCTCCACCACGAGCACGGTGTTGCCAAGGTCGCGAAGATCCTCCAGTGCGCTGATGAGGCGCTGATTGTCGCGCTGGTGGAGGCCGATGCTGGGTTCGTCCAGGACGTAGAGCACGCCGCGGAGCCGGCTGCCGATTTGAGTAGCCAGGCGGATGCGCTGGCCTTCGCCGCCGGAGAGGGTTGCCGCCGACCGCCCAAGCGATAGATAGCCGAGGCCGACGGCGTTCAGGAACCCAAGGCGTTCAACGATTTCGCGCTGCAGCCGGTCGGCAAGGATGCGGTCGCGGCCGATGAAGTGCATGGAGCGCGCACCGCGGAGGGCGCGGTCCAGGGAAAGCTCCGTGAAGTCCGCGATGGAAAAGTCGCGGCGCGCCGAGCTGGTGACCGTGGGTTCGGTCTCGTCGGTCGTCGAGGGTGGATGCGCGAGCGCATCGGCGAAGGGAATGGTGACCGCGAGCGACTCCGGGCGCAGGCGTCGGCCGCGACAGCGCGGGCACTCGGTCGCGGACATGTAGTTCATCATGTACTCGCGATAGCCGTCGGACTTCGTTTCCTCCAGGGTTTCCCGCAGCCAGGCGAAGATGCCATGGAAGCCGGTGCGGCCCGTTTCGTTGCGTGGCGGCCCATAGAGCAGCAGGTCCTGGTGCTCCTTGGACAGGTCGGCAAAGGCGAGCTTCAGGTCGATCTTGTACTTGTCGGCGGCCAACTTGATAAGCCGCAACAGATACTGCGACGCGGATCCCGGGCCCATGGCGCCGTCCAGCAGCGGCTTGGACCAGTCGGTGATGGCCTTGCCGGGGTCGAAGTCGTAGATCGAGCCGATGCCGTGACACTCCGGACAGGCGCCGTAGTTGGAGTTGAAGCTGAAGCTGCGTGGCTCAAGCTTGGGTACATTGATCCCGCAATCCGGACAGGCCATGGAGGAGCTGTAGAGCGTCTCGTGGTACTCCCCGCCCGGCGCCTGAAGCCCGATCAGCACGAGGCCATTCGCCAGTTGAAGAGCCGTCGTCACAGCGGCCTGGAGGCGGCGGGTGTCATAGGCCGGCGCGGCCGGCGAGGGATCAGGGGCCAGGGAGTGGGGAACGGGTCTGTCGTCTTGGCCTGTCTGCTTTTCTGTTCCCTTTTCCCTGTTCCCCGCTCCCTGTTCCAAGGGCTTGAGAATGATGCGGTCCACCACGGCTTCGACCGTGTGGTTCTTGCGCTTTTCCAGGCGCATGCCCTCGTCGATCTCGGTCATCTCACCGTCAATGCGGATGCGATACCCCTTCTTGTCCAGGGCTTCCAGCTCTTCACGGAACTCCCCTTTACGGCCGCGGACAACAGGGGCGAGCACAGTGATGCGCTCCCCGGGGGATTCGCGATTGCGCTCTACAATCTGCAAAACGATCTGGTCGGCGGACTGGCGCGAAATGGGCCGGTGGCAGTTGGGACAATGGGGCTGGCCTACCGAGGCGTACAGCAGCCGCAGATAGTCGTAGATTTCGGTGATGGTGCCGACGGTCGAACGAGGGGACCGCGAGGTGGTTTTCTGCTCGATGGAGATCGCAGGAGAAAGCCCGTCGATGGAGTCGACGTCGGGACGCTCCATCTGATCAAGAAACTGACGCGCGTAGGCAGAAAGCGTTTCAACATAGCGGCGCTGGCCTTCGGCGTAGATCGTGTCAAAGGCCAGAGAGCTCTTGCCCGAGCCGGACAGTCCGGTCACCACGGTGAGCGTATTTCGCGGAATGGAAACGGAAATGTCGCGCAGATTGTGCTGGCGAGCGCCGCGGACTTGGATGTGGGTGAGACTCATGCGATCGGAAGAGGGGCCCAAAGGCCGAATCTCTAGAGTACAGCGTCGGCTTGTGCGCCTGGTGAGAAGGGACTGGCGTAGCCATGGAACGGCCTGTGAACCGACGCACCTCTCTATACCTTTGGAAGCTGCAGCGAGGGGTTCCTGAATGGTAACCGGCAGGCTTACATTCGCACCCAAACCCAATGCGGCGTGGCGCAGAATGGCCAAGGAGCGCACGCCGGGCGTGCGGCTCCGGGAGAGAAGACGCGATGGATGGAATGGGTTCGTTGATGCTGGTGTGCGCCGTGGCCGCCTCGCTGGCGCTGGGGGTACTTGTCGCTTACGGCGTATGCCAACTGATGTTTCGGGTGTTTCGGCTCCATGCCGCCGCCGAAGCGAAAAGCGGACAACGCGCCGCTGGGCAAGGCGTTCGGCTTCCCATCCGCAGCTAGAGAGTCCGGCACAGGAGCAATCGTAAGTCTATTCCTGTGGTGGTTTGGTTGCTGGACCAGGCGTCGTGGGTGTTCCGCCCGTGCCTGCCTGAGACGATTGAGCGGACTGGCGAAGCTGCTGCAACTGCTGGAAGATCTGCTCCGGCGTTCTGACCGCGGGACCGGTGGTGTCCGTGGCTGCATCAGTGGGCGTGGTAGGGCTCGCCGCATTGGCGGCAGCGGAATCACTGTAGCCTGCAGTGGTGCTGTTCGCGGGTGGTGCGCTGGGCGCATCCACGATGCCCGACACCGGTTGTGCCGTGGAGGGCGTTGGGAGCGAGTCGGCCGGAACCGAGTTGGTGACCGGCAACGTGGACGCTGTGGGCGAAACCGCGTTGGGATCTCCCAACGGATTATTCAATGGCGGGGGGACGGGAACCGGGCCCGAGGTGGCGCCCGTCGCGCCTGTGCTGGAAAAGGGTGCGGCGGGAGCCTGCTGAGTGGCGGTGGGCGGAACCTGGGCGTAGCCGGGGATAGATCGCGAAGATCCCGGCACGCTGCCAGGTAAACCGGTGCTGGACCCCGCCCCTGGGGAGACCGGCTCCGAGGCTTCATCTACGTTGTTGTACTGCGCCGAGGTAGGGCTGGGTGGCGTCGCACCGCCATTTCGTGGTGTCAGCACAAGCTCCGCGGGCGCGCTCTCAGTCGACTCCTTGAGGAACAGATTGGTGCCGGTGCCGTCGAGCAGCGTGGCGAGCACGGTGGAAGGCTCCGCCGGGCCATAGTCGCCAAATACCCGCTGGTCGGCGACGCCTCCAGTAATGGTCATGCCGGTAAGCCGGGATATCTCACGAAGGATGGAGTTCAGGCTGGAGTTGTTGGCGCGCACGTTGAGGAGACCCGCGGCATAGGTCACCGTGGCTTTTCGCGACTTGGACGTCGTGGAGCCGGGCAGAGACGTAGCGGAGATCGGCGCCGGCAGGCCAGTCGGCGGAAGAGCCGGCAAACCGGATCCAGCTGCCTGGGCGCCGGGCTGGGCCCCAACCCTCACCGAGGCTGCAGCGCACAGCAGCGCGGCATACAGAAGCGGAAAGCGGCGTTTCTTAGCGGGCGACGGCATAGGAAGATGGGACGTTGCGATTCGCGGGAAGGTAGCTCGGCTCACAGGGGCGGATATACCGTCTGAAGCTTAGTTTACAGGCGCGGTTCGCGATGAGGTCCCTCGACTGATACCACGTTCCCTCCTGAAGCTTCAACGCACCGCCTTCGCTCGACGCCGCTGTTTACATCGGGGTGGAGTGGACGCGGACCGTGTAGCTTCGTATGCTGGCGAGAGCAGTTTCGATCCGCAGGAGCCGAGTTTGGGTAAGTGGAACAGAGCTAGCGCGGTATGGACACCGGGGCTGGCGGCGGTCACCGTCCTCTTGTCTGCTGTGACCGCGGAAGCGCAGCTTTGCACGACGCAGGCGAAGCTGACGCCGGCGCTGCGCGACACACTGGCACAAACAGCCCTGGAGCTTGGTTCCGCAGTGAAAGCAGCCGATGTCGCTGCACTGAGGGCCGCAACCGTTCCCTCGCTGGCGGGGAACTTCAGTGCGACGGAAGGTCTGGTGCGGGCGACAGGGGCTGAGTTGGCCGGCGAGACCCTGCAGGTGACGCAGCTCTACGTGCTGGACGCCACGAGCCGGAGCGGGAACGATGCCGGAAGCGCAGATTTCAGCTGTCCTCTGGCCAATAGCGCGGCATCCGAAACTGACTTTTCGATCAACGGTCTCCCCGCAGGCCGCTTCTCCTTCGCCATGGTAGAAGCCACACAGGGGCAGCATCCATGGCTGCTGGCCTTTCTGCTCCAGCAGCAGACTTCAGGTGCCGGCGCAGCGCAGGAGTCATGGAAAATGGCCGGGTTTTATCCTCACCCCCGCACCGCTGGCGGCCATGATGGACTCTGGTACTGGACGGAGGCCCGCGCCCGAGTTGCAGCGAAGCAGCCATGGCTGGCATGGCTGGAGTACGGTGAAGCCGATGCCCTGTTGCGGCCCGCGGCGTTCGTTGGCTCCACGCATCTGGATGCCCTCCACACGGAGCAACATACGGCCGCACCTCCAGGTCTGGCCGAGGGGGTCTCTGCGGACTCTCCCGTGCTGGTCAAGGATGCGGAGGGTGGAGAGTTCCGCATCACACAACTGAACGCCGAAGCAACCGGAATGGATGGGCCGCTTCGACTGGTGCTGCATGTGATGGGACAAGCGGGCAGCGAGTCCGCAGTGCTGCGCGCGCGTGGGACAGCGGCGGCGCAGGCATTCCTGTCTGCTCGTCCGGAGTTACGTCCAGCATTCGCAGGCATGCTGGTGTTTGTGGAGAAACCCGGCGGAGGCCCCGAGGTGCTCTCCCTGCCTATGGAGTAGTCGCGTTCGTGCTATGGAGGGCCGGTGCACGCACCCCGTTTCGGTGTGGCCGAAGCAGAAAAAAGCGCGCCGCCGCACCGATCCGGCTGCCTGACACACAGTGTCGCGGCGGGCCTGGATTCATCAGTTACAAGTGCTTCGACGTTAGGTAAATGCCAGAAGGTGCGTAGCGGAGACAGGAACTATGGGAGCAACACAGAAATCACTCGCGCAGGCCATTCGGGAACGTCGGTCGACCCCGAGCTTCACCGGCGAGCCGATCCCTTCGAGCGACCTGCGCCAGATCCTGGACGCGGGTCTGCATGCTCCGAGCGGCTACAACATGCAGCCATGGCGGTTTGTGGTCGTGCAGGCTCCTGAAAATCGGAAGCGGCTGCGTGCGGCAAGTTACAACCAGCCGAAAGTGGAAGAAGCGTCCGCGGTGATCGTGGCCTGTGGTGACCGCGATGGCTGGCGCAAGGATCTGGACGAGATGCTGCGCCTCGGCCGCGCCGGCGGCATGCCTGAAGGATATGCGGCGCAGGCGCAGCAGAGCGTGCCCGCCTACCTGTCGAGCTTCTCTGACGACCAGATGAAGGGGTGGCTGAACAAGCAGGTCATGCTGGCGTTTACATCCATGATGTTGATGGCTGAGATCCTGGGCTACGATACCGCGCCGATGGAGGGCTTCGAGGAGTCGAAGGTTTGCGAAACGCTGCGGCTGCCCATCAGCTACGTGGTGGTGGCGCTGCTGGCCATCGGGCGTCTGCATGGCCCCGACAAGTTCGATGGCGGCCGGTTTGACCTGACGCACACCGTCTTTGGCGAAGAGTATGGAAAGGTTTTGAAGTAGCGGACCGGCGGTGGGGCCACGAATCTCGTCGATAACGCCTGTAGAGTGAAAGAGAAGAGTGGGTGGAGAGTCTTCGATGAGGCGGTTAGGCAAGCTCCTTGTGATTGTGGTTCTGCTTCTCATGGTGGCTGGGGCCGTGTTTTATGAGCGGCCCCTTTGGACGGAACAGCAAGGGACACACTTCAGCCTTTTCCTTTCCCGGGTGCAAAGCAATTACGTGCTCACCGACGCGGGGAATCGGGTGCACTATTACGAGGCCGAGCCGCGCATTCCCGGCGGCGGTATTCCGCTGGTTCTGGTCCACGGCCTGGCGGACCGCGACGAGAGCTGGGCACCCATGCTCAAGCGGCTCAAGCGCGCTGGCTTCCATGTGTATGCGCCGGACCTGCTGGGCTATGGACGGTCCCCGAAGCCTGACAATGGAGACTATTCAATCAGCGGTGAAGAGCAGTTTGTGGCGGAGTTCATCCAGGCGCTCGGCCTGCAAAGGCCCAGTGTGGGGGGATGGTCGATGGGCGGGTGGATCACGCTCAAGCTGGCTCTCGACCGGCCGGCCATGGTCAACCGCGTGGTCGTCTACGACGCAGCCGGCATTCGGACCAACATGCCGGATCCTGGCAGCACCTTTGATATCCAAACTCCAGAGGACATAGACCGGCTGGTCGCAAAGATGGAGCCGGGATCGAAGCCGCTGCCGCGCTTCATAGCGCGCGACGCCGTGCGGCGCTTTGAAAACAATCAGCCCACGACACAGCGGAATATGACGGCCATGCGCGGCGGCAAAGACCTGCTCGACGAGCGGCTGCCGCAGTTGACGCAGCCGCTGCTGATCGTGTGGGGAAGCGAAGACAGGCTGACACCGCTGGCGATGGGGAGAACCATGCATGGGCTGGTGAAGAACTCGGAGCTGGACATTGTCGATGGCTGTGGCCATCTCGCTCCCCTGCTCTGCGATGCGCGCGTCGCTGCGGCCACTGCGGACTTCCTTAAGAGCAATCCGCCCCCCATTGGAATTGAGCGTACGCTGGCGAACATGCGCAAGGAGCCAGCGGAGTAGCTACCCGCGTGGTGTCTCCCTTTTTTCTCTGTGCAGGAGAGCCTCAGGCGTCCTCAGCTTTCCAGACATAGGCTCCAGGCTGAGCGAGACCGATGTGCGCAAGGACCCGGTCCACATAGTTACGCACCATGTCTTCCACAAACTGCGGCCCGTTGTAGAACGTCGGGATCAGCGGGAAGACGGTTGCTCCGGCTTCCGTAACCGCGGTCATGTTGCGGAGGTGAATTAAATGCAGCGGGGTTTCGCGGACGCAGAGGACGAGGCGGCGGCGCTCCTTCAGGCACACGTCAGCCGCGCGCTCGATCAGATCGTTGGCGAGCCCATGGGCAATGCTGCCCAGGGTGCCCATGGAGCACGGCAGGATGATCATGGCGTCCAAAGGATAGGAGCCGCTCGCAATCGTGGCGCCGACATCCTCATGGGCGTGTTCGACGGTCTTTTCCGGCTCGCGGCCCAGCAGCTTCGCAGCCAGGCCCTGACGCCCGCTGATGCCGGACTCTTCCGCAAGAACGCGGAGAGCGCTGGGAGACGCTACCAGGTGAACCCGTCCGACGCGCTCGTCCGACTCCAGGACGCGCAGCATCTGCCCTGCAGAGGCAGAACCGCTGGCTCCGGTGATCGCCAGGACTACGATTCGGCGGAGCGGTGTGGCGTCTGGCATAAGCACATTATCGGTGCGGGATGGATAATCCAGC
>CAXTPR010000039.1:0-34769 GCA_964246235.1 uncultured Acidobacteriaceae bacterium
TCCACTGCCGCCTCACCAAGACATGGGGTTTCGGCGAGATGCGCGCCTCAACCCTCGGCCAGGGTCAGGGCGGCGGACCTCCAGGCGGAGGCGGCGGAACCAACACCGGGCACCGCTACAACTTCGGCGTGGGCCTGCAGGCGCAGAACATCTTCGGCAACCAGGATCTTGCGAGTCCGAACGGCACCTTGACGTCTCTGAATTTCGGCCAGTCGACTCAGTTGGCGGGTGGGCCTTACACGACCTCCAACGCAGTGCGGCGCATTTCACTGCAGGCGTCCTTCAGCTTTTAGCTGTGTTCGGATTTCCGCAGAACCTGCTTAGGAAGACGCATGGGACGGCTTACACTGGCCGCAACATGCGTCTTTCTTCTTTGCCCGTGCGACTCTTTTTGGCCTTCCTGTCTGCATACCCTTTTCTCACCGCGGGGGCGCAGTTCACCATCGCAAAAGTCTCGTTCCGCAATCCGGGGTCTTTCGCACAGGCCGGTCTGGAGCAGACCGCGGGCCTGCACAGCGGCGAAGCGACCACCAGGATGGGCATTCAAAAGGCCGCGCAAAATCTGATGGATACCGGCTATTTCGACGACGTGGGCGTCGACAGCAAGGGCGCGCCGAATGCGATGGAAATTATTTTCCTGCTGAAGCCGGAGCTCGCCGGGAAGGAAACGGCAACCGGCTTTGAAAACTTCGTCTGGTTTACCTCCGCGGAATTGGAGGCTACCGTTCACAAAGCCGCGCCCCTGTTTCACGGCCGGCTGCCGGAAGCCGGTAACCAGGCCGATCTTCTCGAAGCGGCGCTGCAAGCTGCGCTCGGCGCAAAGGGCGTCAACCGGAAGGTCAGTCACGAAACGCTTGAGCCGTCCACGAGCCAGCCGATACGGGCGGTGGAGTTTCGGGCGGAGCCCAGCGTGCCCGTTGGCGAGATCACGCTGCATGGCGTTCCCGCGCAGCTTTCCACGGCGCAGGGGAAGGTTGTGCAGCGGCTATCCGGCTCCGCCTTCAATGAAGGTCTCGCTGGGGAGACCACCACCGAAGCACTCCTTCAGCCGAGTCTCGATGCCGGGTACCTCGAGGCTCGGCTCACTGGACTGCAGCGCACCGTGACCCCTGCAGGCAAGGTAGACCTCAGCGCCACGCTGGAACCTGGCTCGGAGTTCCACGTCGCTGCGATGGATTTTGGAGGACTGGCGGATGCCCCTGGGATCACCCCGGGTGCCGCGCTCGCTGCGGCGAAGCTGCACCCCGGGGACGTGGCTTCACGGCAGCAACTGCTTCTGAGCATGCAGCCCATCGACGATGCCTACAAGAAACACGGTTACCTGGATGTCTATGTTCATCAAGGCGAGGTTCTGGATAGCTCCGCGCACACGGTAAGCTACCACTTCACCGTCACACCCGGCGAGGTGTATCACCTGCACTCGGTAACGCCCATTGGGCTCTCACCAGCGGCGCAGATCGATTTCAACCGCGCCTGGCGTATGAAGCCGGGCGACGTCTACAACGCTGATTACGTCAGCCACTTCATCGAGAACAATTCCGCCCTGCGCGCTCTCGCCATGTACTCGGCGACGTTTCGGGCCTCCGCAGACCCGGCGACCCGGCTGGTTGACCTCACGATGACGTTTGCGCAAGCCGGCGTTCCGATGCGGCGCTGACTGCTCGGAATAGCTCTAATCTCTCAGGAGAGCACGGGCAGTTGAAGCGTTTGACCGACTGCGATCTTGTCTGCATTCACCCCGTTGGCCTTGGCAACTTCCGGGTACTTATTGGCGTTGCCATAGAACTTCAGGCAGACGGCGCTCAGCGTGTCCCCACCCTTGATGGTGTAGGGCTGGGCGTCGCCGCCCGTGACGGTGATCTGGATCTCAAAGTCGGGGTAGCTGGGATCTACTTTCTTGATCGCATCCCACACGCGGTTTTCGACCACCTTGGACGGCACCGAGCATTTCAGAACCAGCTTTTCGCCATTCATGAAAATGCCTTCGATCTTTGCGCCGTAGTCGCTGAAGTTGCTGACGGTTTGTCCTACTGAAGCGTACTTCTGTTCCAATGCCGCCTGATCTGCCATAAGATACTCCTTGCTTCCAGTTTTGCTGCATGATGCAGCGTCGGTTGTGCAAGCTTCCGCCCGCCTGGCGATTCGCCTACAGCATGCGGCTGAGCACCGATTGCAGCAGGCCGCCTGCCTCGGGTGGAGGCGCACCCGTCGGTGCACCCTCGGCGGTTACGTGGCCATTGCTCACGAAGTGATGGATGACGACCGGAATCGCGACCGCCAGCCCTGTCTTGATCAAGGCCGGCGACATGCCCGTGCGCTGCGCAATGCTCTCGATCATGCCCGTGCCGCCCAGACCCTGCTCCACCTGGTCGGGCGAAGCGGGAGCCGTATTGCCACCCGCCCACTGCTGTACCAGGCCGCCCAGGCCATTCCCCTGAAATGCCTGGAAGATGCTGCCGATCCCACCAGGCCGACTTTCGATCTCCTGCAACAGCCCACCGGCTGCCTGCGCCTTGTCTCCACCTTCGCCGCCGCCGAGTTGTCCTGCCGCCGAGGCGACCATATCCATGATGCCCAACACTGCCCTCCTTCTGGTTGGCAGTTGCCCGCCGTCCGACCCTTGTTTGATGCCGGAACTCCGCCGCGCAAATCGGTCTTCGACGAATTAGGCGCGCAGACTCGACGTCTGCGAGGTTGTACTGGCAGCGCCTCCCCTCTATGCTGGAAGCACTCTCCGTGCTCGATCTCAACGTCCCGAATCCGGCCCCCGACGCGCCGGATACCACGATCGTGCTCGCCACTTGCAATCGTGCCGCGTTGCTGCACGGCGCTTTGGCCAGTCTGCTCGCACAGGACTGGATTTCCCGGCACCCTGTCGAGTTCGTCTTCGTGGACGACGGCTCCGGCGACGAGACACCTCGTCTTCTCCGCGAGTTTCAGGTCCGCGCCCAGGCGGAGCACAGGGTGGCGGTGAGGGTGCTGGAAGGCCAGCGTGCCGGCATCGCCGCGGCGCGCAACCTGGGCTTCCGCGCCGCGCGGGGCCGCTGGATCGCCAGCTTCGATGATGACCAGTGCGCCGCTCCCGGCTGGTTGAGCGCCCTGCGCCACCGCGCCGAGTTCAGCAGGGCGGTCTGCGTCGGCGGAGCCCTGACCCTGCTGCTTCCTGACGGCGTGGAGCCTGGCAGTCTGGGCCCGCGCACACGCGCTGTGCTGGGCGAGCACGGGCTGGAGGCGCAGCCGCGGCCGTATCGCGGCGGCAACGATCTGCCCGCCACCAACAACGCCCTTCTGCGGCAGGATGTCTTCGCGGCAACGGGGCCGTTCGATACGCGCTTCACGGAAGGCGGCGAGGACAAGGATCTGTTCCGCCGCGTGCAGGCGGCGGGCTATGCAGTCTGGCTTGAGCCGGCTGCTCAGGCCGGGCACGTCACCCCCCCGGGCAGGCTCGCGCCGGCCAATATACGCTGGACGTGCCTTCGTCTCGGCGCCAGCGATGCCCGGGGCCGCCTTGCATACGGCCGGCTGCCCGGCGCTTTCCGTCTGGCGCTGGTTCGGTTGGCCGTCGCGCTGCTGCGCGACACGCCCGCCCTGCTCTGGGCGGGGTTTCGCCAGGATGGGAGCGCGCGGACCGAAGCCCGATGCAGCCTCTGGTATACACAAGGCGTTCTCCGCTCCTTGCCCGAGTTGTTTCGGCAGGAACCCGGCGGCGGAGCGTTCCTCCGCTCCCTGGACTTTCGCCAGCGCAACGGCGAGCGCACGGAAGCGACCCGGCCTGCGCACGCTGCGGATTAACGGCCCTTTTTTATTCCGGGAAGGGCGCCGCTCGGCTGCTTGCCCAGCGACCTTCGCCAAGCCTGGTGCAGCACGCTCCCAGGCACCACCAGAGCCCCCAGCAGGAAGAGCAGCTCCAGCGGTCCCGGATGGTTGCGCAGCACCTCGGCGGCGATCGTCCGCACCGCCCCCCAGTCGCCCGCGCGACGCGCCTTGAGCGCGACCTTGGTAGCCAGAAAGGACGTATAGGCGCGGTCCGGAATCCAGGCGCGGAAATCACGGGCCCACTTCGCGGAATCCGCCCAGTTCATGCGCCGGCTGCGTGACATGCTGTCGGTCACGATGTTGTAGACCACCAGCGGCTCCCACACGAACCGCACCCGCGCGCCGGTGCGGTGCCAGGCTTCGAGCAGCCACGCCCAATCCTCATGATCGCGATGCGTTGTGAAGGGCACCGCCGCAAAGATCGAGCGATGCACCAGGAGCGTCTGGATGGGCAGCACACCCGGCCGCCCCAGCAGCGAAGGCCGCCGCAGGATGTACGTAGCCACGTCCTCGCCCTCGGCCAGCGGTTGCGCCGGCCATACGGCGTCGATGCCGTCGTGCCGATAAATCGTGCGGCAGGTAATCATCTGCTTTGGGTGCGCACTGTCTGCCAGCTTCATCTGCCGCGCGGTCTTGTCCGGGAGAATCTCGTCGTCGTCGTCGGAAAACGAGAGCCACTCGCCGCGGCTGGCCCGGACTCCGGCGTTGCGCGCCTCGGCGGGACCGCGGTTTTCGGGCAGCTCGAAGTAGCGGAGTTCCCCGCCGCACCCACTTGATCCCTTTGATCCTTTGGAAGAACTCCTGGCGCGCAAGGACTCCTGCAAGGCTTCCATCGCGGCGCGCGTCTCGGTGTCCGCCCCGTCCGAAACCACGATGACCTCCACCGGTGTGTAGGTCTGGCACAGCGCGCTTTTCACCGCCGTCACCAGCTCGCGCGGACGCCTGTAGGTGGGAATGATGATGCTCACCAGGCCTGCCTGCCCGGTTCCCAGGTCCGCTCCCCACGCGCCCAGGCCAGCGGACCGTTCTTCCGGTGGGCTCAGGCCGGTTCCGTTCCGTGCGGTTTCGCTCACGCGGGCTGCGTCTCCAGGGGCAGGCCTTCCACGATCGGCGCTCCGGCCAGCACGCGCGGCTCCGTGCCGGGCCGGAGGCACATCTTCAGCACGCACGCGTAGGCCAGCAGGCTGGGCAGGTAGGGGTCCAGCGGCACGGACTCCGCCAGGCTTTCCAGCGCCAGCCACGTGAGCAACAGGGCGGCGAACAGGCTCTCCGGGGTGCGCTCGCGCCGCTGCCTTCGCCAGGCCACGGCGCAGGCTCCCCACAGTGCCACGCAGTAGAGCACCATGCCAACCAGGCCCAGCGAAAGCCACTGGTCGAGGTAGGTGTCGTGGCCGTTCGGCACCGCCCAGCCCTGGTCGAGCGAAACCCGCTCCACCCGCGCCGGCGTCCAGAACGCCGCATACCCGAAACCCAGCACCGGCTGGTCTTCGATGCTCTCGAAAAGCTCGCTCCATAATGGCGCCCTGTTGCTCAGGCTGCGGGTGTTTTCGGTGTCGGTGCGGCCCATCATGAAAGCTCGCTCCGCCACGCCCCCGGGATCGCTGCCCACGGCGAGTATCACGCCGGGGACCGCCGCCGCCAGAACGGCCACGACCGCCAGCGCCCGCGTGCTGGATTGCCAGTGTTCCCGCGCCCACCGCACCACTAGTACCGCCAGCAGCAACAGTCCCAGCACGGCGCTGAGGCGCGAGCGGGTGAGCGCCAGCAATCCTATCTCCAGCACCACCGCCGGCAGCAGCCATCGCGCCCAGCGCGGACGCCGCTGCAGCAGCGTCAACGCGCACAACATGCCGACGACCAGGTTCATCGCCTGGTAGTTGGCCTCCATCACGCCCATGAAGCGATACTCCGGATTCAGGGGCGCGAAGCTGTGCTGGTAGAAAACATCTACGCCCAGCGAGATCAGCGCCACCGCGCCCGTGGTCAGGAATCCCCACAGCGCCATCTCCAGCAGCGAGGCGGTTCGTGCCAGCGCGTATGCAAAGAAAGCATCCGCAAGAAGGACCACCAGCCGCTTGCCTGTAGTTCCCGGCGCCTGACTCCAACTAAAGCTGATCAGCGCCCAGACAACAAAGGCAATCACCGGCCAGCGCAGGTGGCCGGTCCAGTCGCCGCGCCTTGGGAAGCGCCACAGCAGAAACGCCGCAAGGGCCGCTATAACCGGTACCGCGATCTGTCGGCTCAGGCTGCCGTTGAAGTTCTCGGCGGCGTTGTTCGCAGCCTCTTGCAAGCTGTTGGCAAAGCCCTTGGGAATGCCGTACGGAACGGAAAACCAGAAGCAGATGCTCAGCGCCGCCGCGCAGGCTATGCGCACCCTTCGGGCGCGGGCATCGGCTTTCTGCCACGCCTGGCGAGCCAGCCGTGCCGCGCTGGAACCGGCAGACGCCCTGGTTTTACCGGCGGAGATGAGCGTGGTGCTCATGCAGTCTGTACCCCAACCGCGATCGCGGCAGGCCGGCCGGGCTTGCGGACTTCACGAGCGTACACAATCGCCCGCACCACAGCGGTCACCGCTGTGCCCAGCAGCAGCGCCCCCGCGGCGCCGGCCAGATGGAAAGCCCTGACCAGCGGCACGACCGCGATGGCCTGCACCGCCAGCCCCAGCAGATTCACATAGAACATCAGGTCGGCGCGGCCCAGCGCCGTGAGGGCGTAGCTGCGCGCCATGGTCGCAGCCAGCGCCAGCAGGTTCAACGCCAGCAGAAACACCACGGTGCGGATCTCGTTCGGCACCGATTTGAAGATCGCCTGCGTGAACCACTTTCCGCCTAGCCAGGCCACCACTACAAAGACCACCGACCCTGCCAGCAGCAGGCGATCGAAGCGCAGCGCCAGGCTGTTCATGGCCTGCCGCCCGCCGTCGGCCAGCCGCCGCGCCAGGCTCGGGCCCATCGCGTTCTGCAGGCTGGTGAGCGCCACCCGCGGCACATTCACCGGGTACTCGCACACCGCATACGCCCCCGCCGCGGGCAGCCCGATCAGGCTGCTCAGAATCCACGGATTGCATTGCAGGCTGAGCAGGTTGACCATGTTGCTCCCGAACAGCCAGCGGCCCAGCGCGAAGTCGCGGCGCAGATCCTCCAGGCAGGCATGGAGGCTCAGCCGGATCGTTCGCCATTCCCGCGCCGCCCACCACAGCGAAACCACGATTGCGGCAGCAGACAGCATCGTCAGCGTCGCGCCGACATCCACGCGGCCCTGCCGCACCAGCCATACCATGCCCGCGATCTGCAGCACCACCGTGGCCACGTCGGTCCAGAACGCCTCGCGGAAGCGCATCTCCGCGAAGTAGATCCGCCGCGTGTACTCGCGAAACGTGATGCCGAGACCGGTCCACACCAGCGGCGCAAACACCTCGGCGTAGCGCAGGTGCGCCGTCCCCGAAGCCCACACACTCAGCCCCCAGAGCGCTGCGGCGCACAGCATGCAGAGCGTCACCTGCTGCATCAGCACGCTGCCGCGGTAAAACGCCTGCCGCGCCACCGCCGTGCCCGGCATGTGGAAGCAGAACGGTCCCCACAGGAACACATTGCAGAGCTGAAAGATCACGTCCAGCGCCCGCTGCGTCAGGATGTACGCGCCGAATCCATGATCTGTGCCGTGGCGGCGAAACAGCGCCGCCACCACCAGGTTGCCGAAGCTGTACACCACCTGGTCGGCCAGCGCGTAGCTCAGGTGCAGACCGGAGCGCGAGCGGACACCGCTCCACCAGCCCGCGGCCGGAAGAGCGCCCGAATCGCCTTCGACGACCACCTGCGCGACCGGAACCGGCGCAGCGGGAACCGGCGCGACGGGGAGCTCCCCTGCGGTGCTCATCTCGCGCTGACTCCCATGCTCACCGTGCCGGTTGCCTCCTCCCGAAGAGTACCCTGCGCCGCCGCGCCGTGCGAAGCGAGCTCCCGGTAGAGCGCGTTCATGCGGTCGCCGTTCTTCTCCCAGAGAAAGGCACGCGCCCGCACCGTGGCGGCCTCGCTCTTGGCGAGCAGCACGTCCGGCGAAGACGCAGCTTGCCGGATGACGCCGGCCCAATCGCTCACCGCCTGCGCCACCGTGCGTACCGGCAGCTTCCAGCCGCACGCTGCGGTCACCATGTCGCCCGCGCCCTGATGGTCAAAGCACACCACCGGCACCCCGGCGGCCAGGGCCTCCAGCACCACATTCCCGCTGGTATCGCGCAGGCTGGTGAAGCAGAACAGGTCCGCGCCCTGCATGGCGGCCACCGCCGCCGCAAACGGCAGTCTGCCTTCGAAGCTCACACGTTCCCGTAGGCCGAGCCGCGCGGACTCTGCCTCCCAGCGCGCCCGCTGCGGCCCATCACCCAGCACCCGCAGCGTCCACGCCACATCAGCAGGCAAACCGTGCAAGGCACGCAGAAGCACCGGCAGCGCTTTGCGGCTCTGGCACTCTCCGCTCCAAAGGATCGCGAGCGGCTTCTGCGGCGCAGTCAGCCGTTCGCGAAACCGCGAGCGATTGGGCTCGTGCACTTCGTTCAGGCCGGTCTCCAGCAGGAGCTCCACGTCGCGCGCGAACACGCGCCGGTAGTGCCGCTGGTTGGTCGAGTTCGCGGCCAGCACCGCGGCCGCGGCGTTGGCCGCACGGCGCACCCGCCTCTTGCAGCGCAACGACAGCCAGTTGCTCACCCCGCGCACGCCTTCCTTGAACGCTTCCACCGGCGGCAGCATGGAGAGAAAACGCGGAGGAAAGTTCTGCGATCCGCCCATCGGCCCCCACAGGAACGGCGCGTCCAGCTGCCAGCAGTACCCGGGCTCGCGAAACGTCACGACATTCACCTGATGCACGGCATGGAAGCGTTCCCGCGCATGCAGTTCCTTTGCGAGCAAAAATGCCAGGCGCTGCCAGTGCTCATACGCCACATAGTTGTAGGCAAACAGGCCCGGCGTGCGCTCCAGCCTGCGCAGCCGCGCATCCGGCACGGGCGTATGGAGAAAAACTCCGGCCGGCAGCAAACCCTCTTCCCGCGCCCGCAGCAGAGCCGCGTAGTTGCTTTCGCTGGTGACGACATGCACGGTGGCCACGCGGCTCGCCTGCAGCAGCCGTCCCCACCCTACAGCCCATTCCGAACCGCGGTAGGGACTGCATTCGTAGGTCATGAGCAGGATTTTCATCGTAGAGACGAAATACGAGAAACGAGACGCGAGAAACGAAAATCGAAAGGAACCTCTATCCGAGGATCAACGGTCTGGAGGCTACACATACGCTAGAAGACCCGAGATGTCCGCAGCAGTTCATCGCCATGCATCCGTCTCTCGCGTATCTCGTATCTCGTCAAAACACATTCGCAAACGGATTCAGATACAAACCGATGTTCGCCAGCTTCACATATCTCTCCACGCGCGAAAGCTTGTCATGGCGCACCAGGATCAGGTCACCGGGCTCGAGCTGCAGGTCGTTCTTCGCGCGGTTGCCCGCGTCGTACTTGCCCAGGTGCAGCACATGGACCTCCGCTGTCTCGGAGTCGATCCGGCGGAACAGCAGCACCCGGCCCAGCGCCGCGTCGTCCTTGGGGCCGCCCGCGATCAGGATCGCCTGCAGCACCGTGGTCGGCTTGCGCAGCTCGATGCGCTGCGGCGTCTGCACCTCGCCTGCCACCACCACGTTGGGCCGCTCGAAGTCCTTCAGCGAAACCGTGACTTCCGGGTTCACGAGATGCTCCGACGAGCTGCTCACGATCATGCGCCGCAGCTCCGGCAGCGTGCGCCCGGCCATGCGGATTTCGCCTGTCGCCTTGAGCGATGCGCGGCCATCCGGCCCGATTACGACTTCATCGTTGAACTCCGGCGTATAGCGGAAGGTCACATCGACCGTGTCGCCGGGCTTCAGCGAATAAAATAGGCTGCCGTCGGTATCGACCTCGCGCCTTCGCAGCTCCTGCACGGGAGCGCCGTTGGTGGCTTGCGCGGAGGGTGTTGTGTGCGGAGAAGCCGTGGCCGGCGTTCTCTGCGCCAGAGCGGGAGCGGCCTGAACCGGCTGCTGTGAAGTCGCGGCTGGGCGGGGCCGTGGCGAAAACTGCGGCTGGCCCGTGGGAATGGGCGAAGACGTCTGCGCCGCCGTCAGGCCGCACGCGTATGCCAGCCACGCCACCGCGAAAACGCCCGCATGTCTCATCGGCTTCATCCTTCTACCTTCGCACACCGTCGCTTCCAATGATCGGCCAGGAAGAGCCAGCCGGGGCACTCTTTCGGGTTACCAGAGCAGCCGGTGCAGCCAGCGCGGCACCGGGTAGCGCCGCCGGTTAAGCACATACCCCAGCAGCGGCGTTCCCACGTCCTTCAGAACTGCCTGCACGTCTTCCAGATTCTGCCGCCGCGCGCGGCCCGCCCCGACCACCACCACATATCCATCCACGCAGCCGGCCAGTTCCCCGGCCAGCGTGGACTCCGCCGAACTCGGACAGTCGATCAGGATCAGGTCGAACTCGTTTCGCGCCTGGTCCAGCAGCGGTCGCAGCCGCGTGGAGAACAGCCCCTGCGTGCCTCCGTGGCGCATGGCTCCCATGCCGGCGGCGTCACCCTTCGCCATCGCCCAATGCCGCTTAGCCTCGTTGAAGCGCATTGCGAAGCTAAGGGCGCCTTCCGCCTCGAAGCGGCGCAGCAGCCCGGCGGCATCGATCACCGCGACCTTGCTGCTGGCCTGCAGCGCGGCCTCGGTCGCCAGATGGCTCACCACCGTAGATACGCCCTCATCCTTGATGGCAGAAGTAAAGGCCACGCAGCTGCCCTGCGTGAGGGGAGCGGCCCCAAGCTCCGATTGACCCAGCGCGCTGCGGATCGCGAACAGCAACCGCCGGTACTGCACCCTGTTGCTCTCGCCGAAACGCTCTGCCTCGCCATCATCGGCCAATACCGCCAGCGTGCGCGTACCGGTCCGGGCGTCCAGCTGCGCAGGCGTGTACACATGCTCGGAGGAGGTATCGCGATAAATCGCCAGCAGCAGACCCAGCAGCAGCGCGAACACCAGCCCGGCCAGCAGATAAAGCCACTTCGGCCGGATCGATTCCGGGGAGGCATTCGGAGCCTCCACCAGCGCCACATCGAACATTTTTTCTCGGTCCAGCGCCTCCGCGATGCGCGACTCGTCCCGCTTCTGCGCATAGGCCGTGTAGTCCGCCTGCGACTGGCTGACCTTGCGTTGCAGCGCGTTGAAGCTCGTCGTTGCCTGCTCCAGCTCGTCCAGCCGGGCCTCGGCCGCCTTGCGCTGGCGCTCGAGTTCCCCGGCCTGCGCCGCCAGGCCACTTAGATCTCCGCTGGAGGTCGCCACGGCCGCATTCAGGGTCTGCCATACCGGGTTCACATCCGTCGCGGTCTCCCCGGCCGGCGAGCTTCGCGCGTCCACGATGGCCTTCTGCGTGGTCGCGATCTTCTCGTTGAGCGCCACCACCTGGCGCTCCGTGGGCGGGTAGCGCTTCAGCAGCTCGCTGCGCTGGTTCTGCAGATCGACCAGTGAAGTATTCAGCCGCTCCTGCGAGTACTGGTTCGTGATCGAGCGCTCGATCGTCCTGGACCGCGAAGGAGTGAGGGCCAGCTCTCTTCGCTCCGCGGCCGTCTTGCTGCGCTGCTGTGCCAGTCCGGCCTGCGTGGCGCGCAGCTGGTCTTCGATACCCCCGATGCGCGCCACCTGCAGCTTTTTCTGATCTTCAAGGTCGGCTATGCCGTGCTGCATTTCAAACGCGGTCAGCGCCTGCTGGTCCGCGTCCAGCAGCCGGCCCTTGGCCTGCACCTGGCGGTCGAAGAACTCCGCCGCGCCGCCGCTGCGGGCCGCCGCCGCACGTTCCTCGAAATAGGCATTCAACAGCGAGCTCAACTGCTGCCGGGCCGCCTCGGGCGACTTGCCCGTAAGCTCCACATCGATGTTGTCGGTCTGGTGAACGGCTTCCACGGTCAGTCGCCGCTTCAGCTGCTTGACCGCCTTTTCGTCGTCCCTGCTTTCGGCGGAGGCCGGGTTCTGCCCCAGCGCACGCCGCGCCACAGGCACGCTGCCCAGCAGGTCGACCTCGCTGTTCACCTCGGTCGGGCTGACCTCGGTATTCTGCATCGTCCGGTCCACGGGACTGGTGGTCAGGGGCGCCTGCGAACGCACATTCTGCACCAGCAGCTTGGCCGTGGCGCGGTACTTGGCGGGCAGCAGCGCCACCGTCAGCAGCACAAGTCCGCCCACGGCATACAGCGTCAAAAGCAGCGTGCTCTTGCGGCGGAAGGCAGCCTCGGCCAGGGTATGTCGCAGCTTCGGAGGGGCGTACGTCGTCATGTAGGGCTAAGGTCGTTGGCGCCGGTTCAGGTGGGTAAAGTGTACCAACACCTCTTCTACCAGTAGCCGCGTGACAGAAACTACTCCCCTCGCGCGACAATTGGAGCGCTAGTGACGTATTTCTTAACACCAAAGGTTCATTGCGCCTTAGGCTGAGAAAGAGGTCTTCTTGCGATGAGGTCTGGGCGCCACCCGCGCACGTGGAGTCTTGGACCGGAATTCGTACGAACGCCGCGGTCCGGTGTCGTGGGCACCACAGGAGCAGGATGTCGTCGGCAAGCCATCGCTTTTCCCATGTCGAAGGCAGCAGCCGTCACCGTGACCCTCCGCCGCCGCTGGGTCCGCGTTCCCTTACGCCCGCGGAAGCCTGCACCGGTCCGCTGGTCGTGCGCATGACCGCCGGCTCACAGGCGCGCGCCAAAGACCGCGTCTCCGCAATGCTGGCCTCGCCCCTGCTGCGCGTCCTCGACCTGATGACGCTGGCGCTGGGTCTGCTGCTGCTGGTCATTCAGATCTTTCTTCACGAGAGCAGCGATGGCGCCGCCTTCCTCGCCACGCGGATTTCGGTGCGCAACCTTTTCCTGGAGATTGGTCTTCTGCTGTGCTGGCGGGTGCTGTTCTGGGTGGTCGGCATCTACCAGCCGACACTCACGCCAAGCCTGGCCGTCGCGCTCTGGCGCGTCCCCCTGGCCACCCTCGCCTGCACCCTTCTGCTGTGGCCGCTCCTGGCCTACCGGCATGTACAGAACGACAACCTGTTCAGCGTGGTCGGCTTCTGGGCCACGATCACGGTCCTCATGCTCGCCACCCGGGCCGCCCTGCACGCCTATCACGAATGGATCCGCCCGGCGCTGCGCAGCCGTCGCAACGTGCTGATCTGCGGTACTGGCCTGCGCGCCCGGCTGCTCGCCCGGGAGCTGCCCACCGACCGCGAATACAACTACGCGCTGGAAGGCTTCATCGACAATGACCCGCAGCCCGAGTGCGGCAACCTCGCTCCTCTTCTTGGCGGAATTGAGGATCTCGAAGCGATCCTGATGCGCCAGCCCATCGACGAAGTGTTGATCGCCCTGCCGGTCAAGAGCTGTTTCGACCAGATCGAGCACATCGTCCGCGTCTGTGGGCATGCCGGCGTGCAAACTCAGTACTCGGTCGACATCTTCACCACCGAGATCGCCAAGCACCGCGAGTTGGAAGACGGTTCGCGCGTGACGCTGCAGATGGTCAGCAACGATCACCGCGTCTACCTGAAGACGGTGCTGGACTGGATTACGGCCGCTGCAGGAACCCTCCTGATCTCGCCGCTGCTTCTGCTCATCGCCGTCCTGATCAAGCTTGACAGTCCCGGCCCGGTCTTTTTCGTCCAGCAACGCTTCGGCCTCAACAAGCGCCGCTTCGGTATGATCAAGTTCCGCTCCATGGGGATCGACGCCGCCGCACAGCAGGCGGCGCTGGAGCACCTGAACGAAGTCGGCGGCCCGCTCTTCAAGATGAAGCGCGACCCGCGCATCACCCGGGTCGGCGCCTTCCTGCGCCGCACCTCGCTGGACGAGCTGCCGCAGCTCTTCAACGTGCTGCGCGGCGAGATGTCCCTTGTAGGCCCACGACCGCTGCCCACGCGCGACGTGGCCCGCTTCAGCGAGGCCTGGTTGATGCGCCGCTTCTCCGTAAAACCCGGCATCACCGGCCTGTGGCAGGTTTCGGGACGTTCCGATACCGACTTCGATAGTGCCATCAAGCTCGACCTGCGCTATATCGACCGCTGGTCGCTGGCCATGGACGTGAAGATTTTGCTGCGCACCTTCCATGCCGTGCTGCGCAACCGCGGCGCCTATTAGGGCGTATCGACGCCGCCTCTGAGTGTCATCCCGCGAGGGAGACGGCTGCCTCGTCTATGGCACGTCTCTTCAGGTGTAGTTCTGTATCGTCGCGCGCGCGGAAAGCGCGGCCCATAACAGCCTAGGCGAAGACCTCCGCATCTTCTCGTCGTTCTGAATCCGGGTACCCCGCTGAGAGCTGCCTTGGAGTCGCTGGGCCGCTCAGGAAGAGTGCTCAGCCGATCTGCAGCCGCACGCTGCTCTCATGACCGCGCGGCAGATAGCCGCCCGCGTCGATCAGGGCGCGCAGCCGCGCATCGCCGCGCAGCACGTAGTCGATCAGCGCCTGCGACTCCCACGGAACGTCGTGCAGCGCGTCCTGCAGCACAGGGCTCTCCGGGTCTCGTTGCAACTCGTGCGGAAACAGCGCAATCAGGTTCCGCCCCGTTGCCGCGGCACGGTCTTCTACCTCGCGTCCCACGATGGCGCGCACATAGGCCGCCGCCACGTCCCGGCCGGAGCCGAATGAAAGGTGCGCCAGCTGCGTGGGCCGCGCGTTGCGCTCCAGCAGCAGGGGCTTGCCGTTGGCCGCGTCCACGATAAAGTCGAAGCCCGAGAATCCGGTGATCTGCAGCCTCCTGACCAACGCTCGGATGGAGGCGTCGGTGCGTGGATCCTGCACGCGCCGCAACACGCTGGATGGTCCGTGCAGCTTCCACGTCTGCACCACCTCGAAGCTCTCCACCGCCAGCAGCTCCCCGTCGTGGGCGACCGCCATGGCCGTCCGCTCGACGCCCCTCACCAGCCGTTGCGCGGTCACACCCCGGCGCTGCCCCAGCATCGCCGGGCGCATGTGGTTCCAGTCGCGGCGAAGAATGCCCCGCATCATCGCGCGGGTCATGCGCGGCGGCATTGCGAACCTGCGCCAGGCGCGTTCTGCTTCGTCCAGAGTGCGGACCACACAGACACCCCGGCCCCCGGAGGACGCATCGGCTTTCAGAACCATGGGCGCGCCCAGGCGCTTCATCGCGTCGCTCAACTCGCTCGCTTTGCGTATCTCCAGCGTTTCGGGTGTAGCGACTCCCTCGGCTTCCGCCGCGCGTTGCAGGGGCATGCGCGAGCCGGTTTCGCGAAGCTTTTCCGGAGCGCCCAGGGAGCGTTCCAGCAGCCCTTGCAGCACGTCGCGTTCGCGACCGTTGCCGGGCTTCATACGCTCCCACAGCTCACCCAGCTGACAGGTCACTGTCTCGTCCGCCGGCAGCACCGCCGCCGCATGCGACGAATGCAGAGCCTGGTGCAGGCTGCTCAAAGGCCGCAGCGGATCGTAACGGAAATGGCGGCTCACAGCGCCGCAGATGACAGCCGGATGGTCCCCTGGGCCCACCAGCATCGGGTCGCAGCCCAGCGATCTGAGGGAGAGCGCCAACCGGGCTGTGGAGGTCCAACGCTCCGCGGCGGCCAACAACACCACCGGCTTCCTGACGCTTTCCGTGAAGACTCGCACCAGCATTCCTTCCCCAAGACGCTACCATAGAGTGACGACTCCAATTTTGTTGCCAGCGCACCCTTTGGTAACATGCGACTTTCGACCGAAACCCTGCCCCATGGAGGGCATGGCAACGCCTCCTGGGCTGATTTCTTCTGTTCCGAGTCCCGCTAGGAGAACGTGCGCTGCACCATGGACTCTGCGATCCACACTGTCATCATCGGAGCCGGTCCTTACGGTCTGTCCCTGGCTGCGCATCTGCAGACCAGGGGTGTGCCCTTCCGCATCTTCGGCCGCCCCATGCAGACCTGGTCGACCCAGATGCCGCGCGGTATGAAGCTCAAATCCGACGGCTTCGCCTCGAATCTTTACCCAGGCCGCGCGTCCTGGACCCTGGAAGACTTCTGCCGCGAAACGGGACGTGCCTATCACCCCACCCAGCATCCCGTCGCTCTGGATGACTTTATCGCCTATGGGCAGGAGTTCGCCCGCCGCTTTGTTCCCTCCCTGGAAGCACACGATGTCACCCTGGTGGAGTCGCTTCCTTCCGGCAGGCTGAGCACCCCTGAGTCTCTCGGCTCAGCCGGCGCTCCAGGCAATTTGCGCGACCGCTTCCGGTTATTGCTGGACAATGACGAAACGGTGCTCGCCGCCAATGTCGTGCTGGCCGTCGGCCTGGCGCCCTTTCCCTTCTTTCCCGCGGCCCTGCGCAACCTGCCGCCGGGCGCGGCCAGCCACACCGCCGACCACGTGACGTTTGACGAGTTCTGCGGCCGGGATGTGACGGTGCTCGGCCGCGGCGCCAGCGCCCTCAACGCCGCGGCGCTGCTTCATGAGAGCGGAGCCAGCGTCACGCTGATCAGCCGCCGGGAAAAGCTGCACATCCATCAGGCCGCCCGCAGCCAGGGCCGGCCGCTGCTGCAGCGCCTTCGCCACCCCTCGTCTCCGCTTGGGCCGAGCCTGCGCTCCTGGCTGGCCACCCACCTTCCCCTTCTCTTCCACGCCCTGCCCGCGGCGCTGCGCCGGGGGCTGGTCTACAAACATCTCGGCCCTGCCGGTGGATCCAGTCTGCGGGGACGCGTTCAGGGCAAGCTGCCCATCCTCCTGGGCTACACGGTGCTGCACGCAGAGAGGCTCGCCGGGAATCCCGAAAACCCCGGAAGTCCGGAAACCAGCCCGCGCATCGAGCTCACTCTTCTCAATCAGGCCGGGGAAGAGCGCACCCACGTCACGTCGCACATCGTCGCCGGAACCGGCTTCCAGGTCGATGTGCAGCATTTGCGCTTTCTCGCGCCCGCGCTCCTTGGAGCTCTCAAACTGGAGCGCGGCGGCGCACCCACCCTGGACAGCCACTTCGGCTCCTCCGTACCAGGTCTGTACTTTGTCGGCCCCGCGGCGGCGGCTTGCTTTGGTCCCCTCCTGCGTTTCGCCGCCGGTTCACGATTCACATCGGCGCGCCTTTCCGCGCACCTCGGCAAAGCCTTCGCCCGGGGTCGCGGCCGCCGCGCAAAAGCTGCCGAGCGTTCGTTGGCGCAGGCGCCGGTCCGCGAAGGCCAAACTGCTTAGCGTCCGGTGAGCCGCCGGACACCAGCTACCTCCCGGCCCGGGCTCCCCGCTACTTCGCCGCGAGCTGCGTTCCCGGCACGACCGTTAGCACCACCTCGCTCGGGTATTTGTCGGAGTGGTGGATCTGCGTGTGCGCCACGACGCTCGTGGTTTCGTCGAAGTTGTTCCCACCGGTGTTCAGGTTGCGGTCGAAGCGCGGGAAATTCGCGCCCGCTACCTCCAGCCGAATCCGATGCCCCGCGCCGAAGTAGTTGCTCGTCACCATGGGCGTCAGCGTGACTTTGTAGACCTTGCCCGGCTCCATCATTACGACATGGTCGTCGCCCTCGCGGTAACGCAGCCGCTGGATCGTTTCGTCCAGGTTGTAGGCCGTCCCGTCGGGCAGCACATCGATGAGCTTGGCGGTCACGTCGGTGTCCTTCACCTCTGAACTCACGTAGTAGGTCACTGTGATCGGGCCGGAGACCTCGACCCCTTGGGCGAGCGGCTGGGAGGTGTAGACCAGGATGTCGTCGCGTGACTCCATCTTGCGCTGGTCGAGCGCGCCGCCGTTGCCCGGAATGGTGTTGCCCGCGCAGCAAACATTGCCGCCGTAGCTGGGCGTGGGGTTCATGGGGTCGTAGGTAAACGTGTCCGGCACATCTGCCTTCAACGCCATTGTCTTACCGCCGCCCAGGGGGAGCAGGCTCCGGGTCTTTTGATCGGCCAGCACCAGTTCGCCGTCACCGCTCAGGGTGTTCGCGTGCCCGCCGCTGCTCAACCGAAGCCTCACTTCTTTCGCGCCCTGCGGCGGCCAGGTCTCCGCGTGCTGCCACTTGTTCGCGCCCATGGTGTAGTAGGTCACCTTGGGCTGCTTCTGCAGGAAACCGTTGTCCTCGCCTTTCAAGAAGTGGTCGAACCACGCGTAGGTCAGCGAGTCGTAGTCCAGGCGCGCATCGCCCATGTCGCGCTCGCCGACCACCGTGTGCTCCGTGGCGCGCTTGTAGGCGCAGTGCAGCGTCGGCGCGATCACCGCATACTGCTCGTTCGCGGCTTCGCCTTTCGCATGGGCTCGCACGAAGTTATACGCCGCCAGGTTCGGCCCGGTCGAAACGTCATACCAGGTCATGAACCAGAACCCGGGCACGTTGATCGGCATGGTGTCCGACTGCCAGATGCCGCCCTTACGCCAGGCCGGATCGGCGGGGGTGCGCTCGATCATCGCCCCGCCCGTGTCCACCGGCATCCTGTCCGCGAAAATGCCCTTGGGTCCGCCCACGTTCGAAAGGATGTCCTTCTCCGGCAGGTGCATGAAGGCTTTCGCCCAGTCGATCTGCGGCATCTGCGGGGCCAGGTCGAACAGCTTCGACGCGGCGACCAGGTCGGCCTGCGAGGTGTCCGGCGGGAACTGTGGCCGTACCTGGTTCTGCTCGCCGTAGATCCAGTCGATGAACAGCATCTGCACCGCGCCGCCGCGATACCAGTTGCCCTGCTCGTTGTAGGGTCCCACCTTGCCCACTCCGGCACCGAAGCTCTGCGGGATGAACGTTGTCAGCGCCTTGTTGCCCAGCGAGGCCGCCGCCATCTGCCACTCCGCAGTGGAGGAGCACCCGATCAGCCCGATCTTTCCGCTCGACCACGGCTGCGTCGCCATCCACGTGAACTGGTCGTCGGCATCGGTCAGCGGCGCGCCCAGGATGTCGTAGTTGCCTTCGGAGAAGAAGTGCCCGCGCTCGTTCATCTCCACCAGTACATAGCCGCGCTTCACCGCGTCCAGCTCAGTGCTCATATCGCGGTAGGTGCCCAGCCGTACGTCCCAGTAGTTGAAGTTGTAAGGCGTGCGGCTGAAGATGATCGGGTACTGTTTGCTGGTGTCCTTGGGTCTGTAGATGTCGGTTGCCATGCGCTTGCCGTCGCGCATCGGCACCATCACCTTGCGATCGATGATTGCGACATCTTCCAGTTCTTTCTCAGTGGCTTCGCGTTTGGCCCGCGCAGCGGCCTGCTGCTCCGCCGTCATGGCCTGCCCGCGCTGCTGGCCCGGCAGGGAGGACGGAAAGGAAAGCGCAGAGACGGCAACAAAGGCAAGAACGCAAGGCAAGTGCATGCGCTTCTCCTGAACTGGAAGGTGTGTAACAGGACGATAGCAGATTCACGGACCTGCCCTTCGACAAGAGCGGCGTACTCTGGAAGCCAGCAAAGCTCTCACCCTCTCACCTCTCGCATCTCGTTTCTCATCTCTCTCGACATGCCCGTCGCCACCCTCACCCTCGAGCTCTCCATCGAACACGCGCAGTCTCTCAAGGACCGCCGTCAGGCTGTCCGTTCGCTCAAGGAGAAGATCCGCCATGCCTTCAACATCTCAATAGCCGAGCTCGATGAGGCGTTGGTCTGGAATCGTGCCACCCTCGGCGTCGCCGCCATCTCCGCGTCGCCGGCCTATCTTGCAGGTCAGCTGCACGAAGTGGAGCGGGCCGCGCGCCGCATCGCAATGGGCCTTGGCGTCGAGATAATCGACAGCTTCATCGAAACCGATGTGCTTTTGGACGCGGGCTGAATCCTGCTTGTCGGAAGAAAATTCCTGCGTAAGCCAAAACTTCGAATGGTATCCTGAGCTGTTAGATCCATGAACGAACAACGTGCCCGACAACACCACCGCGACCGCGTAGCCAGCACCTTTACCGAAGAGATCACGGCCATGCTCGAAGGCGAGCTCACCGACCCGCGCATCGCCGCCTGCTATGTGAGCGATGTGGTCCTCGCGCCCGGAGGCAAATCCTGCCGCGTCTTCATCGCGGTGCATGGCGGCGAGAAGGAGGAAGCCGACACCCTGGCCGGTCTCATGGCCGCGCGTGGCTACATCCGCAGCGAAATCCGGGACCGCATGGGCGTGCGCCACGTACCCGAGCTCACCTTCGCCATCGACCGCTCCGAAAAAATGAGCGCGCGCATGGATGAGCTGCTTGGCCGCATGGCCAAAAACAAGCAGAAGCTGGCTCGCCGCCACGCCGCGGCGACGGCTTCCGACCAACCCCCTCCTCCGGCTGCTCCGGTGGCTGCCTCCGATGCCAAGGAGCCGCAGCTCTGTGATAACGTTCACAGCAAACGAGAACGAGAGCCTGCAGCCGCCAAAGCGTGACGGGCCGTCGCACTCGACACAGGGGCTACCTGCTGCCGCAGACTCCCGGCTTCATGGCTGCGTGCGCAAACCGCTAGGATTAGGACTTAGGCCGAACGATGCCGCTTCCTCTCGACTCGCCTCCTAACCCGTATCCCACACAGCTGTTCACGCTTCTCCGCGAGCGCGAGCACTTCCTGCTCACCTCGCACGCCCGTCCCGACGGGGACGCGATCGGCTCGGCCCTGGGCTTGATGCACCTGCTCGACGCCATGGGCAAGCGCGTGGACGTCGCGTTCGCTGATCCCATCCCGGCCATCTACCGTGGGCTCCCCGGTATGAAACGCATCCGTGCCCCGCTCCAGGCGGAGGATCCGGCCACCTTGCCGCCCACCGTTCCCGACGCCGTCATCCTGCTGGAGTGTGACAGCATCGAGCGCAGCGGCTTCGCGGCCATCCCGGCCGGGTTCACCATCAACATCGACCACCACCAGAGCGGCCGCAACTTTGCGGACTGGAACTGGATCGATCCCAACGCCTGCGCGGTCGGTTCCATGATCTACGACTTTGCCGTCGCGTGCGCCCTTCCCATCGGCACAGCCGCCGCCACATGCCTCTACACCGCCGTGCTCACGGACACCGGCAGCTTCACCTTCCCATGCACCACGTCGGCCACGTTCGCGCTGGCCGGCCATCTGCTCGATTGCGGCGCGAAGGCCTACGATGTCGCCGAGGCCATGTACTTCTCCAACCCCGAAAGCAAGGTTCGCATCCTCGGGGCCGCCCTTAGCGGCATGATCGTGGAAGGGTCGCTTGCCTGGACGGTCATTACCCTTGCTGATATCCGCGCCGCGGAAGCCACTATCAGTGATTGCGAAGGCGTGGTGAACTACCTCATCGGCATTGCCGGGATTGAAGCCGCCGCTGTTTTTCGGGAGCTCCCCGACGGTATCGGCTGGCGCGCCAGCCTGCGCAGCAAGGGCAAACTGGACGTAGCCGCCGTGGCTGAAATCTTCGGCGGAGGAGGTCATCACAGTGCCAGCGGGTGCACCCTCGCCGGCGGAGAAGGGCCGATCCTGGACGATGTGCTGACCGCTTTGAAGGCCGCCCTCTCCTGAACGGCAGAGCCGAACCCATCCGACTCTGGTAGCCTAGGTTTCGCTCCGCAGCTTCAGAGAACGTCTCACGAGCCCCCGGAGCGCCACCGCCCGCGAATCGTTGCACCCGCAGGTCTCGACATTAAACGCACTTGACGGACGACCTCCAGCCCGGCTCTCTCCCGCCCGACTCTCTCCCCTCCAGAGCGCAGCCTGCTGACGCAGTTCCCCGGTATGCGGCGCCTCAGGCGGACCTTCCGCCCCATGCCCCAGCCAACCCCTGGCTGCGCGAGTTCTTCCGCACCTCCTGGGGCTGCTCCGTTCTGGAGTTCCTCACACTCGTCCTCATCGGCAGCTACTTCCTGTTCTGGGGCCTGGTGCCGTACTTCGGCGGCGCCCGTCTCGGCCTGGTGGGTGCGGACGAGCCGCGCTATGCGCAGATCGCGCGCGAGATGCTGGCCGTCCACTCCGCCGACTGCCACGAAGTCCACGCCAAGATCACGCCGCACAGCCTCAAGCCCTCCGATCTTCATGCCTCCTACGAGTGCCTGGTCGGCGGCACGGTCACGCCTATTCTGTACGGCCATCCGTGGCTGGAGAAACCCGCGCTCTACTACTGGCGCGCCATGGGTTTCTTCAAAGAATTCGGCGTCTCGGACTGGTCGGCGAGGCTGCCCTCCGCCACCGGCTGCGGCTTCCTCATCCTGCTCGTCTACGGCCACCTGAAGCGCTTTCGCCCCGGCGGGCACCTCGATGCCGCCCTGATCGTCGCCTCGTCCGCCGCCGTCGTGGCCTTTGCGCGGGGCGCCTCCACCGACATGCAGCTGGCCGCGCCCTTCGGCATCGGCATGCTCGGCTGGTACGCATGGTACGAGACCGGCAAAAAGTTCTGGCTCTTCGATCTCTACTTCTTCATAGCCGCCGCCACGCTCGCCAAAGGCCCGATTGCGCCTGTCCTGGCGCTCGCCATCATTTGTCTCTTCCTGGGTTTGCGCCGCGAATGGTCCGCCTTGCGCCGCACCCTCTGGTGGCCCGGGGTCATCCTGTTCCTGCTCATGGTGCTGCCCTGGTATATCGCCGTGCAGCGCAACAACCCGAGCTTCTTCCGCGAGTTCTTCATCGAGCACAACATGGAGCGCTTCGCCACCGACCTCTACCGCCACCACCAGCCGGCCTACTACTACGTCATCGTCCTGGTCCTCGGCCTCATGCCCTGGACTGCCCTGGCCTTTCGCGCCCTGTGGGACGCCGTGAAGACATCCGTGGAGGAGTGGAGGGTTCGCCGCAGCCCCAAACGCTATCTCGGCCACTGGCGTGCCGGGGACGCCTTTCCCGAGTTCCTCGTGCTCTGGGCGCTCCTGCCGGTCGTCTTCTTCTCGTTCTCCGGATCCAAGCTGCCCGGCTACATTCTTCCCTCCATTCCGCCGCTCGGCATTCTCACCGGCGACTATCTCTTTCGCGTCCGCCGCGTCGGCTTGCCGCAATGGATGATCAATACCCACGCCACGCTCACCGGCATCCTGACCTTTGTCCTTCTGCTCAGCCCGCAATACATGGTGTATGAGCGCATCGTTCCCGCGTGGCACAGCATTCTCCTGGCTTCCCTGTGCAGCTCGGCAGCCGCGCTTCTGGTCATCTTTGCCGTTCGCCGGTACGGCATCCGCAAGATCCGGCTCGCCACCCTGATTCCTCTGGCCTGCCTGCTCTTCTTTCTGCTCAATCTCAATGGGGCCACGCTGGACCTCAACTACTCCGCCCGTCCTCTCGCGGAGCGTATCGCGCAGAGCACTCCCCGGACTACGCTCGTTGCGGTCACCAATGGCCGCGACATCCGGAGGGACATTCTCTATGGCTTGGCGTTCTACCGCAACCAGCCCATCGTGCATTACGACACCGACGGCATACCTGACAACGAGCATCTTCTGATCATCCCCACGCGCCAGGCGGGCGAGCTGCCCCGCTTCCTTCCCGGGCGCGTGTACCAGCCTCTCTTCGTCTACGAGACTCGCGGCCTGAGCGTGTATAAGGTGTATCCACGGTCATAAGCCTGTCCCCTGCGCAGCTGCAGCGGACAGGCACACACAACCGCCGCGGCATCCGGGGGCTTCCAACCACAAGAATGAGCTCCGTCGCGCTCGGTACCGCTGCTCCCTCCGCCACACCGCACCTCGATGTGCTGGACCTGCGGCACTTCTCTGCTGCGCAGCTCCGTCCGCTGCTGCGCGATGAAGCCTCGCGCTGGCAGCGCCGCCTCTGGTGGGATTACACCGATTCCACCGAACTGCTGCTGGAGTACCTGGACAGCCGCGTCCTGCCCGGCTTCGTCGCGCTGCACAAGGGCCGCATCGTTGGCTACACCTTTTGCGTGTACGAGGGCAATAAGGCCGTTATTGGCGATGTGTACGCGCTTGGCGAGGCCGAAGGTACCGTCAACCCGGTCTGCGAGACGCTGCTGCACCACCTGCTTGAGACGCTGCAGCACACTCCCGGCGTGAACCGAGTCGAAGCACAACTCCTCATGTTCCCCGCCGGCGCGCTCGCGGCGCCGTTTCTGGAGCGCGGCTTCCGCATGGCCCAGCGCCTCTTCATGCTCTGGAAGCTCCCCGCCGGCATGGCTGCTTCCTCCCCGAAGCTTCCTCCCGGCCTGCAGCTGCTTGCCTGGCAACCCGGCTTCTACGAGCCGGCCGCGGAACTCATTTTCGCAGCCTACGCCAACCATGGCGACGGCGACATCAACGACCAGTACAGGTCTCTCCAGGGCTCGCAACGCTTTCTGCACAACATCATCCGTTTTCCGGGCTGCGGTGTCTTCAGCCCGGAGAACTCCTGGGCCATTCGCGATGGACGCAGCGGCCAATTAGTGGCCATTCTGCTGAGCTCGCGCGTTCAAAGCGGCGTCGGGCACATCACCCAGCTCTGCGTGTCGCCACGCGTGCGTGGACAAGGCCTCGGGCGGCTGCTGCTCCAATGCTCCGCCGCCGAACTGCAACGCCAGAAGGGCCGCGCCCTTTCCCTCACCGTCACTGCCGGGAATCACACAGCGAGGCGTCTCTACGACGAGCTCGGCTTTGAGATCCTGCACCGCTTCGACGCCTTGGTCTGGGAGGCCACCCAGTAGCGGTTCAGAACCATCGCACTCTCCTGCACAGACGCCTGCCGCCTTTACTCCACGTGATAATTCGGCGCCTCGCGCGTGATCACCACATCGTGCACATGACTCTCTCTTAGCCCCGCGCCCGAGATACGGATGAAGCGCGCGTTCTCCTGCATCTCTTTGATCGTGCCGCAGCCGAGATATCCCATCCCGGACCGCAAGCCGCCGACGAGCTGGTAAACCATCGCTTCCAGCGGCCCCCGGTGCGGCACACGGCCCTCGATCCCTTCCGGCACGAACTTCGCCAGCCGGTTGCTCGCGGGCGTCTCCCGCGCCGTCAACGACACACGCTCCGGACCTTCGCCGCGCATGTCGTTCTGGCTCTGGAAGTAGCGCTCCCCGGAGCCCTGCGCCATCGCGCTCAGGCTGCCCATGCCGCGGTACGCTTTGAAGCTGCGGCCCTGGTACAGGATGGTCTCGCCCGGCGACTCATCCACGCCTGCAAAGAGCGAGCCCATCATGCATATGCTCGCACCCGCGGCGATCGCCTTGGTGATGTCGCCTGAGTATTTGATACCGCCATCGGCGATGATCGCCACGTCGTGTTCCTTGGCCGCGCGATACGCCTCCGCAATGGCAGTGATTTGCGGCATCCCCGCGCCCGTCACCATGCGCGTGGTACAGATCGAACCCGGCCCGATGCCCACTTTGACCGCATCGGCGCCCGCCTCGATCAGCGCCCGGGTGCCCTCGTAGGTGGCAACATTCCCAGCCAGCAGATCGACGTCCGGAAACCTCCCTTTGCACTCGCGCACCGCTTCCAGCACACGCACCGAGTGTCCATGGGCGGAGTCGATGGCCAACGCATCGACGCGCATCTTCACCAGCTCCGCCGCGCGCTCCAGAAAGTCACCCGTGGCCCCAATGGCGCCCGCCACCCGCAGCCGCCCCTGCGCATCCTTGCTTGCATTGGGATACTTCAGCTTCTTCTGGATGTCCTTGACCGTGATCAGGCCCTTGAGCTCGTACGCATCGTTGACCACCAGCAGCTTTTCCACGCGGTGCTGGTGCAGGATGTCTTCGGCCTGCTCCAGCGTGGTGCCCACCGGCACGGTAATTAGGTTCTCCCTGGTCATCACCTCCGCGATCGGCACGTCCGTTCGCGACACGAAGCGCAGGTCGCGGTTGGTCAGGATGCCCACCAGCTTGCCCTTCTTCGTGACCGGCACACCGGAGATCTTGTAGCGCCGCATCACTTCCAGCGCATCGGAGATGGGCCGTTCCGGATCGATCGTCACCGGGTCTACGATCATTCCGCTTTCCGACCGCTTGACCTTGTCGATCTCCCCGGCCTGCTGCTCGATGGTCAGGTTGCGATGCACCACGCCCAGGCCGCCCTGCTGCGCCATCGCAATCGCCAGCCGGGACTCCGTCACCGTGTCCATGGCCGCCGACATCAGCGGCGTATTCAGCGTGATGGTCCTGGTCAGCCGGGTCTGCGTGCTCACCTGCGTCGGCACCACCTCGGAGTACGCGGGCACCAGCAGGACGTCATCGAACGTCAGCGCTTCAGGAATATTCGTTTCGATCATGTCTCTTCTATTGTGTCACTGGCCGTGCACGCACGCCCGGGTGCCGGCGGCCGATCAACCTGCTTCTTGAAGGCTCCCGCTCCCGTTGTAGAGCGCCGGCCGTCGGGGTGGCCGCTATTCAGGGAGGCGCCACCTCCATGACTCTGGAGACGTTCATGCAGGCTGCGGACCAGGCGCTTTACCAGGCCAAGCACTCCGGCCGCAACCGGCTCATCTGCAGGAAAGAGGAACTCGCTGCGGCCTGACCGGAGTGATTTACCGTGTCAACGTTTGCGCCTCTCCGGGACGGATGGAGAGTTCCGCCCCGCGTCTTTGCGCCGCCTACTAACGTCTAGGTGACACAGACACATTCCAGCGTTCCACGCGGAGGCAGTCCCATGCGCGCAGCGCACCTTCTTTGTGCAGTAGCAGCAGCGTCCCTCGTCTGCAACGGCGCCTCGCCTGCGCAAACCGCACTCAGCTATCAAAAACCTCCCGCGCCGATCGAGCAGCTGCTCGACGCGCCGCCCACCCCGGCCGTTCATCTATCGCCTGACGGCGCCCTGCTGCTGATCGAACAGCCCGCCACCTTTCCCACCATCGCCGATGTAGCGCAGCCGCGCTTTCGTCTCGCCGGCATTCGCTTCAACCCCGTTACCAGCAGCCCCAGCGTTCAGACCTACAACATCGCTCTGAAGCTGCAGGGCGTCACCGGCGGCGCAGCTCCGCGTTCCATCACCGGTCTGCCCGCAAACCTCAAGGCTTCGAACGCCGCCTGGTCGCCCGACAGCAGGCATATCGAGTTTGCGCAGCGCAGCGACACCGGCCTGGAGCTCTGGGTCATTGATGCCGCCACCGCCCACGCGCACCGCTTCCTCTCGATCAGGCTGAATGCCGTGCTGGGCCGCACGCCCTGCGAGTGGATGCCTGACAGCGCCGCGCTGCTCTGCAAAACCGTGCCCGGCAGCCGAGGCCCCGCGCCCAAGCCAGACGACGTGCCCACCGGCCCGCATATATCCGAAAACCTGGGCAAGGTCACCCCCGCGCCCACCTATGAAGACATGCTCAAAACCCCGGACGACGAGCGCATCTTCGAGTACTACGCCACCTCCCAGCTCGCTTTCGTTCCGCTCACCGGCGTGGTGCGCGACCTGCCTGTGAAGGGTTTGCTCGACCGCGTTTCGCCCTCGCCCGACGGCCGTTACGCACTGGTCAGCGCACTGCATCGGCCCTTCAGCTACACCGTGCCGTACGAGCGCTTCCCGATGCTCACCGAGATTGTGACCGTCAAGACGGGCGCCGCCAGGACTCTTTCCGACCGTCCGGTCATCGACAATCTCCCCATATCGCGCGACGCTGTCGAGCCCGGCCCGCGCGACTACCAGTGGCGCAGCGATGTGCCCTCCACGGTCGTCTGGGTAGAAGCTGCCGATGGCGGCGATCCCAAAGTGAGGACCGATACGCGCGACAAGGTTCAGGCGCTGCCCGCACCCTTCACCGGCCAGCCAACCACCCTGCTCGCTCTTCCCATGCGCCTGCAGCGCGGCTTCGGCAGCGGTGGCGGCAGCATTCAGTGGGGCAACGATCACCTCGCCCTCGCCACGGAGTCCCGCTGGTCGGACCGGCGCACCCGCACTGTCGCCTTCGATCCCTCGGAGCCTGGCAAGGTGACGACCATCTACGAGGGTTCCTCGCAGGACCGCTACCACAACCCCGGCCGTCCCGTGACCGCCATGAACGCCGCCGGGCACCCTGTTCTTCAACTCACGCCGGATGGCTCCGCCATCTACTACTTCAGCCCCGGCGCGACTCCCTCTGGCGACCAGCCCTTCGTCGGCGCAATTCCGGTGAGCGGTGGCCCGGAGAAGATTCTCGTACGCTCCGGCCAAATCGAGAAGGATGAGTACGCCGATCCCGTCGCTCTTCTTCCCGGTGGAAAGGCGCTCTTCCGCCGCGAAAGCGCCACGGTGCAGCCCAACTGGTGGACCTACAGCCTCACCGCCGGCGACGCCGCGCCCATTCAGGTCACGCAGTTCGCTTCACCGTATGCCGGTATCGCGCTGCCGACGCACCAGCTTCTGCACTACAAGCGCGCCGACGGCGTCGACCTGACCGCCACCCTCTGGCTGCCGGCAGGCTACAGCAAGAGCCAGGGGCCGCTGCCCACGTTGATGGAAGCCTATCCCGCCGAGTTCAAGACTCGTGCCGCGGCCGCGCAGGTCTCCGGCTCGAGCAATCGCTATCCCAACTTCGGCTGGGGCGGGTCCCCGGTGTACCTGGCGCAGGCCGGCTATGCCGTGCTCGAGAACGCCGCCATCCCGATCATCGGTGAAGGCGATGCCGAGCCCAACGACAGCTATGTGCAGCAGCTCGTGGACGGTGCCAAAGCCGCCGTAGACGCGGGCGTGGCGACCGGCGCCGTAGACCCCAAACGCATCGCAGTCATGGGCCACAGCTACGGTGCGTTCATGACCGCCAACCTGCTCGCCCACTGCAATCTGTTCCGCGCCGGCATCGCACGCTCCGGCGCCTACAACCGCACGCTCACCCCATACGGCTTCCAGAACGAGGAGCGCACCTACTGGCAGGCGCCCGAGGTTTACCACGATATGTCGCCGTTCAGCTTCGCCGACAAGATCAAGGTTCCCATCCTGCTGATCCACGGCGAAGCCGACGACAATACCGGCACCTTCCCCATTCAGAGTGAGCGCTTCTACGCCGCCCTCAAGGGCCAGGGCGCCACCGTCCGCCTCGTCTTCCTCCCGCTCGAGCCCCACCACTACGGCGCCCACGAAAGCCTGCAGCACCTGCTCTGGGAGGAGACCCGCTGGCTCGACACCTATGTGAAACCGGCCGTCTCGCCTTTGCAGACGTCAGCCGCAAGTACCGGCCACTAGTTCTCAACGAGACCAAACCTCAAGGAAGAGCGCTGACGCGAGCGGCAGCAAAGCTGCGGAGGTCCGCAACCACCTGCCGGTATTGCTCACGTTCTTCCGGTGCCAACGGGAGGACATCGTCGTAACGTACAGCGACGCCATACTTGGAAAAAGCATGCAGCGGTACAACAAAAACCGGAAACGTTTCGCCAATATTTGTGAGCTCATCAACCAAGGCTTGCAAATCATGCGTGTAGGGGTACTGCACGCCATGTGCTGTCAGCATGGCCTTCAACAACTTCTCGATGGCCTGCTGCACATGAAATTCGAAGATCGCATCGGGCACGGCGAACGTCAAAACAGTTTCGTCTTCAGCGGACTTCTTCAGGAGCAACTCAACCTGCGGACTCTGTCCCGCGCTCATAGAGTCGTACCCCTTCGCGGTCGATGTTGTAATGAACGCTATTGATCCATGGCCGAAAACGTTCATACCGCTCTCTAGCTACTGGAAGGATGTCAACGGGCATACGCATTCCCCTGAACAAATCGCCGGGTATGCGTCGGAATGCTTCCAGCTCCGGCACGTCCAGAATGACTGCGAGATCTAGATCGCTCTCAGGCCGGTGTTGCCCGCGAGCGCGAGATCCAAAAAGAATAACCGCTAGTGGGTCTACGGCCGCGACCAGCCGCCGCACCGCTTCAGCCACCTTCTCTTCGGTCACGCCCCAGTCGGTCTGTGCCGCTCCCGCCATCGCGTGTGTCCTCACTTGAAGCGCTTTCCCGCTTCCAGTATAGTCAGTAGTGCAGACGAATCCGTTCTGCCATGAACCAGCCGTGAGCGCACCGGCAAGTGGCGGGAAAGAGGAGTGGGCCGATGGCCCACTTTTTGTTTGCGCAGTAGTTTACCTTCCTCCGCGGCTCGCCGAGCCGCGGAGGGTATCCGACCCTCTTAGCACTCCCATGGCCCTCTCGCTCGATCCAATCCGCGCAACCGCCGACCGCGTCGCCGCTTCCCACGGGCTGGACGTCGTTGACCTTGAATTTGCCGGCTCCGGCAAACACCGCGCCCTCCGTGTCTTCGTGGAGAAGGACGCAGCCGGCCGCGAGAAGCTGAAAGCGCTTGCGGACAAAACCGCAGCGGACGGGGAAGCCGACGGAACCGAGACCCTGCAGCCGCTGCCAACAGGAGTGCCCACCGAAGTGCTTTCCGGCGTCACCCACGAGGACTGCGCCGCCTTCGCCACCGACTTCGGCACGGTACTTGACGTGGAAGACCTCGTTCCCGGCGCGGAGTACACCCTTGAGGTCAGCTCCCCGGGGCTGGAACGCAAATTGCGCGGCCCCGATGACTATCGCCGCTTTACCGGGCAGCTTCTCAAGCTGCAAACCTTCATCCCGGTTGAAAACAACCGGCACTTTGCGGGGCGTCTGACCGCCTTCGCAGGCTCCACGCTCACACTCGATCTCAGCGCCGTCAGACAGAAGGGCAGGGACAGGAAGGCCGCGGCCGCGGGCCAAACGGTCTGCCTCGATCTTTCCAACGTGGAAAAAGCGAATCTGATCGCTGAAATCTGAAGCCGCCTCCTAGCAACTCGCACGATCACAACTGAATAGCAAGGACACAGAACACCATGGCAAGCGCACTCTACCAATCCATTGAACTGCTCAGCCGCGAAAAGGGCATCGATCCAGAGATCGTCGTCACCGCGGTAGAAGACGCGATCGCGCTTGCGACGCGCAAGTATTACAAGACCCAGGAAGCAATGCGCGGTGAGCTCGACAAGGAGTCCGGCGAAATCCGCGCCTACGTCTTCAAGACAGTCGTCGAAGGCGACGAGCAGCTGGAGGACGCCGAGAACCAGCTCACGCTTGAGGCCGCCCGCGAACTGGCGCCCGAAGTCGAGATTGGAGGCGAGCTGCGCTTCTACAAGGACACCACACCGCTTGGCCGCATCGCCGCCCAGATGGCCAAGCAGGTCATCTTCCAGAAAGTCCGCGAAGCCGAGCGCGACACCGTGTTCCAGGAGTACGGCAGCCGCACCGGCGAGATCCTGACCGCCACCGTCAAGCGCCTGGAACCCATGGACGTGATCTTCGACCTCGGCAAGACCGAGGCCCGCATGCCCAAGCGCGAGCAGTCGCGGCTGGAGCAGTTCGCCGTGGGCGAGCGCGTCCGCGTGGTGCTGCTGCGCGTGGACCGCGCCGCCAAAGGCCCGCAGGTCATCGTCAGCCGCGGCGCTCCGGCGCTGGTACAGTCGCTTTTCCAGAGCGAAGTGCCGGAGATTTACGACGGCACGGTGCAGGTTCGCGCCATCGCCCGCGAAGCCGGTGAGCGCACCAAGATCGCTGTCGTCTCGCGCGACAAGGATGTCGATCCGGTGGGCGCCTGCGTCGGCATGAAGGGCATGCGCGTGCAGTCCATCATCCGCGAGCTGCGCGGCGAGAAGATCGACATCATCGAGCACTCCGAGGAGATCACCACCTTTGCTGAGAAAGCGTTGCAGCCCGCCAAGGTCTCGCGCGTCAGCATCCTTGACCTGGCGGACAAGCAGCTCGAAGTGATCGTCGACGACACCCAGCTTTCGCTTGCCATTGGCAAAAAGGGTCAGAACGTCCGTCTCGCCGCCAAGCTGCTGGGCTGGAAGATCGACATCAAGAGCGAGGAAGAGAAGCGCCAGGAAGTCGAGCAGCAGATGCAGGCCATGAGCGGCGGCCCCACGACGCCTATCGAGCAGATCACCGAACTCGGCGAAAGCGTGATGGAGAAGCTCATCGCCGCAGGCATCACCACGGTGGAAGAGCTGGCCGACATGACTGAGGAGGAACTCGGCGAGGTTCCAGGCATCGGCGAAAGATCCGTCGAGAAGATCGCCACCGCCGTGCGCCACTACTTCGGCCAGTACAACGAAGGGGAAGCGCGTCCGACCGACGCTCCAGTGCCGGAGCCCGTACTGGCCGCAGGGGAGGAAGCCGTGGCTGCGGGCGCGGCATCAGATGAGGCGGAAGACGAGGTACACAGCATGACGAGAACACCCGAAGAAATTCTGGCCGAACAGGCTGCGAGGAGCGGCAGCATTGAGGAAGTGGACACCCTGTCCACCGAGGACATTGCCGACGCCGAAGATCGCCTCAGCCGCTCCGACGCGAACGACGCGGCCGACGCCCGCGAAGAGCAGATCGAGATGGACAACGACACAGTGGACAGTCTTGTGGATCAGGCCGGTGACGTCTCCAGCGAGGGCATCGACGACGGCGGCAACGACCCTGGATCGCGTGCATGACGCCGTGGTTCTCCCGTACGTTCGGGTATCCTACGCGGCAAGGGACAACATCCTTTGTCGCGTGGGCCTACCCGATCCACGCAGCTTCAGGCTTTTCTAGCTGGGAGGCTGCAAAATTCATAGGTTCAGGGGATAATACCCTTGCACGGATTCTGACTACGGATGGGGCTGCTATGACCAGCTGAGCGCGTAGAGGAGCGGGTGACGAGGGACTGAACCCCGTCAGCCCGAAAAGGGATAGATGAGCAAAGTTCGCATCAATGATTTGGCACGGGAACTGGAGGTCAAGAGCAAGTCCATTCTGGATGCTTTGACCGCGGTCGGCGTTACCGAAAAAAAGACGCATTCGAGTTCCATTGAAGAGGACGAGGCCGTCAAGGTTCGCGCCTTTCTGACGCGCGGCACCCGCCCGGCTTCAGCCCGGTCTGCCGAAAGGACACCGGCTGCCTTCAATCTTTCCCATGTCAGCAAGCCCGGAGACGCCCTCAAGGCTATTCTGGAGCGCAAGCAGGCGGAAACCGCCGCGAGGTCCGCTCCTCCAGCTGCGACGCCGCGTCCAGCCGTTGCGAGTCCTGCCGTGGCAGCTGCGGCACGCCCCGGAGTGGTCGCGCCGTCTTCCGTTGCTGCGCCCGTGGCGGTGCGCCCTGGCGCTTCCGCCTCGTCCGGGTCCGTGGCGGCTCCCTCACCTGCAGGCGCGGGCTCCACTGCGGCACCTGCGGCGCGGCCCGGTGCTCCGGTAACACCAGGACCTGCCGATACGCCGCCCGCTCCGCGCCGCATCGTGCCGCTGCCGCGGCCGGCCTCGAATGCTGTCCTTCCCCCCTCCCCCGCGATCGCCAGCCGTCCCGTCTCGGGCCCGGTTGTCGCGCGTCCGGCTGTTGCCGGTCCCGCCGCGGCACCTGCCGTCGCCTCCATTCCGCCGGCCGCGCCCGTCGTGGTGAAACCCGCGGCTGTGCCCGCGGCAGTTGCCGTTGCACCTCCAGTCTCTGCCCCGCCCCCGCCGCAGGCCGCTGCCTCACCCGATCCGGTGGCAGAGGCTCCGGCATCGGCTGTGCCTCCGCCGACTGCGCCCCGCCGCGTCATCATGCCGCAGACCGGTCCGCGTCCTACCTACACCGCCGCTCCCGGAGCCGCCGGTGCGGCGCGCCGTCCCATCTTCGAGCGTCCACGAGCCGGCGCGCCGGGTAGCGGTCCCGCTGGTCCCGGCGGCTTCCAGCGTCCTGGACAGGGTGGACCCATGGCCCCCGGTGCCCGCCGGCCCATGCATCCAACCCGCACGTTCCCCACCGGACCTGGCGGTCCGGGAAGCCGGCCAGGCTTCCCTCCGGGTGGACGTCCCGGCTTCGGGGCGCGTCCCGGCATGCCCGGACGTCCCGGCCAGCCCGGAATGCTGCCGCCGCCTGAAGGCGGTGCCCCCCCAGGCGGCCGTCCCGCGCGTCCCGCCCAGCGTGGTCGCGGTGGCCCGCGCTACACCAAGGACAAGGAAGTCGCGCTCAAGGGCTACAACGTCCCCCGCTTCGGCGGCCAGCCGCAGATTCCCATGGGCGAGGTGCCCATCACCAAGCACATCACGGTGACCGAGGGCATCTCCGTCAAGGACCTCGCCGAAAAGCTCGACATTCGCGGCAAGGATCTAATCGCCACGCTGCTCATGCGCGGCGTCATGGTCACCGTCAACCAGACGCTCGATGCCGAGCTCGTCAAGGACGTCGCCCGCCAGTTCGGGGCCGATGCCCAGGTCATCTCGGTCGAGGAACAGCTGGAAAACGAGGCCATCGAGGGCCTCATCGAGAACACCGAGGGCCTGGTCGAGGTCGTCCGCTCCCCGGTCGTCACCGTCATGGGCCACGTCGACCACGGCAAGACCTCGCTGCTTGACGCCATCCGCTCCACTGATGTCGCCGGTGGCGAGGCCGGCGGCATTACCCAGCACATCGGCGCCTATAAGGTCCATGTCACCAAGCCCGATTCTCCGGCCTTTGGCCGCGAGATCGTCTTCCTCGACACCCCCGGCCACGAGGCCTTCACCCGCATGCGCGCCCGCGGCGCCAAGATCACCGACATCGTCGTGATCGTGGTCGCAGCCGACGACGGCGTGATGCCGCAGACGCTCGAAGCCATCGACCACGCCAAGGCCGCCAAGGTCCCGATCATCGTCGCCGTCAACAAGATTGACAAGCCCGAGGCCGATCCCAGCCGCGTCATGACCCAGCTCGCCACCCGCGGCGTGCAGGCCACCAGCATGGGGGGCGACACCGAGTTCGTGGAAGTCTCGGCCAAGAAGCACCTCAACCTTGACAGCCTCGAGGAGATGATCTGCCTCGTCGCCGATACCAACGAGCAGAAGTCCCAGCCCGACCGTCCCGCCATCGGCACCGTGATCGAAGCCAAGCTCGACCGGGGCCGCGGCGCCGTCGCCAGCATCCTCGTACAGAACGGCACGCTCCGCACCGGCGACAGCTACATTGTCGGCAACACTTTCGGCAAGGTCCGCGCCATGTTCAATGACCGCGGCCAGTCCATTACCGAAGCCGGTCCCTCCACCCCTGTCGAGATCCTCGGCCTCGAGTCCATTCCTGACGCCGGCGACACCTTCCTTGTGATGGCCGACCGCGACCGCGCCAAGGAGATCGCCAAGTACAGGAGCATGAAGGAGCGCGAGGCACAGCTCGCCAAGTCCGCCCGCGTCTCCCTCGAAGGTCTCGCCGAGCAGATCAAGCAGGCCGGCGTCAAGGACCTCAAC
>CAXTPR010000040.1:0-15733 GCA_964246235.1 uncultured Acidobacteriaceae bacterium
GAGGGAAGCCCGTGGTCTCCCCCGGGTGCGGGCATTGCGAGTACGGCCATAGTGCTCAGTCTACCGATTGATGATCTGCACCATCTTCGCTGATGTGCACCAACAAGGTGCAGAACGAAGTGCTTTTAATGAGTTTTCCAAAGTGCATTACGCGTTTTGCAAGTTTTGCACCCTGTTCCACGTGGGACACTACACACAGGAACGCCCAAGGAGAGGTTTGGAATCTCACCTTGGGCGGGTAATGGAGCAAGGAAGAGCAGGTAGGGTTTGGAGTCCATCCATCCTTGCCTGCTCTTTATGTTATGCGCTAGCTATAACTCAGAAGTGTCTGCGGCTTGTGAATATCCCGTATTATCCGAGCGTTGCACCAAGGATGGTGAATAACTTACTGCGTCATCTGATTAGGTTCGCAGCAGTCTCCGCGTACAGCTTCTGCGCCGCCATCAATCCCTTGCCGAACACCGACCCGAAGCTCACCGGCCCCAGGTGTGCCTTCATCTGCGGCAAGCTCTTCTCCACCACCTGTTCCAGCGCTCCAATCAGCGCGATGGTGTCCATGTAATCGAAGAAGCCCAGGTGCGCGACCCGGAATATCTGCCCCTTCATCTCGCCTTGACCATTGGTGATGATCGCGCCGAAGCGGCTCTTCAGCTCCTTCACGACTAAGCCGGAGTCCACGCCTTCGGGCGCATAAATCGCCGTTGCAGCTGCGCCGGGAGAGGCCGCATTGAATAGCTTGAAGCCGAGCGCCTCGACCGCAGCGCGCGTCATGGCGGCGATCGTCTCCGCATTGTCCACCAGCTTCTTCCTCCCGGCGGCCAGATCGCCTTCCGGCTTGTCCGCCGTTCCGGCCTGCGCGGCAATCCAGTCCAGCGCGGCTCCCAGCGCGGCGATCAGCGCGACGGCGGGCGTATAGGCCGACTCGCCGGCCTTGGCGTTCTTGCGCTCTTTACGCAGGTCGAAGTAGTAGCGCGGGTTGTAGGTCGCCTCCATGCGGTCCCACGCGCGCGGGCTCACGGCCAGGTAGCTCAGCCCTGGCGGAATCATCACCGCCTTCTGCGAGCCGCCGATCAGCACATCGATGCCCCAGCCGTCCATGTCCAGATGCGTTGTGCCCAACCCGGTGATGCCGTCCACCACCAGCAGCGCCTCGGAGTGCTCGTCCTTCAGCAGCTTCGCGATCTCCTCCACATCGTGGCGTACGCCGGTCGAGGTTTCCGTGGCCTGCACAAACACGCAGCGTGTCTCCAGCTTGAGCGCGGCCTTGATCTCGGCCATGGTGAAGGTCTCGCCGTAGGGCTTGGATACCACATCCACTTCGCAGCCGAACGCCTTGCCCAGCGACGTCCAGCGCTCCCCGAACTTGCCGGCCGAAAGCACCAGCACGCGGTCGCCCGGCGAGGTCAGGTTGGAAACCGAAGCCTCCATCGCGCCCGTGCCGGACGCGCTCAGGATGACCACATCGCTGGTCGTGCCGACAAACTCTTTCAGCTGCTTCAGCACGCGGGTGTACAGCGCGCGGAACTCCGGCGTGCGGTGGTGGATGTCGGCCGCGGCCATGGCAAACTGCGCGGCGGGTAGCAGGGGTGTGGGGCCAGGGGTAAACAGGCGCGTCTTGCGAATCATGCTTCCAGTGTATCGAGTCGGCCAGCTTCGCCGCACACCCGGGCGACTGCATCGGCCAAAGGCTCTCGGCGTGGCATATCCTCAATATCGGCAGAGGAGACACCCATGGCAGACATCGGAGAAAAGTTGGGCAAGGACATCATCGCGGCCATGAAGGCCCGGGACGAACCCACCACCACGGCCCTGCGCATGGTCAAAGCCGCGCTCAAGTCCAAAGAGATCGACAAGCGCGAGCCGTTGACCGATGCGGAAGAGCAGGCCGTGCTCACCACCATGCTCAAGCAGCGGCGTGAGTCGGTGGAGCAGTTCACCAAGGGCGGCCGTCCCGAGCTCGCGCAGAAAGAGCAATCCGAAATTGCGCTCATCGAAGCCTACATGCCGCAGGCCGCCAGCGAAGACGATGTCCGCACCATCATTCACGGGGCCATCGAGCACGTCGCCCACGGCAACAACGGCCAGCGCCCCGGTCCCAAGGACATGGGTCCCACCATGCGCGTCGTCCAGCAGCGCATCCTCGCCAGCGGCATCCGCGCCGACGGCAAGATGGTGAGCGAGATGGTCAAAGCCGAGCTCGCGAAAGGCGCCTAGCCTCCCGCGCAGCCCGACCTCGATCCTTGCACTCAGTCTCCGTCCGCGACGGTCGCGGTCGCGGCTGCAGCCGGAGCCACGCCGCTTGCCTTCAGCACCTTCGCTGCCGCATCGGCCAGCATTGGTGTCAGCACGTTTTCACCGTTGCTGCTCGCATGCGCGGTCTGCGTGCCTTCCGCCGCGCTCGCGCCGTTCACGTCCACAAGTTTGTAACTCAGCGTCACATCCGCATCGGCCTTCACGTTCTTCGAGGCCGAAAGCAGGTTCGTCTGGAACAACTGGCTGCCCAGCATCGTCGCCATCATGCCCACGCCATTGATGCCCGGGATGAACATCGCGGCCTGCGAAGCGAACTGCAGGTTCTTGCGGCTCGCCAGCCCCTTCAACCGGGCAAACCCGGTCACCGGCGCCGCCGGCTTTGTCGTCTGCCCCAGCGTCGAGCTCATCATGAAGTCGCACCCAATCGCTTTGGCCTCCACGGCCGCCTGCTCCGGCAGCACCGCGTGGAGCTTTACTGCCTCTACATTCGGACCTGTCAGCAGCTGCATCTCCGCAGTCCGTAGCGCTTCCGCGGTGGAGCTCTCGCCCGTTCCCGCCGTCGTATCGGCCGGCAGCACCACGCCGATGCGCACCACGCCCGCGCGCTTCGCCTCCATCGGCGCATGGCTGTCAGCAGAAGGTGTAAGAGTTTGCGCTTTCATGCGAAAGGCGGAAGACGAAAGGAGAACCGCCGCGGCGGCAAGGCAGAAAAGGGCGCGCACATAGGCGTGCTTCAGGGAATGCATAACAAGACTTTCCTTGGATTGAATTGGAGTGACTGGCGTCGTTCCCTCGTCTAGCAGCGGGGCGCAACGCTCATTCAAGTGTCTCTACGCAGCCTTGCGCGCAGTGGTTCCTCACAAGTGCATTTTTTCACGCCGAAATTGTTCGGCATGCCTTTACCCCTTGCGACCGCACTGCCCGCCGTCGCATCCTAGAAGGCGAACAATGCGTCTGCGCTGCAAGCTCGTGCTTCTGCTGCTCGTGTCGCTGCTGAGCGGTGTGCCCGCCTTGGCGGCGCAGGCCGGGCAGGCATGCGCTGCGCGTACGGCGGCCTGCCCCATGTGCCCGCACCACGCGATGGCAGCAGGCATGTCCTGCATGGGCAGCGGAAACGCTACGCTTCACGCCTCGTCCGTACTCCGCACGGGCAGGCTCGCTGAAGAGGTGCTGCCGCCAGCCGCCTGCCGCTGCACTGTGCAGCCGCCTGGCGCGATGCCGGACAGAGTGCCTCCGCAATGGAGCTCCCTCACGCTGGCCTCCTCGCATGCCGCGCAACCTGCACCATGGCCTCCGCTGGCCCGCCTGCGTGTGCTCGCTCGATCCCTCGCGCAGGCTTCGCCCGTCCTACCCACCGCCGCGCCCTTGCCTCTCCGCGTCTAGCTCACCTCCTGAAGTCACTCTTCGTGCAGCGCTGCGTCATGCACGCTGCCCGTCTGCACCCGCGTACACACTTTCAGGGGACATCATGAGCAATCGACGCAGCTTTCTCCAGCGGGCCTTCGGCCTGGGCGCAGGACTTGGAGCCGGCCTGCTTTCCCGGCCTCTCTCCGCCCAGACGCACACACCTGACGTCAGCCCCGCATCCGCCAGCGCGCAGGGCATCAGGCACCCTGCTCACAGCGGTCCGGCCTTCAACACCCCCTGCATCACCACCGATGTCGGCGACATGCCCTGGAGCATGGACGGCGGCACCAAGGTCTTCCATCTCGTCGCCCAGGTGGTCAAGCGGGAGATCGCACCCGACAAGACCATCGACGTCTGGGGCTTCAACGGCTCCGCGCCTGGGCCCACTTTCCAGGTCACGCAGGGCGACCACGTCCGCGTCATCTTCGAAAACCAGCTGCCCGAGCCCTGCTCCATCCATTGGCACGGCTTTGAAGATCTCATCGGCTTCGACGGCATGCCCGGCATCAGCCAGCAGCCCACGCGGCCCGGCGAGCGCTTCGTCTACGAATTTGATATTCATCAGGCGGGCACGTTCTTCTACCACTCGCACATGGCCATGCAGGAGATGGCCGGCATGCTGGGCGCGTTCATCATGCATCCCAGGCAGCCCTACCGGCAGCACTGCGACAAGGACTTCGTCCTCCTCTTCCAGGAGTATTCGGTTCTGCCCAACAACACCGTGCCCAACGTGATGAACATGGAGTTCAACTGGCTGGTGGTCAACGGCAAGGCGGGTCCCGCGGCCACGCCGCTCATCGTGCGCCAGGGAGAACGCGTTCGCTTGCGCATGGTCAACCTCGGCATGGATCATCACCCCATCCATGTGCATGGCCACACCTTCTATACCACCGGCACCGAGGGAGGCCGCATCCCGGAGACCGCCTGGTGGCCGGGCAACACCGTGCTGCTCGGCGTCGCGCAGGCGCGCGACGTGGAATTCGTTGCCAACAACCCCGGCGACTGGATGCTGCATTGCCACCTGCCCCACCACATGATGAACCAGATGATGTCGTCCGTCAGCATGGGCATCAGCGATCACACGATGTCCAACGGTCCCCTCAGCGAAGGGGCAAATATGTCGAGTATGCGGGGCATGGGGGAACAGATGAAGTCCGGGAAGCCGCGCACCGGCGGAGAGCAGATGCAGCAGATGATGTCCATGGACATGAGCGGCGCTGCCATGCAGCAGCAGAGCAACGGCATCGCTCCGCGCGCCAGCGACGTGCCCAACTTCCCGCAGGACGCCTACATGGAAGGACCCATGATGAACATGGAGCACACCCCCATGTTGCAAACGCCGGAGAACTTCGGCCTGCGTCCCGGGTGGAGCGCCAGCATGCAGGGCATGATGGCGTTTCTGCGCGTGCTGCCGCCCGACAAGTACGACGACCTCGTTACCCGCATACGCGATGCGCGGCGTGACAACGATCCGTATGCGTCCTTATGGTCCCCGCACCGCACCGCCGACACCTCCATGAAGAAGGGCTGAAAGCCCGGCCCATACCAGCCTGAGGCGCAGCCCCAGGCCTTGGACTTCTTCAATAGCGAATCAGTCACGAGAACGCGTTCCCAACAGATGGAGCCCTTATGAGAGTAGTCGGTTATGCCGTTCTATCGCTGGCGCTTGGAGCTATGCCGCTCATGACTGCCCGCGCCCAGCAGGGCGCCATGCCCAGCATGCCAAGCATGTCCATGCCCAACGCACCCGCGCCGCAGGGAAAGAAGCCCGCGCAGAGCCCCATGCAAACGCCTGGCGACATGCAGCCGGCCTCGGGCGAGAACGCGCGTGCGCGCGCCGCCGAGCAGAGCGTGGCAAACTCCGAAGCGCAGCAGCGTGCCACGGAGCCGCAAAAAGCCAGGCCCGGCAGCGACGCGCAAAGCCTGCACCACGATACCTACACACAGCAGGAGTTTGAAGCTCCTGCCATCCACACCGGCAACGACGTGCCCGCAGCGGAGTTGCTCGGCGATACTGCCGGCCAACCGGCGCTGAACTTGCAGACCGTGGAAGTCTGGGCAGACGCCGGCAATCCCACACTGGCCGAAGCTCGTGCGCTGGTCAGGCGCAGCGAAGGGCAGGCGAGGCAGGCCGGCCTTCCGCCCAACCCGGTGATGGGATACAGCGGAGAGCACATCCGGGGTGGCAGCTACGGCGGCGGTGAGAACGGAGCCTTTGCCGAGCAGACCTTCGTGCTGGGCGGCAAGCTCGGTCTGCGGCGCGCCATCTACGCTCAGCAGGCCGGCGCGGACCGGATCGGAATCGAGGCGCAGACCTCGCGTGTACACGCAGATATCGAATGCGCCTTCTACGACGCGCTCACAGCCCAGGCCGAAGTGGAGGTGCGTCGCAGGCTGCTGGAGACGGCGGAAGATGCCGGGCGCACGGCTCATGAGCTCGCCAATCTGGGTCAGCAGGACGCTCCCGAAGTGCTCGACGCGGAGGTGGAGGCCGAGCAGGCCCGGGTGGAGTACGAGCAGGCGCAACGGATGTATATTGCCCGGTTCACCACGCTGGTCTTGCTGGCCGGCAGACCCGGCCAACCCGTCAGTCGCCTCGCGGGCGATCTCGAGACCGTCCCCAGGCTCGACACCGGCGCGGTGGTGGGAAGCATCGTCGGCTCATCGCCTCTGGTCCGTGAGTCGCAGCAGGAGGTGCGGACTGCGGAAGCCAGGCTGAATGACGCCCGGCGTGAGTCGGTTCCCAATCTGCGCGTGCAGGCCGGTACGTGGTGGAGCGGCGAGCCGTTAAACGGGACGGCGAGATCCGCGGGCTGGATGGGTTTCGCCCAGGCCGGTGTTCAGCTGCCGCTCTGGAACCGAAACCAGGGAAACGTCGAAGCGGCCAAGGCCGAAGTCGAACGCGCTCACGCTGCTGTGCTGCGGACCCAGTTGCTGATGAAGCATCGTGCCGAGCCTCTCGCGCAACGCTATCTCGCCGCACGGGCGCAGGAGGAACGGTATCGGGACGGGATGCTGCCGCGAGCCGAACGCGCGCATGACCTCTACCTTCTCAAATACCGCCAGATGGCTGCCGCGTATCCGCAAGTCTTGATGTCGCAACGCACCGCCCTGCGCATGCGGCTTGCCTATCTGGAAGCCCTGAACGACGAATGGCGCGCCGCCATCGCACTACGCAATGACACGTTGGAAGGTGGCTTGAATACGCCGACGACGCAGGAAAGTGCGGACACGATGCTGAATCTGCCGATGGGCGGATAAGTGAGTCGCAGAAAGCTCACCACCCGTAACTCACAACCCGGAACTCGATGAAAGCCTTCTGCCGAAAGGCTGCGTGCTTGACAAAGCATGTGGTCGGTTGGAACACCTTGCATAGGGCGGTAGTTTGCCGGCGATCTGCAGGTCCGGACGAAGCGGTTTTGGATTGAAGATTTTGCGCAGCTTTGCGGGGGGGGTGGGGCGAGCGTCGGAGATGGCTCGAAGCACTTCACCCCAGCTTGGGATGCTGCAGGTAAAACCCGTTCTTCTGCTGGAAGGCATAGGCCAGAGCGCACGCTTTCGCCTCTCCGTATAGCGGCGCGAGGAACGTGATCGATACCGGCGTGCCCGGACCGCCCGCATTGTTCAACGCGCCATCCTCAGGATTCGGGGAAGCCGGGGCGTCATCGCCGCGCAGGCCGTTGGGAACGATCACCGCCGGCTGGCCGCAGAGATTGGTGGCCGTGAGCTGCGCGCCGGACGAGGGTGTGACCACCACATCGAATGGTGCGAAGAAGTCCCGCATCCCCTCCATCGCCAGCCGCCGTGCGCGTGATGCATTGATATAGTCCACCGCTGGATACAGGCGTGCCGTGCGGAACTGGTTCGGCCAGTCCCCTGCGGCCTGCCCGGCCAGCAGGTTGTCGCGGCCCGATCGGGTGAGCTCGTCGAACGCGGCCGCGGCTTCGGCCTCCAGCATCGGAACAAGCGCACCGAAATTGAACTTCGGGAGCTCACAGGCCTGCAGGTTGATGCCCAGGCCGCGCAGGGTGTCGAGAGCCTTGCTATTGAACTGGCTGTCATACACCTGCCGCTCGAACGCGCCTTTGCGCGCGGCCAGGCGAGCGTTGTAGGCCTCGAGCTCCTTGCCGGTGAGTGTTTCGGAAGGCGGCCGCGCGGGCTGCTGGAGGGGCGCGTCGAACGCGCTCTTGAGGTAGCCCACGCGCAGTTTGCGCACATTGATGGTGAAGTCCGGGTTGAACGCCGCGGGCTGCACGCTGGGATCCTGGCCGTCCGGGCCGTAGATCGCGGCGAGCACCAGTGCACAGTCTTCCACCGAGCGCGCGATCGGTCCCAGCTTGTCCATCGACCAGCTCAGCGCCATGGCTCCCGTGCGCGGCACCAGCCCGAAGCTGGGTCGCAGCCCCGTAGCGCCGCAACGCGTGGAAGGCGAAGAGATAGAGCCCAGCGTCTCTGTACCGATACCGAAGCCTGCGCAGCCCGCCGCCACCGCGCTGGCTACGCCTGCGGAGCTGCCGCTTGAGCCCTGCTTAGGATTCCAGGGATTGCGCGTGCGTGTGCCTGGCTTCAGCCCCCACAGGTCGCCCTGCGCCAGCGCGCCCAGTGTGAGCTTCGCGATCAACACCGCTCCGGCTGCATCCAGCCGTTTCACGACTTCCGCGTCGTAGTCAAACGTCTGCTCCATGTACGGTCCGGCGCCCCAGGTCGTGGGGTAGCCTTTCACCGCGAGCAGGTCCTTCGCGCCCCACGGAATGCCGTGCAGCGGGCCCAACGGCTTGTGCGCGAGCAGCGCCTTGTCGGCCGCAGCCGCCTGGTCCAGTGCCCGAGCCTCGGTGGCCGTGATCAGGAGGTGCAGTATCGGGTCGAAGCGCTGGATGCGGCCCAGGTAGAGCTTGGTGAGATCGATCGAAGTGAGCTTGCGCGTGCGCAGCAGTTCACCCAGCTGGCGAACAGTAGCAAAAGCAATCTGCTCTTCATTGCTGGCAGAAAGCGAAGCGACCGAAGGCGCGGGTCCGAGCTTTGGCGGCAGGCGCTCTGTGTTGAGCGTCCTGCCGGGCAAGACTGGAACCTGCACCAGTGAAGGCGCGACACTGTTGGGCAATCGGATACGGCGGACTTCAGCGATATCCTGCCGCTGATTGTTCAGCCCATCGAGCATTGCCCTGCGCTGCTCCTCCGGAAAGCTCAGGCCGGCCAGGGCTGCCGCCTGCTCGATCATCTCGACGGTGATGAGGGGGAACTTCTCCGCTTCAGCATTCGGCGCCGTGACGGCGCGTTGGCCTGCGACCTCGCGCGAGACGATAGCCAGCAACGCCCCTGGAAACAGAGTCGCGCCCAGCCCCGCGGCGGAGGCACAAGTCAGCAGCCGGCGGCGCGTGATGGCAAGCGACGCGGATTCAAAGCCGTCAGAGGGTTCAGGAGGAGCGAACATACGCGATTATTGCATCGCGACGACTGGGGCTCTCGGCCAGAAGTGGCGATCCACGCTGAAGGAGACGGCAGGGCGAAGTCACCTGCATGTGGCGCGGGTGTCGTCAGAGTGTGTAGAGAGAAGGAGGTGCGTGCGGGCGGCGTCTCCTGAGGACAAAGGTACGTGTCTCCTTCTCTCGCGGCCTCCAAAAACCTTCCTGGCGAAAGGGACGCCAGGCATTTCTGGTGCGTAGAAGCGCCCTAGCCCACTGCGTATGCTGGGCGGCGCATGAAAGCTACGCCGGATGTGTGAGGGGCAGGCCTTGAAAGCGGCCGGCGGCGTTCTTCTGTTATCGTCCTGCGCATGCGTACCCTCGTTCTGAGATTCCTCCTGATGGTTGTGATCGCAGCCCACCTGTGCCGACATTCCACCTTTGCGCAAGCGCCCGCGACCCAGGCGACATCCGCGCCCGCGCCCGTCAGAATTCACTTCTTTGTGCGGCTGATTCCGCCGCGGCCCACCTTCAACATCGACATGACCGCGCAGGAGAGAGACCTGATGGGCAGGCACGTGGTGTATTGGACCGCGCTGTTCAATGCGGGGAAGGTCCTCGTGTTCGGGCCGGTGACGGACCCGAAAGGCGGATACGGGATTGCGGTGATCGAAGTAGGCAGCCGGGAAGAAGCGCGGAGCCTGATCGATGACGATCCGACGGTGCAGGCCAGGCTGAACAAGATGGAACTGGCGCCGATGCGGGTAGGGCTGCACCGGTAAGCGGGCGGGCTTGAGTGTCGGTCTGTATCGGCCTGCTGGAGGGTTCAAACGCGATATCGGATGCTATGTACCCAGTCGGGCCATACTCAGTGGAGAACATATGAGCCAGAACAGAGATATTCGGAGTAGCATTTTCGTCCAGAACTCCAGCTTCAATAACTCCCCAGTCACTAATACGACGGCTGATTTGTCAGCCCATGTAACTCCTGAGATGTGGGAGCAAATGTTTTCGCTAGCTGGAAAACACGGCGAGGACGGTGAGATAAAGAAGCTGATTGATCTGAAGGATTTTCTTGACGACAACAAGCCCCAGCAGGCGAAGTCCGTTTGGCGAGACTTAAAGGCTTTCTTGTCCAGATTCGTACAGCACTCAGCCAATGTAGCCCAGATCATTGGCGTGATCGATCAACTGACGCGGTAGACATGGCGACCCTTCAAATTTCGAATAGAACGGTCAGATTGGACGGCCGTACCTACAATCTACGTTCGGTCTCTTCGATTGACACAGCCCATGGTGTTGAACCAAGACCATTCAAAGGGAAAACGATTGGCTATGCCTTGATGATCTTTGTCGTTGGAGTATTTCTTGCGAACGCGGACGGCTTTCATGTATTCGGCGTCTGGACTGCAATCATCTCGGGCGCGTTCACAGCCTTTGTCATCTACAGAAACACTAGGCCTCGAGATTTCTGGATTTTGCAGTTAGAAGTCGCAGGTGTTTATAGTCGGCTGGTTGCGAGCAAGGATAAACATTCTATCGATCAAGCCTATTCGCAAATCTGTGCAGCTCTGGAAGCAGATGCACCGTTCCAAAGTACGGTAAACATCTCGGACTCCACCATTGTGAACGACTCAGTGCTCAAGGATTCACCTGTAACAAACACGAGTAATCGCAAATAAAGCATCCGCAGGCAAGGCACAGGACTCTCACCCTCTGTCACGAGAAACCTTTGTGCTACTGACACTTCCTGGAGGTTCTTCCGCCGCTGTGGTCGATGCGCAATACGGTGGGAGCGTGCAAAGACCCTCACCTAAGCTGCGTCCGGTGATTGTCTAGATGTCGAGGTTCTTGACGTCCAGAGCGTTTTCTTCGATGAACTTGCGGCGGGCTTCGACGTCTTCGCCCATAAGGGTGGTGAAGACCAGCTCCGTGGCGGTGATGTCTTCCAGGCGGACCTGCAGGAGAGTGCGGCGGGCGGGATCCATGGTGGTTTCCCAGAGCTGCGGCGCGGTCATCTCTCCTAAGCCCTTGTAGCGCTGCAGGTCGTAGCCTTTCTTTCCCTGCTCAATGACGTAGTCGAAGACCTCGCGCGGCGTGCTCCGTTCCACCGGGTCCTGCGATTCGCGCGGGTTGCGGCGAGCGGCGGGTTTGTCTTCGTTGACGGTGCCGGGAGCGGCGGCGATGGTCTGATTCACCCCTTCCATCTCTTCCACCTCGGCGGCTTCGTCGAGCTCGGCCTGGCTGGGCGCGGCGGCAGCTTCGCTGGGCCTGGTGACGGGCTTGGCGGCAGCGCCGGTGTACTGGATCAGGAAGGGGCCGGTGAGCTTGTCACCGAGTTCGGCCTGCTTGTGCAGGAGCTGGCGGTTTTCCGGGGTGCTGGCCAGAGCCCAGTCGATGGAGCGCGTGGCGCCCTGCGCGTCGGTATAGCTGACCGCGTAGAGGCCGTGCTCTTCGTCGCGAATGACCTCGGAGACTGCCTTGAACTGGTGCTTGCGCTCCATGCCTTTGAGCAGCTCGCGCATGGTTTTGAGCTTGGCGGGTGTTTCGAAGTCGGCGCGGCGGGCGGCATCCTTGCCTTCGTTGGCAAAAACTTCGGCGAAGGCGCGGGTGATCTCATCATTGCGCAGACGCTTAGCGGCTTTGGCAAAGAAGCCGAGGTACTCGCTCAACTGGGTCATAAAGCGGGACAGCTCTTTGCCCTCGATGCGGGCTCCGCCTTCGCCATAGGTGATGACCATGCCGTCGGAGGCGCGCTTGACCATCACGCGCACCAGCTCGGCGTCATCCTTGATGAACTGCTGGAACTTGCCCTTCTTGATGGAGTAGAGAGGCGGCTGGGCGATGTAGACATTGCCGCGCTTGATGAGCTCGCCCATGTGGCGGAAAAAGAACGTGAGCAGCAGCGTGCGGATGTGCGAGCCGTCGACATCCGCGTCCGTCATCAGGATGAGCTTGCCATAGCGCAGCCGGGCGATGTCGAAGTCGTCTTTGCCGATGCCTGTGCCCAGCGCGGTGATCATGGCGCGGATTTCTTCATGGCCCAGCATCTTGTCATAGCGGGCTTTTTCGACGTTGAGGATCTTGCCCTTGAGCGGCAGGATGGCCTGGAACTTGCGGTCGCGGCCCTGCTTGGCGGTGCCGCCGGCGGACTCGCCTTCGACCAGGTAGAGCTCGCACAGCTCGGGCCGGCGCTCGGAGCAGTCGGCCAGCTTGCCGGGGAGACCGCCGCCGTCCAAAGCTCCTTTTCGCCGGGTAAGGTCGCGGGCTTTGCGTGCGGCCTCGCGGGCGCGGGCGGCATCGATGGCCTTGTTGATGATCTTCTTGGCAACCTGCGGGTTCTGCTCCAGGAAGGCGCCCAGGCGCTCGTTCACGAACGCCTGTACCGGACCGGCGATATCGGAGTTGAGCTTGCCCTTGGTCTGGCCTTCGAACTGCGGCTGCGGCAGCTTGACCGAGACCACGGCAACGAGGCCTTCGCGGACGTCGTCGCCGCTCAGGTTTTCTTTCACGTCCTTGAACAGGCCGAGCTGCTGGCCCGCGACGTTGATGGTGCGGGTAAGCGCGGTGCGGAAGCCGGACAGATGGGTGCCGCCGTCGACGGTATTGATGTTGTTGGCGAAGCTGAAGACCGTTTCAGAGTAGCTGTCGTTGTACTGCAGCGAGATCTCCATGACCAGCGGGCCGATCTCGGCTTCCATGTAGATCGGTTTCTCGTGCAGGACCGCCTTGCCCTTATTCAGGTGCTTGATGAAGCCGGCAATGCCGTCGTTGTACTTGAAGCTCTGCGACTTGGATTCGCCGGTCTTGGCCTCGGTGGTGCGCTCGTCGGTTAGCGTGATCTCAATGCCCTTGTTGAGGAAGGCGAGTTGGCGCAGGCGATTGGCCAGCGTGTCATAGCTGTACTCATGGACGGTGAAGATGCTCTTGTCCGGGAGGAAATGAACCTTGGTGCCGCGGCGCTTGGAAGGACCCATCTTGCGCAGCTCGGAAATAGGATCGCCCTTGCTGTAGTCCATCTCCCAGGCGTGGCCGTCGCGCCAGATCTCGACCTCGAACTCTTCGGAAAGGGCATTGACGCAGCTGACGCCGACGCCGTGCAGGCCGCCGGAGACCTTGTAGTTGGAAGCATCGAACTTGCCGCCGGCGTGCAGCATGGTAAGCACAACCTGCACGGCGGGCAGGCTCTCGCCGTTGGGCAGGGTCTTCATGTCGACGGGGATGCCGCGGCCGTCGTCCACCACGGTGATGGAGTTGTCGACGTGAATGGTGACATCGATGCGGGTGGCGTGGCCGGCGAGGGCTTCATCGACGGAGTTGTCGACAACCTCGTAGACCAGGTGATGCAGACCCTGCTCGCCGGTGGACCCGATATACATGGCCGGGCGCAGGCGGACGGCGGCGAGACCCTCCAGGATGGTAATGTTTTCCCCGGTATAGTCTCCCCCGGAGGTCGGGGGTACAGGTGCGTTCTGCTTCGGGTCGCCGATGGGTTGCGTTGCCAAGGAGTCTCCATAAGGCGGCTGGAGGTTGGGGACGTTCAAAACCCAAGATTTAATCGGGGAAACGTAAGAAAACAGGCCGCCAAAACAGGTGCTTTCCCAACTCCGATTTTACCACGCGAGGAGAGCAAGACGAGACCCCAGGCAGACGGCTGCAAGCGCCTGCCGGAGCCCCCGCTACCAGACTCGGCAGGTGGGGGTATGGACCATCGGCTGGCCGGCCTTGCAACTGAACGCTTTCCCGAACTCCGGCATGTTGGAGACGATGCCGTTGATGCGCGCGAAGCCTGGTGAGTGCGCGTTGGTGAGAGCGCTGACGCGCAGGTTTTCCGGCCGGCTGTCCTCGCAGGCCCACTGCGCCATGCCGACGAAAAAGCGCTGGTCGGGGGTGAAGCCGTCCACAGTCTGAAGGGACTGCCCCTCGGTCTGCTTCTTCCAGGCGATGTAGGCGAGCAGCGTGCCGCCGAGGTCGGCGACATCCTCGCCGGAGGTCAGCTTGGAGTTGATGTGGATGTCGTCGACGATGGTGTAGCCCGTGTATTGCGTGCGCAGGCAGCTGATGCGCGACTCGAAGGCGGCAGCGTCGGCGGGTGTCCACCAGTCGCGCAGGTTGCCCCTGGCGTCGAACTGGCGGCCCTCGTCGTCGAACGCGTGGGTGAGCTCGTGGCCGATGGTGGCGCCGGTGTTGCCGTAGTTCGGCGCGTCGTCCAGTTTGGGATCGTAGAGCGGGGCCTGCAGCACGCCGGCGGGAAAGTTGATGTCGTTCATCTGTGGATTGAAGTAGGCATTGACGGTGGGCGGAGTCATGCCCCACTCATTCAGGTCTACGGGCTTGCCGAGCTTGTTCCACTCGCGCGCCTCGGCGAACTGAAAGGCGCGGGTCACATCGCCGAAGTAGTCGTTGCGCTTCACAGTCAGAGTGGAGTAGTCGCGCCAGTGCTCGGGATAGCCGATCTTGTTGCGAATGGCGTGGAGCTTGCGCAGGGCTTCGGTCTTGGTTTCGGGGCTCATCCAGTCGAGAGACTGGATCTCCTGGCCCATGGCCGCCTCGATCTGTTCGGTCATGCGCTGCGTCTTGGCTTTCATATCGGCGCCGAAGGTGCGGGCTACAAACTCCTGGCCGAGCGCCTCGCCCAGGCTGCGGTCCACGGCGCGGGTGCAGGTCTTCCAGCGCGGAGCCATGGCGGGTGTGCCGCGTAGGGTATGTGAGAAGAAGTCGAACTGGGCCTGCTCGAAGGGATGCGCTAGATACGGCGCGGCCGAGGTGAGCAGATGGAAGCGCAGGTAGCTGCGCAGCGCGGCGATGTCTTCGGTGGTGAGCTCGGCCTGGACGGCCTTCATGAACTCCGGCTGGGAAACGTTGACCTTGGCTCCGGACTGAGCGACGCCGGGCGCGCCCTGCACGGCGAAGTAGTGCGCCCAGTCGACCGCGGGCGCTAGCTCGCCGAGTTGCGCGAGCGTCATCATGTGGTACGTGGCGTGCGGGTCGCGGCGCTGCACGCGGGTGAGCGAGGCCTTGGCGAGCGCGGTCTCGATGCGGAGGGTGGCGTCGGCGTCCGCCTTGGCCTGATCGGCGGCCTCGCCGGCAAGCGTCATCAGCTGCTGGATGTATGCGGCATACTGCTCACGGATCTTGGCGGATTTGGGATCGGGCTTCAGGTAGTAGTCGCGGTCAGGCAGGCCGAGGCCGCCGGCGCCGACTTCCACGATGATGGTCGAGGACTCGACCGCATCCTGACCGGTGCGGGAACCGAAGAAGAAGCTGCCGGCGGTACGGTGGTGGAGCTCGGTGATTGCGGCGATGAGGCCTTCGCGGGATTGCAGGCTGCCGAGCCGGGCCAGCGACGGCGCGAGCGGCGACAGGCCTGCTGCGTCGATTGCCGTGGTGTTCATGCAGCTCTCGAAGTAGTCGCCGACCTTCTGCTGGACAGCGGTGCGTGAAGCCGCAGGCTTGCTGTCGGCCTCCAGGATGCCCCAGAGGAACTGCTGGTTGGCGTTACCGAGCTTGGCGTACACGCTCCAGCTGGCCTGGTCGGCGGGGATGGGGTTGTTCTTGATCCAGCCGCCGCAGCTGAACTTGTAGAAGTCGTCGCAGGGGTTCACGCTGCGGTCCAGGCTGGTGAGGTCCAGCGAAGGCGAGTAGGGCATCGCGGAGAGCGGCTGCGGCGT
>CAXTPR010000040.1:15833-26251 GCA_964246235.1 uncultured Acidobacteriaceae bacterium
GGCTGGTGAGGTCCAGCGAAGGCGAGTAGGGCATCGCGGAGAGCGGCTGCGGCGTAGGCGGCTGCTGCGCAGAGACGGCCAGAGCCAAAACCATCATGGTAGTCAGAAGCAGGTGTACGATCGGCAAGCGCTTAGGAAGCATGTCGCCGATAGTACATGGGGTTAGCTGATACTTGAGCTCGCGTGAGTGACTCCGGACGTCATCTACACGGAGGCACTCGCAAGGAGCCCCACGAGAAACAAGAGCGCCAATGATGCCAGGAACGGAGCTACCACCCATCTGGATGCGCCAAACACCCCGGCGAAAGCGTCGCAGCCATCCCGCAGGGCGCCAAGAGGAAAAGCATAGCCAGGGACAATGTCAGCGCGTCTTCCCAGGGCGGAAGTTCCGGCGACGGTTTCAAGATGCGATAGATAAAGGCGATCGCGGGATAGACCGTAATGAACAACGCGCCCACCAACGCGCCTAGCGCGGGTTGCCGAAGCTGGCTGTCTCTATGTTCTTTCAGCGCTCTGCTGAATGCCACTGCCGAGAGCATGGCTGGACCGCACGTGAGAAGAAGCGGCGCAACAGGCACTTGCATGGCTGAGTTTACATCCCTGGCGGTACGTATGAGCCTGTGAGAGATGTCTCTCTGCTATACTAAAGGCGTTGTCCAGTCGCAGTTCTCTTCAGTAGGAACATCATGCCAAAACTCAAAACCCATTCGGGCGCGGCCAAGCGCTTCAAGAAGACCGGCACGGGCAAATTCAAGCGCGGCCAGACCAAGATGCGCCATATCCTGACCTCAAAGAGTAACCAAACCAAGAGCAAGCTTGGCAAGATCGTGCTTGTTTCGGTCGCGGACACTCCGAAGGTGGCCCGCATGCTTCCTTATGCCTGAGCTTTCAGGCCGGACATCCCGTCCGGGGACTTAAGAAGTAGATTCTGCATCGAGCCGTTGATTAGTAAGACGACGAAGGGCCGCACGAGTTCAGGCCCCTGGGTTGAGGAAGCCGCGAGGCGTCAGACCCACCGAGATCGCAGAGCAGCACGCGAGTGAAGAGGCCGCCCTGCCTCCAGCCGCGGAAACGAACCACGGTCCGCTGACACGATCAGCGCGCCGATACAAAGGAGACGCACGATGCCCCGTGTAAAACGCAGTACCAAGCGCAGCGACCGCCGCAAAAAGATCCTCAAGCGCGCCAGCGGCTATTTCCTCACCAAATCCAAGCTCTACCAAGCCGCTCAGGAAGCCGTGGAGCGCGGCCTGAAGTTTGCGTACATCGGCCGCAAGCAGAAGAAGCGGCAGTTCCGTTCGCTGTGGATCGTGCGCATCGGCGCGGCGGCCAAGCTGAACGGTATGAGCTATTCCACCTTTATCGACGGCCTGAAGAAGGCCGGCAACGGCCTGGACCGCAAGGTGCTGGCCGATATCGCCGCGAATGACGCGGCTGGGTTTGCGGCGCTGGCCACTCAGGCGAAGAGCGCGCTGGAAAGTGCGAAGTCGCAGAAGGCTGCTGCTTAGAGACTCCTAAATAGAGCCATAATTAAGGCGTGGCCATAGGCCACGCCTTTCGCATTGAATTTTACGCAATTCTAGCTAAGCTGCCTAGCAGGGGACCGTCGTGACTGCCACCATCTTCGAAGCGAAAACCAACTTATCTCAGCTCATCAAAAGGCGCGCGCGGGGGAGGAAGTGATTATCACTTCCGGCCGAGAAAAGACCCCGGTAGCGAAGCTCGAGGCGATCAATCAGCAGCAGACTCAGCCACTGGGCTTTCTGGCCCATCTCAATCTCGATCTTCCTGAGAGTTTCTTCTTCGATCCGTTGCCGGAGGAAGAGTGGAAGCTGTGGGAAGGCGGCGAGGAGGAGTGACTGTACTGCTGGATACGAACACCGTGATCTGGGCAGGCAGGGCGGCCAGCGGCTCACACCCCATGCCCGTATATCATTTCCAATCGCGAGAACCGGCGGCTGGTTTCGGCTGCTACGGCTTGGGAGATCGCCACGAAGGTGCGTATTGGGAAGCTGAAAGAAGCGCGTTCGCTCGAAGGAGACTTCGTTGCCCTGATGAAGCTGGCTGGTTTTGAGCTCCTCAGTATTCATGCGGAGCACGCGCTTCGGTCTGGCCGTCTTGCCGGAAAACACAAAGATCCTTTCGATCGATTGCTGGCGGCGCAGGCACTCGCTCTGGACGTTCCGATTTGTAAGTTCGGACCGAGAGATGGAAAGCTTCGGTGCGCACCGCATCTGGTAGCTCGATAAGAGCGCGCAACCTCTTCCTTGGCTCATGCGCAACGAAAGGCCAGACGAAGTGTCTACACTGAAATTCATTTGTGAATCCTAGACACCTATTGCTGGCTGCTCTCCTCTTGGTTGCGCTTGAGCGCGCTCATGCGCAACAGGCTCCTCCCCACAAGCGCGATCCGCCCAACCCTGCACCGGCGACCTCGCAGTTGCAGGTTGCGTTTACCTTCGATGATCTGCCCGCGCATGCGCCCAAGCCGCGCATCACCTCGCGCATTGCCATCGCGCAGTCGGTGCTGGACACGCTGCAGCGGGAGAAACTGCCGCCGGTGTATGGCTTCGTCAATGGATACAAGGTGGCGTTACAGCCGAAGTGGCTGCACATCCTGAAGATGTGGCATGCGGCAGGGGAGCCGATGGGCAACCACACATGGTCGCACCCGGAGCTCGACCTTGCCACTGTGCCCGAATATAAGACGGAGATTGCGGAGAACGAGCCGATCCTGAGGCAGGTGGACCCGGACGGCGACTGGCAGTGGTTTCGCTTTCCATACCTTGAAGAAGGCGACACGGTGGAGAAGCGCGAAGCGATCCGCGGTTACCTGAAAGACCGTGGCTACCGCATCGCCGAGGTATCCATCGACTTCCAGGACTACATGTGGAACGACCCCTACGCACGGTGCATGGACAAGCACCGCTACGCCGATGTGTCATGGCTCCATGACAGCTACCTGGCATCGGCCGACCAGGCAATTGCGGTGTACCGGACGCTGGCGCAACGGGTCTACGGACATGACATTCCGTATGTACTGCTGCTGCACCTCGGGGCGTTCGACGCGAAGATGCTGCCGGAGCTGATTGCCCTGTTCCGGTCGCGCGGCTTCGAGTTCACGACACTGGAGCAGGCAGAGTCGGACCCGGCGTACAGCGTAGATTCCCAAGTGCCGATGAAGGGCGGCGGTCTGCTGCAGGAGTACCTGGCGACGCAGCATCATGTGGGATTTCCGGATAATGACAAGCCGGAAGGGACGCTGGACCGGCTGTGTCGATGAGAGACGAGAGATGACAGACGAGAGATCAACGCGAGGGCAAGAGGGGAGTTAGGTCGATCTGTCCCTTCGCTTGTTGCGGTGATCCCATAGCGAGCGATCTTCGTTCCAATCGGGAAATCCCGTGCTACAAGTTTGTATGCCCCGAATTCTGCCCTCCCTTTGTGTCCTGACGGCCCTGGTGTCTTTTTCAGCGCTTGCGCAGGAGCCTGGCGATGCGCCGCCGCAGCGTCCTGCTGACAATGCGGCCGGTGCTTCGGCGAGACCGCCGGCTTCGCTGGCGGACCGCACCGCGAAGATGAAGCACATGCCCGGTCTGCTGCCGCTGGATTGGGATGCGAGGGCGGGCAAGCTCTATATGGAAGTGGCTCTCGCGGCGGACACGGCTCACACGCGCTCGGATGAGTTCATTTATGTGACCGGCCTGCCGTGGGGCACGGGCTCCAACGATCTGGGGCTGGACCGCGGCCAGCGCGGACGCAGCGCCCTGGTGCGATTCGAGCGCACAGGTCCGAAGGTGCTGCTGGTGGAGCCGAATGAGATGTTCCGGACCTCCTCCCCGGATGCGGACGCACAGCGGACGGTGGAGACCTCCTTCCCGCAGTCGGTGATGGCTGGCTTCCGCGTGGAAGCGGAGGCGCCTGACGGCACGGTGCTGGTGGATGTGACTGACTTCACGGTGCGGGATGCGCACCGCGTGACCGAGGCGCTGACCCGGTCAGGCGCGGGCACGTACCGGCTGGATGCGGCGCGCTCCGCGGTGGCGCTGGATGGCACCAAGGTGTTCCCAAGAAATACGGAGTTGCAGGCGGAGTTGACCTTCACCAGCGAAGGCGGCGTGGAGCGCGCGGCCCCGGGCAACACTCCCGCGTACGGCGGTGGCGCGGGAGGCGGGCGCTACGTGCGCGATGTATCGCCGGATGCGCGCGCGATGACAGTGCACGAGAGCCAGAGCTTCATCGCGTTGCCGCCCCCGGGGTATACGCCGCGGCGGTTCAGCCCGCGCGCCGGCTACTTTGCGGAAAGCTATCGCGATTACGACACGCCGCTTGGCGAGCCGCTGGCGCAGCAGTTCCTGGAACGGCACCGGCTGATCAAGAAAGACCCGAACTGCAAGCAGCGCTGCGAGGCGGTCACGCCGATCCAGTACTACATCGACCGCGGAGCGCAGGAGCCGATGCGCTCGGCGCTGGTGGAAGGCGCGCGCTGGTGGGACCAGGCCTTCCAGGCGGCGGGGTGGGCGCCGGGGACGTTCAAGGTAGACGTGCTGCCCGAGGGCGCCGACCCGATGGATGTGCGCTACAACATGATCCAATGGGTGCATCGCTACACGCGCGGCTGGAGCTATGGCGGGGCGATCACCGACCCGCGCACCGGCGAGATCCTCAAGGGCAATGTAACGCTGGGTTCGCTGCGCGGGCGGCAGGATTACCTGATCGCCGAAGCGCTGCTCAGCCCGTATGTGACGGGCCGGAAGATCACAGCAGAGAACGACCCCATGCTTCGTATGGTGCTGCAGCGCATCCGGCAGCTCAGCGCGCACGAAACCGGGCACACGTTGGGGCTTTCGCATAGCTATGCGGCCTCGAGCTTTCCGCACGATCCGGATACCACGACCTCGGTCATGGAGTATCCGCACCCCTGGGTGACGCTGGACAAGAACGGCGTACCGGACCTGAGCCATGCGTACCCGGTGAACATCGGCATCTGGGACAAGGTGGCGATCGACTACGGCTACCGCGAATGGGACCGCGAGGGGAAGCCGTTCGAAGATGCCGCCGGCATGGAAAAGATTCTGCGCGACAGCGAGAAGACCGGGATGGTGTACATCACGGACGAGGATTCGCGGCCGCTGGGCTCGGCGCACCCGCATGCACACCTGTGGGATAACGGCACTGACCCGGCCGAAGAGTTGGAACGCGTGCTGACAATTCGGGAGGCGGCGCTGAAGCGTTTCGGTGAAAACGCGGTCAAGCCGGGCATGCCGATGGCACAGCTGGAGGACACGCTGGTGCCGCTGTACCTGTTTCATCGCTACCAGACCGAAGCCGCGACCAAGGAGATCGGCGGCCTGGACTACCGCTATAACGTCCGTGGCGACGGGCAGATGGAGCCAAAGATTGTCAGCAACGAGGACCAGAAAAAAGCGCTGGCGGCAGTGCTGAAAACGCTGAGTCCGCAGGCGCTCACGCTGCCGGAGTCGCTGCTGCGCATCATGCCGCCCCGGCCTCCGGGGTTGCGGCCGACGCAGGAGTCGTTTCCGTCGCACACCGGGCTGACGTTCGATCCGCTGGCCGCGGCGGAGTCGGCAGCGGACCTAACGCTGGCCACGCTGCTGGACCCGGCGCGCGCCTCGCGGATGCTGCAGTACCACATGCGGGTGCCTCCCTCTTCGCCCTCGTTGCGGGAGATGCTGGAGGCGGTGAGCAAGGCCGTGGCGGAGCGGCCCGAAGGCGGGCACACCATGTCCAGCGAGGTGGAGCGGGCGGTGGAGGTACGGGCCATGGAGGCCATGTTCTCGCTGGCGATGAACCCGGCGGCGAGCTCGCAGGCACGGGCGATCACCCGTTCGCACCTGATGGACCTCTTGCAGCAGTGGACGTCGGAAGCCAAGCCGGGCGACTCGGCGGAAGCGATTCACCGCGCGTTTCTGGTGGCGCGTCTGCAGGAATTCGAGAAGAATCCGGACAAGTTCGTGCCCACCCGGCCTGTGGAAGCGCCACCGGGGATGCCGATCGGCGACGATGGCATGGATGATGAGGATGTTTTCTGAGGCGCGGGCCCGGCGTGCGCCGGGCTCCTTTCCTGCAAGGAACGGTTTGCACTGGGGCGTGTGGGCGGTGGCGCTGGGCATCGCGCTGCTGCACATGCTGACCAACGGGCGATATGGGTTTCATCGTGATGAGCTGCAGTTCCTGAGCGACAGCCGGCACCTGGACTGGGGATTCGTGTCCTATCCGCCCCTTACGCCGGTGATCGAGCGGCTGAGCTCGGCGGTGTTCGGACTGTGGCTTCCGGGACTGCGCCTGGCCAGCGTGCTGGCGCAGGCAGCGGTGGTGGTGCTGGCGGGTGCGATGGCGCGATGGGCCGGCGGCGGACGCGGCGCGCAGGCACTTGCGGCCTTCTGCACCGGGTTCGGCACACTGGCACTGTTTGAGGGGACGGAGTTTCAGTACGGCAGTTTCGATCTGCTGTGGTGCGCGCTGCTGGGCTATGCGCTCGTGCGGATCCTGACAGGGAATGATCCCCGCTGGTGGTTGCTGGCCGGGGCCGCCGCCGGGCTGGGGCTCGAAACCAAATACACCATGGTGTTCGTGGCCGCTGGCGCGGTGGCAGGATTCGCTGTCACCAGGCAGAACCGTACGTTGTGGAACGGCTGGTTCGCGGCGGGATTGAGCCTCACGCTACTGATCGCTCTGCCGAACTTTCTCTGGCAGGCGCAGCACCATTTCATTTCCCTGCGGTTCCTGGAGCACATCCATGCGCGTGACGTTCGCAACGGCCGGGGACGGGATTTCTGGATCGACCAGTTCTACATTTCTACCCTGACGGTGGCCGCGCCGGTCTGGCTCGCAGGGTTGTGGCGAGTGATCCGCAGTCTGCAGTGGAGGCCGCTGGCCGTCTTCTGGGCCGCTCCTGTGCTGTTCTTCGGCTTCACGCACGCACGCGGATACTACACAGCCGGGGTCTACCCTGTGCTGCTGGCACTGGGTGCTCAGGTGATTGTGGAATGGATTGCGGCACGAACACCCAGATTGCGAACTGGTTTCAGTGCGACGTTCTGCGTTCTGCTGGCGGTGAACGCTGCGGTACTGTGCGCGGTGATCGTGCCGCTGGCCGGCGGCGGGCCGCTGCGCGACTTCGCTTTGAATCGCAACGACGACCTGCGGGCGGAGTTTGGCTGGACCGAGATCGTGGCCGAGGTCGCGGCCCTTCGCGACAGTCTGCCGCCGGAGCAGCGCGTTCACTTCGGCATTGTCACCGGCAACTACGGGGCGCAGGGAGCGGTCGATGCGTTCGGCCCCGCGTATGGCTTGCCGGAGGCCATCAGCCTGACGAACTCGGCGTGGCTGCGAACCTACCCGGCAACACCGCCGAGCCCGCTGATCGTGCTGGGCTACTCCCCCGAGTGGACTGAGAAGATCTTTGCGGACTGCCGCATCGCCGGATCAACAGCCAACAGCGCCGGTGTACGCGGCGAGGAAGTGCGGGAGCGTCCGAACATTTACGTTTGCAGCGGTCCACGGTTGCCATGGCCGGAGTTCTGGCAGGCTTCGCAGTCTTTCGGCTAAGCCGCGCTCCGTAGTGGCCGTTGTCCCCCTCGAGGCGGAGAGCGCGGTCATGCCCTGCAAGCTTGCATGTGCGGCCTTGCAAACTTTTGCATTCGCGCGGGACCTGCCTTCCGTTTACAGGATTGAGCAAGTGGATGGAGCTGAACGCAGCGGCATTTCGAGAGGTTGTGGAGACCCATCAGCGCATGGTGTTTTCGCTGGCCATGCGCGTGACCGGCGAACGGGGTGCGGCGGAAGAAGTGGCTCAGGACGTGTTCCTGGAGCTGCATCGCTCGGCTGAAAAGCTGGCCGACGCGGACCATGTGCGCTTCTGGCTGCGGAGGGTGACGGTGCACCGGGCGACCGATGCCCTGCGCAAGAAGACCCGGCAGCCGGAGAATGGAGCGGACGAGTGGGAAGACGGGCTGGGTGGTGCGATCAACATGACCGAGCCGTTCCGGGTCACACCGGCTATCGAGGCGCGGCTGGAGGAGTTGCTGAGCAGCTTGCCGGAGCCGCTGAAAGTAGCGGTCGTGTTGCGGTACCAGGAGGACATGCTGCCGGAGGAGATTGCGATGATGCTGAAACAGCCGGTGGCCACGGTGAAGAGTCACCTGCAGCGGGGGCTCAAGCTGCTGCGCAGGAAAGCGGAAGTCACGATGAAGGAGTACAGACGTGAACGGGAATGAGTGGAAGAACAGGGCCCAGAGCGGGGAGGAAGCGAAGCTGCAGGCCGGAGCGGAAGAGCGGGAGCTGGAACAGGCACTGACAAGGGCCTTGCGGCGGGTCGACGCACCGGCAGAGTTTGCGGCGCGGGTGATGGCGCTGGCCGAGGCGGAGGAGCGCACGGCGAGGGCGGCGAAACCGGAGCGCGCGCCGTGGTGGCGGTTTTCGCTGGGGTGGAAGCCGGCGTGGGGCGCGGTGGCCGCGATGGGCGTAGCCGCTGTGCTGACGGGCCATGCGGTTCACGAACACCGGGCCGAGGAGCAGGCCAGGGTGCAGGCATCGCGGGAGTTCGATGTATCGGTGCAGATCACGAACAAGGCGCTGGAGCATGCACGCGAACAGCTGTTGCGCAAGGGCGTGGCGCTGGACGGGGACGGGCAGTAGCGGGATGGATTCAGGAAGCTTGGAACCAGGGAGACGGAGGATTGCGATGCAGCGGAGCGGAGTGGGTACGTGGATGATGGCGGCGGTGGTGTTGCTGGGTGGCAGCACGGCCATGAGGGCGCAGACGAGCGGCACGGTGAAGGACGACCTGTTCGCCGGGACGGAGAAGTTTGCGCAGAACGCGAGCAGCGTGACCGAAGTCGACATGGACCCGGACACGCTGGGCATGGTGAACGGCTCGAACTCCAGCCGCGCCCGGCGTACGGTGCTGAGCGTGGTGCATACCTACACGTACGACAAGCCTGGGATGTACAACATCGCCGACGTGGATGCCTTCCGCAACAAGCTGAACACGGGCGACTGGCACTGCTCGGTGCATGTGCGGGAGCTGAAGTCCGGCGAGTCCACGGATGTGTGCCGGAAGCGGCGCGGCGACGACCTGGAAGAGTCGGCGATCATCACCGTGGAGCCCAAGGAGTTGACGTTCATTCATACGATCCGGCGGCCTTCAACGCAGAGCAAGCCGGGCGGCAGCGAAAGCTGGCTGTCCTTACCGATGGAGCTCGGCCTGCCGGGAATGGACGGCGTGCCGATGTCGGCATGGGCGGCGGAGATGCGCGCCAATGCCGCCGAGATGCGGGCGCTGGCTACAGTCGACCGCGCGGAGATGGGTGCGCTTTCCGGCTTGCACGGTGAGCTGCTGGGCGGGAACTTCACACAGCTGTTCAGGGGGAATGGTGTGGATTCGGAACAGATGCGCGAGCTGACCCGGCAGCTGAAGGAGATGCCGACGATCGAAATACGGCGAGCCTCACCGTGGCTGCGGGAGCAGACACCGCGCGTGCCGAAGCAACCGGTTCCACCCACGCCTGCTCAGCCACAGAAGCAGAGCACGCCTTCGGCAGCTCAGCATGTACCTGCGACGGCCTGAGAGACGAGAGACGAGAGACGAGAAACGAGAAGCGAGAGGCGATGATGCGTGGAGTTTGCAACAGGGTGGTGGCGGCTTCCATCGTGCTGGCGGGTGTGTTCGCGGGAACGGCGCTGCGTGCGCAGGCCACGCAGGACATCACCCTGAACGAGAGCGATGTATGGCACGGCAGGCCGTATTTACTGTCGCTGCGCTCGCACGGCATCGTGGAGCAGACGAACTGGTGGCATGCCGATGGCGGAATACAAGCCTATGCCAAGGCGCATCCGGACGAGAGCTATTTGCTGTTCGTACAGGCCGGCTTGCTCTACCGGCTGGATACGGCAGCGGAGCTGGATCGCCTGCGGGAGCAGCATCAACCGCTGGAGCACCTGGGATCGATCCAGTCCGCGCTGGCGTCCTCCATGGCTCCCCTTGCGGCGCAGCAGCAAGCGCTGAGCACGGAGATGCGCGCCACCCACGACCCGCACCTGATGGGCAGGATCGGGCATGAGCAGGGCGTTATCGGGCGGCAACAGGGTGAGATTGGCCGGCAGCAAGGAGTGATCGGGCGGCAGCAGGGCATCCTGGGCCGCGCGTTCTACCAGAGCACGCAGGAACTGATCGACCGTTGCCTGCAGGGGAAGACGTGTTCTGCGGTGGCTCCGGTGGCGCCGGCGAGCGCGATGCGGTAAGAGAGATACGAGAGATGAGATACGAGAGATCGGGTGCGAAAACCGCTGAAAGACAATCTTCGTATTGAGCCTGTCCGTCTCCTTGAGGATGATCGATCGACCCTCCGGTCGAGATAACTCAGCTGTACCAGCGCGAGAAATGCTCGTCTCTC
>CAXTPR010000040.1:26351-32934 GCA_964246235.1 uncultured Acidobacteriaceae bacterium
CGACCCTCCGGTCGAGATAACTCAGCTGTACCAGCGCGAGAAATGCTCGTCTCTCGCCTCTCGTGTCTCATCTCTACAATGAGAAGCGATGTCGCTTGGGTTTGAGGTTGCGCGCACGGCGGCCGGTGGGGGCCGGCGTGCGCGGCTGAGTTTGCCGCATGGCGCGGTGGAAACGCCGGTGTTCATGCCGGTGGGGACGGCGGCGACGGTAAAGGCCGTGCCCCAGGATGTGCTGGAAACGCTGGGTGGGGCCGGTGCGGCGGGCGCTCAGATCATCCTGGCCAATACGTATCACCTGTACCTGCGACCAGGACATGAGGTCATTCGCGCGCTCGGTGGCGTTCACCGGTTTATGAGCTGGCGGCGGCCGATGCTGACCGATTCGGGCGGCTTCCAGGTATTTTCGCTGGCGAAACTGCGCAGGATTACGCCCGATGGCGTGGAGTTCCGGTCGCATCTGGATGGCAGCAGGCATTTCTTTTCCCCGGAGCACTCGATCGCAGTGCAGATCGCACTGGGTGCGGACGTGATGATGGCGTTCGATGAATGCGTTGAGACGCCGGCGAGCTGGGAGCGCACCAAGCAGAGCATGGGGTTGACGCATGCATGGGCAGCGCGGTCCCTGCTGTATTGGCGGGAGCATCGGCAGGAGGCGCCGTGGGGTAAGACACAGGGATCAGGGATCAGGGATCAGGGATCAGAAATGCTAGGGAATGCAGGTTCGCAAGTTTCCGCTTCCCCTGTTCCCTATTCCCTGTTCCCTGGTCCTTCGCAGCATCAGGCGCTGTTCGGGATCGTGCAGGGGGGGATGTATCCGGACCTGCGGCGGGAGTCTGCCGAGCGGCTGGTGGAGATGGACTTTCCCGGGTATGCCATCGGCGGGCTGGCGGTAGGCGAGCCGCGCGAAGTGACGCGGGAGATGATCGCGCATACGCTCCAGTTTCTGCCCCAGGACAAGCCGCGCTATGTGATGGGCGTGGGCTACCCGGACGAGATCGAAGAGTATGCGCGGATGGGCGTGGACATGATGGATTGCGTGCTGCCGACGCGTGCAGGCCGTCATGGGCTGCTGTTCGCGCGCGAGGAGCCGCAGGACCGGGCAAGCCGGGTGATGCGGCTGAACATCAAGCGCGAGGACAACCGGCTGTCGCAGCAGCCTATTGACGAAGGCTGCGAGTGCCCGGTATGCGGGCGGTACACGCGGGCCTATCTTCGGCACCTGTTTGCGAGCGGCGAACCGCTGGCCGCGACGCTGAACTCGGTGCACAACCTGCACTTTTATCTGGAAACCATGCAGCGGGTGCGGGGGGAGCTGGCAGGCGCGGGGGCATAGAAGCCGTGTGAGGCGCGGTTGCCCCGGCCGCTCGGGCCAAAAGCTCGGGGCCTGGGTTTGCGCGTCCCTCCCGCCGGTCTGCTGCGTCCAATGTCTGAGGGCTCGTTGTTATCCCGGGCAGGAGATGCGATCCATGAGGTGCGGGCCAGTTCGGCGCTGCAGTTCCATTGGCGGACACAATCTGCCGCTGTTGCCAGTACTGCCGATTCTGGCGGTGCTGGCTCTGGCCGGGCCGGCGCAGGCGCGGCCTCAGCAAGGCGCCTCGCGCGATCCGACTGCGAACGTGCAGGTAACCGGAGCAGTGGCGGGACGGGTGCTCTGCTCGGACACGCAGCGACCGGCGCGGTTTGCCGAGGTGACCATCCTGCCGGTGCAGGATGGAACGGGCGGCGAGGACAGCGGGCCGGGGTTCGGAGGCGGACGGGGCCGACGGGGCTCGACGCGGACCGATCTGGACGGGAATTACCTTGTGACCAATCTGCCGCCGGGCGCGTACTACGCGACCGCGACGGCCACCGGGTATGTGTCGACGCTGGGAGCGATCCTGGCGCGCAGCTCCGGCGCGGTGGATACGCCCAGCCTGCTGGCCCAGCTGCCGCAGGTGCAGGTCTCCGGCAGCGGCACGAGCACGGCTAATCTCACCCTGGAAAAGGGCGCAGTGATCGCGGGCAGGGTGATGTGGGATGACGGCTCGGCAGCTGCCGGCGTAGGCGTGAACGCAGTCTTGAGCACGGCGCAGAACCCGCTGACAGGAAGGCGGCAGCCGAATGGCTACGCCCAGTTGGGGTTTGGGGCGGTTGGCGGGAACGGGAACTTTGCGCAAACCGACGATCGCGGGAACTTTCGGTTGACCGGGCTGGCGCCGGGGGATTACGTGGTGCGGGCCAATTTTGCCGCTCCCGCGCCGGCAGGTGCGCCGACCGGCGGCTTTGGAGGAATTGACAGCGGGTTCGGCGGGGTCCCTGCGCGCGCCGTGAACATCACGCTCTATGCTCCTGGGAAGATGCGCCGCACGGACGCGCAGACCCTGACGCTGACCCTGGGGGAAGAGCGCGGCGATGTAGTGTTCACAGCGGACCTGCGCGCGCTGCACAGCGTGGCAGGCCGGGTGAGCTCGGCGGGGGACACCCAGGTGCATTCGGGGGTGGTGCGGCTGGTGGATACGCAGGACACGACGCTTTCGCGCAATGCGCAGCTGAATGCCGATGGGACCTTTACCTTGGCGTACGTGCCGGCCGGGACCTACACCCTTTCGGTGCCGAATGCGAGCTCGGCGACGCAGCAGCAGGGCGGCGGCGGACGGCGCGGAGCGGGCGGTAACGCCAGTCCCACGGCAGCGACCACGTTCCAGCCGCTGCAGGAGACCCTTACCGTTACAGACAGCGACCTGGCCGGGGTGAACCTGACCGTGGTGCCGGCGACGGCGACCAGTACGAGTACGACGGCGGGCCGGTGAGGCTGAATCGCAAAGATGGCTTCAGCAAGCTATGAAGGTGTGACTGTCCATTGAGGGTTAGCCGTGATCCTGCTTCACGGGATGGCTTTTCTTGACACCGGGGTGCGCAAAGGCGATGCTTAAGCCTTAGGTGAGCGTTGCCCGCTGCGGCTGACGTGTGCCCGGCGGCTGGCCGGGCGTGTGTCGCGTGCGTACCGTGGGATATCGAGTCCACCGACATCTTTCCGAGCGCGAATGCCTCTGTATCTATTTGAGGCTCGCGGCTTTCGCAGTAAGGACGACTTCCGTTGATCGCACATACACTCGCACTCATCCTGTTGGCAGGCGGCCTGGGCTCGCTGGGCAGCCTGCCGTTCGTTTTTCTGGCCATGATCGCCATGTATATGCTGCTGGTGCTGCCGAACCAGCGAAAGCAGAAGCAGTGGCAGGCGATGCTGTCGCAGCTGAAGACGGGAGACCGGGTGACGACCAGCGGCGGCATTCGCGGTACGGTGGTTTCCGTAAAAGACGATGCAGTCATCGTGAAGACGCAGCCCGACGGCACCAAGCTGGAGTTCGCCAAGGCGGCGATATCGGCGGTGACGACCGACGAAGAAGCGGCCAAGGCGTAAACGCTGCGGCACGGCCGCGGATCGAGAAGCGGCTTCCTCCCCTTTCGCTTTGCTCAGGGTGCGGGATGACAACAAATCAGAGTGGCGTGACGTGTACGGCTGGCGGGGTAGCGGGAAGGTCTAAAAGAAGGCAATGGGCAAGAATTTGAGGGGCAAGATCGGCTTTATCGTCGCGATCCTGGTGATCTTTGTGTACGGGATTTTCTATGGGTCGTCCGTTCCCCGGACGGGGCCATGGCAGTCGATGAAAGACGGCAACATCCACCTGGGACTGGACCTGAAGGGCGGCACGCACCTGGTGCTGAAGGTGCACGTGAACGAGGCCATCAACTCGGCCACGGACCGCGACATGCAGCGGCTGAATACGGTACTGAGCGCGAACGGCGCGACGGCAGCCAAGCCTGACCCGGCGCATCCGGACACCATTGCGGTTACCGGCTTCCAGCCCGGGCAGGGTAGCGCCGTGCGCGATGTGCTGAACGGCAACGACTACTCCGCGTATGACGTGAACAACAACCCGGCCGGCGGCTACACCATGGTGATGAAGCAGGCGGCGATCCGCGACCTGGAGTCGCGCACGCTGGACCAGTCCATTGAGACCATCCGGCAGCGCATCGATTCGCTGGGCGTAAGCGAGCCGGTGATCGAGCGCTACGGGCTGGGCGAGAACCAGATCCTGGTGCAGCTGCCGGGCGTCTCCGACCCAGGCCGCGTAGAAAGCATCATCCAGTCGACCGCCAAGCTGGAAATTCATCAGGTGGTAGGCGAGCCGTACGCGGACGAGCAGGCGGCGGTCACCGGTCTGGGCGGCACACTGCCTCCAGATGACGAGTTGGTGCGAGGCGGCAACGGAGCCGGAGCCAACCAGGTGTACGTGCTCAAGCGGGCGTCGATTGTGGAGGGACCGGATTTCCGCGATGCGCATCCGTCCACCGATCCGAACGGGCGGCCCAACGTGACATTCAATCTGACCAGCGAAGCGGGCGACCGCTTTTACAAATACACCTCCGCCAACGTGAACACCGCCATGGCGATTGTGCTGGAGAACAAGGTACGCGAGGTGGCCAACATTGAGAGCGCCATTCGCGATACCGGCGAGATCAACGGTGGGTTCTCCGAGCAGACGGCCGAGGACCTCGGATTGATGCTGCGCACGGGATCGCTGCCGGCTTCCATCGAGTACCTGGAAACCCGTACGGTGGGACCGAGCCTGGGCGCGGCCAGCATTCACCAGGGCGTGGTCGCGGCCATCGCGGGCATGCTCGCGGTAATGATCTTCATGCTGGTGTATTACCGCGAGTCGGGCGTGAACGCCGATCTGGCGCTGATGCTGAACCTCATCATCCTGCTCGGCTTTATGGGCTTCACGCATGCGACGCTGACGCTGCCAGGGATCGCCGGCGTGATCCTGACCATCGGCATGGGCGTGGACTCCAACGTGCTGATCTTCGAGCGTATCCGCGAAGAGCTGCGGCTGGGCAAGAGCGCGGCCGCGGCCGTGCAGGACGGGTTCGCGCATGCCTGGGTGACCATCCTGGACACGCACATCACGACCATCGTGTCGGCGGGCATTCTCTTTATCTTCGGCACAGGCCCGGTAAAGGGCTTCGCGGTCACGCTGGTGTTCGGCCTGCTGGCCAACCTGTTTACCGCCGTACTGGTATCGCGCGTCATCTTCGACTTTCTGCTGCAGAAGCGCGGGCGGCAGGCGGCGCTAAGCATTTAACCAGAGGCGAGATACGAGAGGCGAGACACGAAGGTACGGGTGCCTCGGATCGCATCTCGTGCCTCTTACCTCGTACCTCGTACCTCGTATCTCAAGGATTGCAAGTGGAACTGTTTCGCGGTGTGAACGTCGACTGGCTGGGGAAGAAGTGGTATTTCCTCGGCTTTTCTCTGATCTTCTCCGTGCTCGGCGTGATGAGCATGCTGTTCTGGCACCACATTCCCCTGGGCGTGGACTTCAAGGGCGGCACGCAGATCACGGTGCACTTCGACTCCGCGCCCAACGAGGACCACATCCGCACGGCGATGGACCGGGCCGGGGTACACGATGCGCGCATTCAGCGGATTTCGCAGGCCGGCGGCGGCGCTTCAAACAACGTGATCGTCAGCCTGCCGGAGTCGACCGCGCAGGATAAAGCGCATGACCAGGGCCGCGCGGAAGTGCAGAATGCGTTGGAAGCGAACTACCACGACTCGGGCTTCAGCGTGCAGCAGGTGGATATTGTGGGGCCCACCGCGGGCAGGCAGCTGCAGAAACAGGCGTGGCTGGCGACGATCTACTCGCTGGTGGGGATGCTGATTTACCTCTGGTTCCGGTTCGAGCTGATCTATGGCGTGGCGGCGGTAGTGGCTGTGTTCCATGACACGCTGATCACGGTCGGGGCATTTTCGCTGACCAACCAGGAGATTACGCTAACCGTCATCGCAGCCATCCTGACGCTGATCGGCTACTCGATGAACGACACGATCGTGGTCTTCGACCGCATCCGCGAAAACCTGGCGATGAGCCGGCGCGAGACGCTCAGCGACGTGGTGAATCGGTCGATCAACCAGACTCTGAGCCGTACGGTGCTGACCTCGGGGCTCACCTTTCTGACGGTGCTCTGCCTATACCTGTTCGGCGGCGAGGTGCTGCACGGCTTCAGCTTCGCGCTGGTGGTAGGCATCCTGATCGGCACATACTCTTCGATCGCGGTGGCGGCACCGATGCTGGTGGCTTATCAGGACTGGCGCGCCAGCAAAGGTAAGCGAGCGGCTCTGCCGGCAGCCAAGGCCATTCGCCGCTAGTTGGAAAGCGGAGGTTGCCATGCAAGGGGTGCAGCCAGGCTGCACCCCTTGTTTTGCTGCGTGCATAGTGCAAGATGACGCGAATCGGGGATTGCGCAGGCAACAAGAAGCATGCGGGAACAATCTGAGGGTCATCGGTGTCTAACGCAGTCAGCTGGATTGCCTCCAGGCCGAGTAAGGCCCCGGGGCAAAGGATGGAACCCATGTTCGAAGACTCGATGATGGAATCCGGGGGCAAGATCAAGACTAAGTCCAAGTACTGGATGATTGCGACGTTCGGCGTGAATGGCGCCATCCTCGCGGCAATGATCATTATCCCCATGATGTTTCCCGAAGCGCTGCCGCACAGCATGATGGCGGCTTCGCTCACAGCCCCGCCCCCTCCTCCTC
>CAXTPR010000041.1:0-30384 GCA_964246235.1 uncultured Acidobacteriaceae bacterium
GTGGTGGGCCAGGAAGATGTACACATCATGCCGTACGATCCGCGCCAACCGCATCACCTCCGCTATGTGCAGAACCCGCCGGAGTACAATCCCGCACTGCTGGCGCGCGTGGAGAAAGATGCGCTGACCCTGTGCCGGGCGCTGGGGTACGACCTGAACACGGTGGAGTTCGCTGTGGAGGACGGCGTGCCGTACGCCATAGACTTCATGAACCCGGCACCGGATGCGGACTACAACTCGGTAGGCGCGGCGAATTTCGAATGGATCATCGACAAGGTCTCGAAGCTGGCTATCAAAAAGGCGCGGGAAGGCCCACCCAAGAATGCTGGGATGAACTGGTCGCGCTTTCTATCGGGTGGCGCGATACAGTCTACAGACGGGAACGCGGGCGACGCCCGCAAGCCCACAGGAGCTACAGAGGCCGCGCAGGAAACAAAGGGCGCGGCTAAAAAAAAGAAGTGAAGAAACGTTCACCTTCTCAAGATTCTGCGGATGCGCATCCGGAACACACGCGCGGTAGAACGTATCAACGAAAGAAGGAGCAGGCAAATGCGACCATCCTTCACCCTCGGTATCGAAGAGGAGTACCAGACCGTTGACCCGGAGACGCGCGACCTGCGGTCGCACATCTCTACCGACATGCTGGAGCAGGGCAAGCTGCGGCTGGAAGAGCGCGTCAAGGCAGAGCTGCATCAGTCTGTGATCGAGGTGGGCACGCGTGTGTGCCACAACATTGAGGAAGCGCGCGAAGACCTCTACGACCTCAGGCGGCAACTGATCCGGCTTGCGGAGGAAAACGGGCTGGTGCTGGTGGCGGGGGCCACGCATCCCTTCGCGGACTGGCGCTCACAGGAGATCTACCCTGATCCGCGGTACGACAAGGTCGTCGAGGACCTGCAGCTGGTAGCGCGCTCAAACCTGATCTTCGGCCTGCACGTGCATGTGGGAATTGAGGACCGCGAGTCCGCGATCCGCATCATGAATGCCTTGCGGTACTTTCTGCCGCACATTCTGGCGCTTTCCACAAACTCGCCCTTCTGGATGGGAATGAACACGGGCTACAAGAGCTATCGCGCCAAGGTTTTCGAGCATTTTCCACGCACGAATATTCCCGACGCGTTTGCGAGCTACTCGGAGTTCGAGGAGTACGTCAACCTGCTGATCAAGACGAACTCGATCGACAACGCCAAGAAAATCTGGTGGGACATCCGCCCGCATCCGTTCTTCAACACGATCGAGGTGCGGGCCTGCGATATTCCTTTGCGCGCGGCAGAGACGGTTGCCATTGCGGCGCTGATCCAGGCCACCGCCGCAAAGCTGTGGAAGCTGCATGCGAGCAACCAGGATTACCGGCAGTACTCCCGCGCGTTGCTGATGGAAAATAAGTTTCGAGCGGTACGGTATGGCCTGCAGGGCAAGCTGATCGACTTCGGCAAGCAGGAAGAAGTGCCGGAGTGCGATCTCATCCACGAGTACCTGGCGTTCATCGACGATGTAGTCGATGAACTGGAATCCAGGCCGGCTATCGAGTACATCCGGACGATAATCCGCGAGGGTTCAGGTGCGGACCGGCAGCTACGGGTGTACCACGAATCGGGCGGCGACATGACAAAGGTTGTGGATTACATGGCCACCGAGACGCGGGCCGGCCTGTAACCTGACTGGAACGCATCCTATTTCGGACAGGAGAGTCCCTTGCCCGCAGCCAGCATGACCGATCTTCGCGCCGTCGCGTTCCCTGAGGAATTTCGAGAAGGGGCACGCAACGCGGTGACCACTTGCCTGCGCATCGAGCCGAACGAGAAGGTAACCGTCATCACCGACGAAAGCACGGCGGCCATCGCCGCTGCACTGGTTGCCGAGCTGGACGGAATCGGCTGCACATGGAACGCGTTTGTTCTTGAAGAGCTGGCTTCCCGGCCTTTGAGCGGAATGCCGCGCGAGGTGCTCCAGGACATGGAGAGCTCGCAGGTGAGCATCTTTGCGGTGCAGGTGCAGCCGAACGAGCTGCAAAGCCGTATGCAGATGACCGATGTGGTGAACCGCCGTCACATGCGGCACGCACACATGGTGAACATCACACCGGAAGTCATGACGGCGGGCATGCGAGCCGACTTCAACGCCGTAGACAGGCTGAGTCAGGCGGTGCTGGACCGGGTGCGGAAAGCGCAGTACGTGCGCGCCACGACCCCTGGGGGAACGAACATTTTTACGGAGCTCGAGCCGGAGTACAAATGGTTCAAGACGTCTGGGATCATCAGCCCGGAGAAATGGGGAAACCTGCCGGGCGGAGAGTGCTTTACAGCGCCGGGCGAGGTCAATGGCGTCTTTGTAGTCGACGGTGTGGTGGGGGACTTTTTGTGCGCGCGGTACGGTATTTTGCGCGAGACGCCGCTGACAATCCACATCAGCCGCAACCGCCTTACGACGGTGGAGTGCGAGAACAAGCAACTGGAACGGGAGTTCTGGGACTATACCCACACCGATGCGAACTCCGATCGCGTGGGCGAGTTCGCGATCGGAACGAACATTGGCGTGGATCATGTGATCGGAAACATTCTGCAGGATGAAAAGTTCCCAGGGATACATATCGCTTTCGGCGATCCGTACGGTAATCACACGGGAGCGCCGTGGAAATCGACCACGCACATCGATGTTGTGGCGCTGGACTTCGACATCTGGCTGGGATCGGGCGGCGGCCAGGAAGAGCAGATCATGCGGGCAGGAAAGTTCCTGATCGAAGCGTAGGGCAGAGTAGTGAGGTCGAGATGCTCGAGCCGTTTCGCAGTGATTTCAACGCGCGCTTCACCGAGCGGAAGTATGCCGAATTGAAGAAGTTACTGGATGAGCGTACGCGCACCCCTATCCAGTTCCGTATCGCGGAAACTCCCTGTTTCTTTCCGTGCGAATTGATGGACAGGATGATTCGCGCCGGTGAAGAGCTAACCGCGCAGCTGCTTGGAAATGTTCGCTACATGCGGGAGTCGGATTCCGCCCTACCGGCGGAGTACGTTGTGCCGAATCAGGACGCTCATCCGCACTTCATGACGGTGGACTTCGGCCTGGTACGCGACTCGAATGGCCTGCTGCAGCCGAAGCTCGTGGAAATGCAGGCATTTCCCTCGATCTATGGATATCAGCCCGAGCTTGCGCAGGCGTACCTCGATATCTTCGACCTGGACAGGTCACTGGAGTACCGGTTCGGCGGGTTGGATGAAGCACAGTACTGGGCGCTGATGCGAGACGTTGTGGTGGGGAACTGCGATCCCGAACACGTCGTGCTTGCCGAGATTGCTCCGCAAGCGCAGAAGACGTTGCCTGACTTCAACATGCATGTAAGCAAGCTGGGCATTCACATCGTGGACGTTTCCGAGATGGTGAAGCAGGGTAACAAGCTGTTCCGCAAGCGGGAGAGCGATGGGGCGCTGGTTCCGATTGAGCGGATTTACAACCGCGTGATCGTGGATGAGTTGTTGCGGGAGGGGGTTCGACTACCCTTCGACTACCGCGATGAGCTCGATGTGCAATGGGCGGGGCACCCGAACTGGTACTTCCGCATCAGCAAATTTTCCATTCCCCACCTCGATCACCCCACCGTACCTGCGGCGGTGTTCCTCGACGACTACTTCGCCGGGAGAGGGCGAGAGCGCCTGCCGGAATCGCGCGAAAAATGGGTTTTCAAGCCGCTGTACTCTTTTGCGGGCAAGGGCATTCAGTTTGCGCCTACGGATGCGGATCTGGCGGCTGTCCCGGCTCCCGAGCGCCATAACTATCTGCTGCAGGAGCGTGTGACCTTCGAGCCGGTCATTCGCACGCCGGAGGGAATGACTCAGGCAGAGATTCGTATTTTTTACGTCTGGCCGGATGGGAGAGCGATGACGCCGATGACTTCGCTGATTCGCATGGGCCGGGGCCTGATGATGGGTGTCGATCACAACCGGGACCGAACCTGGGTGGGCGGCTCCGCAGGTCTCATTCCCAGTAACACAAACGAGTTACCTACGGGTTAGACGACTCCGATACTATGTCTAGAGGTCAACATGTATTCCCCGGAGTCAGGGGCAAGCGAGAGGAGACCCTTGGCCGCATTCCAGAGTTCATTCGGCTCGGACCCCGTCCGCACCTCGGTGCGCTTTCCCCTGCACCTGGACATCGTTTTGTCCACCGAAGAGCGTGAATACAGGGCCGTGACTGAAGATGTAAGCGCAAATGGGCTTCTGTTTACGGGCGACGAACTGCCGCCCGTGGACTCGGAGGTTACATTCCGCCTCACCATGCCGGCTGCCGTCATGGGAGGGCACGACGATGTGCTTTTGAATTGCGTCGGGCGGATCGTTCGCCATGAAGAAGCCGCAGGCAGGCAAATGGCAGCCGCAGTGATCGACGACTACTCCCTGAAGGCTGAGCATGCATGAGTGCTGATGTGCTGAACATCTCCCATGAGGAGCAACACGGCGGGGCAGAGGATACAAGTCACGCGATCCGTGTGCTCCTGGCGGATTCGCAAGCGATCTACCGGGTTGGCATGCGCAAGGTCTTCGCCATCGAAGACGACATCCGCGTGGTGGCGCAAGCGGAGACGCTGGAGAATCTCTACGCCGCGCTGTTGCGGTTTCCGACGGACGTGGTGCTGCTGGAAGGCTCGCTGATCGCCGGGACGGTGGATGCGATTCCGCAGTTCGTGCGGCGCGCGCCTCATGCCAAGCTCATTGTGCAGGTCTCGGAAAGCGACGAGAACAACACGGTCGATCTGTACCGCCGGGGCGTGCGCGGGGTGGTGCCGCGGTCCATCTCGCCCGATCTCCTGATCAAGTGCGTGCGCAAGATCGCCGCCGGAGAGACATGGATCGACAATCAATCGGTCAGCTGGGTGATCGATGCCTACCGGGCGCAGGCGGCCGCGCTGACCAATCCCAAGACGCAGCCGCGGCTCTCGGAAAAGGAGATGTCGATCATCGCGTGCATCACGCGCGGCATGCGCAATAAGGAAATTGCGTACCAGATCGGCACCACGGAGCAGGTGATCAAAAACTACCTGCGCAAAATTTACGATAAGCTAGGGGTTTCCGACCGGCTGGAGCTGGCGTTGTATTGCCTGCACCACCAGATCCTCAAGGGTGAAGTGGAAGCTGTGGACGTGCCGTATGTAGACACCGGTATGCCATTGCGCGCGAAGCTCTGATACGCGGAGACGCTGTGGCGCAAACCGGAACGGCTCGACAGTCGCTCTCTCCTCGTCAGCTCTATACCTTCATCACCTGCTTTCTGGCGTGGACTCTGGACGCTGCGGATTTCTTCATCCTTACGTTCTGCCTGAAGACGATCGCAGCCGACTTTCAGGTCACGCCGACGACCGTGACCAAGGCCCTGTTCTGGACGCTGGCGATGCGGCCGGTGGGGGCTCTGCTGTTCGGTATGTTGGCAGAGCGCATGGGGCGAAAGCGTGCCCTGATCCTCAACGTGCTCTGCTTTACGACGTTCGGCGTTGCGTCAGCCTTTGCGCCTTCGTTCGCGACGTTCCTGTTGCTGCGAGCCCTCTTTGGCGTCGCCATGGGGGGCGAGTGGGGCGTCGGCGCGGCCCTGGCCCTGGAGACGCTTCCAGCAAGCGGACGCGGCTTTTTTTCCGGGCTGCTGCAGGAAGGCTATGTCACAGGGCACTTGGTAGCCGCGGCCCTGTTTGGCCTGGTGTTTTCCCACCTGCACGGGACCGGGTACGCCACAAATTGGCGGGTGATGTTCTGCCTGAGCGCTCTGCCGAGCCTGCTGGTGGTGGGCCTGCTGGTGGGAGTGGCGGAGTCGCCGGTGTGGCTGGCAGCGAGGCAGGGAGCAGGCGAGATCGCAGCTGCGGGTGGCGGGGAAAGCCGATGGGCTCTGCTGCGGCGCCATATTCCGCTGTTGCTGATGCTTATCCTGCTGATGACGTCGTTTGCGTCCTTCAGTCATGGCACGCAGGACCTGTATCCGACCTTTCTGCAGCGCGACCACAGACTGAGCGCGGGAACCACGTCGTGGGTGGCGATCGCCGGAGATGTAGGCGCACTGCTGGGTGGGATCACCTTTGGAGCGCTCTCCGAGCGGTGGGGACGCCGACGCGCTATCACCACCGCCGCGCTCCTGGCGATCCCGATGATTCCGCTATGGGCATGGAGCCACACAGCCGTTCTGCTGGCGTGCGGCGGCCTGCTGATGCAGTTCATGGTGCAGGGGGCCTGGGGTGTGGTGCCGGCCTATCTGAACGAGATGTCACCGGGCCCGCTGCGAGCGATCATCCCCGGCCTGACGTATCAGCTGGGCAACCTGATCGCGTCATGGAACAGCCATGTGCAGGAAAGTGCCGCCTCGCGCTTCTACGGCGGGCGTCTGGCGCCGGTGCTGGGGTGGACGGTGCTGCTGGTGGCGGTGTTCATGGCCATCGTGGCTGCGACGGCGCGGGAAAAGCGTGGAACCGACTTTTTGGGTGTGTAGGGCATCTGCTCATAAGCAGGTGGGGAGTGAGAATGTTGGCGGCTGCGGGAACAGAAGAAACGGCGCTCGCGGCGGCTGCGCCCTATCTGATCGAGCAGGATTGGAACACCTACACGGCGGAGCAGCACGCCGTCTGGCGCGACCTGGTTTCGCGGCGCATGCCGCAGCTGGAGCAGCACGCCTGCGCGGAGTACCTGGACGGCTTTGCGCAGATCGGCTTGCACGCCGACCAACTGCCCAGGCTGCAGGATGTGAGCGCCAGGCTGCAGCCGCGCACCGGCTGGAGCTCCACGCCGGTGAGCGGGTTTCTTCCCGCCGATGCCTTCTTCGAAATGCTCGCGGCGCGCAAGTTCCCCACCACGACCTGGATCCGCAGCCGCGACTCGATGGAGTACACGCCGGAGCCGGATATCTTCCATGACGTGTTTGGGCATGTTCCCCTGCATGCGCATCCGGTGTTCGGATCTTTCCTCCAGCACTACGGCGCAGTTTGCGCGGGCCTGAAGGATGCCGAGGCCCTGGAGCGCATGGGCCGTCTCTTCTGGTTCACGGTGGAGTTCGGCGTGATGCGTCAGCAGGGCAAGGTGAAGGTCTACGGCAGCGGACTCATCTCTTCCCACGGCGAGTGCACGTATCTGGTGAATGGCGGACCGGAGATTCGCGAGTTCAAGCTGGAACAGGTGCTGGAAACCAAGGTGAACGTGAGCGTGATGCAGCCTGTGCTGTACGCGATCGAGAGCTTCGAACAGATCTATGAGGCGACGCGGGAAGCGGAAAGCCGGTTGGGGTGACCTCTACGCGAACGGAGTGAGAGCCTGCCACCCGCTTGCTCTGCCGTTCGCTTCCCGATAGGCTTAAGGGATGCGTTCGAGCCGCCCCATCGCTTGTTGTCCCATCCGTTGCACGCGGACCAGCGATGCGCTGCAGTAAGGAAGCGCTCACGATCTCATCCACGTGCCCACGCCTTTGCGGTGGGCCTTTTGTTTGACACAGGAGCTTTCGATTGGCTGAGATGACACCCTCCACCGGGCCTGCTGTTCCGGCGGTAAAGGAAACCAAGGCGCAGAAGGTCGAGCGCTTGAAGCGCGAAAAGAACCCGTGGGACGCCTGGGAGGAGGTACGGCAGTTCGCGCGCGAAGGCCGCGAAGCCGTGCTGCCGGAGTGGGCCGGCACCTACTTCAAGTGGTGGGGCGTGTACACCCAGGGCGATGGCGTGGGCGTGACCGGGGGCGTCGGGGGCGAGGGCAAGGCCACCGAGTACTTCATGATGCGCATCGGGCTGCCGAACGGCATGTTGACCTCGCACCAGATGCGCACCATTGCGGACCTCACGGCGAAGTATGCGCGCGGGATCGCGGATATCACAACGCGGCAAAACATACAGCTCCACTGGTTGACCATCCAGGCCCTGCCTGAGGTGGTGGATGCGTTGACCGAAATCGGGCTTTCGCCCAAAGGCGCATGCGGAGACGTGGTGCGCAACGTCACCGGCTGCCCGCTGGCTGGGCTGGATGGACACGAGCTGCTGGATGCTTCGCCTCTGGCGCTGGAAACGGCCGAGAAGCTGACCGCGAATCCGGAGTTCTACAACCTGCCGCGCAAGTTCAAGATTTCGGTTACCGGATGCCCGGTGTGGTGCTCGTACCCGGAGATCAATGACGTTGCGCTGACCGGGCTGAAACGCATGAAGAATGGCAGGGAGGAGGTAGGCTACAGTCTGCGCGTGGGCGGCGGCCTTTCCACCGAGCCGCACCTGGCGGTGCGGCTGAACGCGTTCATTCCGCAGGACAGGGCGTACGACTGTATCGAGGCTGTCTGCCGGATTTTCAAGGAGCAGGATGCCCTGCGCGAGAACCGCACACGCGCACGCATCAAGTACCTGTTCATGAGGCACGGGTGGACGGCGGAGCGGATGCTGGCGGCGGTGGAAGAGAAGCTCGGCTGCACGTTCGACCCGTGTGAGGAAGGACCGGTAGCTGACGATGTGTACCGCGACCATGTGGGCGTGCACACGCAGAAGCAGGACGGGCTCAGCTACGTCGGCGCGACTGTGCTCCGGGGGCGATTGACCGCTGATCAACTGCACGCGCTGGCGTCACTGGCTGAGACCTATGGCGATGGGCACTTGCGCACGACGATCATGCAGAACATCACGATTGTGAACGTGCCGCATGCGAAGACGCAGGGGCTGGCACAGGAGCTCACCGCGTTGGGCCTGCAGGTAGAGCCGAGCGTGTTCTATCGTGGCGCGATCGCGTGCACGGGGACTGAGTTCTGCAAGCTGGCGATCTCCGAGACCAAGCAGTTCGCCAAATGGCTGGTGGAGGAGATGGAAGAGCGGTTGCCGGCCTTCGACCAGCAGTTGAAGCTGCATGTGACTGGTTGCACGAACAGCTGCGGGCAGGCGTGGATTGCGGACATCGGCCTGGAAGGCAAGAAGATCAAGAAGGACGGTGCGATGGTGGACGCGTTCTATTTCTGCGTGGGCGGCGCGGTGGGCGAGTATGCCGGGATCGCCCGGCAGATCGGGTACCGTGCGGCAGCGGAGGATTGTCCCGAGGCGATCGAGCGGCTGCTGCGCGGGTACATGAAAGGCAGGACCGACGGCGAGACCCTGCGGGCCTACTTCCGGCGAACGACCGACGCGGAGCTGCGCGCGCAGCTTGCGGGGGCAGTGGTGGCGGCGGTGGAGCGCGACAAGGCCCCGGGCGGCCACGGCGCCAGCAATGTGGACATGTAAGCAGGTGACGCGATGAGCCTCTTTCCCATGTTCCTGAAACTGACGGCCCGGCCCTGCGTGGTGGTGGGGGCGGGCAACATCGCGGAGTCCAAGATCGAGAGCCTCCTGCAGGCCGAGGCCCACGTCACGGTCATCGCGCCGGAAGCGTCGCCGCGGGTGCAGGAATGGGCGGCCGGCGGCGAGATCGTCTGGCATCGGCGAGCGTACCAGCATGGGGATCTGGCAGGTGCCTTTCTTGCAGTGGCGGGAACGGCGACGCCTGAAGTGAACCGTGCCGTGTTTGTGGAAGCTGGCGCGGCGAACGTGCTGTGCAATGCGGTCGACGATCCGCCGTTCTGCGACTTCTACTTTCCGTCCATTGTGCGGCGCGGCGAGCTGCAGATAGCGATCTCGACGGCGGGGGAAAGCCCGGCGTTCGCTCAACGTTTGCGTAAGGAGATCAACGCGCAGCTGCCGCTGGATACGGGCGAGTGGCTGATGGAACTGGGCCGGTTGCGCCGCGAGGTGACGGCAGTGGAGCCTATCGGCGAGCCGCGCAAGCTGCTGCTGCATGAACTCGCGCAGCGTGAGGTATGCGGGTTCGATGGGTGCCCGGCGCGGATGCGGGCGCGGCAGCATTTCCGGGAGCAGGGGTTCGTACCCGGACCGGCCTCTTCGGAACCCAATCATGCCGACGAGGAAGCTGCCGTCATGATTGAGTCAACCAAGGTGTTGGCGGGGGGTGAGGAAGAGCGCGAGGCGCTGTTGCTGGAGTCACCCGAGGGGTCGGTGCTGTGAGCACGACCGCGATCAAGGGCAGGGTATACCTGGTCGGCGCGGGGCCGGGCGATCCGGAGCTGCTTACGGTGCGCGCTCTGCGGCTGCTCGAGTCCGCCGACGTGGTGCTGCATGACGATCTTGTGCCGGAGGCAGTGCTGGCGTTGATCCACGACCATGCGCTGGTGACCAGCGTGGGCAAACGGTGTGGGCGTCCGCGGATCACGCAGCAGGGCATTCACCGGCTGATGATCGAAACAGCACAGGCGGGCCAGTCGGTGGTGCGGTTGAAGTCGGGCGATCCGCTGGTGTTCGGACGCGCGGGCGAGGAGCTGGCCGCGCTAGGGGCGGCGGGTGTGCCGGTCGAGGTCGTGCCAGGGGTGACCGCAGCCTTTGCGGCGGGAGCGGCACTGCGTTTGCCGCTGACCGATCGCGCCGCAGCCTCGAAGCTGATCTTCTGCACCGGGCACCACGCGGCCGGATCGGATCAGAAGCCGGTATGGTCGGGGCCGCTGCCGGCCGATGCGACGTTGGTGATCTACATGCCCGGGCGGGATACGGGGCGGCTTGCGCGCGAACTGCGCGCCACCGGCGTGGCGGGGGATGTGGCCTGCTGTGCGGTGTCGCATGCGGCGACGGAGCGGCAGACGCAGGTCGCCTGCCGGCTTGCCGGACTAGACGACCTGGTCTGCGGACCGGCTCCTGTGCTGATGCTGGTGGGCCGCGCGATGGAGAGCGTGCTCACCGATGACACCGCGGCGGCGTCGCTCCAGGCACGTCCCACAGACCTGTCACGACTCGACCGGCAGTACTGATAGCGCCCAGCCGGCGAGGTTTACAGGCCGGCGAGAGCCCGCAGGCTGGCGAGATCTCCCTGGTACGCGTCCGAGTCCATCGCGCCCTTGTGCCACGCCACCTGCTGTGTGCTGAACTGCCAGATCGTCCACCTGGTCCACGTGGCGGGCGTGACCGGTGCCGCTCCGTAGCGGGCGATCCAAAGCGGGAAGCGGCTCAAGCCGGGTGCGTGGCCCACCGAGGATACCCAGAAGCTGCCGTAGGTGTAGATGAAGGGTGTTCGGCCGGTTGCCGCCTCGACCTTGGTCAGCCAGGCCGTTGCGCCGACGATGATGGCATCGGCGCTCACGCCGTCCGAGACTTCGACATCCAAGGTGGGCGGCAGATCGCCAGGGTTCAACGCCGGCGAACCGTTCGCGGCGGTCAGCTTGGCAAGGAAGTTGTCCGCCTGCGCGTTCGCGTCGGACTCGGGGCGAAAGAAATGATAGGCGCCACGCAGCAGGCCGGCGGCCGCCGAACCGCGCCAGTTGTCAATGAAATAGGCGTCGGTGGTGTTCACACCGTCGGTAGCTTTCATGTAGGCGAAGTGCTCGCCGGCATCGGCCGCCGCAGGCCACTCGATGCTGCCATTGAAGTGAGAGACGTCGATGCCGGGAATGCAGCCAGCTGGGAATGCCATAAGGTCCTCGCGCAGGTTCTGATTTCGGGGCCCGATGGGATGACATTTTGTAGCTCGCGGCCGGCCTGTAAGTCAAACCGGCCGCGAGTCGACCCAGACTAGTGAATGTCGAACTGCTCCGGGTGCAGCGTGGGATCGCTCTTGACCAGGAGGGTCTTGCCGGCAAGCTCTTCCAGGTCCTGCAGCCAACGCGCGTTGTTGGACTTCAGTTGCTTTACTACCTCAGGGTTTACGCGCAGCATGATGTCCCCCTTCTCCAGGTTGCGATGCATCTTGCGCAGCTCGATGTAGATCTCGTTGCACACGGTGATCGGCGATTTGGTCATGCCCGTGCCGGCGCAGACGGAGCAGGTGGTGGAAAGGGTGCGCTCCAGCGACTGCTTGACGCGCTTGCGGGTGATCGCGACAAGGCCGAAATCATTGAACTGAAGAACCTTGGAGGGAGCGCGATCCTTCTTGAGTTCCTCTTCCAAAGCGGCCAGAACCCTGTGCCGATTCTTGCGGTCGTCCATGTCAATGAAGTCGATGACGATGATGCCGCCCAGATCGCGGAGGCGAATCTGGCGCACAATCTCGGGAATGGCATCGAGGTTGGTCTTGACGATGGTGTCTTCCAGCCGCGCCGTCTTGCCGACGTATTTGCCGGTATTGATGTCGATGGCGACCAGCGCTTCGGTCTGGTTGATGACGATGGAGCCGCCGGATTTGAGCCAGACCTTGGACCGGAGCGCCTTGTTGATCTCCTCGGCGATTCCGAACTGATCGAACAATGGCGTGTCCTTGGTGTAAAGCTTGACGCGGCGAATGAGGGAGGGCTGAAAACGTTGCAGGAAGCGCAACACGCGCTCGTACTCGGCTTCGGTATCCACCCAGATGGCGGAGAAGTTGTCTGTGACCTGGTCGCGGAGCACGCGCTCGACGAGGTTAAGATCGTGGTAAATCAGCGCGGGCGACTTGGAGGATTCGGAGCGCTGCTTGATGTCGGCCCACAGGTTGAGCAGAAAACGAAGGTCGCTGCGCAGTTCTTCTTCGCTTGCGCCCGAGGCCGCGGTGCGAACGATGAAACCTCCGGAGGCTTCGCCTTTTTCGCTGAGAAGAATCTCCTTGAGGCGGCGGCGTTCGCCGTCGGATTCGATCTTGCGTGAGACGCCGACATGATTGACCGTAGGCATGAAGACAAGGAAGCGCCCGGGAAGGGCGATGTGCGAGGTGATGCGCGCGCCCTTCTTGGCGATGGGCTCTTTGGCGATCTGCACCAGCAACTCCTGCCCGGGTTTGAGCAGGTCGGAGATGGCGGGCAGGTTGCTGGTCTGGGCCACGTGGCGGGACATGCGCCCGTCGCTGCGGCCACCCGCGCGTGAACCATTCCGCCTGCTGTCACGGTCTCCGCCGTGATCTCGTCCAGGATCTCGTCCGGCTCGGTCCCGTCCCGCTCGATCGCGGCGGCCACGGTCGCGGCGCGCGGGACGTGCGGTTTCCTGCCCGCCTGCCATTTCAGCGCGCGGGGCCTCGAGGTTTACCTCGGACGAGCCTTCGTCGCCTTCTTCCTCAAACGCGCCGGTCTCGGCAAGCTCCCCGGCATCCACCTCGTCAGTGGGTTCAGCATCGGCATCGCCGAACTCCGAAGAAGAATCTAGCTCGTCTTCTTCAAGGTCGTCGATATCAAGATCGAAGTCCTCGTCCTCATCGCCCACGTGCTCCGGACGCGTGATCTCATCAATGGACATATCGCGGAGCATCACGCCAAGGTCGGCGGCGCCTTCCAGCGTCTCCTCCTCCGTATCGTCATAGCCGTGGGCTGCGGCGGAAAGGGTCAGAGGCTCGCCGTCTTCGTCATCCAACACTTCTTCTTCGAGCGCGCCGTCGCCGGGAGCGAACACCTGCGGGTTTTCCGCTTGAAGCAGCGGTTCAGGAGAAGTGGCCTCACCGGGTCCTGCCGTTATGGGTTCCGGGGTGTGCTCCGCCTCCGGCGCGTGTACGGACAGCACGGCGCCTTCGTGATGGATGGGCGAGGCCAGCTGCGCTCCCAGCGAGGCTTGGGCCTCGGCCTCAGGAACGAGCGGAAACTCAGAGATCATTTCGCCGCTGGGCTGAACGGCCGTGAACTCGTCGGTTGAAGCAGCCGCTCCGTGATTCTCCGCGAACCGGCTCTCCACCATGGTGAGTTCGTCTTCCACGAGACTTTGGCGGAATTCGCTGGGGGGAGCGGGGTCGATACGATAGGAGGCCGAGGCGTCGTTGCCGGGCTCGTACTCGGAGACGGTCTCGTGGAACTCCTCGACCGCTTCCAGAACGGCGCCGCTAGTCTCCGCGGCTGCGGGAGGGGCCACGTCGGTTTGCGGTTCGTAGGGGATGTCCAGAGTCTCCGCTTTCACTGCCTCGAACTCCTGACGCATTTCCCCGTCCATGATCTCCGCCATCTGGAGTTGCGGCGCGTCGTCGGAAAGCGGCACCGGGCTGGGGTCAGGCTCATGCTGCGAGGTCACGCCAGGAAGAACAGCCTCGGCAGGGTCCAATGCAGCCGGGGGAGCGAAGCTCCGCGTGCCGGATTCGGCTCCGGCAGGACGGCGACCGCGGCGGGCGTCGCGGTCGCGACGGCGGCTACCACCATCGGCAGGTGTATCGCCCGCGTGGGGTTCGGGCGTGGAAGAAGGCTGCCCCGGTGTCTGACGGCCGCGATCGGCGTTGCCGCGGGCGCGCAGCGTCTCACCGGGCAGGATTGAGCCACCATCCCACGCGGAGATGTCGATCTCGGTCGAAGGGCGGGCAAGCACAACGGGCTGATTCCTTGCAGCAAGAGGTGAGGTGTTGTTCCCCGATCCGGAGGCTGCGGGGGAGCCCTTTCCATAGCGGGCGAGCGACTCCCCAGGGAGAACAAACGGCTCGGCCCCGGCGTTCAGTTCCAGCGACTGGTCGGCTCCGTAACCGCCTCCACCCGATGCATGATCACGACCGCTAGAGCGGCCGCCCCGGCCCTCCCGATCACCGCGTCCCCCGCGATCACCGCGGTCACGGCGTCCTTCGCGCGGGCGTTCGCTCCGGCCTCCACCAGTCGTGAACGACGGCTCAGCGCCCAGTTCCTCGCGCGCGGCGGCTTCGGCGCGGTACTCGTCACCAGGTAAGGGTTGCGCCTCAAAAGCATCGTCGGAGACCACGCCATCGGCGGCCGCCGCGGTACGGCTCTCTTCCTCGTCGCGACCGCGCCGGCGGCCGCGACGGCCACGCCAGCGGCGGCTGCCATCCGCACCTGGAGCCCCCTCGCCTACATCAGTGAAGTCGGGTCGGCTGATCGAGGCTGCGCCGGTTTCAGTCTGAACCGCGTCGTCAGCATTCGCAGACTCGCCAGGACGAGCCTCGCGGCGGGGACGCTCGCCGCGTTCGGCATCACGGCTGGTGCTTCGACCTGCGTTGCGCTCGCCGCGGTCTCCGCGCCGGGGTTCTCCTTCAGGCCGCGCGCTGCCGCCTTCAAAGTCGGCGGAGTCACCCTGCTCTTCCATGAAGTCGGTGATGTAGAGGAATGCGTCCCGCTCCAGCCCAATGTCCACGAAGCTGGACTGCATGCCGGGCAGAACGCGCGTCACGCGCCCGTTGTAGATAGAGCCGGCGAGCGTGTATTCGTTCTCCCGCTCGTAGTAGATTTCGCTGAGTTCGTCTTTTTCGACGATGGCCAGACGCGTCTCGTGCGGCGTGCTGGAGATGTAGATTTCCTTCGACATGGTGCTGCTCTGCTTTCTCCCCGGCGCGCGGGGGCGGGCTGGCAGAACAGGCACGGTTTCACGCCGCACGGCCCTTCAGGACCGCGTGGCTGACCTCCGGGTTGCGGACAGACGATGAGGCGCGGAGACTGGGTGGGACTCGTAGGTGCGGGGCTCGATGCCATGAGCGCGCCTCCGGGTCCGCAGAGTGCGTGACCGGAAGCTGCCGCCTGATGAGAGAGTGTCCAGTGATGTGCCACGTGCCAGGAACTCGCCGTGGCGAGCCGGGCTCGATATGCCGGAAACGGAGTTTGTGGCCGACGCTGCCTCAAGCTGAGGCGGGGCCGTTAACCGTCCGTTTCCATCCATTCTCATGTCCTGTCCGGCGGGTCGGAGATGTGGTCCGTGCCTGGCCGGCCTTTTCTAAAATCTTTTGCCCTCTCCCGGTCGCGGTTCGATTGGCGTCCGCTGGAGAGGAGTTGCGCCCGGCCACATGGCCGAGCTTCTGTTTCCAGTATGCACCAAATACGGTTCGGCTGCGCGGCGTGCACCATTTGCCGCCGTCTGCCTAGTTGACGAAGCGGCGCATGCGCACGTTCATGACAATGCCGAGCGCCAGAAACGTAAAGATCACTGACGACCCGCCGTAGCTCATCAACGGCAGCGGAATGCCGGTCACCGGCATCAGGCCGACGCACATACCAATGTTGATGGCTATCTGGAACAGCGTAACCCCCACCACGCCCATCACCAGAAAGGAACCGGCCGGGTCTGCCGCCGTCTGCGCGTTCTGGATGAGGCGGATCAGGATCAGGAAGTAAAGCAGCAGAACGAAGAGCGCGCCCAGGAAGCCGTGCTCCTCGCAGAAAGCGGCAAAGATGAAGTCTGTGTAGGGGATAGGCAGGAAATCTCCCTGGGTCTGGGTGCCGCGGTTGGCACCCTTGCCCCACAATCCCCCGGAGCCCACAGCGATGAGTGATTGCCGGATCTGGTAGCCGGAGCCCCTTGGGTCGGTGTCCGGGTTGACGAAGGCGGTCAGCCGCTGCTGCTGATAGCCGTGAATCAGTTTGCCGCTCTTCCAGGCCAAAGTGCCGATAAGGAGGAGGCCGAGCACCAGAATCGACGCCTGTTTCCACCGGATGCCGCCCAGGTAGAGACCGACGATCAGGACAGGGGAGTAGGTGAGGGCTGTTCCCAGATCCGGCTGCAGCTTGACCAGGAGCATGGGAACGCCGAGCAGCGCAAAGGCCTTGGCTATGTCGGTCCAGGTGAGTTCGCGGGCATTGCCGACGATGCCCCAGAAGAAGCGGGCTGCGGCGATGATAAGCACCAGCTTGACCCATTCCGATGGCTGGAAATGGATGCCGCCGCCCAGATTGACCCAGCGCCGTGCCCCGAGAACCTTCTGCCCCACATGCGGGATAAGGACCGCGATCAAGGCGACGATGCTGATGCCGTAGGCCCAGGGCGCAATGTCGAGCAGGCGGTGGTAGTCGATCAGCGACATGGCGAACATGAGCACAAGCCCGACAGCCAGGAAGATCACCTGCTTCACCTGAAAACCGTGGAACTTGGTCATCGCCGTCGCGGAGCGGATCTCCAGCACGCTGACGACGGAGAGAAGGAGCACGAAGCTCAGGAGAACCCAGTCGAAGTCGCGGAAACGGGAACGGAACATCTTACCTGGAGTTTAGCGGCGATCATTACCATCCGCTGGCGCTTCCTCTGCCTTCGCGGAAGTAGATACTGGCTTGCTCAGCGGAGCGGGAGATTGTGCCGGTGCGTCCGCAAGCTTCTGCAGGTTGCCGGCGCGGGCGCGTTGTTTGTTCACATAGGCGTTCACGACCTGGGCGGCCAGCTTGGCGGAGTTGTTGCCCCAGTTGCCGTGCTCCCAAAGGACTGCAACGACTATATCCGGGTTGCGGCGCGGCGCCATGCCCACGAACCAGGCGTTGGGCACGGTGTTGTGACCTTTGCCGGTTTTGGACAGCGCGTCGTGGCTCATGACCTGCGCGGTGCCGGTCTTCCCGGCGAAGTCCACTCCTTCCAGCCGGGCCTCGGCGGCGGTTCCGATCGGTCCTACCACCCCGGCCATATCGTCCGTAATCAGCTGCCAGTTGGCTGTCGTCAGTGGAATGGTTTTCTCCCCGCTGCCTGGGTATGTTTCCTGCACGGCGGAAAGCGCGTCCGGTGTGATCTCGTCCGGGAAGACCACATGAGGCCTGCGCAGGACTCCGCCCGAAGCGATGCCGCTGATGGCGCGCGCCAGTTGCAGCGGAGTGGCTTCCACGGCGCCCTGACCGATGCCTACGGAGATCGTTTCGCCTGCATACCATTTGTCGTGCTGCGTCTTCAGCTTCCAACGCTCGGACGGCATGACGCCGGACGCCTCGTCAGGCAGGTCCACGCCCGTCTTGACGCCGACCCCGACCGAGTTGGCGTAGCGCGCGATGGTGTCGATGCCGAGGCGATTCGCGAGCGTGTAGTAGAAGGTGTCGCAGGAGTAAGGCAAGGCGTTGTGGATGTCCACCGAGCCATGGTGCTTGTCGCACGCAAAGAAGTGGCCATAGAAGGTAGCGCCGCCGCTGCAGCCCACGTGCATATCCTGTGCGACGTTCTCCTGCAGGCCGGCCAGGGTCATGATGACCTTGAAGGTCGATCCCGGCGCAAGCTGCGCCTGAATGGCCTTGTTCATCAACGGATGGTTGTTGTCCGTGACGATGGACTGCCAGTAGGTGCGGGAGAGGTGGAGGAACTGATTGGGGTCGAAGGTGGGCCGTGACGCCATGGCGAGGATCTCGCCGGTGTGCGGGTTCATGGCTACGATCGCCCCGATCTTGCCTTCCAGCGCCCGCTCGGCCGCTGTCTGGATATCGAGATCAATGGTAAGACGCAGATCCTGCCCTGGCCGGGCAAGCTCCTGGCCCATCATGCCGACTTCCTTGCCGTGGGAGTTGACGACGATGTTGCGCGAGCCATCGCTGCCGCGCAGCACGCCATCGTAGGCTTCCTCGATGCCGGACTTTCCGACCACGTCGCCGGGCGAGTAGGCCGCGTAGCGCGCATTGTTCAGATCGGTCTCGCTGATCTCGCCGACATAGCCGATGACGTGTGCCATGAAGCCTTCGCGAGGGTAGAGCCGCCGCTGCTCATCAAGCGTTTCAAGCTCCGGCAGCTCGTCGCGATGCGCCGCGATGAACGCCTGCTCATCCGGCGTGATGTCCTGCTTGAGCGGAATGGGAGCATACCCGGGACCGAGACCGAAATGCTGGATGATGCCCTGCAACTGCTCCACGCTCATGTGCAGGCCGCTGGCGATGAGAGGAAGATCAGCCGCGACGCTGCGCTCCTTTTCACGGAGCAGGTAGCAGGTCACCGAAGGGTAGTTGTCAACCAGGATGCGGCCTTCACGGTCCAGAAGGCGGCCGCGGGGGGCGAGCACCGGCACTTTGCGAACGCGGTTTTCTTCCGCCAGCACACGATAGGTATCGGCGCCGGCGATCTGCAGCCGCCACAGGCCGATCCCCAGCACAAGCAGGATCAGCGCTACGAGGTACTGCGCGACGTGGAGCTTGTCAAGCGGCAGCTTGTCGTTTCGATCCGGTCCAAATTCGTCTTCGATCATCGTGCGTTCCCGAGGGTGAGGTCCCCTATTGATTGTAGGACGAAGGGAAACAGCAGACAGGAGTTCCCGTACAGGCTTGCTTCGAAAGCACAGAGCCTACTCGCGTCGTTTGAAACGATCCAGCGCGGCCCACACCGGCACGGAGACGGCAGCGTTGCAGACAGCCCGGAGGAGTTCGTGCAGCACACTGCCGTGGTATGTCGGGTCAGCCAGCAGATAGCGCAGGATCAGGAACACAAGGGCACTCTGAAACAGCGACGCTCCGAGGTTCATTAAGCCCTGGTTCAGAGGGTTATCCGCGTCCACCGCGAAGCTGAGGCTCGCGGCGATGTACCCGACCGAAGCCTTGGCAATGCCATGCACGCCAAGCGGCAGGTTGGTCAAACCGTCCTGGAAAAGCCCGATCAGGGCGCCCGTAGTCGCGCCGGCGACAGGGCTGCGCCGTGCCACGGCGAAAAAGAGAGTGGCGATCAGGGGAAGGTCGAGAATCTCCAGCGGCGTCCAAAGGCGCGGGAGCGTAGCATCCAGCAGCAGAAAAAGCAGCGGCACCAGCAGCGCCACCGCCGGATTGAACCGGTACTGGTCGAGCTCGCGGCGGGATGTATAGCTGTGTTCGGCCATGAGGGACGTGTGAGAGGCGGGAGACGATAGATCGGGGATGAGAAAACAGGGAGTGAATCAGAGGCTATGAAGGAGGAGTGATGAAAGGAGGGAAGTCAGAAGCGGCAGGGCATGGAGCTTCGCGTGTTTAATGTCGAGCTGAAATCTCGAGCTCAGGGCAGCATGCATAGTCTTACCTCATATCCCCTGGTCTCTCATCTCTGATCTCTCGGATCTCATCTCTCACTCTGGGCCGCCGGGTTTCAACTCCGTGGCGGGCGGAGTGCTTCCGGGAGAGTAGCGGTCCGGACGCACTGCCGGTTGAATTCGCGGCAGTCCTGAGTTGGGGATGCCGGGCAGACCACCGCGGTCGGCCGCGTTCGGATCGGGGAGGAGAAGGGGAGGCGTCGCGCCGGGACTGCCGGGAAGGTTGGGAGTGCCTGAAGCGGCGCCGGCAGGCGGCACGGACGGCGTTGTATCGCTCAGGCCGGGCAGTTTCTGCGACAGGATGTCGGCGGCCCGACGTGACTCGTCCGCAGCGGCCGCGGTCGCGCCGGCCTGATCCGCATCCTGCTGAGCCTGTGCGGTGAGCGTTTGTGAAACGCCGGTAATGACCAGCACCTCCTCCAACCGGGCAAGATTTGCGAACGGCTGCACCACGATAGCGGTGTAAGGCTGGTGTTGCGGATCGGGCGCTATGGACTGAATGACGCCGACGGGCAAGCCGCGCGGAAACACCTGATCGCCCCCGGAGGTCACAACGCGCTCGCCCGGCTGGATACGCGAGTCGGCGGTGAGGTCGTTGATCGAAACCCGGCCGCCCGATGCTCCCTGGAGTATGCCGCGGATGCGCGTCGCCACCAGCGTCACCCCGGCCCCGGAGGTAAGGTCATTGAGAAGCAGCAACTGGCTGGAGTGGGCGAACACGTCGCGCAGCTTGCCCACCACGCCCTCCGGGGTGATCACGGGCATGTCGCGCTTGAAACCGTAGTCCGCGCCCTTGTCGAGGGTAAGAATGCGGGAACGATCGGAGCCGCTGGTGCCGATGACCTGGGCGGCAACGGTGGACGAGATGTACTGCTGCTTGAAGGCGAGCAGGGCCTGCAGACGCCGGCCCTGGGCGGCGTCCTCGGCAAAGGCGGCCTGCTCCAGCCGAAGCCGGGCCACTTCCTGCGCCAGAGTGGCGTTCTGCTCCCGCGTATGGCGCAGGTAGATGTAATTGCTCCACAGGTGCCGTATGTCCAGTGAGCCGCCATGGGCCATACGCTCGAAGGGCGTGACGATGGCCGCTGTCCAGAAGCGAAGCTGGCTGACGCCGCGTGTATCGGCTTCGCCGCCGAATCCGGCGCCGGCTCCGGGCGCTTCCGTGGAAACACCTCCGCGGGGCCGCTGCACCTGCACCGCGAGACCGAGGGTCTGCGCGGCCAGAAGCAGGATGAGGAACAGGGGATTCTTAAAGCGAGTGAAAAAAGATTCCATGACCGCACGGGCGTCCGGTACGGACGTCGATTTCATTATTTCATCGACGCCTGTACCGACGCATACATCGAACGGAGCGTTTGCAGGCAGGCTGCTAGCATCGATCCGTGGCGCTGGATCTGTCGACACCCGTCAAGTACATCAAGCGCGTCGGGGAGCGCGTGGCGGCCAGCCTGGCGGAACGCGGCATCGAAACGGTCGAAGACCTGCTGTATCACCTGCCGTTCCGGTATGAGGACCGCCTCCACCCCAAGCTCCTTCGCGACTACCGGGACGGCGATACGGCCAGCCTGGTAGGCGAGGTGCGCGGGACGGCGCTGCTGCGGACGCGCTCCGGTCCCATTCTCGACCTCACCGTGGGGATCAAACCTTCGAGGGATGAGATGAGCGGCTTGCTGCGCGGAGCCGTGCCGGTGCCCGGGGCCGTGCCGGTGCTCGAGACGGTCAAGTGCATGTGGTTCCACGCGGCCTACCTGAAGGACAAATTCCGGCTCGGCCAGCAGATCGCGCTGTATGGGAAGCTCGAAGCGTCGCGCAGCCGCGACGCGATCGGCGCGATTCCCGGCTCGACGCGTTTCAAAATGGTGCAGCCGACGTTTGAACTGCTGCCGGATGCGGCGGCGACAGGCGAGGACGCCGAGTTCACGATGCTGGAAATGGGCCGCATCGTGCCGGTGTATGAGTCTCTGGGCGGCAAGACCGCGTGGGGCGCGAAGCTGACCTCGCGCTGGCTGCGGCGCGTGATGTGGACCCTGTTTCGCGACCTGCAGGAGAGCGGCGCGCGCGCGGAGGAAACTCTGCCCAAGGCGCTACGCGATCGCCTGAGCCTGCCGACGCGAATGGACGCGTTGGAGGGGTTGCACTTTCCTGCCGCGGGCACCTCGATGACCGAGTTGATGGCGGCACGCACACCCGGCCACAAGCGGCTCATCTTCGAGGAGCTCTGGTACCTGGAGCTTGGCCTGGAGCTGAAGCGGCGCCGCCTGCGCGAGCGCGCAGGGGTGGCGTTTCGCACCGGCGAGGAGGTGCGGACGGCACTGAAGCAGATGCTTCCCTTCAAGCCGACGGCGGCGCAGAAGCGGGTGCTCGGCGAGATTGTGGCGGACATGCGCGCGCGGCGGCCCATGCGTCGTCTGCTGCAGGGGGACGTCGGCTCCGGCAAGACCATCGTGGCGCTGCAGGCCGCCGTTGTGGCCATCGAGAACGGTTACCAGGTAGCGCTGATGGCGCCTACCGAGATACTGGCCACGCAGCATTACCTGGCGGCGCGCAAGCTGCTCGGTGACCTGCGCTCGCCGCACACCGGCAGGCCTTACCGTGTGACGCTGCTGACCGGTTCGCTGGATGAACGGTCGAAGAGAGAGGCGCGCAGCCGCATCTTTCGGGGCGAGACCGACCTTGCCATCGGCACCCACGCGCTGGTGGAAGAAAAGGTGGACTTTGAAAATCTGGGACTGGTGATCGTGGACGAGCAACATCGCTTCGGGGTAGAGCAGCGCTTCAAGCTGATGCGGAAACCGAGTTCCGGGGGTTATGGAGGGTCAGGAACCGGGGAGGCCTCCGAGCCGGACGTGCTGGTGATGACAGCTACGCCGATCCCCCGCACGCTGGCGCTGACACTGTACGGCGATCTGGAGGCGAGCGTGCTCGACGAGCTGCCACCGGGCCGGACGCCGATCGTGACACGGCGCATGCCCACGGAGCGCGCCGGAGAAGTGTGGGATTTCGTTCGCAAGCAGGTGACTGCCGGAAGACAGGCGTACATCGTGTACCCGGTAATCGATGGAAGCACAGAGGAGCAGTCCGAGCTGGCGCTCGTACCCGGCGAAACGGATTGTCCTGCAAGCGCCGATGTGCAACGATTCCGCGACGGGGTGGAAGCGCTCGCCGCCAGTCACAATGGCCACGCGGCGGCGCGGCGTGTGCTGAAACCTCGCAGCTCGCGCATCGCCGCCACGCTCCCTGTGAAGGCGGCTCCCAGGCGTCCGGCGCAACGGGCTCAACTGCGGTCTGCCGTAGAAGCCTACGAGGAACTGCGTTCAAGCGCGCTCCGCGACGTGCGTCTGGGCCTGCTGCACGGCCGCATGAGCCCGGACGACAAAGAGATAGCCATGGCGCGGTTCAAGCGCGGCGAGATCGATGTTCTTGTCTCCACTACGGTGATCGAGGTGGGCGTGGACGTGCCCAACGCGACGGTGATGGTGATCGAACACGCCGAGCGCTTTGGGCTGGCGCAAATGCACCAGCTGCGTGGCCGGGTGGGCCGCGGCACCGCGAAGAGCGTCTGCGTGCTGCTGACCGGCGAGCAGATCACGCCCGAGGCGGAAGCGCGGCTCGACGCCATGGTGCGCACGCAGGATGGCTTCGAGTTGGCCGAGATCGACCTCGCGCAACGGGGTCCAGGAGAGTTCTTCGGCACGCGCCAGGCTGGGCTCCCGGAGTTCCGGGTGGCTAACCTCGTGCGCGACCGTGACCTGCTCGAGCTGGCCAAGGCGGAAGCCGCCCGCTTTTCCGAGCGGCCCGACCCGGAGATGTCGCGCGCGGAGATAGAGGCCGTGTGGGCGCGGCTGCGGGCGCAGTGGCAGCGGCGCTATGGGTTGGTCGAGGCCTGAGGGCTACCGGGAACGGCTACGCGACCGCCAACGCGCCACCCATTGGGCCGGTCGACTGCGCCTGCTTCTTCGGGCCACGCTTGCGCGCCACCATGATGCGTATCCGATCGAGCATCTCCGCCGGTGAACACGCGCCCTTGGGGAGAAAAGCGTCTGCGGCGACGGCGCGGTCGAAGCTGGTCACCGTGCCGGACACCAGGAGCGTGGGCAGCATGGGGTGGATCTGCTTGGCGCGGCGCACCAGATCGTTGCCGTCCATCTGCGGCAGAATCAGATCGCTCAGCAGCAGGTCGATAGAGCCGGGGAGCGCGGCTTCCAGGTGCTCCAGTGCGGCGGCGGAGGAGCTCACAGCCAGAACGCGGTAGCCGCGAGTTTCCAGCATGAACTTGCGAACGGAGAGGAGTTGCTCGTTGTCTTCCACAATCAGGATGGTCTTGCGAGGGCGCATGTCGGGACTTTCTTACTTTCTCGGCCGGGCGGTTTGGCCGCGGTCCGGGTGCTGCAGCGTGCTTAGGTTGGTTCGCCGCGCAAGCTGGCGGCGGGCTTGCAGGTTGTGGAAAAGCGCCGCCAGAAGCGCAGGGCTTCCCGGCCGCAGGAGCGTGCGCCTTGGCGGCGCAGGACTGCGGGTCAGGGTCTCCGCCCGGCAGTTTGCCGATAGGAGTGGTGCGGAACGGCTGCACAGCGCGAGCCCTGCGCTCCGGCTGAGGCGGAGACGCGACAGGGCAGAGGAAGGCGATCAGCCAACCGTTCGGGGTTGAGATTTCAGGTAAACCGGGCGGCTTTGTGCGGTCGCCGAGTCAATGCTTGCAGCCGAGCTGCGATGGTGCGATTTGCTGACTCTACGCGGCGGAAGCGGGGTCGGCAAGGGCGAAAAATCGGCGTAAATACAGCCGGGTTGTGACAACCATTCCACCCTTCCCGGAGAACCCTTATGGTTATTGACTTTCGTGGTTCCCTGGTGTGTGTATAACTTCCGTGTCAGGGGAGGAAATACGTGCCTGTTGCCACGGGGATGGTGCGTCCGGATACCAGAACGGAACCGATGCTTCCATCGTCTCGACGGAGGCTGGCTTGCGCGGTGATGCGGCTCGGTCGTGCAATCTCCACGCCCTGCTCGAAGATCACCGGTTCGCCTGAGCTCACAAGCCCCTGCCGCACCAGCCACGCGATGCAGCAGCCCGCGGCGGACCCTGTGGCCGGGTCCTCGCCGGAGTAGAACTGCATGCGATTGTGCCAGTGGGGACCCCGCGGTTGATGGTGGGTAGCGGCCGGCGCAGTGCAGTAAAAGAACTTGGCTCCATGAGCCGCAAGCCAGGCCGATGCTTCCCGCTGCGGAATCGCCAATTGTTGCGAGACCGTCAGCGAGCGCAAAAGGACAATGCAGAACGGAATGCCGGTGGAGACCGTCTGCGGACGGTGGTCCGGCGAAAGATCGTCCACGCCCAGCCCGAGTGCCTGGGCCACCTCCGCCGGATCGTGCTCGGAGCCGAAGAGGGGATCGTTCTGCCGCATCGTAGCGAAGACACCCGCATTACCGTGTTCAGGCGCGGCAAAGCGGACCGTGATGCGGTCTACGTTCAGCCGCAGCGTGATGCTTTCCGCTCCCCGAAGCACAGGGTGATGGGAATGAAGCCAACTCGCCGTGCCCAGGGTCGGATGGCCGGCGAACGGGAGTTCTTCCTGCGTGGTGAAGATACGAACCCGGACTCCTTGTTCGGCTTCGTCCGCGGGATTTGGTTCTGGGAGTACGAATGTCGTCTCGGCGAGGTTCATCTCGCGGGCCAAGGCCTGCATATCGGCATCGGAGAGCCCGCGGGCATCATGGAATACGGCCAGGGGATTGCCCTCAAGGGGACGCTCGGCGAAGACATCGAGCACGGAGTAGGCGAAGACGCGCGACATGGGTCCTCCTGGCCGATGAGAGTAGCTCTGGGCAGTGTAGCGACTCCCCGCAGGATCCACGAGCCCGGAGTGAGTGTGTTGACATCTCAGGGACGGAGACATAGGCTTGGATTGACTTCAGGAGCAAACCTGCTCCGAGCCGGCGCCTATAGCTGGCAAGCAGTACCGGGATTGTTCAATGGTTCTCTCTGCTTCCAATCCGCTCGCCATGTGCTGTTGCTGTTGCAGCGGCCCTGCGCGGGTGAGCGGATGAGCGAAGCGGGACGGCGGAAGCGTCACGAAGCGAACATCGAGACCCACCCAAGGCCAAGCCGGGTGGGTCTTCTGCTTGCGCCCTCAGGGCCGGAAGCGAATCGAATAAACGAGTTGAAATAGAAGCAAGGCAGGTACAGCGGATGTCTCTACGCATTAACGATACGGCGCCGGACTTTACGGCGGAAACAACGCAAGGCACGATTCACTTTCACGAGTGGATCGGTGATGGCTGGGCGGTGCTGTTCTCGCACCCCAAGGATTTCACGCCGGTGTGCACCACGGAGCTGGGCGCGGTCGCGGGTTTAGAAGGCGAGTTCGCCAAGCGCGGCGCCAAAGTAATCGGCCTGAGCGTGGACCCGGTGGACAGCCATAGCAGGTGGGCACAGGACATTGAGGACGTGGGCGGCCACAAGGTGAACTATCCGCTCATCGGCGATCCCGAGCTCAAGATCGCTAAGCTCTACGACATGCTGCAGGCGGATGCGGGTGAAACCAGCGAGGGCCGCACAGCTGCGCTCAACGCTCCTGTCCGTACGGTGTTCGTCGTGGGCCCGGACAAGAAGATCAAGCTGCATCTCTCCTACCCCATGACCACAGGGCGCAACTTTGACGAGGTTCTCCGCGTGCTCGATTCGATGCAACTCACCGCGAAGCACAGGGTCGCGACGCCTGCAAACTGGAAACAGGGCGAGGACGTGATCATCACGGGAGCGGTCAGCAACGAAGAAGCGAACAAAATTTTTCCGGGCTACAAGACTGTGAAGCCGTATCTGCGAACCACCACGCAACCGCAGTAGAGGGGCTGGGGATGGAGGCTCAGTACTGAGAAACGTGCCGCCTCCAGCCCTGCGTCTTTGGCTTACACGAGCACCGGTGGCGAAGTGGCTAACGCGCTGGTCTGCAAAACCAGTATTCGTGGGTTCGATCCCCACCCGGTGCTCCAATATATGCAACAAGTTGGCGTCGTCAGCCCAGATGCGCCAACCCACACTAACCCACGATAGGCTATGATGCTCTCCAGAAGTGCCTCTGGAGGGCATCATGAAAGTGCGCCGCGAGAGATATCAGCAGGGGTCCGTGCGGCGAGTAAAGCGTGCCAGTGGCTTTGCCTGGGAATTCCGGTACTACGTCGAGGAAGATGGCAAGCGCACAAGCAAGAGCCAGTACTTCGACGGCGCTACGTATCGCACTGCAAAAGCGGTGCGGCAGAAAGTCGAGTCTCAGCTCCTCAAGCTGAACGAGCGAACAGAGTATGCGCGTGGACAGGAGGTCACGTTCAACGCTTTGCTCGACCGGTATGTGGCCGAAGAGATGCCGGCGCGTCGATCAACGCGCGGCTCCTACACTTCCATCATCAACCGGCGGCTTCGCCCTATGTGGGGCACACGCATCATCTCAGAGATTCGGCCTGCTGAGATTCACGCATGGTTTCAAGGGCTCGACCTCGCCCCGATCACGAAAGGGCACCTGCGGAGCCTAATGCACAAGCTCTTCGACCTTGCGACCCTGTGGGAATACCTTCCGTTGGAGCGGCGCAATCCCATCGAGATCGTGAAGATAAAGAACGTCACGGTGCGCCGTAAAGAATCGGTGATTCTCTCGCCCGAACAGTTCCGCTCGGTGGTGAGTGCTCTCCCGGAGCACGTGAACATGATCGCCGTCACAATGGGCTGCCTGGGTTTGCGCGTCAGCGAAGCCCTCGGCCTTAAATGGAGCGACATCGATTGGGATATTGGGACCGTCACGGTCGGCCGCAGCGCTTGCCGTGGTGCCATTGATGAGACTAAAACGCTGTCTTTGAAGGCAAAGTTGCCGTTGCACGAGGCACTCGCGAAGCTGTTGCTCGTCTGGAAGGACAAGGCAGACGATGAGTGGCTGTTCGCGAACGCCGTAACAGGTCTTCCTTACGAGTCGCCAAGCATGCAGCAGCGCTGGATACGTCCCGCCGGAGAGGCCATTGGGATCACCGGTCTGGGGTTTCACTCGCTCCGCCACTCGTACCGGTCTTGGCTGGACAGCGCCGGTGCCGCACCAGGCGTGACGAAGGACCTAATGAGGCACTCCGCCATAGCTACGACTTTCAACGTGTACGGCAGGGCACTCTCAACCGAAAAGCGTCAAGCGAACGGCAGAGTCGTAGAAATGCTCCTCCCTTCCTCGGTTAGCTTGCCTCAAGCCACTCCCTGAGCCGGTCTTCAGAGAAGCGCCAGAGCTTTCCTACTCGCCGCGCGGGAATCTTCTGGGCCTGGGCCATGAGCCTCAGGGTCTTGGGATGGCAATGAAGAATTGCGGCTGCTTCCCTCAGGTTCAGCACAGCGCCAAGCGAGGTCGTGCGCCCCTGCTCGCCGTTCACTTTATGAGTGAACGTATTCCGCTCCGTGGCAATGTGCAGATGGTGTTCATGAACGGGAGCGCCAGGTAACGATCGCCCGACAGGCTTCTTGAGTTCAGACATGCGCCGGTCACCTTCGATTGCCATACAAGAAAACCATCTGAACGGTTACGCTTTCAGACTGTAAGCCGTTCAATCCCTTCAATAAGCCAGCGATTCTTTTTCTTGATGAGATGTAACCGCCGCAGTCGATGAAACACGGTGGGGCGTTCGGGCATCGTATATTTCTTCCTGACCGCGCTGAATTGGACCCCGGCATGCCAAGGAACTGAAACGCTGGCATCCGTTGCGAACAACCGGTCGATCGGGAGCTTGTTCAGCTTCGCTTCATTTGCCCCTATAGAACGCAAATCGGTTTTGATCTTCTCGATCAGTTCAGCAAATGTATCAAGTTCAGCAAGGGTCAGCCGCGCGAATCGGCCAAAGGTTGAATGTCGGGGAGAAACTGGTCTTCTTCATAGAAGACATCGATCTTGGCTGAAGTTGGAGTTGCTTCCACAACGAACGCATGTCTCCGCCTCGACCCGAGGAAGGTGTCGTAACCATCCTTGAAAAACTTGAGATCGTTTTCCCAACGGTCTTCCCGGTAGCACGGTTCTATATGCTGCCACGCAACTTCAAATTCGCCACTCTCGATTGCTTCATAAAATGCATCGACGGCATGCATCGCGTCCGGATCATGGACTAGCTCAAGCTCTCTCGTTCGAACCATCAGGGTCCCTCGTTTGGCGTCTAAACGGACTTCAATGCCAATGCGATTCATCTTGTCACCTGCCCGAGTCCCACCCCACTTCACAGCAATCTTTGACAGATTGTGGACGTCGACTCTGAAATTGGCGCGCTGTTCGTAGGCTCTCTGCTTTTCGTTATCGGAAAGCTGTACTCCGCGAGTGCCTTGTTGAAGTTTTCCTCAAGATTGGCGATGGATCCTGGTACAGATTTGCGGACGATCGACCATGTGCGGGCGGCGCTTTTCGCCCGCCGAGGGTGCTTCGTGAGGTGATCTGTGAACCGCTCAGCAACTTCGGCGAACGTTGTCTTGTACACGTATCTCACATGCTTTCCGCGCGATTTCCGCTGAGTGTTTGCTCTTAACCGTCCCATTCAGATCAGCAACGCTCCCAAGCTCAAGGAAACGAGCCGAACCGCAGACTTAGATGTTTATCCTCTCGACCTCATCCAAAGAGACATCATCGTTTCGTCGATCATAGAGACCGGTGGTACGCGACGACTCATGCGCGGCCATCTGCTGCGCCATCTCCAGCCGTCCGCCGTTCTTGAGGTAAGCGGTAATGCCTGTCGCTCGGAAGGTATGACAACCTATTTCGGTCTGAACACCCGCCGCTTCAGCTCGCCGGCGGATCATGCGCCAAACGTCCGATTGCAGCATGGCACGGTCGGCGAGCTCTTTGCCGCGTCCCTTGCTGGTGCGGAACAGCGGCCCCTTGCGGTCGGAGGTAATGCCGGCGGCGGCGATGTACTCCTCCAAATAGCGGTCGAGATTGTGGTGGGCGGGCATCTCGTGCTCCTTGCCGCCCTTCTCGTGTAGCCGAACCCAGCCGCGCCGTCCCTGCACATAGAAATCCTCGACCCGCATGGATACGGCCGCATTAACACGCGCGAAGGTGTAGACCATGAGGGCAATGAGGGCGCGATCGCGCAAGCCGGGCAGGAAGCTAATGTCTATCGAGTCCAGAATCATCCGTGCTTCGTCGGCCTGGAGCACGGGTGTCTTACCCCGCCGCTGCGTGTGCTTCGGCCCGCGCACGGCGTGAGCGGGGTTGATGGGGATTACCTGGCCTACCACCATCCAGTCGAACAGCATGCGCAGGGCAGCCAGGCGCTGTTTTACGGTCGGTTTGGAGTGCAGCCGGAGTTGGGCCTCCACAAACGCCGCCACATGCACCGGCTCGACCTGCGCCAAATCGGTAATTCCCACTTCGGCACAGAAGCCGGAGAACTGGCGCACGGCTTCCATGTAGGCGCGGCGGGTATGTGGATTGCGGATATGCGAGGTAAAGAAGTCGCGCATCCGGGCGCTTGCTTCCGGCCGCGCGGTAAAGACGGAGATGCTGCCATGTGGTGCGGAGACGGTGAGGGCAGTGGTGTCGTTCATGAAAGCAGCTGCCTCCGCGCCGTCTCGACCAGGGTGTCATAGCTTTGCACAAGCTTTTCGGCAGCCTGGTTAATTGAAAGGACGGCGCTGAAATAGCGCTTGGGCTGCTGAAGCTCCCACTCGTCGGGCACAGCGAACATGTCTGGCTGTACGGTGTGAAAGGTGTTTTGCTCGACATGACGCTGGAAGTCGCCAGTCCGAGCCAGCAGTTCTTGCCGTGACCTGCCCCCGGAAATTTCTACCAGTTGAAGCTGGAGTTCTCTCGTAAATTGA
>CAXTPR010000042.1:0-210 GCA_964246235.1 uncultured Acidobacteriaceae bacterium
GAGGAAGATCGCGCTCCTTCCCTTACCCTGCCCGAGCTCTTCCCATCTGCCGACCCCTGGCCTGACTGAGGTCCACCCCTAACTCCTCTTTCCTGAAGATTTTGCGCACCGAAGTGCACCGGGGGAGCCGGCCCAAACGCAGAAGCGGCGCGGGCGCAAAACACACCCCGGGGGGGGGTATGGTGGAGGGAGAGAAATTTTTTTTTTATT
>CAXTPR010000042.1:220-30016 GCA_964246235.1 uncultured Acidobacteriaceae bacterium
CCTCCCCACCCGCCTAGGCGGCTCTCAAAATCTGTCGGCGCTTCTGTTCTCTCGTCTCTCGTACTAGAAGTTGTAATTGACTTCTTCCGCTTCCTCAACGCCGTATCGTCTGAGCAGGTTCGGCAGGTTCTGGCTGAACGCCGCTCGCGGCATGACAGTGTCGCAACCCGCTTCCACAGCTTTTGCCTTCAGGTCTCCCTGGATCGACGACAGGAACCCGATGATGGAAGCCGACCGCTTCAGCTTGGTCTTCAGCTTTGGAATTAACGTCAGCGGCTTGGCATTGGCGTTGTTCAGGTCGAACACGATCAGCGCCGGACGGTTCACATCTTCCCCGCTCGTCAACTCCGCCAGCGACTCCTTGTCGTTCTTCAGGAAAGCGACCTTGATTCCCTGCTTTCGCGCCGTCTCCTGTACCTTCGCTGTGATGAACAGGTCCTCCACGAAGAAGTAGATATGCGTCTGCGCGTTCTCCGGGACCGGGATCGGCGGCGGCATCGACCGGTCGATCGGCTGGTTGTCTCCCTGATGCCGATGTCCGCGCCGCCCATGCCCCCCATGCACCTGAATCGTCGACGGCGGCGCGCCATTGCCCTCCGCCTCCCGGTAGCTGTGGTCCATGGGACCCACGAAGCCGGCGCGCTCCCTGCGCTGCTGCCCCGGCCCTCCGCCACCCGCCTTGCCCTTCCGCTTAAATCCGTTTACCAGATTGCCGAAGTTGTCCGGCCGGTGATCGCGGCGATAACCATAGTCCCCGCCATGAGAACCGTTCGCGGCTCCAGACGCTGCGTAGGCCCCGCTTGCTGCGTTGTTGCTGCCGCCTTCAGGCCGGACCTCACCGCCGGGTCCGTCGCTGCGCTGGCGACGCTCCCGATCACGAAACTTCTTCTTCCACCGCTTCCCGCCCTGGCCCTGGCCTTGCTGCGGCTGGCCATTACTTGACTGATTCTGCGGTAGATTCGGACGACGCATCGGCGGTGCAGCCAGCGCCAGGCTCTCGCCTTCCATTACGAACGGTGCAGAGCCCGCGCCCTCTTCAGGTGGTGAAGCCGGCTGGGAATCAGTGCTGCTGGATCCTATGCCCACGACCTTGTTCTTGCGCTTACGCCGCCGGCGCCGGCTGCTCTTGCTCTGGCCGGTGCCCGGGGAGGGCTGGCCGGTCGTTTCGGAGCCCCCGTCATCACCGTTGAAGTCATTGCCGCCATCGAAATCTTCCGCCACATATTGCGCCGGAGCGTCCGCTACGTTCTGCTCTGCCATGATGCCTGTGGTTCCTTAGCTACGTTGATTCGTTTAGCCGATGCTGCGCCTTGTTGTCCGTCGCTTCATGACGCGCCCTTACCATCCTGGTGTGCAAAACTGCTCAAGGACCGCGTCTTCAGGAGGAAGACCGGCGTCAGTAACAGCACGGCAGAGCGTAAAGATTTGTTTCAACGGTGTGAAGCTCAATCAATGAAATCTTGGTGTTACCAGCAGCTTCACATCGCTCGCCAAGAACGGTCAATCTGCTTCTGCCGGCCCTCTCGCCGATTTCTTACGAAGGGCTGAAAACCATCTGCTTCCTGCTTCTCAACACCTGCGCATTGAGCACTGCAGCTCAGAGATCCCTTTTCTGGTACGTACGCCCGTCGTCAGGTTGACGAACGTTCTAAGAATGGCAGATCAGCAAAAGCCGTCCCGGCCACGCCGCTGTTGACTCCACTCTAAGGTCCGCTCCATAACATGAACATGAGCGGCACGTATCTGAGTCAGATACTATGCTTCTCACCCGTAAGAGCGCAAGACCCTGAAAGCCACAAGGCCACCTCCCCTCCCCGAGAGATGGCCCGCAGCTCGCAACGGCCAATCACTGGCCTCCTCAACCTTCCCGCTAACTTCCCAGGAGAAGCCCTAGTCCGGAGGATGGCGCACCTGATGCGGTGCAGCTTCATGTTCCTGATTCCGGACTCGATTCTCGCCGGCGGGGCTGCGAAAGCGGCGGCCTGGACGCCCGCGACGAACGCTAAGTAGCGTGCAATCCGCGTTCCAAACCGAGAATCTCCTATCGCAGCGAAACTCCCGCGTTTCTGCTTCTGCACCACGAAAAAGCGGAGATCGGAAGATACCATCTCCGCTTTTCGGAAGAGCGGCGCCGACTTTCAGATTTCGAGGGTTTGACCCTCCTCATAGCCTCTCCTATAATAGGCACTAGCCAACCGACGCCTCGCGCCCGCGACCCTCTCCCTTCCAAACCATGAGATAGAGCAAGCCGGCGGTACCACACTGAATGGTGGTGCGCACAGGCAGCGGGGCGGCATGACCGTTCTCCGTGGCGTCGCCGGTCGAAGGGGTGTGACGCGAACGTCTCGCGAGCTGCCTGAGAACCGCGACTCTCACACAATCTGCTTTCATCTCCGAAGGAGCTCGAAACACCGCATGAATCGTTTTCTCGCACTTGCCACCACCCTGGCTGCGGGCCTCACCGCGCCCGGGCTCCTCTCTCAGACTCCCGCAGCTACCGTTCCTGCCGCCGCGGCTGCGCCGACCGCCGTTGCCCCTCAGGCCATTCCTGCAAAGGTGGCCGTCATCGCCTTCCAGCGCGGCACACTCGCCACAAACGAAGGTCAGAAACTCGTCGCCGACCTCCATAAGAAATTCGACCCGCAGCAGCAGAAGCTTGAAGGTGAGAATACCGACATTCAGAACCTGCAGAAGCAGTTGCAAGCGCTGCCGGCCAACACGCCGGACGATGAGCGTGCCAAGCGCATCCGCACCATCGATGAGAAGACCAAAGCTCTGCAGCGCGAGAAGGAAGACTTCGACAACGCTCAGCAGGAAGAGTTCGAGGCGGGCTTCACGAAGCTGCTGCAGAAGATCGGTCCCGTGGCGGTGAAGTACTCGCAGGACAATGGTTTCACCATGATGATCAACGTCGACTCCCAGCCTCAAAACCAGCTTCCCAACTTTATCTGGTGGAGCGAGCAGACCGATATCACGCAGGCTGTCATCAACGCGTACAACACCAGCTCGGGTGTAGCCGCGCAGCCGCCGTCAGCTCCTTCCGCGACGGCTCCGCGACGGACGACACCCCCGGCCACGACTACGCCGAGAAAGTAGTAACTTCAGCTGCATCGACAGAAGGGCCGCCTGAGGCGGCCCTTCTGTCGGTAAAGTAGCTATTCCTCTCCGACCTTGAGGACCGCCAAGAACGCTTCCTGCGGGATATCGACCTTGCCAATCCGCTTCATCCGCTTCTTGCCTTCCTTCTGCTTCTCCAGCAGCTTGCGCTTGCGACTGATGTCGCCACCGTAGCACTTGGCAATGACGTTCTTTCGAATGGCAGTCACGGTGGAACGCGCGATCACCTTGGAGCCGATCGCGGCCTGAATGGCGACTTCGAACATCTGCCGCGGAATCAGCTCACGCATCTTCTCCACCAGCGCCTTACCACGGTCGTAGGCGAAATCGCGATGCACGATGATACTTAGGGCGTCCACCGGCTCGCCGGAGACGAGGATGTCCATCTTCACCATCGGCGAGACCCACATGCCCGCAAGGTGGTAGTCCAGGGACGCGTAGCCGCGCGAGACGCTCTTCAGCCGATCGTAGAAGTCGAGCACGATCTCGTTCAGCGGCAATTCGTAGGTGATCATCACGCGCGTATCGCTCACGTACTCCAGATTCTGCTGACGCCCGCGCTTGTCTTCCACGAGCTTCAGAATGCCGCCGACGTATTCTTCGTTGGTGAGGATCTTGGCCGTGATGATTGGCTCTTCGATCTGCTCGATCTCGCTCGGGTCCGGCCACCGGGAAGGATTGTCGACTTCAAGAACGGACCCGTCTGTCATCGTGATCCCGTAGCGTACGCCGGGCGCCGTGATGATCAGGTCGAGGTTGTACTCGCGCTCCAGTCGCTCCTGAATGATCTCCAGATGCAGCAGCCCAAGAAAACCGCAGCGGAAGCCGAAACCTAGCGCCACCGAAGACTCGGGCTCGAAGTTAAAGCTCGAGTCGTTGAGCCGCAGCTTTTCGAGAGCATCGCGCAGCAGCGCATGTTCGTGCGAATCCACCGTGTACAGACCAGCGAAGACCATGCTCTTGATGTCTTCAAAGCCAGGCAGCGCCGCCGCGCAGGGCCGGTCCACATGGGTGATCGTGTCCCCAACCTTGGTGTCGGCAACGTTCTTGATGGTCGCGACAAAGAAGCCGACCTCGCCCGCTGAAAGCTCCTGCAACTCCACCGGCTTGGGCGTCATGACACCCATCGAGTCCACATCGAAGACGCGGCCGTTGGACATGATCTTGATCCTGTCGCCCTTGCGCAGTCGCCCATTGATGATGCGCGCCAGCACGATCACGCCACGGTAGGCGTCGAACCACGAATCGAAGATGAGAGCTTGCAGCGGCGCCTCTGCATCCCCCTTGGGCGGCGGCAGCAGCATGACAACGGATTCCAGAATGTCGGCGACATTCAGCCCGGTTTTCGCACTCACGGCGACGGCATCGGTAGCCGGCAGGCCGACTGACTTCTCAATCATCTCCTTGGTGCGCGCAATATCCGCCGACGGCAGATCAATCTTGTTGATGACCGGAATGATCTCCAGCCCATTCGAGATCGCCAGGTAGGCATTCGCCAGCGTCTGCGCTTCCACACCTTGCGAAGCATCCACCACGAGCAGCGCGCCTTCGCAGCTCGCCAGCGAGCGCGAGACTTCGTAGCTGAAATCCACATGCCCGGGTGTGTCGATCAGGTTGAGCTGGTAATCGTGGCCATCGGACGCGTGGTACATCATGCGCACTGTGTGCGCCTTGATCGTGATGCCGCGCTCGCGCTCGAGATCCATGGCATCGAGCACCTGCTCCTGCATCTCGCGCGCGGTCAGGCTACCAGTCAATTCCAGCAGCCGGTCGGAAAGCGTGGACTTGCCGTGATCGATATGCGCGATGATGGCGAAGTTGCGGATGAAACGTGGTTCCATGAACGTCCATGCGGGAAGAAGGCCGCAAACACGAGGATAGCAGTCGGTTCGGGCGCCCGCTGGCGCGGAACAGAGGGCGTCCATCCTCCCGACGGCTCACAAACTCGTACAATCGGAAGCTGGATGGATCGTACTGTACGAAAGCCGCTCTTCTGGGGCGGATTGACGCTTAGCTCTATCGTGGCGGCGCTTACGCTCGCACTGGCAGGTGTCCTGGGCTGTCCGCTCCCCGCAACAGCGCAGGCCACAGGTACCCCGCTCCAACAACCACCCGCGCCCGCTGCAAACGACCCGCAGTCGCGCAGGATCCAGGAACTACTCACCCGTGCGCAGACCAGCTACGACACAGGCGTTTCCAACTACAACGCGAACCATCTGGAGGCCGCGCGCCAGGACTTCGATGGCGCTGTCGACCTGCTGCTGACCAGCGGCATGGACCTGAAGAACGATCCACAGCTCTCCGAGCAGTTCGAGCGCCTGCTCGACGCCATCAACTCGTTGGAGATGCTGGCTCTCAAGCAGGGCAATGGCTTCAGTCCGAAGCTTGAAGAGGCGCCTCTCGAGTCCGCCACCGACACCACCTTCGCGCCCAATCCGGAGCTGGTCGCCAAACTTACCAGCGAGCTGAGCACGGTGTCCGACCTTCCCCTCGTCATCAACGACCAGGTCGCCGGCTACATCAATGTCTTTTCGCAGTCCAGCAGCTTCCGCGCCCACATGGCCGCCTCCATGGCTCGCCTGGGCAGATACCGCACCATGATGCAGAACGTCCTCAAAGAAGAGGGGGTTCCGCAGGATTTGATCTACCTCGCTGTCGCCGAGTCCGGCTTCCAGCCACAGGTTGTGAACCGGCGATCCGGCGCAGGCGGCATGTGGCAGTTCATGCCAGGTACCGGATCGCAGTATGGGCTCGTCCGGAACGGCTATTTCGACTACCGCTTCGATCCCGAGAAGGCGTCACGCGCGTACGCTCGCTACATCAAGAGTCTCTATGGGTTGTTCGGTGATTGGTACCTGGCCATGGCGGCGTATGACTGGGGTCCGGGGTACATCCAGCGCGCCGTCAGCCGTTCCGGCTATGCCGACTATTGGGAGCTGTATCGGCGCAACTTGATGCCCGCGGAAACGCGCGCATACGTTCCGCAGATTCTCGCCGCTGTCATCATGGCCAAAAATCCTGAGAGGTATGGCCTCAACAAGCTGGCACCTAGCCCGCCGGTGATCTACGACACCGTACCCGTCAGTTATGCGATCAGCGTGCCGCTCATCGCGGATCTCACCAACTCCACGGTGAATGAGATTGTGGCGCTCAATCCGGCGCTGCTTCGCCTGAGCACGCCTCGCGACGTGTCGTTCGACCTGCATATTCCGCCCGGTACCGCGTCCGTGTTTCAGGATCGATTGAAAGACATTCCCGAAAAGGACCGTGCAAGCTGGCGCTTCCATGTTGTGAAGGGCGGCGAGACGCTCGATGAGATCGCCAGGCAGCTGCACGCCAGCGCCGCGCAGATTGCACAACTCAATGAAGTCACCGCGGCCAAGCCGATCGAAGACGGGGAGGAACTGGTCGTTCCGCTGGCAGGCAGCAACGCTGCCAATCCTGGGCAACAGCGCTACACCACGCGCCGTGGCGACACCCTGCTCAGCATCGCCGACCGCTTCGGCGTCACACCCGGTCAGCTGCGCACCTGGAATCACTTACCCTCCAACCGCGTTGTCCCGAAGCGCTCTTTGTATGTGGCGGAGCCAGTTCGCTTGCCACGCGAAGGCCGCTCAGCGCGCTCTCGCAGAGGCGGTCACGGTCGCGCTCGCACCGCTGCTTCATCTCACGCCCGGTCCGCGCACGCAGGCACGCACTCTCGCCGGCGTCACTAGACGTTCGTCGCAAGCTCGCCGCGACCGGCTGCGGCATCTCCGTTGTGAGCCTCCACTTCGTGGGAAGCGAGCGGTATCTACGCTTAAGGCACGGGCGAACCAGGAAAATGCTTTGCACAAAAAATTGTGCTTGCTATTTGCAGGGTGCGCGCGTAATTCTGTTGACACGATTTCGTCAATCGTGCGTGTGTGAGCGCATAGACGAGACCGGCAAGTGGGCTCGTTAGTAGTTGGATTCTAGGGAGACGACGATGGCGTTCGAAGACGAAACGATCAGGTTCTATGCAGCCGCTCTGGATGATGAAACCGATCCTGACATCGACGACGATGAAGAGGATGAGGAAGAAGAGGAAGAGCTCGATGACGACGAGGAGGAGCTCGATGACGCCGGCGACGAGGATGCCCCCGCCCACAGCAGCAATCATGCGGAAGATGCCAAGCTTCGTTCCAGCCCTGCGAACCCGGTAGACGGCTACCAACCCGCATCCCGCCTTTCCTCCGAGCCCGCGTCGAGCGAAACCGAGGCTCCGCTGAGCATCGACAGCAACAGTCCAGCCAAGTCCGCACCGAAGAAGGCTGCCAAGAAGGCTGCTTCGGAAAGATCGGCCGCAACCCAGGCGCCGCCCAAGAAGGCGTCCAAGAAAGCAGCTCCCGCGAAGCCGGCGCCCCAAAAGGCTGCTCCCAAGAAGGCTGCGAAGAAAGCAGCCCCCAAGAAAGCTGCAAAGAAAGTTTCAGGTTCTGCCGCGAAGTCTGTACGTGCTCTGCGCGGCGGGGTAGCTGCCTCTAGGAAGGCAGCAGGCAACAAGAGCACAAGCACCAAAAAATCAACTATGAGAGGTACGACCTTGGCAACGAAGAAAGTAGCAACAAAGAAGACGGCAACAAAGAAGACGGCAACAAAGAAGACGGCGGCAAAGAAGACGGCTCCTAAGAAGGCCACCAAGAAGGCAGCCTCCAAAAAGACAGCGAAGAAAGCAGCCAAGAAGACGGCCGCCAAGTAGTTCGTTCCTCCGCAATCAAAAAGGCAAACAAGAGCGCCCGGATCCCCACAGAGACCCGGGCGTTGTTGTGTCTGGACGCCGCCGGCGCAGCTACTTTTTCATCGCGTCTATCGCGGCGAGCACATCCGCACTGTGGCCATCGATGTCCTTTACATCCCATTCCTTCATGACCTTGCCGTCTGGCGCAATCAGGAATGTGTCTCGCATGGCGATCGTCATCGGGCCGTTCGGGGTTTGCACGGTCCGTACCGGCACACCATACGCGTCGACAACCTTGTGGTCGGGGTCAGCCAGCATTTGGAAGGAAAAGCCGTCCTTTGTGCACCATGCCTTGTGGCTCTGCACGGTATCCAGGGACACGCCCAGCACCACCGCGTTCGCGGCCTTGTACTTTGCTTCATCCCGTTGGAAGTTGTGCGCCTCCTTGGAGCAGCCGGTGGTCTGGTCCTTCGGGTAGAAGTACAGCACGACCCACTTGCCCTTGTAGCTGGCCAGCGAAACGGGCTGATTCTCCTGGTTCGGCAGCGTGAAGCTCGGCGCCACCGTGCCAGAGGCGACCGGGTCGGCCGTAAGAAATGCCGGAAACATGGCTGTGGCGGCGAGTGCCACGGCAACAGTGGCTCGCGTTGTGTACGACTTGAAAGTGGGACGCACGGAATCTCCTTGCAGAGCGCGTTGCGGTTCTGACTGCACGCCAGGTCTGCCGTCTCAAACTGTAGCACCTGCGCTCACGGGATGCTCGATATCCGCTCGCCGTTGCTCCAGTGACTCTCTTCTGCGCCGAAGATCGCGATCCCTGCTTCATCCGCTGCCCGTACCATTGCCTCGCGATCGAACAGCAGGGTTCGTCCTGCCTCCACACAGAGGCAAGTTGCTCCCGCAGCCTGCATCGCTTCGATGGTGGGCAGCCCCACCACCGGCACGTCGAAACGCAGGTCCTGTTTCGGCTTTGCCACCTTGATCACGGTGAGCCGCCGCTGCAGCGTACTGGCTCCCTGCTCCAGTGTGCGGAACAGTTCGCCAGCGCGCGCAATGGTGGCGTCCGTGCCTTCCATGGCTTCCACCGCCACACAGGCCCCGGCCGCTACCACGACCGTCTGTCCGAGATCGTAGCCTGCGATTCCGCGCGCCACCTGCAGGCCGTATTCGATGTCGGCACGCTCGTGCTCACTCGGCACCCGTCCGGTGAGCACGCCGTGTCCCGCAAGCATAGGCTCCAGGTAGGCCGTTGAGGAGATCAGTGTAATTCCCTCGTCTTCCAGCACCTTCGCAATGGCGCCCAGCAGCATATCGGTATTGCGTGTGCGCAGATTCAGCAGCAGCTTAGCCAGCCGCCAGTCCGGCCGGATGCTGGAAAAAATCTGCTTGTGTTTGACCTGCCCAGCCATTACGGCCTGCTTCACGCCCTCGCGCTGAAACGTTTCAATAAGCCTGGAAAGCTCACCGAGCGAAAGCCAGTGCACGCGCACGAACTCCGGATCGCGAGCTGCCCGCTCCTTCATCTCCGGATCGGTCTCTTCCTTAATCGCCGCCACTACCACACGCAGACCGTGCGCGCGGGCTGCATCGAGAAGCAAGAATGGAAAGTGCCCGTTCCCTGCGATGAGGCCAAGGGGCCCTTCACGCGCGAACATCTTACTTGATGACCCCGCGCTCGCTCTTCTCCACAAACTCAGCAAGATAGCGCACATGCTCGCCGCCCGCGCCCTGCGCCAGCATGTCGTTAATCTCCTGCATCGCCTGGGTCGTGTTTCGCTTGCCGCTGGTCAGCAGGCGCATGGCGGTAGCGAGCTCACGCACCTGCTCCGCCGTAAACCCGCGCCGCTGCAGACCCACCTTGTTCAGCCCGTACGCATGGTTGTTGCGCTCGATCGAGGTCAGCGAGTAGGGCAGCACATCCTGTGTGATCGTGGTGCCGCCACCGATGTACGCATAGCGCCCGATCCTGCAGTGCTGGTGCACCGGATTGAGCGCACCGACCACGGCATAGTCTTCCACCGTCACATGTCCGGCCAGCGTCGCACCATTGGCCAGAATGACCCCATTACCGATTTGCGAGTCGTGCCCGATATGCGTGTACGCCATGATGAGGCAGTCCGCACCCAGCCGAGTCACCCCCCCGCCCCCCGCGGTTCCGCGCGAGATCGTCACGTACTCGCGAACCACGGTGCGCTCGCCAACAGTCACACGCGTCGGCTCGCCCGCATACTTCAGGTCCTGCGGCGAGATGCCCACGCACGCGAAGCTGTACACCTTGCAGCCGGCACCCAGCGTGGTGTGGCCGTCCAGCACCACATGCGAGACCAGTTCGCAGCCTTCGCCGAGAACCACGTGAGCACCAACCGTGCAGAACGGTCCGACCGTGCAGCTCGCCGGAATCCGCGCGCCTTCGGCGATGATCGAGCTGGGATGGATCCTGACGCTGCTCACGCTCGCTCGACTCCTCAGTGGGTTGATGGCTACCGGGCTATTTGCCTGGATGCCGGTTCAGCGTCCGATGGCGTGGCTTCCGCCTTTGGCTTGCGGACCCTCGGCACCAGCTGACAGGTGATCGTCGCATCTGCGGCAATTTTGCCTTCTACCGTGCACTCGCCGCGCATTTTCACCACCCGCGAGCGCCAGTTCAGCACCGTAACCTCAATGCGCAGTTGATCTCCCGGCAGCACCGGCCGGCGAAACCGCGCTTCCTCTATCCCGGTGAAAACCATCAACTTGTCAGCCCGCTCCTCCAGGGAGAACTCGGTCAGCAACAGAGCGCCTCCGGCCTGCGCCATCGCTTCAATGGTCAGCACGCCCGGCATGATCGGGTAATCCGGAAAGTGGCCCACAAAGTGAGGTTCGTTGACTGTCACGTTCTTGATAGCAACGATCCGCTGCTTGCGCTCCATCTCTACGACGCGATCAATCAGCAGAAACGGATAGCGATGCGGCAGGATGGACATGATCTCCACCACGTCCATCCTTGTGCTGGCTGCAGGCTCCGTCGCGGCCGCAGTGCTTTCCGGGGTCTCATTCATGGCGAGCTTGAGTATACCCGCGTCCGCAAAGGAGAAGGCCGCGTGGTTTCGGCTTCTAGCGTTTTCCAGCTCCGCTGTCCAAAGTTTCTGCCTGACTCACGATTTCGCCCGTCTTTCCCTCCTGAAGGAGCACGTGCAGGCGCTCCTCCGGCAGCCCAATCACCCGTCCCAGCACCAGGGCAAAGTTCCCGGCATGGCCCTGTGACTGCCAACCCGCTCCTTCGATCAGAGGCGGCAATGCCTGCTCACGCAACCTCTTCAGGAGCTTCGGGTCGCGGCCCTTTGTCACAGCAGCCAGCAGCGCACTCGCTTTGTTACGGTCCGTCCATACCCCGGAGTACAGCAAAGCAATTATCTGTTCCGGGTTCAACCCCGGCAACGGTCCAGCCACGGCAAGCACCGCAAGAGCCCGTGTGGCATTGTTGCGCACCTCGTCGTCATCGTCGTTCACCGCGTCTTCCAGCGCCCGCACCTGCGCCGGTGAGCGTTGCGCGTAGCCCAGCAGCGTCGCGGCCGCGCGTCGTTGCTGCACGGCGCCGCTGCGCCGCAGCACGCGCGCGATCACGTCTTCGTGCGCGACTGCATACGCACGCATCTTTTCCTGAGCGTCACGGGCAGCGGGATCATGGCTCAGCGTGTATCCCTGTGAGTCATCCTCAGCCGAGACGCCACGCGCAACGGCAGCTTCCGTAGCTCGCTCCGCCTCCACGTAGAGCGCCAGCGCCTCCGGTGGAAGCGCCTCCGGGCCTGTCGGCGTGGCTCGCTGTTCTAGGGGTACGGACGATTCACCCTGCACTCCGACGAACACATTCAACTCGCCCCGCTCGTCGCAGCAAAGCACGGCAACATCTGTAGCGGTCTTCCCGGTCACGGCCACCACGTCGCCCTGCACCTGCCGTCGAAATGCAGCTGCGGCTCCCATGCGAACCTCTGTTCCCTTTCGAGCAGCCAGCTTCTGGCGTATCGCTACGGTGTTCGGCCCGTCACCGTCCCAGCCGCGATAACCAAATAAGTCGATCGTGCCGACGCGGCGTGTAACCGCTGTTGTCTCTGGCGCGGCTTTCGGCGGAGCTTCCTGTGCCCACAGCAGACCCGCAGGAAGGCAGGCGAGAACGACCAACACTGCAGCACCGGCTGAGCCGGCTGCGGGCTGCCGCGATCCCCAGCCGCTCACTGTTTCCCCTTCTTCTCCAATGGCCGATCCGGATTGAAAAGATCCGGTCCCAGCTTCGAGTTGTAAACCACCTTTGTCAGGTATCTCTGCGAGACGATGTCGCCGTTCTTGAGCCGGGTTACCGTCAGCGGCGTCATGATCTCCCCTTCCGGCTGGTAGTTGTCGTACTGCTCCTCGTCCGTGTTGAAGTCCTTGTACGTTGCGTCGCGCCATTGAAAGCTGCGGCTCAGCGGCAGGTGGGTACTTGCATCCAGTTCGACCGTCATGGAGTCGTTGTCTGCAGTCAGCACACTCACCTTGTCGGCGATTCTGCGGGCGTACATGTCTGTGCCTTCAAAGGTCACCAATGTGCCCGGACGCTTCAACCAGTCCAGGACCATCACGTCAAGCGTGTGCCTGCGACGCCGCTGGTAATCGACAACATCATCTTTGGGCAGCTCTTTCTTGCCCTTGAACGTCACTTCATAGCCGCTGTCCGGCGTCCATACTGTCGCAATGTCGCGTTTCGCTTTCGACATAGGGACGCCAATCATTTCAGTGATGACATTCGCATTCCTGGATACAATCACTACGCGCTCGCCGAACGGCTGCGCCCGGTAGTACTCCTCGAAGTCGAACACAAAAGGATTCGGCGCTCCTTTATAGAACGTCGATCCTTTGCCGTACTCCGTCCAGTCCAGGCGCTGCATCCACTTATCACCACCCAGAGCCTCGACCATCTGGTCCAGCAGCTTGCGCCCCTTTGTCCCATTCGCGTCTTCCTGGGCGCCCCCGGCGCTCGGAATCGACGATGCCTGCGCCGCCGCTCGCTGGGGACAGCCCACGATCAGCAAGCCAACCAGAAGCGCCTCAAACCGCCACCGTCTCTTTACAGCGCTTCGCCGCCGCTGAACACACCCGTCGACATCCTGCATTCTTCCCATCCCCTTGGAATTCCCGTTAGGTCACAGCGGACTTAACCGACGAGAACAGCCCCGCCGTTCACGTTCCAAACTTCGCCACTGATGAACCCCGCCCATTGGGTGCAAAGAAACACGATCGGCCCAGCAATCTCTTCCGGCTCCGCCGCGCGGCCCAGTGGGATCAATCCCAACGCTTTCTTGGACGCATCCGGGTCGCCCAGGGTTCCGGCCGACATCTCCGTACGCACCCAGCCGGGAGCCACGCAGTTGCATAGAATGCCGTGCGGCGCCAACTCACTGGAAAGGCTCTTGGTGAGCGAAAGCAGCGCGCCCTTGCTGGCTGCGTAGTCGGCATGGAATGCCTCGCCGCGCTGCGCCGCCGTGGACGCGACCAGCACGATGTGGCCCCGCACGCTATCGGCCGCGCGGCCGAAAACGGACTCCTCCGTAAGCGCGTTCATGGGCGCCGCGCCCGAGCCTGCCCCAGGCTGCCCACCTGCCACCGGGGGGACCGGCCACTCGATTCGGTCGCTGTAAACCACCTCTTCCAGAAGCTCGCGAGCGTTCGCGCCGCCTTGGACTTGTGTCTGGCTGGTTGCGTCTCCGGGACCATAGAGCGCGTCGCCGGCCATAGAGGTGGCGTCCTGGCCCTCCCCTTCCGCCAGTGCCGGACCCAACTCCGCAATCGTCACGCCTCCTGACGAGGAAGCACACCCGCTTACACCCTTGCTTTTCATCTGTGAAACCGCCGCGGACACTATGCCGAACACGCTATTGAGGTTGACGCCCAGCGTGTCCCGCCACTGCGCCTCGCTCATCGTCTCGATGGGCTGATCCCCCGGGGGCCAAACTCCGTGGTTCACGATCACGATGTCGGGCGCGCCGAAAACCTCGCTGGCCTGAGCCACCAGTGCCTGCCCGTCAGCCGTGCCTGCCAGGTCCTGCTGCAGGGCGCGGCACACGCCCTCACCGCCGCACTCCCGTACCAGCGCCCCCGCGCGCTCTTCGGCGCTCTTGTAGCTAAACACCACGCGCGCGCCCGCCTGCCGCAACAGCCGTACCGTCGCTGCGCCGATGCCGCGCGATCCGCCGGTCACCAGCGCAACCTTGCCTGCCAGCGTGAGCCGCACGCCGGGTTCCTCCCTGCCGAATCCCATTCCCTGACCCTAGCGGCTTTGCGGCGCCACTTGCAACTCAACGCTCTGCGGCTCCTGCAGCTGCATCGCCTGGGTTCACTGCGCAGACCGTCAGGAACGGCTTACCTCGATGTCTTTTTCGCCGCTGCTCGCGTGGCCAGCAGCACCCGGCGTGCCCGCACAATCTGCTCGCGCTGGTGCGCAGGCAGTGTCAGCATCTCCTGCGTACGCTTCGGCAGCTTGGCAAACACCTGTTCGTGGGCCGCCCGCATCAACTCGCACCACTCGCGGTCGCGCAACGCGCTCCACCTGGCGGCCGCAACCCAATAGGCACGGGCCAGATACGGTGCCGGCTTGAGACCCTCGCGTTCCACCAGCTCCGCAAAGCGCTCCGGTCCGGCCCCGAACGAGATCACGCCATGATCCCCTCCGGACAGGTTCACAAGGCAGAACATCTTTCCGCCAATCGCCTTGTCCCCAGCCCAGTACACCAGATTGTCGCCCCACTGCTGCGTCTCCGTCACATGGGGCAGCGTCAGCAGGAACTCACGGGCAGTCTCGGCATCCATGCTCGTGAGTATAGGCAGCCGGGCGGCGGAGATACAGGGGTCGCCATGGAGCGGCCTCTGCGCTCTGCCCACGCCTCACTTCGCTTGGTTGGCCCGTGCCTTATTGCCGCCCGCTTTGCGCAATCTGCTGGCCGCGGCTGCCATGGAATCGCTCTTCTTCTCGGCATCCGTCTGATGAGCTTTCGGTTCGCAGCTCCCCTTTGTTCCTCGCGCCTTCCCGGGAACCGGCTCATACCCGGGCCAGCACTGCGACGTCTGCTTGGCTGGTTCCTTCTTTGCTTTGCCGTGTCCCGTGGAGCTTGGGTTGTCGGAGTGCTTCGCCGCTGCGCTGCGCGTCCGGGCTTTCGTGCCTGCAGACTTCTTTCCGGCGCGCTTGGTGGATGTACTTGCACTGGAGCTCTTGCTCGCCGTACGCTTCTTCGCCGTTGCCATGCGTGTTGCCTCCGCGATCTAGCTAGGTGAGAGTGAGCTCCTGCTTTCCTCGTTCCCGACCGGAGCCGATTCGTTTCAACGCAGTCGCAACCGGATGGGTCCCTTTGCAGTAGAGCCATCGACGATCTGCCCACCCTGTGTAATCACGATGCGTTCTGCGGCGACGAGTCTCCGCGCAGCCGAACGCGCAGGCTCCATCAACGGCTCCCAGGCGTCGCGCTTGTCGGAACCAGCCACGGTGCGCGCCGCTTCGCTCGGACAAATCGTCTTGCCCGCGCCGCGTTTAGCCAGCAGATCAAGAATCGTCGATTCCAACTGCTTGTCCCGGTCGGACGGCTTGCCGGCCCGGCAGTGGTCGCTGCAGAACTTCACTTCCTCCCAGTTCTTCGCCCAGGCCTTGCGCCACTCCATCGCCCGTCCACACGCAGCACAGCGTTTCGGCGCGTGCGAACCTGCGTCCTGCTGCAGTTTGTGGGCTCGGTCGGGCATGCTGTGCTTGGTGCTTCTCTATACTTTGAGATGCGCGCATGGCCATCGACTCCACTTTCCAGAAGCCCACCCAATTCGCACCTGTCGCCGAGCAGCTCGACCTGATCATCAAGGGCGCGGCCGAGCTCATTCCCACCGCCGACTCCAAACTCGCCGACGCTCTCGCGCCCCGCCTTGAAGAGTCGCGCCGCACCGGCGTGCCTCTCCGCATCAAGGCCGGCTTCGACCCCACCGCGCCCGACCTGCATCTGGGCCACACCGTACTCATCCGCAAGCTGCGTCACTTCCAGCAGCTCGGCCACACCGTTATCTTCCTCATCGGCGACTCCACCGCCCTCATCGGCGACCCTACCGGCAAGAACGTGACCCGCAAGCCGCTCACGCGGGAAGAAATCGTCACCAACGCCCAGTCCTATAAGGATCAGGTCTTCAAGATTCTCGATGCCGGCAAGACCGAAGTCCGCTACAACTCCGAGTGGCTCGACAAGCTCTCCTACTACGACATCGTCAAGCTCATGTCGCGGTTCACGCTTTCGCAGATGATCGAGCGCGAGGACTTTCACAAACGCTTCGCCAACGAGGAAGCGATCTCTTTGCACGAGTTGATGTACCCCGTGATGCAGGGTTACGACTCGGTCGCCCTGGGCTGCGACGTCGAGCTTGGCGGCACCGACCAGAAGTTCAACCTGATGCGCGGTCGCGACCTGCAGCGCGACGCCGGCCAGAAGCCGCAGATCGTGCTGATGACCCCTATCCTCGAAGGTCTGGACGGCGTGCAGAAGATGTCCAAGTCGCTGGGCAACGCTATCGGTATCCACGACCCCGCACCCGACATGTATGGCAAGCTGATGAGCATCTCCGACGAGCTGATGTGGCGCTACTGGACCTTGCTCACCGACCTGCCGCAGTCACAGATCGACGCCATGCAGGCGAGCGTTGCCGGCGGCATGCTTCATCCCATGCAGGCCAAAAAGAACCTCGCCCATACCATCACTGCAGACTTCCACTCCGCCGATGTAGCCGACGCCGCTGCCGTAGGCTGGGCCACGCAGTTCCAGCAGAAAGGCGTGGCTCTAGACGTACCTATCGTCCAGGTACATCTGTCCCCGCAGCTCAGAGAAGAACTCTTTTTCGTCCTGCGGGATGGCGTAGCTCGCGAAGGTTTCGATGAGGAAGACGCTCGTGTACGGCTTCCCAAGCTACTCGTGCTCGCTGGCTTGGCTTCTTCTTCCGGGGAGGCACAACGGAAGTTGAAAGAAAACGCCGTCAGCGTCAATGGCCGGAAAATCAGTGAGATGACGATTCGGAAGGCGGAACTTGACCAGAAGCTGATCCTTCGCCTTGGCAAGCGTGCAGTGCAGCTACGCCTGACAACATAGATTGCCGGGGTTCGACGGCTACCCCTCTCGCGGCGAGGGGTGGGTTTCCAGGCGCACGCGTCGACGCCGCCACTGAATGATGGTCTTAGTCGGAGCAGGACGGGTCCCCGCCGAGAACCTCCGGCAAGCCTACCGGACCTGCTTCATCACCTTCCGGACAGCCCTTTCAGCACAGCCAAGCTGTCGCTATCCTTAAATGCGGCGGACGCGATACATTTGAATCACACATCATAATCGCGGATGGACCCGCACCTGAGTCCATCTTTAAACCTCGCGCTGCTACAACGTTTAGGGAACGTTCCACCGTGTCGTTCTCGGCTGTGCTGTCGTGTGGCTCTGCCCTGTACGAATTCGCGTAACCGCCTGCGGACCCGGAGGCTTCGATGAACATCCTGCGGGACGCTCGTTTTACCAGCCTCATGATGTCTCTTCCGCTGCGCCCCTGTACCGTTCGCGCTCAGGCGCCAGTGAGAAGCTCTTTTCGAGGTCGCAGCTTGACGGCATCGCTGCCGCTACCACGTCATAGCAGACTCAGCACGACCAATCATCTCGAACAGGTTTTCTGGAGGATTTGTATGCGCAAGGTTCTTTTCGTTTGGCTCGCTCTGGCAGCTACGGCCGCATGCTGGTCACAGAATGCCACGACGTCGGTGCGGGGAAGCGTCACCGATGCGACGGGTGCGCTCGTTTCCACAGCATCCGTCACGCTCGCCAATGACGACACCAAGACCAGCGTGACTCGCAAGGCAGGCAGAACCGGCGAATATGACTTTCAGCAAATCGCGCCGGGACACTATACGATCTCCGCTACCGCGCCCAACTTCGGAACGCTCTCAAAGCAGGCTGAGCTTCTGGTAAGCCAGCCGGCCACGGTGAACTTTGCACTCCCGGTGAGCGGCTCGAATGAAACCGTCGAGGTCACCGCAACCAACACCCTGAATTTCACCGATGCCACGCTCGGAAATGCCTTCAGCAGCGCGGAGATCGAAGCGACTCCCGTAGATTCGCGCAACGTGCCGGACCTGCTGAGTCTCCAGCCCGGCGTGCTGTACTTCAATAACAATTCGTCCGCCAGCAATCCGAACGCGCAGCAGGATAGCCGCCTGGGTGCCGTTGCTGGTGCCCGCTCCGATCAAGGCAATGTAACGCTTGATGGGCTCGACGACAATGACCAGACCTTTGGCTACGCCTTCACGGGTGTGCTGCGCCCTACACAAGACTCCACAGAGGAGTTCCGCATCACGACCGCCAGCGCAAACGCCGACGCGGGCCGATCCTCCGGCGCACAGGTCACGCTCGTAACAAAGTCAGGGACCAACAGTCTGCACGGCAGCTTGTATGAGTACTTTCGCAACCGCTACTTTGCCGCGAACGACTGGTTTGTCAAACGAACAGAAGTCAGTACGGGGCTAGCGAACAAGCCGCCTCAACTGACTCGCCATATTTTTGGCGGCACGATTGGGGGACCGATCGTCAAAGACAAGCTTTTCTATTTCTTCAACTACGAAGGAAATCGCACACATGAAAGCGCAACGATCACGCAGGAGGTACCTACAGCTTCTTACGCCGCAGGCATGCTGAAATATAAGGATGCAACCGGCGCGGTGAATACACTTACAGCTGCTCAGGTTGCCGCGCTTGATGCTCCCTGTGTCGCCAAAGGCGTTTGCCCCAACGGGCCTGGACCCAATGCTGCCATCCTGCAGTACTTCTCGCAAGTGCCGCTGGCGAACGGCACAACGATTGGCGACGGCTTGAACGAAGGCTCGTATACCTTCTCCTCTCCAACTCCCTACTCCCACAACACCAGTATCCTGAAGATCGATTGGACCCCAACCTCATCGCACCACGTGTTTGTGCGCGGCAACCTGCAGAAGGATGTCGTCAACGGGAGCCAGCAGTTCCCCGGTCTTCAAGCCGCCACCAAAGGCGAGGACAACAGCAAGGGAATTGCCGCGGGCGATACATGGACCATTACTCCACATCTCGTCAACGATATTCGTTACGGGTACATCCGGCAGGGCGTCGGCACATCCGGGCTGGGTAGCGGTTCCTATACTGATGTGCGCTTCATTGCCTCTCCCACTTCCGAGACCCGCAACAGTATCCGCATCGTCCCCGTAAATGAGATCAACGAGACCCTGAGCTACAGCGTGGGGCGGCACAATCTGCAGGTCGGCGGCACCTGGCGCATGATCCACAACAACAGCAGCACCGATGCAAACTCCTATGATATCGGCAATACGAATCCGCAGGGACTCTCTACGTCAGGTTTGCCCAATCCTTCTTCACTGGGACTTCCCGCCTATGCCAGCAGCTTCGCTTCCAACTACCTGAATGCCTACGGCAATCTTGTCGGTGCAGAGTCTTCGCTTACACGCAACATCAATTACCAGGTAAATGCCGGGGGAAATACCGGTAGCCTGCTGCCGCAGGGCGCGTTCGTCAATCGGCACTTCGTCTCCAACGAGTATGAGTACTTCGTGCAGGACTCGTGGCGGCCCACTGCCAAACTTACGCTCACCGCAGGAATCCACCACACCATTCTGCAGGTGCCGTATGACTCGAACGGGCAATCGGCCGCGCCCACTGTTGACACGGACGCCTTCTTCAAACAGCGCGCCACGTCCGCATCGCAAGGCGCGGTGTATGAACCTACCCTGCTCTTCGCCCCGAATGGGCCGGTATATGGGCGCCCGGGGTATTGGTCTAAGCAGAAGGGCAATGTCGCTCCCCGGCTCTCTTTTGCGTATGCCTTCGATAGCAAGACCTCAATCCGCGGCTCTTGGGGACTGTACTTCGATCATTTCGGTCAGGGCATCATCAACGCGTTCAATCAGTCCGGCTCCTTCGGGCTGGCTTCCAAGATCACCAGCCCGCTGGGCCAGCTTGGACCGGAAGTGGCGCCGCGGTTCGTCAGCCGGACCGCGCTCCCGGCCCTCAACGTCGCGGCAGGTTCACCAACGCAGATCTTTCCTTATGCTCCGCCGACCAACAACTTCTCGATCAGCTGGGGCGTCGACAACAAGCTGAAAACACCCTACGCCGAGGTCTACAGCCTCTCAGTGCAGCGGTCCCTGCCAGGTGGTTTTACTGTGGAGGCCGATTTCGTAGGCCGACTCGGCCGTAAGCTGCTGCAGCAATCGGATCTAACGACCCCCGTCAATTTCTTCGATTCCGGCTCAGGAACTTCTTATTTCCAGGCCGGAGCCCAGCTTGCTGCGCTGGTGGACCAGAACGGCGGGGCGAAATATGCTGCGGTCCCCGCGATTAAGTATTTCGAGGATGTTTTCCCGTACATGGGCAAGCTCACAACGCAGATCAAAGATTCCAAGGGCAATGTGATCTACGACGCCACCGGAAAATCCGCCACACAGAATATCTACGTCTTCGAGTTCTCCTCATACCGCAGCGTATTGGGCGAAAGCACCGCGCTCGCGGACATCGACTTCTATTGCTCGGGTACCGGTTCCTATGGCTGCACGGCCTCCGGATCGCGCTTCTGGCAGAACCAGTTTTCCAGCCTGTATGCGTGGACTTCCAATGGATCTTCCTCCTACAACGCCGGTCAGTTCATCCTGCGCCATCCTTATAGCCACGGATTCCAGATGGACCTGAGCTACACGCTGGGGAATTCCATCGACATGGGCTCAGACACCGAACGCGCGAATGAAACACTGGGCGGCTCGGGTAGCTATCTGACGAACTCTTTTATTCCTTCGCAATCCCGTGGCGTATCGGACTTCGACACGCGTCATCTGATCACCTTCAACGGCTCGTACGCTCTCCCGTTCGGCCAAGGGCAGATGTTCGCCAACAAAGGCGGCAGGCTCACGGAAGAGGCAATAGGCGGCTGGCGGTTGGCTTCGGTAGCCCGTTGGACAAGCGGCTTCCCGTTCTCCATCAGTGAGGGTGGATACACCACCGACTGGGAGATCGGCAGCTACTCCGTAAAAACATCCAATCTGAAGTCCAGCACCGTAAACGTATCCACCACAGGAGGAAATACGCCGAACGCCTTTGCTGCCCACGCCGGGATCAACAGCACCATCAGCAATGGCGGACCCTACATTCGCCTGCCCTACCCTGGCGAAGCCGGACAGCGCAACGCGTATCGCGGCGATGGCAACTTCGGCGTGGATGCCAGCTTGTCCAAGCCTTTCAAGATCACTGAGCGCCAAACCCTTCGCTTCACATGGGAGGTCTACAACGTGACCAACGCTGTGCGCTTCAACACCCGGAGCCTTACCACGAACCCGACCAGCGCCAGCTTCGGGAACTACAGCGCGACTCTCACCACACCCCGGCGTCAGGAGTTTTCGCTGCGGTACGCCTTTTAAACGGTATCAACCCTCTGCTCCGTCCTGTCACGGCGTGAGCAGAGGGGTTGTGTCTATTGTTTGCTCCTTGAGAAATCTATGACCCGGCTTTATGTTCTTGCGCACCTTTGTATCGCCCTCACCACTCTGCGCTGCTCTGCGCAAGCTTCACCTGCCACCAAGGGTATGGTGCTGGACGACCTGGACAAGATCGCCCGGGTGGGCGCTCCGGTTGTCTCCCCCGACGGTGCCTGGATCGCCTATACCGTTTCCCACGTCGACTCCGCGGACGATAAAAGCGTTACCGCGCTCTGGATGGTGAGCTGGGACGGCAAGCAGGACATTCAGCTGACGTACGGCAAGGACTCTGCCGGCAGCCCGCGCTGGAGTCCCGACGGAAAGTACCTGGCCTTTACCTCAGGGCGTGAAGGGGAAGCCAAGGGTTCGCAGGTGTGGCTGCTTGACCGCCGCGGCGGGGAAGCCTTTCAGCTCACCAACGTGAAAGACTCGCTGCGCGACTACCGCTGGTCGCCGGATAGCAAGCAACTCCTCCTCACCATCCAGGCGCGCGAGGAACCGGAGCCCGCGCCCGGCAGCAAGCCCAAACCGCCCCGGCCTATCGTGCTGGACCGTTACCACTACAAGCAGGACGTTCAAGGCTTTCTTTCCGACAAGCAACCGCACCTCTTCCTCTTCGACATCGGCACAAAGAAGCTGACCAAGCTCACGTCCGGCACCGAGATAGGCGCTTCCGCTTACGGCGAAGGCCAGGCCGAGTGGAGTCCGGACGGCAGGTTTATCGCATTCACCAGCAATCAGTCCACACCCGATCCAGATCGCGTCAACAACAGCGACGTTTTCGTCGTGAATGCGACGCCAGCTTCACCTGCTCGCAAGCTGACCACATTTACCGGCCGCGATGAAGGTCCGCTCGCCTGGACAGCGGATTCCAGGCAGATCGTCTACCGCCAGGGATTCGCGCCACAGTACTCCATTTACGACATGCCACGATTGGCCTCCGTTCCCGCGGACGGAGGCACACCGCATCTTCTTGCCCCCAAGCTCGACAACTGGGCGGGCGCCCCGGTCGTCACGAACGAAGGCAAGCTGATCACCGAGCTGCAGGACGACCGCAACCAGTACCTCATTGAAATCTCTATGCAGGATGGCTCCGTCAAGCGCCTGACCGAAGGCCAGGGAACCGCTTCGGGCCTCGACGAAGCTGGCGGCCACGTCGCTTTGCTCTGGTCCAGCGACGCCACCTCTCCCGAGATCTATGCGCTCGACGAGACTCAGTCTGGATCGAAGCTTCGCAAGCTCACCGGCCACAACGACGCATTGATGGCGCGCTTGTCTCTCGCTGTTACGCAGGAACTCTCCGCTAAAACCAAAGACGGGAGCGAGGTTCACGCGCTCCTCACGATGCCGCTCGGATATGTGGCGGGTACGAAGGTGCCGATGCTGCTGCGTATCCATGGAGGTCCGACCTCGCAGGACGCGCACGGCTTCAACGTGGAGCGGCAGTTGTTCGCCGCTCACGGGTATGCCGTGCTCAACGTGAACTATCGCGGCAGCACCGGCCGTGGCCATGCTTACAGCGAAGCTATCAACGCTGACTGGGGACACAAGGAGGTGCTCGATTTACTAGCGGCCGTGGATGCTGCGGTCGCTACGGGCAGCATCGATCCCGACCATCTGGGGCTTGGCGGCTGGAGCTATGGTGGGATTCTCACCGATTACACCATTGCCTCCACCACGCGTTTCAAGGCCGCCTCGAGCGGCGCGGGCACCGGGAACATCCTTGGCTTCTACGGAATCGACCAGTACATCCTGCAGTACGACAACGAGCTCGGCCCTCCGTGGAAGAATCCTGACGCCTACATCAAGCTCTCCTATCCATTCCTCCATGCCGACCGCATCAAAACGCCAACACTCTTCATGGGCGGCGACAAGGACTTCAACGTTCCCGTGCAAGGTGGCGAGCAGATGTACCAGGCACTCAAGAGCGTCGGCACGCCGGCAGAGCTCATCGTGTATCCCGGCGAATTCCACGGCTTCACGCGTCCGAGCTTCATCCGCGACCGCTATCAGCGCTGGTTTGACTGGTACGACAAGTACGTGAAAGCAGCACCCGCTCACTAAGTCGTCTCGATGTTCGCTACTCAGTGCATGGGCCACCAACACCCGTCCTGATTTGGCTGAAGGGTTTTGCCTTTCGACTGCCATTTCTACCATCGGTATTCTGGGTCTAGCCGGAGCAGTGCGGTGGGGATGGTGTCGTGTTGTCTCCCGGCGCACGTGAGTTTGAGAATGCTGCGGCGGGTCAACGAGGTAAGAAATGTGCCGGATGCACAGAGGAGCCCGCTTGTAGAGGCGGACGCATCAACCGAGTCACGTATGTAGAGAACGACAACCACAGCGCTGGCTAGACTACAGAAGAGGGGAGAATGGATTGCGGAGGCTTTTCACGCTCTTGATCTTCGTCACCGCAGCTGCCGCAGCGCAGAGCGCCGCTACGACGAGCGGAACGGCGGTACCAGAACGCGGCGGCAGCGCACCGATTGCAAACACTCCCCGGCCCACACCGGCGAGCGATCAATCAGACAGGAATCCTGCCGCAACGGCATGTCCGCCTGTCGTCACCGCATTCTGCCTCACGCAGGCGCCATTCTATGGCTCCCCTGACGGCGCAATTAGCACAGCAACTGTGTCTGCCGCGACATCGGGTGCTACTGCGATTCTCGTAGCGTCTGCTGCAACGTGGGCTCCACATCAGGGCATCGGGATTCCGAGTATCCACTACATCGGCAGCGTCAGCAGTGTGTCTGGCTCGACATTGTTGCTTTCTCCTTCGCTTACCGCGTCCGTGGTTTCCGGGGCAACGGTGCTGCACGATGAGAGCGCAGCCTTCAACACCGCTTTGGGCGCAGTCCAGGCAAGCGCGCTACACGCCGGAACGATCAACCTTCCGTGCCTCTCTTCGGCGGGCGCGACTGCCGTTTATAACGTCAACGGTCCGCTCCGGGACACGAGCGGCGCAAACGCAATCATCCCGATGCCCAGGCTGCCGAACTACGTAGGCGATCCGACCATGGTGACCATCCGGGGCGTTTGCGGGCAACCGGGACAGGCGCTGCACGGGGGCGCACCCATCATCCAGACAGCCGCAAACGCGGGCGCATTGTTCGGCGGGTATGACAGTGTTGCAGGTGGCGGCTACCCGCCTTTCACCCATGTGCAGCTGCGCATGGAAAATCTTGAGTTGCTCGGCCCAAACGATCCAGGCATTGTTCTTGTGGATGCTCGCCACCTCCTGTCGTTTCAAGGCGATCACCTGCTGGTGAGAACGCAGGAAGCCACGCTGCCGAAGAATACGGCCGGTGCGGGCATACTCATGCCGGAAATTCTCAATGGCGTCGAGAATGAAATCGACGATACGACCATCGCCGGCTTCTTTACCGATCTGCAGGTTACCGAGCACGCGCATATAGGAACGCTGAGTGTTGAAAATTCCGTAAACTGCATTCGGCTCGAAACCGGTGCAAACCCCACAGCGCCGAGTGGCTACCAGGGCAATGCAGCATCGCTTGATCACGTATGGGGCATGAACTGCACCAACATGATTGCCGCAGGGATACACCCCATGGCAGTAAGAATCAATCTAGCAAACATCGAGCTGGCGAAGAGCTACGGAATCTATGACCCCGGCAACCTGTTGCACGGAACGATCAGCTATCTCAACCCGTATGCGCCTCACACGATTACAGTGAGCGGCGGCGCGAACCTGCAGCTTTGCAACCTCTGGACGGCAGCCGATTGCGGCGGCGCTCCGGTGGCGTACGGAATGCCGAAAGTTGTCGCTCTCAACCATTCCGGAGCGACATTTCCGAACACATGGCCTCAAAGAGACAATGTGATGACGATCTACCTGGATGGCCGGTCGATGCTGCCGGCCAACACGGATGTCGCAAGGATCAGCTTCGGTAAGCAGTGGCAGGACGGTTCTGGAAAAGCGGTACACCCATCCTGCATAGTCCAAGGCATCAACAACGGCTTTACCTATCCCGTGTTTGTCCGCCTTGTGGATCTCCCGGCGGGCAACATCACCCTGACCGTTGGACAGACACCCATTCCGGGAAACGTCACCGACCTTCTTTACAGCGTTCATTGTGACGCTGCGACAGAACGCTGACAACCGTTGAAGTGTCACCCTAGGGGAACCCGGCAGGTGCGCAGAGAATGAGAGCAGGCCTCGCGGTCGGTGCTTACGGCAGCGTACTCGCGCCGACCGCATGGAAGAGAACGCAGGTGAAGATTCCTGCAGCAGCGGATACAGAGCTCCAAGACATACTGCGAAAGGGCTGGGCAGCATGAAAGGCGATCGTCACCTGCGTCGTGTCACAGCGACGCGGTAAGGGCGTTGTTGTTGCTCATCGCGCTTTGGGCGCCTCAGCCCGGCTCTGCTCAAATAGCAATACATCTCCTGGAGGGTGATGCCGCATGCATACCTCGCGACGCGAGTTCCTGGTTGGTTCCGCCGTTACGGGTTTAACAACCCTTTACGCGCCTGAAGCGTTGGCTTACAGTCCAGCAGACAATGCGGATGGTGCCGCACACCAGATGCCTGGAGCCATGACGACATCAACCACTGACTCGGCGTACAGCCGTGGGGTTGGCGTCTACCCCGGTGATCCATCCGAATACGCGGGCGCCTTCTTAGTGCCGGCGGTGGATGAGTATCGGAACCTGGCCTTGCATCGGCCGGCCTACCACTCCAGCAGTTATGACTACAATCTCACCGCACAGCTGATTACCGACGGCATCACGTCAACAGAGATGCCGTCCTGGATCACTGTGAGCATCCAGAACCGCATTCTGCCGAAGGAGGAGCGCGAAGCAATCATCGATCACGAACCGGTGAACCTTGTGCGAATAGCCGGCCACCAAGCCACGGTTGATCTGCACCTCGGCGGCGGACAAACCGTTCCGGAGGTGGATCGCATCGAATTGTTCCTTGTTGTACCGAACGACGTTGCGCCTGCGGGGCTGCGGTTCCAGATCTCCGTATCGGCAAACGGACATGCGTGGCAGCAGGTCAGTACCGCCGCCGCGGGCGAAGCACTGCCGTCGGAAAAGTATCCGCCTGAGATGGTTCACGGCGCGAATGTTTTCAGCCCCGTTCTGCCTTTCAGTTCGCCGGCCCGGAGCCGGTTCTACAGGGTTGAATTGATTTCCGCTCCCCCGGCGGAAGGCTTCAGCGATTCCTTCTTGTGGCAGCTTGGCCAAGTCGCCTTCTTCAAGGGGACTTCGCGCGTGCAGATTGGTGGCCCGTACAGCTTTACCAGTGCATGGCGCGGGGCACTGCTTGATGAGGAGTGGGTCTACGTTGACTTGCTCGCCGCATGTGCAGTGGATGCTGTAAAACTCCATTGGATCGCCCCTCCGGTTCGTGGCTCTCTGCAGGTCTCGGACGACGCTGTCCAATGGCGCGATCTTCGTCCCCTCACCGGGACCACTCCTGTCGAGGAAATCCACTTTGCGACAGCGAATGCGCGGTACGTTCGCGTGCTCATGACCCACCCCTCTTCCGACGCCGGCTACATCCTGAGCGAAATGGAAGTGTTTGGCCGTGGCGGCGTCATGGCAAAGCCGCAGCCGCCGCGGGTGCGATCGGAAGACGGCACCCTTCTGCTTTCAGGTGGTGACTGGAAGCTGCAGCGCGACTCACTCGTGCAGGCCTCCGGGAAGCAGCTTGCCACCGTGGGATTCGACGCTGCCGCATGGCTTCCCGCGACGGTTCCCGGTACCACGCTCACGTCATATCTTGACGCGGGCGCCATTCCCGATCCAAACTTCGGCAGCAACCAGCTCTACATCTCCGACTCTTTCTTCTATGCGGACTTCTGGTACCGCACGGAGTTCCAGGCTCCGCGAAACCAAGGCGACCTCGCATGGCTGCACCTGGACGGCGTCAACTGGAAGGCAGAAGTCTTTCTCAATGGAGAGACTCTTGGCCGGGTTGACGGCGCCTTCTACCGCGGGCGCTTCGATGTGACAGGCAAGCTCAAAACAGATCAGGCGAACGCACTTGCCGTGCGGATCGAAAAGAACGCGACTCCGGGCAGCGTGCACCAGAAGACCTATGAGACTCCCAGCAAGAACGGGGGAGGCCTCGGTGCGGACAACCCTACTTTCCATGCATCTGTTGGCTGGGACTGGATACCAACCGTGCGCGGTCGCAACACCGGCCTCTGGAACAACGTCCGCATCGTGCACACGGGCACGGTCACGCTGGAAGATCCGCTAGTGTGCACCGTAGTCTCACCGCAGAATGCATTGAATGCTGACGTTACTATCTCCATTCGTGTACGCAATCACGGTGCGCGCGCAGTGCAAGGCACGGTAGCGGGCTCGCTCGGCGAGATCTCGTTTAGCAGAGATGTTACGCTGCCACCGCATTCAGAGCAGACTGTGACATTCGATCCCGGCAGCACCCCCGTCTTGCGCATGCGAGATGCCAAGTTGTGGTGGTCGACCGGCTATGGCGAACCTTACCTCTACGACGTGGAACTGCAGTTTCAGCCAAAGCGCGGACAAGCTTTCCAGCCCCTGAAATTTAAGGCTGGCCTCAGGCAAATGACGTCGTCCAGCGAGGATGGCAGGCTGCGGCTCTTCATTAATGGACGTCGCTTCATCGTGCGCGGCGGCAACTGGGGCTTCAGTGAATCCATGCTGCGTTATCGTGCGCGCGAATATGACGCGGCAGTGCGGTATCACCGCGAGATGAACTTCAACACGGTGCGCAACTGGGTGGGACAGATCGGCGAGGAGGCCTTTTACGATGCATGCGATCGTCATGGAATTGTCGTGTGGCAGGATTTCTGGCTGGCCAATCCGTGGGATGGCCCTATTCCCGAGGACAACGCGCTCTTCCTGAACAATGCCCGCGACCTCGTTAACCGCATCCGCCGGCATGCATCCATCGGTCTTTATTGCGGGCGCAACGAGTGGTTTCCCCCGGGCCCGCTCGAAGTCGGCCTCCGCGGATTGCTCGCGGAACTGCATCCTGACATCTGCTACATTCCAAGCTCCGCTGACGGAACCGTAAGTGGCCACGGTCCCTACAACACGCTCTCGGTAGTGCAGTACTTTCGCCGCTCCGACAGCAAGCTGCACAGCGAGATTGGCGCACCCTGCATCCCGCCGCTCGAAAGCGTTCGCGCCATGATGCCCAAGTCTGCCCTCTGGCCACAGGGGCTTGAGTACGGGCTGCACGATTTCACTTTACAGGGAGCTCAGGGCGCTACTTCTCTGCTTGCCCTTATTGACAATGTGTATGGCGGCGCGACCAGCGCGGCCGACTGGATAGCTCTGGCTCAATTTCTGAACTACGAGACATATCGCGCCATGTTTGAAGCGCAGAGCCGGGATCGGATGGGTGTGCTGCTATGGATGAGCCACCCGTGCTGGCCATCATTCGTGTGGCAGACCTATGACTATTTTTTAGAGCCGACGGCGGCGTACTTCGGCTGCAAGAAGGCCTGTGAGGCCGTTCACATCCAGTGGAACCCGTTGACAGACATGGTGGAAGTGGTGAACTACAACGCAGGAAGGCTGCAGGAGCTGCAGGCAACAGCGCAGCTCCTCAATCCTGACGGAACATCTATCTGGGAGAAAGCTGCGATCCTGGACTCCAATGAAGACAGTTCGGAGCCCATTTTTGCCATGCAGTACCGCGCGGTGCTTGCGCAGATTCATTTCTGCCGACTCACGCTGCGGCAGGGAGACCGCGTGCTCTCGACCAACACCTATCTGCGCGCACGAGAAGAGGGGAATCTGCGCGCCATCCGCAATCTCGGCCAGGCTACAGTTACGCTCGCAACGCAACGCAAGCGGCGTGGGAACTCATGGCAACTCATCGCCGATGTGCAGAATACGGCTAAGGTCGTCGCCGTCATGACCCACGTGAAAGCCATCGGTTCCGAGGACGGCGATCGTATCTTGCCCGCCATTTACAATGACAACTATTTCACGTTGATGCCACAGGAACGACGGACGATCACCGTCGAACTTCAACAGGCCGACACCAGGAGACAGGCGCCGGAAATCGTGCTGGAAGGCTTCAACGTAGTTATGATACGGGTTTAGGCAGACCGTCGGCTGAGGCGCTTCGCACGAAGCCGGCTTCCGCCGTAACCGAGTACCGCCGTGCATCGGGAAAACCAAAAGTTCACCGACCTGGCGACGTTGAAGAAGCTCCTGACATGCACGTTCATCACCACGACGCCGCGCTCCATGCACCGGACTTCGGAGCAAGGCGAAGTGTGAAAAAGCTGGAACGGTTCGACGTCGATCTGTTCTTCGCGCAGTTCGAGCCAACGAAGTTTGTACTAGGATCCGTACGGTGACAAGGTCAGATTACACAAGGCTGCTAAGCTGTTGAGAGTCCTCGCGCGGAGGGATGTGTGAGTGGTTGAAACAGGCGGTCTTGAAAACCGCTTTGCCCTAACGGGCAACGGGGGTTCGAATCCCTCTCCCTCCGCCA
>CAXTPR010000043.1:0-29907 GCA_964246235.1 uncultured Acidobacteriaceae bacterium
CTTGGCGGCCGGGGCAATGATGCCCACATGCCGGGCAATGATGAAAGCAATGAGGGCAATCACCGCGGCGTGCACCACGATGGCCACTGCTGTAGAGGTAGGACTCCGCTTGACCGCCATACGATCCGGAACGGCGATCGGCTTGGATTCCAGTACAAGCGGAGGAAGCTTGGGCGCGAAAAAGGTGTCGCGCAGGCTCGAAATGAGCGAGAAAAAAACACTGGGCTCCCTGATCTCGCCACTGAAATGCGGCGCCGAAGGAGCTGTGGTATCGAACTGAACGGAGTTTGGAGAATCAGCCATAAGGGAGGAGCGCCCGCCAGGTGGGTGCCGGACCCATGGGGGGAGTCGCCCGGCCCGCACACGATTGTACGCACCCGACAAGCAGGCACGCTTATCGATTAGACGCAGAAAGTAGTGCGGCGGTCTCTACCGGCGGTGTACCCCTTCCCCGCTACAATAAAGGTTTGCGTGCGGGCTGTATCGGGCTGCCGTGAACGAGGGTTACGCAGTGCGCTGGCTTGAACGGCGCGCATGTTGGAATGGGGGGGATGTGGCGGCTGGCAAGGCATTGAAGGAAACGCTCAACCTTCCCAAAACGGATTTCCCTATGAAAGCCAACCTGCCTCAGAATGAGCCGGGGCGGCTCGCGAGGTGGGAAGCCGAAGGGCTCTACCAGCAGATTCGCCGCGCCCGGGCAGGTGCGCCGAAATATATCCTCCACGACGGCCCTCCCTACGCAAACGGCGCCATTCATCTTGGACATGCGCTGAATAAGTGCATCAAGGACTTCGTTGTGAAGACCAAGACGATGGCGGGATTCGACGCGCCGTATGTGCCGGGCTGGGACTGCCACGGTCTCCCCATCGAGATCAAGGTGGACGAGCAGTTGGGCGGCCGCAAGCTGCAGATGGATCCTGTGGAGGTGCGCAAGGCGTGCCGGGAGTATGCGGCGAAGTTCATCGACCTGCAGCGCTCGCAGTTCAAACGGCTGGGCGTGTTCGGACGCTGGGACCGGCCCTACGAGACGATGAACTTCGGCTATGAAGCCAAGATCCTCGAGACGTTCTACGGGTTCTACGAGAAGGGCTTCGTCTACAAGGGCCTGAAGCCGGTGTACTGGTGCATGCACGACCGAACGGCGCTGGCCGAAGCGGAAGTGGAGTATGAACAGCACACTTCGCCGAGCGTGTACGTGCGCTACCGGCTGACGTCTCCACCGGAAAAGATACATCCGGCGCTGGGGAGCCGCGAGGTGTACACGATCATCTGGACAACCACACCGTGGACGCTGCCGGCATCGTTGGCCATCGCTTTCAACCCCGAGTTGGAGTACGTCGCGCTGGAGGGATTTGCCTCCGACAAACCGGGCGCGGTCTACATCGTGGCGAACGAGTTAAAGGTGCAGGTGGCCGAGGCGTGCGGCCTGGCGTTCGAGGCGGAGCCGGTGGCGATCTTCGCGGGTGCGGCGCTGGGTCGTGCGATCTTCGCGCATCCGTTTCTTGACCGCGAAATTCTGGGTGTGACCGCCAGCTACGTGACCACCGATCAGGGCACGGGTGCGGTCCACACCGCACCGGCCCACGGGCCCGATGACTTTGCGACCGGACAGCGCTACGATCTGCGTCTGACCTGCGATGTGGACGCGCAGGGCAAGCTGCGCAATGGGCTGCCGGAGTACGACGGCCTCAATGTGCATAAGGCGAATGGTCCAATCAAGGACTTGCTGCGCGAACGCGGCGCGCTTATGGGCTCCCATGATCTGGTGCACAGTTACCCGCACTGCTGGCGCTGCCACAAGCCGCTGATCTTCCGCGCGACCGAGCAGTGGTTCATCCGCATGGAAACGCCGGTGCTTTCTCCGCGTGAGAAAAGCCCGGTCGCGGGGACCGACGTGACCTTTCGCGAACGCGCGTTGGATGAGATCACCCGTGTTGCCTGGGATCCCGCCTGGGGCGAAGAGCGCATCAGCAACATGATCGCGACCCGCCCGGACTGGTGTATCTCGCGGCAGCGCATCTGGGGCGTGCCGATCGCCGTGTTCCTTTGCGAGACCTGCCACGAGCCTTTGAACGATGAGACGATCAACGCCAGTGTAGTGAATCTGTTTGCGCGCGAAGGCGCGGATGCCTGGTACATGCAGGAGCCCGCTGCGATGCTGCCCAAGGGTACGAGTTGCCCAAACTGCGGCGGCACAACTTTTCGCAAGGAAATGGACATTCTGGATGTCTGGTTCGAGAGTGGCGCGAGCTGGCATGCGGTGCTGGAGGTAGAGCCGGAGCTGCACTTCCCCGCCGATCTCTACACGGAGGGTGGCGACCAGCACCGTGGCTGGTTCCACTCTTCCCTGCTGGCTGCGGTCGGTATTCGCGACCTGGCGCCTTACCGGATGGTAGCCACATCCGGTTGGACTTTGGATGAGCAGGGACGCGCGTTTTCCAAGTCGCTCGGCAACGGAGTGGACCCTGTGGACGTGGCGAACCGGCTCGGCGGCGAGATTGTACGGCTGTGGGTCGCCAGCGTGGACTTCCGCGAGGATGTGGCCGCGAGCGAGGCCCTGATGCAGCGCGTGAGTGAAAACTACCGCAAGCTGCGCAACACGCTGCGCTTCCTGCTGAGCAATCTGAGCGACTTCCATCCGGCGCACGATGCCGTGAACTGGGCGGACATGCAGCCGCTGGACCGGTACATTCTGGCCCGGACGGCCGGACTGGACGCCAAGGTGCGCAAGGCCTATGACGAGTTCGAGTTCCATCGGGCCTATCAGGCGTTGAACGAGTTCACCAACACCGACCTGAGTGCGTTGTACCTGGATGTGGTGAAAGACCGCCTGTACACGCTGGCTCCACGAAGCAGCGCACGGCGCAGCGCGCAAACAGCAATGTGGAAGATCGCAGAGGCGCTGACGCGATTGATCGCGCCGATCCTCTCGTTCACGGCGGACGAGGTGTGGCAGTATCTGCCTGCCGTGGAAAACCGCGCTCCTAGCGTGCACCTGGCTCTGTTTCCGGGAGTGGAGGAACTGGTGCCAGGCGCGGTGCAGGACATCGAGTCGGACTGGTCTCAGCTCCTGGGCATTCGTAGTGCGGTGCTGGTGCAGCTGGAGTCGCTGCGTCTGAGCAAGGAAATCGGCAAGAGCCTGGATGCGGGCGTGGAGATCGTAGTGGCGGAAGGCACGCCTCAAGCCGTCACGCTGATGAAGCATGAGGCAGCATTGGCGGAGTTTTTCAACGTATCGCAGACGACCGTACAGGCCGTGGGGAAGAGCCACGATCAGGACGCTCTGGTGATTCGCACCGGTGTGGCTCGCGGATCGAAATGCGGCCGCTGCTGGCGCGTGCTGCCAGACGTGGGTTCCGACGATCGCTGGCCGACGGTGTGCGCGCGCTGCGCCGATGCGCTGGAGGCTATCGGCTTTGTGACTGAGAAGGCCAAAAGTGGGGCCGTGGCTTGAACCGAGTGACGACAATCGACAGGCGCTGGATGGCGCTGGCCATCGCGGCACTCGTGGTGGTGGCCGACAGGATCAGCAAACTCTGGGTGGCAACGCATGTGGAGCTGGGTCACGCGATTGTGGTGATCCCGCGGGTGTTTCGCATCACGCACGTGTTGAATACCGGCGCCGCGTTCAGCATGTTCGGGGAATCCGGTTCGCCCAACGCGGTGCGCTATGCCTTAATCGCATTTTCGCTGCTTGCGGTGGCGGCCGTCGCGGTGGCGCTCTGGCGTATCGGACGGGTTGTCACCTTCACGTCCATAGCGCTGGCGTTGATTTTGGGCGGGGCAATCGGCAATCTATACGACCGCGTGTACTACAAGTTCGTCGTGGACTTCTTGGAAGTACATATCGTGCATTACCACTGGCCTGACTTCAACGTGGCGGATTCTGCCATTGTGGTGGGAGCCTGCCTGCTGTTCCTGGAAGTGCTGCGCCCCCAGGCGAAGACGGAGCATGATGGTCGCGAATGACAGCATCGTGGTGCGCGGGGCCCGGACGCACAACCTCAAGGGCGTGGATGTCGATATTCCGCACAATGCTCTCACGGTGGTCAGCGGCGTCAGCGGGTCGGGCAAGTCATCGCTTGCATTCGACACCGTGTATGCGGAAGGCCAGCGGCGCTATGTGGAGAGCCTTTCGGCCTACGCGCGGCAGTTCCTGGAGCGCATCGAAAAACCAGATGTGGACCACATGGACGGGCTTGCACCGGCCATCGCCATCAAGCAGAAGAACCAGACGCGCAACCCGCGCTCCACGGTGGCGACGGCCACAGAAATCTACGACTACCTGCGGCTGCTCTATGCGCGCTGCGGGACGGTGACGTGTCTGCACTGTGGCGCGACGGTACGGCGAGATTCCGTAGACGAGATCGTCACGCGGGTGTTGAGCGAGCCGGAGGGAACGCGGGTGTTTGCGCTTTTTCCTATCGAGCGGCGCGAGGTAAAGCTGGAGCCGCTGGCCGGGCCCTCGGTCGATCCAGAGTTTGCTGCGACTCCGCCGAAACCCGCGGCAAAGAAGAAAGCCAAGGCAGCAGCGGTGTCGACTGCCGTGGATGTGACGGCAGCCATGAAAGAGCGGCTCGGCGAACTGCGGCGGCGCGGCTACAACCGCCTGTGGCAAGCTGCCGCACGTGGCAGCGAGGCGGGCAGCATCGTTGAGTTCTCGACCCCGGAGTCGCTGCTGGAACTGGACTTCGGCGCGGTAGCGGTTCGGCCGATTTACGTGCTGGCGGATCGTCTCGCGTTGAGTGCAGAGGTGCGCAGCCGGCTGGTAGACGCGATCGAGACCGGCTATCGCGAGTCAGGCGAAGTGGTTTTTCGCACGGTGCCTCGCGACGAGGGCGAGTCGAAGGCGATGCGTTTCTCGGCGGCCTTCGAGTGCTCAAGCTGCCATCGCGCCTACCGCGAGCCGGAGCCGCGGCTCTTCAGCTTCAACAATCCCTTTGGGGCGTGCCCGCGCTGCCAGGGTTTCGGCAACACCATCGACTTCGATCCGAACCTCATCATTCCTGATTTGAGCAAGACACTGGATGAGGGTGCGGTCGATCCCTGGACCAAGCCGAAGTATCGCGCGCACCACGGCGAGATGAAGCGGGCGGCAAAGGCCGCAGGCGTGCCCACAAACGTGCCCTGGTACGATCTGACTGAAGCGCAGCAGCGCTTCATCGAAGAGGGTGGCGGCGGCTGGGGCGGCATACGCGGCTTCTTCGATGAGCTGGAACGCAAGAAGTACAAGCTGCACGTGCGCGTGTTCCTGTCCAAGTACCGCGGCTATGCGACGTGTCCGGATTGCCGTGGGCAGCGGCTGCGCGCCGAGGCCCGTGCGGTGCTGCTGAGTGGCAGGAATATCTGCGAAACCAGCGCGCTGACCATCACTGCTGCCCAGGAGTTCTTCGACACGCTGGAGCTGACGCCGGCACAGGCCGAAGTCGCAGGCAAGATCCTCGAAGAGGTGCGGCAACGCGTACATTTCCTCCAGCAGGTGGGCCTGGAGTACCTGACGCTCGACCGGTTGAGCTCCACCTTGAGCGGCGGAGAGAGTCAGCGCATTCAGCTGGCCACGAGCCTGGGGTCTCGACTGGTGGGGGCGCTTTATGTGCTTGACGAGCCATCCATCGGGCTGCACACGCGCGACACCGCCAAGCTGGTCACCATCATGGAAAACCTGCGCGACCTGGGTAACACGATCCTGGTCGTCGAACACGATCCTGATGTCATCCGCGCGGCGGATCGTTTGCTGGATATGGGCCCGGGTGCAGGCGAGTTGGGCGGCCGCCTGCTGGCCGCCGGCACGGTGGCCGAGGTGAGCGCGAATCCGAACTCCCTGACAGGCCGCTATCTCAGCGGCCGTGCGCAGATCAGCGTGCCCCGGCACCGGCAGGAGCCGGGGCGGGAAAAGATTGTGCTGAAGGGCGCCCGGGTGCACAACCTGCGTGGTGTGGATGTCGAAATCCCACTGGGTCTGCTGTGCTGCGTTACGGGCGTATCGGGCTCGGGCAAGTCGACGCTGGTGCATCAGGTGCTCTACCGCGCGCTGCTGCAGGCGCTGGGCCAGGCAGAAGGCGGCGAGGGGGCAAGCGCGCCGCATCTGTATCGCGAGCTTTCGGGGGCGCAGTACCTGAACGATGTGGTGCTCGTGGACCAATCGCCCATTGGGCGCACGCCGCGTTCCAATCCCGTGACCTACACGAAAGCCTTCGACGCGATCCGCGAGCTCTTTGCGGCGCAGCCCGACGCCAAGCGCAAGAACCTGACGCCGGGGTCCTTCAGCTTCAACGTGCCGGGCGGGCGTTGCGACGTGTGCGAAGGCGATGGAACGGTGACCGTGGAGATGCAGTTCCTCGCCGATGTGGAGCTGCCCTGTGAGGAGTGCAACGGCACACGCTACAAGTCGTCTCTGCTGGAGGTGAAGTACAAAGGCAAGAACATCCACGAGGTCTTGGGGATGACGGTGAAGGAAGCGCTGGGATACTTCGCCGGCTATCCCAAGATCGTGGACAAGCTTGCGGTGCTGGAAGAAGTGGGCTTGGGCTATGTGCGGCTGGGCCAGAGCGCGACGACCCTGAGCGGCGGTGAAGCCCAGCGCGTAAAGCTGGCGCAGCACCTGGCGCAGGCGCGCGCCGGCACATCCGGCGGAGCCGCCCAGTTGAATGGACCGGCCAGGCGCGCAGCCAGCCGGGTGCTCTACATCCTGGACGAGCCGACGACGGGACTGCACTTTGAGGATGTGGCCCGGCTGCTGGCGGCGCTCCGCAAGCTGATCGACGGCGGCGGCTCGCTGCTGGTCATCGAGCACAATCTGGACGTGATCAAGAGCGCGGACTGGGTGATCGACATGGGCCCGGAGGGGGGCTCAGGCGGCGGGCAAGTGGTAGCCGTGGGCACACCGGAAGAGATCGCCGCCGCGCCGGGGTCGCACACTGGACACTGGCTCGCACCGGTCTTGGAGCAGGGTTTGCGCAAAGAGGTGGCGTGAGGCGCCTCGGCAGAACGGCGGGGCTGGTGCTGCTGAGCGCGGGCCATGTTCTGCTTTGGCCGCAGGCAAACTCTCCTCAAGACGTCAATGACCGTTTGCAGGCCGCCGAATCTGCGCTGGAGAAGAACGACCTAAAGACAGCGGCCGCGTTGTTGCGAACGCTTGCGGGAGAGCGCCCGCACGATACCCGCATCTTGTACGACCTCGGCTACACGGACGAGGGGCTTGAGGATACCGAAGGAGCGAAGCAGGCGTATGCAGCCGCGATCGCCGCGGCGCCAGAGAACGGTGAGGCGCATGTGGCGCTCGGGCTGCTGATGGCGCGGTCAGGTTCAGCAAGCCATGCGGACACCGAGGCGCACCTGCGGGCCGGCGCCGGCAATGCGAGTACGCCCGCCTCGATACGCGCACGGGCCCTGCGGGCGTTGGCTTCGCTGGAGCAGATTCGGAACCCGGCCCAGGCCAGCGACGACCTTCTCCAGGCGGTGCGGCTCACTCATGAGACGGAGCCGGACATCGTGCAGGGCGCGGACCTGGCTCTCGCGGCAGGCGATACCGCCGAGGCGGAGATGGCCTACCGACGCGCGGTGCAGCAGGAGCCCGACGAGGTATTCGCGGCAACGGGGCTTGCACAGGCGCTCCGGCGTGAAGATCGCCTGTCGGAGGCAGACGAGGTTTTGTCGGGTGCGCTGGGGAAACACCCGGGTGATGCTCGGGTACTAGCTGCGCTGGCGTCAGTGAAGGCAGGCGAGAACAAGCCTGCGGAAGCTATCGGCCTGCTGGAGCCGCTAGCCGCGGACGGTTTGGGAGCGAAAAACCCCGGACTGGCCAGAGAGCTCGCCCGGCTGTACAGCATGGCCGGCCAGAAAGGTAAGGCGGAGGCGCTCTACGCCCAGCTGACTGCCGCGCAGCCTGACGATCCCGCGCTGCTGGACGATTATGGTGACGTGCTGGTGCGCGATGCCAAGTTCGCGCAGGCGGAAACAATCCTGCAGCAGGCGGTAGCAAACCGCAACGCTTGGGCGCGTCCCCAGGACTGGGCCGAGGCTGCGGGACATCTGGCGTTTGCGGCCTCACGCAACCATCACCCGCAGGTTGCGTTGCAAGCGCTCGCCGCGCGTGCTACAGTTCTGCCCAACTCGCCGTCCACTCTGTTCCTGGAGGCAACGGCGCATGACAGTCTCCATCAGTACAAGGAAGCTGTACAGGCGTATCGGGCGTTTCTGGCAGGGGCGAACGGCAAATTTCCGGACGAAGAGTTTGAAGCTCGTCACCGGGTGGTCGCGTTGGAACACACAAGGTAAGGCACGGCAGCACACGAGAGGTGCGCTATGGTCGCTGAGCTTACGGCTTTCAGAATCTCTGGCCGAGTCCACCGAGTGGGCCGGGCGGTCTCGGCCACCACGTGGGGTAGCTGCGTTCTGCTGGCGCTCACCATGTGCGCGCCATTGCATGTTCGAGCCGCGTCCGCAAACGAGGTGTTACCGGATGCCGCTGCCCTGGGCCAACTGGAGCAGCAGGCGATGGCCGCCCAGCCGCGCGAGCAGTGTTTCCTGTTTTCGGAGCTGGTCCACGACCTGACCGAGCAGGCAGGCCGCGAGATCGCGCAGGGGCAGGAGGAACAGGCCCAGGCGACCCTGAAGCATACAGAGATCGTTCTGGCGAAAATGCACATTGCGGTACAGCAGGATGCCAAGCGGCTGAAGAACGCAGAGATCATCATGGAGCATAGCTCCCGGCGGCTTTCAGACATGCTGCATGTTGCGAGCGAAGCGAGCCGCGGCGCGGTGGCCTCGACGCTGCAGAAATTGAACGTGCTGCACAGCGAGTTGCTGGCTCAGGTATTCGCGAAGTGAAGCGGTGTTCGCTTCCCCTGCTCGCTCTCAGCGGGTTGCTGCTCTGCGGTTCAGTGCGGGCTCAGGCGCGGGAAGGAATCATGAGCGACGGTGAGGTGGAGTCGCTGCGCGATGCGGCGTATGTCCCCGCGGACCGTATCGTCGCCTACGAAAAGATTTTGACAACCCGCAGCAGCCGCGTGGATTCGCTGCTGAAGAGCCGTCGGCACGTCAGCTTCGAACAGGATCTGCATGAGCTTCTGGACCAGGTGGCGGCCATAGCCGATGAGCTGAACGATAATCTGGACGAGTATCGCGCCCATCACCGGGATGTGCGCAAGTCCCTGCCCAAGCTGGAGCAGGAGATCGGCCGCTGGACGAAGTCGCTGCAAGCCACGCCCGATAGCCCTGACAACAAGGTCATCCGCAAGCTGGCGATCGACGCTCTCGAAGACGTTCACGAGCAGGTCAAGGAGATGGAGCCCGAGCTGGAGGCGTACTTCACCGCGCACCCTGAAGCCGCCAAGGCCGAAAAAGACCGGCTCGAGCACGCCCACGATCCACGCAACACACCGCAGCAGTAAATGTGGGAAGGCAGCATGGTAGGCTGGCCGCAGCCGTGTCTTCTTCTCGTCTGCCTGCCGCGTCCGCGGAGCTTGTCACCGTCTTTGAGGAGGAGTACCGCGAACTCCGGCCGCGGGCTCCCATGCCCCCGCTGGATATCCGCTTCCGGCGCTTCACCAGCCTGAACACCACCATCCGCTTGCGGGAAGCGCGTCTCTTCGTCCGTCTGTCCGATCTGCTCGAGCATGCTCCGGACACGGTCCACCGGGCGATCGCACACATACTGCTTGCCAAGCTCTACCGCAAGCCGATTGCCGCGCACTACGCCGATCGTTACCGCCGCTACACACAATCCGAAGTTGTATCGAAGCAGGCCGAGCGAATCCGGCAGACACGCGGACGGAAGCGCATCCTTCCGGCGCAGGGCCGGTACTACGACCTGGACGAAGTCTTCGAATCCATCAACCAGCGCTTCTTTCACGGGCTGATGGGACGCCCGACACTCACCTGGAGCGCGCATGCGGCCAGGCGCATGCTCGGCCACTACGACGCCGCGCACAACACCATCGTGGTGAGCGGCGTGTTCGACAGGCCAGGGATTCCTCGTTACGCCATCGAGTACCTGATGTACCACGAGATGCTGCACCTGAAACATCCGGTACGGGTCCGGGCAGGACGGCGCTGTGTGCACTCGCGCGAGTTCCAGGCCGAGGAAGGCTTGTTCCCTCATCTGAAACAGGCTCGGGAGTTTCTCAAGCGCTTGTAGAGTCGGCGAGCGGAGCGTCCGCAGACGCGGGGGTCCACTGGACGCTACGCGCCTTCGAAAGAGCCAAAACTACTGCACCGGCCACGACGCTGCCGATCGCGGCAACCTGTGCGTTGCTCATGCCCCAGTACAGCCGTGGGTTGATGCGGACAAATTCCACGAGGAACCGGCCGAGACCGCTCAAAATCAGATACAGGCCCGTGATCCAGCCAATTGGCCGGGAGCGCCGACCTTCGCCCCAGAGGATCCACGCCACAAAGAGGGCAAAAAGCAGTTCATAGACCGGTGTAGGCTGCACGAGGCTGCGGGTCGGCACCAGCGCGTCCGGTGCCATGTGAACGCCCCAAGGCAGCGTTGTGGGAATGCCGTAGTCACCGTCGCCGCTGGTCAGGCAGCCGATCCGCCCGACGCCGTAGCCGACTGCTGCGGCCGGAGCCGCGAGATCCAGCATTCGGACAGCGCCCACGCGCGGGCCCCGCACACCGTCACGCGGGCCGTCAAACCGGGCTTGATGCCCCTGCAAGAGGAGCGCGGCAATGGCAGCCAGCATGCCCCCATACCAGGCGAAGCCTTCTTGGAACCAGTGCAGAAAGGCCACGAGCACGTCGAAAGGATGATGCCGGCCGGGCGCGATGATTGCGCTCCAGCCCCGCGCCAGTTCGTACGGATTCTGCAGCTCGTGCCACATCTTGGCGCCGAGAATGCCGGCCAGCGTCGAAAGCGCCACAATGGAGAGGGCGTCGGCGTCCACGTGGTGGCGGGTAAAGTTCTTCTGCAGGACAATCGTTGCGCATACCGCACCAAGCCAAAGCAGGAGACCGAAGGTGGGGACGTGCAGCGAGCCCAGGTGGATATAGGGGTACATTCTAGGGTTCCAGTATAGGGCCGATGACCTGAGGCGGAGCCCGCGTCCGGCTCCGCGTTGTTTCGTTTTCCTCAGCACCGCTTCGCGCTACCCTACGCGCATGCCCAGCAACTTGCCCGCGTTTGTCTCCCCTTCCACCATGGATGTGTTGTTCAGCGAGGAGCACATCGCGGAAAGGGTGCAGAGCATCGGCCGGCAAATCACAGAAGATTACGCGGGACAGTCCATCGTGCTGATCGGCGTTCTCAAGGGCGCAGCCATCTTTCTGTCCGATCTGGCCCGGTCCATTGACGTGGACAATACCTTCGACTTCGTCGCGGTCTCCAGCTACGGGCGCGCGCGCGTGTCTTCCGGCGCGGTCAAGCTGATCAAAGACATCGACAATCCCATCGAAGGCAAGCACGTCATTTTGGTGGAAGACATCCTGGATACGGGTTTGACACTGAGCTATCTGCGCCAGCTGATGCTGCAGCACAAGCCCGCTTCCTTGAAGATTGCGACCTGCCTGGACAAGCCGGAGAGGCGACTGGTGCCGATTGAAGCCGACTATGTGTGTTTCGAGATTCCGAACCGCTTCGTCATCGGCTATGGGATGGATTTCGCCGAGCGTTACCGCGGCGTGAAGGACATCCGCATCATGCCCGAAAACCCGCCGGGCCATTAGAACGTGCATGACCGTCAATCCTTATCTGAGCTTCAACGGTGACTGCGCCGAGGCGCTGGGCTTCTACAAGGAATGCCTGGGAGGCGGTACGCTCACTGTAAAGCTGCACCGCGACTCGCCCACGGCTGAACGCGCGGTGCCCGAGATGCTGGACAAGGTGATGCATGCGCACCTGGCCGTGGACGGCCTGACCATCATGGGCGCGGACATCCCCGGTGCGCACTACACCGTGCCTACACCGATGGTGCAACTGCATTTGACCGTCGCGACCGACGAAGGCGCTGAGGAGATCTTCGCTGCACTGAGCCAGGATGCGACCGTGTTCATGCCGATCCAGCAGACGTTCTGGGCTAGCCGCTTCGGCATGCTCAAGGATCGGTATGGTGTGCCTTGGATGGTGAGTTGCGACCAGTTCCCTTCATAGCAACGTTGCTTCGATGAACAAGTTGCATGAGGAGGTTTTGCACCACCGCAAAGGCATTCTTATTCCCCTTTTCTTCGCTCTCGGCTAGCATCCCATCTAAGTGGGTTCCAGCGATGATGACAGTTCAACAAAAGCTTGAGATTCTCGCCGATGCGGCCAAGTACGATACGTCGTGCGCCTCTTCCGGCTCGAAACGCGCCGGGAACGGGAAGGGCGTGGGGCACTCGGATGGAGAGGGCATCTGCCATAGCTACACGCCGGATGGGCGTTGCGTCTCCCTGCTGAAAATTCTGCTGACGAACTTCTGCACGTACGACTGCGCGTTCTGCGTGAACCGTGTCTCGAGTGACATTCGGCGCGCCCGTTTCAGCCCGGATGAGGTAGTCAACCTCACGCTGGATTTCTACAAGCGCAATTACATCGAAGGTCTCTTTCTCTCCTCTGGAATCATCCAGTCGCCCGACTACACCATGGAACAGCTCATCGCCGTGGCCAGCACGTTGCGCAACGTTCATCACTTCGGCGGTTACATTCACTTGAAAACCATTCCCGGCTGCGACGAACGGCTGGTCGCGGAGGCCGGTCTCTGGGCGGATCGGCTCAGCGCCAACATCGAGCTGCCGACCCAGCAGGATCTGGTGCAGCTGGCGCCGGAAAAGAAGACGACGGTGATCGAGTCGACCATGGGCCAGATCACCGCGCGCAAGGACGAGGCCGACGACGAGCGGCGCCGCAGCCTGCGGGCTCCCAAGTTCGCGCCCGCGGGGCAATCGACGCAAATGGTGGTGGGCGCCACAGCGGCGACCGACCGCGACATCATTCAGCGCGCCGGCCATCTCTACGACAGCTACAAGCTGCGCCGCGTGTATTACACGGGGTTCAGCCCCTACCCACAGGCGGACGCACGTTTGCCGCTGCACAAGACACCCCTGCTGCGCGAGCATCGGCTCTACCAGGCCGACTGGCTGATGCGCTTCTACGGCTTCGCGGCCGATGAGATCACCACCGCAGAGCAACCGGAGCTTTCCCTGCTGGACGACCCCAAGACAGTGTGGGCCCGAACCCATCCCGAGTTTTTTCCGGTGGATGTGAACACGGCAGCAAGGGAGGCGCTCTTGCGCGTGCCGGGGATCGGGTATAAGAACGTAGACCGGATCGCGCGGATTCGCCGCTACCACAGGTTAGCGCTGGAGGACCTGCGCAAGCTGAACGTACGGTTGAAGCTTGTAGCTCCCTTCGTGATTGCGGCCGATCATTTGCCCGCAAAGGAGGTTGTGCAGCACACTCCGGAGCATCCCAGCCTCGCCGCGGCCGCGCTGCCTCACATGCAGCTGGAGCTCTTCGCCGCGGCAAGCGCGCTGAGCGGCAGCGTCTAGCCCATGCACCGGCTGCTCGTCGAGCCTGCATTCAGTGCCTGGCGCGAGGCGGCTCGCGAGTGCCTTCAGGCCGGCTACCTGCCGCAGCAAGTTGACCTGCAGGACGCGGCGCATGCTGAAACCCTGGACCTGCTTAGCGGTACGGACAGTCCGCCCGCCGGGCAAGCGGTGCGGAATCCTTTCGTTTCCAGAACCTTCCTTGCCAAAGCCGACCTTGCGGGAGCCCATCGCGAACCCCAGCGTTGGAATCTGCTTTACCGTCTGCTATATCGCTTGCAAAGCGAGCGGGATCTGCTTCGCAATGAGCTGGATGACGATGTTGCACGCCTGCTGCGGCTGGCCCAGCAGGTTTCACGGGATTTGCACAAGATGCACGCCTTCGTGCGGTTCCGCAAGGTCAAAGGAACTGTCGCGGAGACCTCCCGGATCGGTGCGGAACAGGATCACTACATCGCCTGGTATAAACCAGATCATCGAATTCTTCGGCTCGCGGCACCCTTCTTCGCCGAACGATTTGCGGTCATGGAATGGACGATCCTGACACCCGACGAAAGCGTGGCGTGGGACCTGCAGGCAAAAGAACTTCGGTTCGGGCCGGGTGTCGGACGGGAAGGAGCGCCACCCGAGGACGAGCTGGAAAACCTGTGGCGCACGTATTACGGTTCTATCTTCAATCCGGCGCGCGTGAACCCAGGGGCCATGCGCAGCGAGATGCCGGTGCGCTACTGGCAGAATTTGCCGGAGCTTACGATTCTGCCTCAGCTTATGCAGCGTGCCGAAGGGAGAGTGACGGAGATGATCACCACGCAGAAGCAGCAAGGGAGCGCAGCGCAGTTTGTGCCGCCCGAGCACACACTGCCCGTGCTGCGCGCCGCGATGCCTGGGTGCCAGGGATGCGAGCTCTACAAGTGCGCGACGCAGGTGGTCCCCGGGGCCGGCGGCGGGCATGCGCGGCTGATGTTGGTGGGCGAACAGCCGGGGGACCAGGAAGACCTGCAGGGAGAACCCTTTGTGGGCCCTGCGGGCAAGGTGCTGCGCCGCGCTTTGGAAGAGCTGGAGATCGAGGCGAAAGATGTGTTTACGACCAACGCGGTGAAGCACTTCAAGTTTGTACAGCGCGGCAAGCTGCGTCTGCACCAGAACCCGCGCATGGGCGAGATCAACGCCTGCAGGCCGTGGCTGCTGGCGGAACTGAACGCTGTAAAGCCGAGGGTGGTGCTCTGCCTGGGGGCATCCGCGGCTAAATCCCTGCTGGGGAGTACGTTCACGCTAACCCGGGAACGCGGCGTGATCAAGACCACACCCTACGCGGAGCGTGTGCTTGCGACGTTCCATCCTTCGGCGATCCTGCGCGCCCCCGACGACGTGGCGCGTGAAGGCATGTACAGGATGATGAAGGACGATTTGGCGCTGGCGTATGAGACTGCAGTCAAGACGGCGTGACGTTCCCGCTGGCTTCGTGCTGGCCCGGTAGCCGGAACAATGTTCTCTCAAGCGACCGGCTCGAACAGAATCCGAGCCGCGGGTACACGTGACTTAGCATGGAAGGATGTCGTCAGCGTCACAAGCCTCTGTTTCAACCCGTGTGATCCAACCAGCGCTCAGTCTCCGCGGCTCCCTTGCGCTGCCCGGCGACAAATCGATCTCTCACCGCTACGCCATGCTGGCAGGCTTTGCGGCGGGTACATCCAGGCTGACGAACTTTTCCTCCGGGGCCGATCCGCATAGCTCACTCGCCTGCATGGAGGCGCTGGGGGCCAAGGTCTCCCTGCAGGGCCGCACCGTAGTGGTGGAAGGTACGGGCGGTCGCTTTCTACAGCCCCGGCAGGACCTGGACTGCGGCAACTCAGGATCGACAATGCGGATGCTGGCGGGCCTTGTGGCCGGACAACGCGGTGGGTTTCACTTCGTCGGAGATGAATCCCTCTCGGCACGGCCGATGGAGCGCATTCGCAAGCCACTGGAGCAGATGGGCGCGCGCGTAGAGCTCACCGCGGGCCACGCGCCCATGACCGTACACGGCGGCGCTCTGCGAGGGATCGACTTCGAATCTCCCATTGCGAGCGCACAGGTGAAAACCGCCGTGTTATTTGCGGCGCTGCAGGCTGAGGGGCGCACATCGCTCGCGGAAGCCGTGCGCACCCGCGATCATACCGAGCACGCGCTGCGGGCCTTTGGGGCAGAACTTGTGAGGAAGGAGGGACGGCTGCACATCGGCGGAGGACAGGCGTTAAAGGCAGTCGATGCCACGGTCCCGGGCGACATGTCGTCGGCCGCGTTTTTTCTCTGCGCGGCGCTGCTTTTTGACGATAGCAATCTGGTCCTCGACGCCCTGGGCATGAATCCTACCCGCGCTGCGCTGCTCGACGTGGTAAGCGCGATGGGCGGCACAGTCAAGGTGCTGGAAGTCGAAGAGCACCATGGCGAGATGGTCGGCACCATTCAGGTGAATCGCGCACGCGCGCTGCACGGCATCGACATCAGCGGCGAACTGGCAGCGCAGCTCATCGACGAGCTGCCTGTGCTGGCCGCGATCGCGCCGTACACCACGAACGGTATGCGCATTCGCGACGCGCGCGAGCTGAGGGTGAAAGAGTCTGATCGGATCGCGCTGGTGGTGCGCAATCTGCGGGCCATGGGGGCTGAAGTGACGGAGCACGAGGATGGGATGAGCGTTCCGGGAAGCCAGCGGCTGCATGGTGCGTCCCTCGATTCGGGCTCGGACCATCGCATCGCGATGGCATTCTCCGTGACCGCACTGCGAGCCGAGGGCGAGACAGAAATTCGCGGCGCGGAAGCGGCGAGCATCTCGTTTCCGGAGTTCTTCGATTACCTGGAACAGCTTGCGGTGCGCTGAGTTCCCGCGACGTCAAAGGCGCGTTGACCTACATCTTGTAGCGGCCCATCTCGTCATCGTTGAGGTTCTCCAGCCAGCGGCGTAGATCGTCCGGCGCGGCCGAAGCAGAACCGGAGGACGCCAGCCGAGCCTGCTCCAGCAGTTGCTTGCTGACGAAGATCGGGCAGTCCGCCCGCAGAGCCAGGGCGATGGCATCGGAGGGGCGCGCATCGAGTGCTACCACCTCGCCGGCCTGCTCCATCCACACGGTGGCGTGGAAAGTGTCTTCGCGCAGTGCGCCGACCACCACCCGCATCACCCGGGCGTTCAGACCGTGGATCACGTTGCGCAGCAAGTCGTGCGTCAGTGGCCGGGGTGTCGTCTCCTTCTGGATTTCCAGGAGGATGGCATGTGCCTCGAACTGGCCGACCCAGATAGGCAGCACCACCTCCCCGGCGAGATCGTTCAGGACGACGATCGGCATGTGGGTGGAAGGATCCATCATGAGACCGCGGATGCGTACTTCCACGTCCGGCTCCGCTACCGCGGCAGCCTCGGGCTCGGGTTTGAAGCCGGGCAGATGCATGGGGTTAGTGTACGCCTCGGCCGTAGCTCAGGCGAGCGCAGGTACGCGAGCGTTGAGGGCTTGCCGGGCGAGCAGCGCGGAGGAGGGCGCGGCGAACGGGGCGGAAACGGCTTCCCCCACGAGCGAGCTGGGAAAGACCTGCGTGATGCGGACGTCGATATAGCTCCCGATCGCCGGGATCGTCTCGCAGATGAAGTTCACCGTCTTGTTCTGGCTGGAGCGGCCGGTGATCTGCCCCCGGGAGTTCGCGCCATGCTCCACCATGACTTCCACTCTCTGGCCGAGATGACGTGCATAGCTTGTGCGCTGCAGCTCGCGCTGGCGTGCGTTGAGGATGGCGAGCCGCTCGATCTTGACCTCTTCCGCGATGCTGTCCACCATGTGGATCGCCGGCGTGTTCGGGCGCGGCGAATACTTGAAGCCGAAGATGGCGTCGTAGCCGACGTGGTCCAGCAGCGTGATGGTGTCCTCAAAGTCCTTGTCCGTCTCGCCGGGAAAACCGACGATGATGTCGGAGCTCAGGGAGATGTCGCGCCTGGCGGCCTTGGTCCAGGCGATGCGCTCCAGGTACCACTCACGGGTGTACTCGCGCTGCATGGCGCGCAGGACGGCCGTGCTGCCGGACTGCACCGGCAGATGAATGTGGTCGCACAACGCGGGCATCGCATCGATAGCATCGACGATGTCTTTGGTGAAGTGGCGAGGGTGCGAGGTAGTAAAGCGCACGCGTCTGATTCCGTGAACCTCCCCCACGGCAGCGAGCAGTTCCGCGAAGCTGCGCTTGCCGCTCGGGTCGTGGTAGCTGTTCACGTTCTGGCCGAGCAGCTGGATCTCCGTGTAGCCGAGACCGGCAATGCGCTGGGCTTCCGCGAGAACGGAGGCCGAAGTACGCGAGCGCTCCTTGCCGCGGGTGTAGGGAACCACGCAGTAGGCGCAGAACTTGTCGCAGCCTTCGATGATGGTGATATAAGCGCGGTGCGGATTGGAGCGCGCGGTGAACTCGGTGTCGAAGGTCTGATCGGTCTGCCGGTCGTCGAGACCGGTGATGCGGGTCTCTCCGGCTTCCAGGCGGGCGAGCATCGAAGGCAGATTGTTGTAGGACGAGGAGCCGGCAACGATGCTGACATACGGCGCGCGCTCGAAGACCTTGTGACCTTCCTGCTGGGCGACGCAGCCGATCACGGCGAAGCGCTTGCCTTCGCCCTGCATGCGCTTGTATTCGTTCAGGCGATGGAAGACCTTCTGCTCTGCCTTGTCGCGGATGGAGCAGGTATTGTACAGGATTAGGCCTGCCTCGGCTTCGTCGGAGACCTGCGTGTAGCCCTCACGCTCCAGCGTCCCCACGACCTTCTCCGAGTCGTGGGCGTTCATCTGGCAGCCGAAGGTTTCGATGTAGAAGGTCTTCATAGGGCAACACGTTAACGCTCTGGGAGATCAGACGATGCGGTATGATCCCCACCCGGTAAATCTTCCAGAGAAAAGGCGTTGGGCGCGGACCTCTCCACGACCAGTACGCTTTCCCGGACGGCTGGGGCAAGCTTCGTTCTCCTTCATTCTACTGTGAGCCGCCGGCCTTTCGGCTGCTGCTGTTCGCATCGGGGCGTAGGATGTGGGCGTGAGCTTTGCGCTTCCTTCTCCCATCCTGCCGATGCTGGCCAAGCGTGTCGACGCTCTTCCTTCCGAGGACCGGTGGAGCTTCGAGCCGAAGTGGGACGGGTTTCGCGCCATCGTATTTCGGGATGGCGCGGAGCTGCTGATTCAGAGCCGCGATGGCAAACCGCTGGACCGGTACTTTCCGGAGTTGCGCGAGCCGCTGCTGAACGAGCTTCCCGAGCGATGCGTGCTGGATGGCGAGATCGTTATCGCAGGTCCGCGCGGCCTGGATTTCGATCTGCTGAGCCTGCGCATTCATCCGGCGGCTTCGCGGATCAAGCTGCTCAGCGAACAGACGCCGGCGCAGGTTGTGTTCTTCGACCTGCTGGCAGTTGGTGAGGAAGACTGGCGGGATCGGCCGTTTGCGGAAAGGCGGAGGCGGCTGGAGGACATCTTTGGCCCGGAGGAAAAGGGCCTTGACGCGGAGGGCGCGGAGAGCGCCGAGAACCGCCACGACGATGATGCCAGAGCACGGCTGTATGTGACGCCCGCGACGACGGACCATGCCGTGGCGGAGGATTGGTTTCGGCGTTTCGAGGGCGCGGGGCTGGACGGCGTGATGGCCAAGCGGCTGGACGGCCCCTACACCCCGGACAAGCGCACCATGCTGAAGGTGAAGCATGAGCGCGACTGCGACTGCGTGGTCGCAGGGTTCCGGTGGCACAAGCGAGGCGAAAACACGCTTGTCGGTTCCCTGCTGCTGGGCTTGTACGACGAAGCCGGGACGCTGCAGCACGTAGGCACCTGCGCCAGCTTTACCGAGGGGAAGCGGCGCGAGCTGGTCGAGTTCCTGGAACCCTATCGCGAGAGCGCGACGGAGAGCCATCCCTGGGCGGGATGGGGCGGAGCGAATGCGGAGGGCTCGCGCATGCCGGGGGCGCAAAGCCGGTGGTCGGCGGGCAAGGATCTTTCCTGGGAGCTGTTGCGGCCTGAGCTGGTGGTCGAGGTCGCGTACGAGCACATGCAGGGCGATCGGTTCCGGCACCTGGCACACTTTCGCAGGTGGAGAACGGACAAGCCGCCGCGGGAGTGCACGTATACGCAGCTGGAAGTGGTCGCTCCGCAGGAGCTGATGGAACTGTTCGGCCGCTGAGCTGTTTTGCGCCTCGTGACAGTAGAAGGATGCAGCCTCCCGCCCTTGTGGTTCGAACGCGGCACGATCTGCGCGGCATCAGGGTTGCTGCCGTGACGTATGCCGCGCGGCAGGACTTTCGCCGGCGGCTACTTGCGGTTGTAAAGCATTTCTTTGATGACGCGGCGACGCTCGGCATCGGCTTCGCGTTTGCCCTCGAAGGCTGCGGACTGTGTCGCCGCCGATGCATCGGCCTGCGGGGCGTTGCACTCGCGGCACTTGTTGGCGTAGCCGGGGTGGTCGGGCTTGAGCTCGAACTCTTCCTCGCACACGACGCAGGTTTTGATCGGGAACGGCATGACATTCCCATAATAAGAGAACGGCGATACAAGAACAACGATACGAGACTCAGGTCCGAGGCTCGCTCGGTTTGCCAATACGTTCGAGCGTTTCGTCGAGATGGGAGAGGACGAGCTCATACATGCCCCCAAAGTGAGGGTGTGGGCTTGGTCGAGCATCAGGCAGGCTCCTTCGCCTCGCGCCAGGCGCGGGTGGGATCATCATCGGGATCGGGCGTGCCCTGCGATGGGCGCTGGTCTTCCGGAACATGGCGCAGGTTTACGCGGATGCGGTACCAGACGTACGCCGAGCCGCGCATCCGGTCGACGAGAATGTCATCAACCGCGAGATGGGCGGCGGCCTCGGGGTGCGCGGCTCGCCAGCGTTCGAGACCGGCTTCGGCGGCGGCTTTGTCAGAGGACTGCGCGACGATGAGCAGCGGGTGTTTGGAAGCGCGGGCGCGCCTGGCTGGGACCTGTACCTGTTCGCTAAGACTCGGCTCTTTCCTGCTGCCCTCAGAGGACGGGGTCACTTCCGTGGGCCCGGCGGGAACGTCAGCGCTGGAGTCATGACCTATCGCCTGTTCTTCAACCATCCTGCGAGACTGCCTGCGGAAACGATGTGCGCCGAAGCCCTCGTTGAGCTGTGCGGCGAACGGCTTCTCCGCCGCATTGCTGCCGGCGGCAGCCCTGGCCTTCGAAGGCTGGACGCGTTTGGGCTCGGTGGCTTGCTTTGCAAAGTGCGGCGGCCAGGGGGCATCGCCCAGACCGGCAGCCTCGTCGCGCGCGGCGAGATCGAGCAGGGCGTCGAGAGAACCGATGTTTGTTGCAGAGTCCATGTCTCCGTGCGGATCGCCGATGGAGGCGAAGCGTGCGGGCATGGTGAAGACGGTGAAATCGGCCGGGTTGCAGGTCAGCACCTCGTCCCAGCGCAGCGGCGCGGAGACGCGGGCGTCGGGCAGCGGACGCACGGAGTACGCGGAGGCGGTGGTGCGGTCTTTGGCGTTCTGGTTGTAGTCGAGGAAGACGCCGTGGCGCTCCTCCTTCCACCATTTGCTGGAGGCCAGCGACGGCGCGCGGCGTTCGACTTCGCGCGCGAGAGCCAGGGCCGCGCGACGGACTTCCGTGAAGCTCCAGCGGGGATGGACGGGCGCGTTGATGTGCATGCCGCGGGAGCCGGAAGTTTTCGCCCAGGCACTGAGCCCGTGTTCCTCAAGGACGGCTTTGGCCACGAGTGCGACTTCGCGGACTGCGGGCCACTCCACGCCCGGCCCCGGATCGAGGTCCACGCGCAGCTCGTTCGGACGGTCGAGATTCGCCGAGGTGACAGGGTGCGGGTGCAGCTCCATGCAGCCGAGATTGACAACCCAGGCCAGGCCGGGGGTGTTGTCGACCACGACTTCTTCGCCGGTGCGGCCGGACGGAAAGCTCAGCGTAACGGTACGCAGGAAGGGCGGCAGATCGGAGGGCGCGCGCTTCTGGTAGAACGGCTCCTGCTCGGCCCCGTTCACGAAGCGTTTGAGCACGATGGGGCGGTCGCGAATGCCGCGGAGCGCACCCGGCGCCACGGCCAGGAAGTAGCGGACGATGTCCAGCTTGGTGAGCCGGACGTCTCGCGTGAAGTAGAGCTTTTCCGGCGAGGAGATGCGTACGGGGATGAGGCCGTCCGGCCCCTCGATCTGGAGGATCTCGGCATCGTCCGGCTTGACGGGCTTCGGAGACTTGGGGGCCACGAGAGCAGCGTACACCGGCTCTGCTCGCCCAGGAGCATCATTCTCGTCGCTGGCTGCACAGACAGCGATGAACGGTCTACACTGCACAGCAGGTCATGTAAGCGCTTACGAGCGGGTATGGCCGCACTTTCGATGATGGTGGCTGCATGCGGATTGTGGCGGGTGTTGATTTCGGGACATTGAGCACGCGGGTGACGCTACTGGACAGCGAACGCGGGCGATTGGGCACGGCTTCAGCGAGCTACCCGCTGCATCGCAGGCGGGACGATCCGGATTATGCGACGCAATCGCACTTCGACCAGATGGACGCACTTGCAAAGGCCACGCGCGAGGTGCTCCAGCAGACCGGCATCGACGGCGGGCAGATAGAAGCCATTGCGCTGGATACGACGGGGTCCAGCGTGATTCCGGTGGACGCGAACATGCAACCGCTCAATGAGTACTACCTGTGGTGCGACCACCGCGCGCTGCGCGAAGCTGAGGAGATCACCGCGCTGGCTCACGCGCGAAGCCTGGAAGCGATTGAGTGGTGCGGCGGCGTGTACTCGCATGAGTGGGGATGGGCCAAGCTGCTGCACTGGCTGCGCGGCAACCCGGAGACGCGGGAGGCGTTTGCATCGGCCTTCGAGCATTGCGACATGGTGGCGGCGACGCTGTGCGGCATCACCGATCCGAAGCAGGTGCGGCGCAGCGTCTGCGCGCTGGGGCACAAGTGGCTGTGGAACCCGCGCTGGGGAGGGTTTCCGCCGGAGGAGTTCCTGAGGGCCTTGGATCCGCTGCTGGCAGGCGTAAGAGAAAAGCTAGCCGGTGAAGTGCTGACCTCGGACCATTTAGCCGGACACCTCGCGCCGGAATGGGCGGAGAAGCTGGAACTGCGGGTGGGCATTCCCGTGCCGGTGGGCGCGTTCGACGCGCACTGGGACGCAATTGGCGCAGGCTGCCGCGAAGGCGATGTGGTCAATGTGGTCGGGACCTCTACCTGCATCATCGCCATGGGCAAGCAGCCGTCGCTGATACCGGGCGTGTGCGGTGTGGTGCCGGGCAGCGTGCATCCGCAGTACACCGGGATCGAGGCCGGACTTTCCGCGGTAGGCGACATCTTCGAAGCCATCGCCAGGCGCGCCGGCACGGATGTCAAGACGCTCTCGCAGGGGCTGGAGACCTACAGGGCTGGACAAACCGGTTTGCTGCGGATCACCTGGGACAACGGCGACCGTACCGTGCTGGTGCGCAGCGACCTGGGCGGCATCACGCTGGGCTGGAACCTGATCCACACCGCGCAGGATGAGTTGTTCGCGGCCATCGAAGGCACGGCATTTCATACGCGCATCATCCTGGAGCGCATGGCCGAGCATGGCGTACCCATCGAGCGGGTGATCAATGCGGGCGGCATTCCGCAGCACAACCGCATGCTGAACCAGGTGTATGCGAATGTGCTGAACAAGCCGGTGCTGGTGCCGGATTCGCCGCCAACCAGTGTAGGCTCAGGCATCTTCGCACAGGTCGCGGCCGGGATCTTCGGGAGCATCGAAGAAGCCCAGCAGCACATGTGCCCCAAGCATGAAGTGTTTTCACCGGAGCCGGGTGCGGCGGCGCTGTATGGGGAGTTGTATGGCTTGTACCGGCGGGTGTACTTCGGCTTCGGCGACCCTGCTACCAGGCCGGAGCCGCTGGCCGATGTATTGAAAGAGCTGCGGGAGATTGCGGCGCGATCGCGCGGGGCTTAGGAGTCAGGGCTTGGACCTTCGTATTGCTTACGATGATGTCACGCTGCGCCAAGCGAATACGGGGATCCTTTCCCTTCACTTCGTTCAGGGGTCAGGGTGACACCCTCGCAGGCCGAACTAGACGGGATAGTCTGCTTGAAAACATAGGAGATGGCAGTGAGCAAGGAGAATGGTTTGGAGCTTTGGTTTGTGACCGGCAGCCAGCACCTCTACGGCCCGGGGCCGCTGGGCGTGGTGGCAGAGAACGCCGGCAAGATCGCCGCCTCGCTGGATGGCCAGACAGCCATCCCGGTGAAGATCGTGGCCAAGCCGGTCATGGTGAATGCGGACGGCATCAGCAAGCTATGCCGTGAAGCCAATAACGATGGCAAGTGCGTCGGCCTGGTGCTGTGGATGCACACGTTCTCGCCGGCCAAGATGTGGATTGCCGGGCTGACGGCGCTGCGCAAGCCGTTTCTGCACCTGCACACGCAGTTCAACCGCGAGCTGCCCTACGCCACCATCGATATGGACTTCATGAATCTGAACCAGGCCGCCCACGGCGACCGCGAGTTCGGGTTCATCACGGCGAGGCTGCGGCTCCCGCGCAAAGTCGTGGTGGGCTTCTGGCAAGACCCGGAAACGGTTGCGGAGATCGGAGCCTGGTCGCGCGCGGCGCTGGGCTGGCATGAGTCGCAGCACCTGAAGGTGGCGCGCTTCGGCGACAACATGCGCAATGTGGCGGTGACAGAGGGCGACAAGGTCGAGGCGCAAAAGGTCTTCGGGTACACCGTGTCGGGCTACGGGATCGGCGACCTCACGGACCGCATGGCGCAGTTCAGCGACGCCGACGTGGACAAGCTGGTGCAGGAGTACCGCGACACGTACACCATCGCCAGTGAGCATGACCGCGGCGATTCGCTGGCCGTGGCGGCGCGTATCGAGCTGGGCCTGCGCGCTTTTTTGGAGGAGGGCGGCTTCGGGGCCTTCACCGATACGTTCGAAGACCTGCACGGCATGGGACAGCTGCCGGGGATCGCGACGCAACGCATGATGGCGCTGGGGTACGGCTTCGGCGGCGAAGGCGACTGGAAAACCGCCGCGCTCCTTCGCATCATGAAAGTAATGGCCGCAGGCATGCCGGGCGGCACCTCCTTTATGGAGGACTACACCTACGACTTCGCGGGACAGGCTGGGGGCCAATCTAAAATTTTGGGCTCGCACATGCTGGAAATCTGCCCGACGATTGCCAACGACAAACCGTCGCTCCAGGTGCATCCTCTGGGCATCGGCGGCAAAGCCGATCCGGTACGCCTGGTGTTTACCTCGCCGGCGGGCCCGGCGGTGGTGGCGAGCATCGTGGACATGGGCAACCGCTTCCGCATGATCGTGAACGAAATCGACGTGGTGCTGCCGGAACAGGAGCTGCCGAAGCTGCCTGTAGCGCGCACCCTGTGGCTGCCCAAGCCCAACCTGAAGGTCGCAGCCGCGGCCTGGATCTATGCGGGCGGGGCACACCACACGGGCTTCTCGCAGGCGTTGACCATGGAGCACATGGAAGACTTCGCCGAGATCGCCGGGATCGAGCTGGTGCGGATTGACTCCGAGACACGGCTCCATCAACTTCGCCGTGAGCTGGCGTGGAGCGATGCGGCATACAAGCTGCGCTAGCGGCTCGGAGGTCGATCGATGAAGACCCATCTTCTTCGCCGTGCATCGCGTGCGCTGTTAGCTCCCCTGGTGGTCAGCATCGCCCTGCATGCGCAGACCAAGCCCAAGGTCGCCGCAACGCCGCCGATGGGATGGAACAGCTGGGACAGCTACGGCCTGACCATCACGGAGGCGCAGTTCCGGGCCAATGTGAAGGTGCAGACGGAGACGCTGAAGGCTCTGGGCTGGCGCTATGCGGTGATTGATGAAGGCTGGTTTTTTCAGAACCCGGAGTCGCGGCCTCATCCGGAGCAGTTGCGATTCCAGATTGACGGCTTTGGCCGGTACGTTCCTGTCCCGCAGCGCTTTCCTTCTTCCCTGCCTGCGGCGCAGGCAGAAACCCTGCGTGTGGATGGTCAGACCACGCTCGATACGCTGAATCGCGGCTTTATCGAACTGGGCCGCTGGGTTCACTCGCAGGGCCTGCAGTTCGGCATTCACATCGTGCGCGGCATTCCGCGCGAGAGCGTGCGGATCAACACCCCAGTGGAGGGCTCCGCGTTCCATGCGCAGGAGGTAGCCGACATCAGCGATGCGTGCCCGTGGGACCCGACCAACTGGGGCGTGCGCGACGACGCGGCGGGGCAGGCCTGGTACGATTCGCTGCTGCGGCAGTACGCGGCGTGGGGCGTGGACCTGCTGAAGGTCGATTGCATCTCCGATCATCCGTACAAGGGGAGCGAGATACGGCAGATCCGGCGCGCCATAGACCGGAGCGGACGACCCATGGTGCTGAGCCTTTCGCCTGGGCCGACCAACCTGAGCCATGCCGCGGAGGTGGGTGAACTCGCGCAAATGTGGCGCATCTCCGAGGATATCTGGGATGTGTGGGAGGGTAAGGACGGCTTTCCGCAGTCGGTGAAGAGCCAGTTCGCGCGGCTGGCGGCGTGGGCCCCCTTTGCCAAACCCGGTCACTGGCCGGACGCGGACATGCTGCCGCTCGGAGAGCTTGCGCCGAAGCCGGATGTGGGTCCGGGAGCGCGGCACACCCGGCTCACACCGGATGAGCAGCAGACGCAGATGACGCTCTGGTCGATCGCGCGCAGTCCGCTCATCCTGGGCGCAAACCTGACGATGCTGCAGCCGGAGACGCTTCGCCTGCTGACGAACAGAGACCTGATCCGCATTGATCAGACGGCCACAGCCAGCCGCGAGGTGCTGCACGAGGGCGACCTGGTAGTGTGGACTGCCGATCTGCCGGGCGGAGAACACGCACTCGCGCTGTTCAACCTCGGCGACTCCGAGATGAGCGTGAGCCGCGGGCTGGAGTCGCTCGGGTTGAAAGGCGCGCGTAAGGGAGGGCGGATGCGCGATGTGTGGAGCGGGACAGAGCAGCGTGCGCCGCCCAGCACCCTGACGCGGCACCTGCCGGCACATGGGTCTGCGCTTTACCTTCTGAAGCAGTAGCGGCGGAAGGCTGCGTCCTTGTGCCGATGCGCGTCCTTGGAGAGAGAACCGGGCGCAGCCCGATACACTCCTGTATATGCGCGCTTTCGTGCCGCTAGTGATGCTCCTGGGCTGCTCCGCTTCTTCTGCGCAATGGGAGATGCAGGACCCGCATGTGACGGAGGACCTGCGCGGGATCGACTATGTGGGCGGCGGGGTGGCGTGGGCTTCGGGCTCGCATGGGACCGTGCTGCGGACCGAGGACATGGGGTTCGTGTGGCAGCTTTGCGCGACGCCGCCGGATGCGAAGGACCTCGACTTCCGCGGGGTGCAGGCGTTCGACAACAACACGGCCATCGTGATGTCGAGCGGGCCGGGAGACAAGTCGCGGCTGTTCAAGACGACGGATGGGTGCCAGACGTGGACGCTCCTGTTTACCAACCCGGACCAGGAGGGGTTCTGGGATGCGATCAAGGCAAAGAGCGAGAGAGACATCCGTATCCTTGGCGATCCTGTACAAGGACACTTCCGGCTGTACGAGTCGGAAGACAATGATCTGCACTGGTTTCAGGATGATGCTGAACCTGATGCCGCACACGACGGCGCGTTTGCCGCCAGCAACACTTCTCTGATCGACGTTGAGGAGTCACCGTCCGTGTTCTTTGGTACCGGAGGAGTTTCAGGAGCACGCCTGTTCAGGCTTTGTCCCAGCAGTAACCAGAAGCCTTGCTGGACCGCTCTGCCGATGCCGATGTTCCCGGCCTCGGCGTCCGGCGGGATCTTCTCGCTTGCCTCGAATGCCGGCTGGCACGGCCACGTGATGTTGGCAGTGGGCGGAGACTACCTCAAGGCTGACCTCCGTGAGAAGAACGCAGCCTACAGCTCCGACTTCGGAGCACACTGGAGCGCAGCGGTAACGCCGCCCCACGGCTTCCGGAGCGCTGTGGCATACGACGTAAATCGCGTGTCTGGATCACGGTGGGTCCGAACGGCACAGATGTCTCGGCCGATGACGGACGGAACTGGCAGCCCCTGAAACCTGGACCGGGCGATGCACCGGATGCGGACAGGAACTGGAATGCGCTCAGCCTGCCGTTTGTGGTGGGACCGAAGGGCCGGATTGGAATCCTGCGGGACAGGGCACTCCCGGCGGGTAAGAAGTGAAGTGTTCCACTCCTGTGCAGCCGGTGGTTCTCCTTCGCGCGAAGCATGACAATGGGTCGAGGGAGACAAGCCAGTGACAACGGTCTACGCGGCAACAACGAACAAAGGCAAGCTCAGGGAGTTTGCGGAAAATGCACAGGGCGACGGTGTTGAGGTGCTTCCGCTGCCTGAGATCGAGCTGCTGCCCGTGCCGGTCGAGGACGCCTCCACCTTCATGGGCAACGCTGAGCTGAAGGCGCGGGCCTACTCGAACGCGAAGCCGGGCATGCTGGTGTTGGCGGACGACTCCGGGCTGGCGGTGCAGGCCCTGAGCGGGCGGCCGGGGGTACACTCCGCGCGGTTCGCAGAGGCAATGGGCTTCGGGCCGGAGATTGACCCTTCGCTCGCGGACCTATGGCCGGGTATGACCAGGGACACACGCAACAACCTTTGCCTGCTCTCCTTGCTGGAGCAGGTGCCGAGTGGTCAGGCAGGCCGTATCACGCGTCACGCCCGCTTTGTCTGCGCGCTGGCCCTGGCTCGCGACGGCGAGGTGCTGCTGAAGGCTGAGGGGGACGTGGACGGCGAAGTCTTAGGCGGCCCGCAGGGAACGGGGGGCTTTGGCTACGACCCGCTGTTTCTGATTCCGGAGTTGGGTCTCACGATGGCCGAGTTGCCGCCAGAGCAAAAATGGGCTGTGAGCCACCGCGGATGGGCGTTCCGAAAGCTGCTGCGGGAGCTGGTGGAGCGAAAGCTTTGACACGGCGAGCAAAGTGGAACGCCGCCTGAATCCCGCTGGAGACGCAGAGAACGGCGGTGTAACGGAAAGTGAGCACATTTGGCAGACGTGAACTTGGGTGCCGATAACCGCGCGTGAGGAGTTGACCCCTAATTTCGCCGGGGGGAATAATCAGGTTGCCTTCCTGCAAAGTGTGCCTGTCGGTCGAGCGCGCGTGCGGTGTTTATGAAAGGACGTATCCAGCATGGCTGCAGCTGCTCCCGTGGCACCGCCCGATAACGCAAGCGCTTCGGGATCGCAAGCCGGAAAATATACGACACGCGGTGTACAGCCGCTGCGCGCCGGTGAGGGCCACAGCTTTCTGCTGCGCAAGCTCCATTCGCTGACCGGTATCGTGCCGATCGGCGCGTTCCTGGTAGAGCACATCGTTTCCAACTTCGAGACGTGGAACGGACCACTGGCCTATGCACAGCAGGTCAAGTTCCTGAACGGACTTCCGTTGGTCCGCGTTCTGGAGTGGGCGTTCATTTTCATCCCGCTGCTGTACCACGCGCTGTATGGCGTGTACATCGGGCTGCGCGGGCGCGGCAACGTGAACGTGTACCCGTGGGCCGGGAACTGGGGCTACTTCACCCAGCGAATCACCGGGTATGTTGCGTTTGCGTACATCATCCAGCATGTGTGGCGGCAGCGGTTCGCCGGGGTGAGCCTGCCGGAGAACCCAGCTATGGCCTTCCACAAGGTTCAGGTGGAGCTCTCGAATCCGTGGATGCTGGCGGTCTATGTGATCGCGATGGTGGCGACGTGCTGGCACTTCGCCTACGGAACCTGGCTGTTCGCGGCGAAGTGGGGCATCACGCCAGGCGAGAAGGCGCGCAAGCGGTTCGGGTATGTGTGCGCGGGCGGTGGCGCGGCGCTCTGCCTGATGGGACTGATCTCGATCTATGCGGTCGTCTACAAGTACCCAAACGCGCCGATTCCGAACATGCCGAGCCAGCCGGCTGGGGTGATCGAGCATGCGCCGAGTACGGTGGCGCCGGGCACGACGAATCCTGCCCAGCCGGGCGAGGCGCGGTGATGTTCTACCTGAGCCACACCTACGCTTGGGTCTTCTTCTGTCTCTGCGGACTATGTGCCACCGCTGCGAACGTGGCATGGTTTCGCGTCATCTCTGCCGTAAATGGCTTAGGTGTAATGCCTGAACGCAGCCCTTTCAGTCAGCGCATGCCGAGGCGAATGTCACAACAGTTCCTGCGCGAACACAAAAGAGCTTTCCCGCAGAGGCTTGTTCGAATTGTGGCACGACTCTCGCCGTTCGTCGCGATCACTTCATTTGTGCTTTTTGTTCAAGCAATGGTTACACCGTTGTCCGAGAGATAGAGAATGGCAACAACACCACGAATCATCGTTGTCGGCGGAGGGCTAGCGGGCCTTGCGGCCGTGATCAAGATCGCCGAAGCCGGCGGCAAGGTCGACCTGTTTTCGATCGTGCCGGTGAAGCGGTCGCACTCGGTGTGCGCGCAGGGCGGCATCAACGC
>CAXTPR010000044.1:0-29241 GCA_964246235.1 uncultured Acidobacteriaceae bacterium
CTCCTGTCCAATGTGTCTCTTATCCATTGGCACATTGCAAGCCGGGCACTCCACCGGCATGGGCGCTTTTTGTAGGCTCGAAGAATGTAAAACAATCCTTCGACAGAGTGGATAGCTATCCAGCACACGGCACGAATCACTGATCCTATTGTAGGCGTGCGCAGATAGGCGAAGAGTGACAGGGTTTCAAACAATCACGATCATAGGCTCGATTGAAATCCAAGAGCCAAAGCAAACGCTGAGGAGCTGATCGCTTCTTCACAGAGCCCATGTAGACCTATGGCTATTGCTACAGACGACCGCGACTATGCGGCAACCGGCAATGTCGGCGCGCGGTCGCTGACAAACGCCGACATTCGAGATGCGGAACTTCAGCGCGCTCGTCACGCTCTGGTCTACCTCAAACGCAAGCTGGGCAATGCGGCCATGCGTCATCTTTTGGACGACGACTTGCGGGAGATGCAAACGAAAGTGCGTGGGTGGGTGCAAGCCTCGGAAGGTCAGTGGCAGACCCACACGCTACAGCTTGTTGTCGCAGGGATAACGGCTAAAGCATTTCAAGGCTGGTACACCGAGCTCGTCACGCGAAAGCGGGAAGCGGAGTTCCGCGCGGGACATCCGGAGCACTTTGTAAGTCATCCCGTTGACGGCCGGGACGTAGTCGAAGTCATCGAGAATATCGGTGAAACGGAGCTGCCCTGGAGAGTGTTTTATCACCCACTGCCTGAAGACTTCGCCTTCCCCATGGCATGGGACCACACCTACCCGGTGCATTACGGGATGGAAATTCTTGATACAGACGGGCTGAGAGTGGGATACAGCATGCGTCAATCACGCGACGAGCCGGACGGCATGCATCTCCTGCTCACGACCCACCTTCCCGGGGCGGCTCCGCCTGATCTGGTTGAAAAGCACATAAATCATTTCGCTATTGAGTTTCGTAACTGGACTTTTGCAGCGCGGCTAGAACTCCAAGATAACTTCTCCGAAGGAGGAGATCGATGAAGGGGAGACGCTGTGAGGAGTACCGAAGGTCACACCTGTTTATCGTTCGATGAGCGGGAAAGCACGCCTAAGTAGGTCTAAGCTCACCGAGCCTAAATCACAAATTACCAAAGAACACAGTGAAGTCGCGAGGCGAGCGATGACGAATGATGAGCAGGCTTCCATACCTATGACCTTCGGTAAGGTTGAAGTGAACGGAATAAGACTTTTCTACCGTAGTGCCGGCTCGGGTGAGCCGGTGGTGCTGCTCCACGGATTCCCCGAAACGTCGAATGCGTGGCGGAAGGTAATTCCCGCCTTAGCGCAGCACTACCAGGTCATCGCTCCGGACCTCCGGGGGTGCGGTGAGTCCGACAGACCTGACGCCGGCTACGACAAACGCACAGTTGCCGAAGACATCCATCAGCTCGTCGCAAAGCTCGGCTTACAAGCGATTAACCTCGTCAGTCACGATGTAGGCATGATGGTCGGCTACGCCTATGCTTCGGCATTTCCAAAAGAAGTCAAGCGACTGGTTCTGATGGAGGCTGCGCTACCCGGTCTTGGCCTGGAAGAACTCTACGATGCAAACAAGTACCCGATGATGTACCATTTGCCGCTTTTCGAAGCGCCGAACGGACTGGCCGAAGCCCTGATCACGGGCCGCGAGAAGATGTTTGTTCGTCACTTCATGCTTCAGCAGGCCCACAACACGGCTGGCCTGGAGAATGACATTCTTGATGAATACGCGGACCGGCTTGCAGCTCCCGGTGCGTTGCACGCGGGCATTGCGTATTTCCGTGCTCACAAAGTCGACGCTGAACACAACAGGGAGAACGCCAAGACGAAACTTCCAATGCCCGTCCTCACGGTAGCTGGCGCTGCAAGTGCTGGAACCGGACTGGAAGGAGCCATCCGACCGCTCACGAAGCGAATGAGAGCCATCGTGATCCAGGACTGTGGACACTACTTGGCCGAGGAACAGCCAGATATGTTGAGCAATGAACTCCTCCGCTTTCTCGATGAAGCTATGTAGAGCGGCGGCTACTGGGCTTGGGGAAACCAGGCCTACCACCTACTGAGTGGGTGTGAGATACCGCGTCTTTGCCAATGCCACGCCTGGCCATTGCTATACGACCAGTTCGCCTTGGCACTTCGCTGAGAGTGATGGAGGTGTCCTCTTTGCGAAGCTTCATCCCGCCGTGTAGACGAAGTGCTCAACCCGCCCCTATGGGAGTTGAAAACCTCAAAACAGTCTTCCTTTGTAAATCATTTCGAACGCAACACTGAGTTCGTTGCGATGGCGGACGCTGTTGTCAGCACCGCCAAAGGAGTGTTGGCCGGAGAAGTCCCCACGAACTTCCGGGCGGAATGCGATCCAGCGTGTTGGGTGAAGGCTCAATCCGAGGGTAGCCTCTCCGTAGCTTCCGGGCGTCGTTATGCGTACACCATGAGGATCGGAAAACCATTCCGCGCGGGTGTTTATGTAGGCCTTATCGTTAAGTTTGAACGCCGTAATCACGAAGGCCCCCTGTGTGGAGGAGGTTCGACGTCCGACAGTGGGATCGCTTACGTCCGCCATGTAGTGCACCTGGATCACCTGGGCTATACGGCGCGTCCACACTTCGCGGGCTTGCAACTCGGCAAGTGTCTGCCACCTGCCGACATGCCCTTGGGTGGCAGCCGCAGGTTCTGGCCCGGTATAGACCGTAGCCAGCCATTGACGATCCTTGTCACCTCGGGGCCGATAGATGGCACGGGCGATGTAGTCAGGTGCTCGGCCTCGCAATTCAAACAACGTGTTGTAGCCCATCACCGTACCGAGAACAAGATCCAACCGCCCGGTCGGGTGCACAGTCGCCTGCAGAGCTGTGCTGCCAACCTCGTAGTGAATCCAGAAATACGTTTCGGAGTACATCGGCCGGTAGGGTGACATGAGCGTTTCGAAGCCGGTGGGATTATTGATGCGTCCACCATCGAACTCGATACCCCTACCGAAGACGCCTGGGATGTAAAGGGTGAGGTAAGCCTGGCGGAAGTCCGTTCCCCAGCGTGGACCTGTGGGACCGAAGCTGCCCTCCGGCCGCAGCAGGGCAGCATCGGAGCCCACGTAGAAGTCTGAACGAAAGCCCCAGGAGAGCTCTTTCGTGGCCTTCCGCTCCACGATGAGCCAGGCGCCGTTCAGCATAGCCTGGTTACTGAAGCGGTCGGAGGTAGGCGCCTCGGTCACAAGCCCGCTGGCGCCTGACACTGTCGTGATTCCACCATCGAGCCAGCCATAGGATCGAATGCGGTGATCTCGAAGATAGGTCACCGCACGCGAGTTCTTTGGAAAGAGCGGCGGAAGGTCTTCGGGGTAGAAGTTCGCGAGGAACGGTCGCAGGTCGGAGCCCGAACCCTCTCGGCCCGAAAGGCCCTGCTCTATCTCTCCAGGGGGCGCTTTCAACTCGGTCGTGCTGCCGGGCTGCGTTGGAAGCTGAGCGAGAGCAGCGCCTGCCAGCAGAATCAGAGCAACGAACGACACTGCCATGAACTTCATGCGGGCTCTCATTTCTCGCGAGCGTAAACCTCGCGAAGGCAAAGGGTCGCTCATACAATCAAAGCCCCTGGGTTCGGTCGAGACTTGCTCGGCCTGCGCTACCTACTTCCCGAACAGACGATCCATTAGATTCGTGTTCGCAAGATCCAGAACCTCGTCGCCACGTCCGTTGAGTACGCATTTCGTCAGGTACAAGCTGAAACCTAGAACCTGGTCCGGCGTAATGGTGGGCGGCATGGAAAGTTCACGCCGTTGCACCATGACCTCAACAAGGGCGGGCCCCTTGTGGGCGAATGCTTGTTCAAGGGCCGGCTTGAGCTGCTCCGGAGAGGCGACCCGCACGCCAAACAGCCCGCAAGCCTCAGCGACTTTGCTGAAGTTCGGATTCTTGAGATCGGTTCCGAACGGCATGATGCCCGCAGAAATCATTTCCACTTCGACAAAGGCCAATGCGCTATTGTTGAAGACCACAATCTTTACCGGCAGATCGTTCTGTACGGCGGTGAGCAGTTCGCCCATGAGCATCGCAAGCCCGCCATCGCCGGCCATGGCGATGACCTCCCGTCCGGGAAACGTCGCCTGTGCGCCGATTGCCTGCGGCAGCGCGCCAGCCATGGAACCATGGGACCACGAACCAATCAATCGACGTTTCCCGTTAAAGCGCAGATAGCGTGCTGCCCAGATGCTGGGAGTGCCCACGTCCACGGTGAACACAGCGTCCTGGGCCGCGACCTCGTCCAGGGTACGCGCGACGAACTCTGGGTGCAGCGGCGAGGTACCAGGCTTACCCACTGCAAGATCGTCGAGCTTTTTGCGGGTGTGGCGATAATGCTTGACACTATCCTTGAGGTGAGCGCTGTCTTTCTTCTTTCCCACAAGCGGCAGGAGGGCCGTCAGCGTCTCCTTGACCGAGCCAATCAGGCCAACGTCGACCACGGTACGCCGCCCAATCTGTTCTCCACGAATGTCGACCTGCACCTTCTTTGCTTTTTCTGGATAGAACTGCGGATAGGGAAAGTCCGTGCCGAGCGCGAGTAACGCATCGCAGTGCATCATGGCTCGATAGCCGGAAGCAAAGCCCAGCAGCCCAGTCATGCCCACGTCGTAGGGATTGTCGTACTCGACGAACTCCTTGCCGCGAAAAGCGTGCACAATCGGTGCCTGCAACTGTTCGGCTATGCGCATGAGTTCGTTGTGCGCCCCGGCACAACCTGCACCGGCAAGGATCGTAACGCGCTTGGCGTTCCGCAGGATTACGCCGGCATTGGCAAGGTCCTGCGCGGGCGGAAAAACAGCGGACCCATTTCGCAAGAAGCCAAGAGGCGCCGCGGATGCCTTGCTCTTCATCGTAGCGATGTTTCCGGGCAGGACGACGACGGCGACTCCCCGCTCGGCGATCGCCGTGCGCATCGCGATCGCGAGAACGCGCGGCATCTGGTCAGCCTCGGATATGACTCCGCAGTAGTGGCTGCAATCCTTAAACAGCTGTTCCGGATAGGTCTCTTGAAAATAAGTGGTTCCGAGTTCAGTGGATGGAATCTGCGAAGCGATCGCCAGCACCGGAACTCGGCTGCGATGACAGTCGAACAGGCCGTTGATGAAGTGCAGATTACCCGGGCCGCAACTACCGGCACAGATCGCGAGCCGATCGGTGAGGTGCGCCTCCGCCCCGGCCGCAAAGGCCGCCGCCTCCTCGTGGCGAACGTGGATCCACTCGATGTCTTTGTGCTTGCGTAGGGAATCAGTTACTCCATTGAGTGAATCACCAGGCAGACCATATACCCGCTTTATGCCGGACAGCGCCAGAGTCTCTACGAGGATTTCTGCGACCGAAGCCATCTGTCTCCCCCTGTGCGGCAATCTTGTTGCATTGCGAAGGCTGGTAGACGCCTTACATCACCTAAACAGCCTTTCAGCCTCCGGCTTGCACTGCACGCCCTGGTTGAAGACCGCTTGAGCAGATCACCCCGTCCGTCCTGTAGCCCGTCGCTTCGGTCCGCTGCCGGATGTTGAGCGAGGAGCACAGGGCTGGAAATAACGGCCTAGACAGCCGCGCCTAAACCCAGGGGCAGCAGATGTCCTTCGCTTCACCGGACGCGGGAGCACCCTTGTGTAGACGAGTGTTGGAAGTGGGAACAACATGTGCATCCCACTTCCCATAAGCGGGCAGAGATTGAGCGTCGCTAGGCGACGTCAAAAGCCAAGCGTCTCCTTAGCCGATCGATGGATCGCTTTCGACAGAATCCCTCATTGTCTTGATCCGTCCTTGTTTTCCACTGAATCCCCAGTTTGGCTCAAGCACATCACGCAGGATCACATGGCAGGGAATGTACCCGTTGGTGTAGCGTGCTTTTGTATGCCTTCCTACGGCATCGGTAAAACGCTTGATGCAATCATCTTTACCGGGCTGGTCTATACAGCCTCCGAGAATATCGAAGTAAATGATGATGATTTTCGTCCCGCCAGGCTTGTGAGAATGGTAGACCTGCGTCTCAGGAAGCACCACGAAGTAAACGGTACAAAGGCTGAGAACTTCAGGAGTAGTCTTCACCATCTCCAGTTCACAACCGATATCTACCAGTTCGTTCGCCAGCGCGTCCTGGTCCTCTTGCGTGAACGTTCCGGCTGGGCAATGTACATGAATCATTGGCATACTTATACTTTCCCCCTTTAGTTTGTTCGAGTGTCTGTCAAGACTCACTATGGTGACATGGCTTCCATGAGGAGAGCCGGTCGGAAAGGCTAGCTAACAGTTACCGCGTAACGTACTGCGAATAGCTGAGGCGAGCTGGGTATGGCGAGCGGTGCCGGCCGGAGAATCCTCCCCCACGCTTGCATTCCGATGTCACGTTGCTGTACCTGAGGGTCGCTCGGTCGGGACCAAGCCGCAGTCACGGTCTATTTCTGCGGTGAAGCGTAATCGTCATAGCCGTGAGTTAACAGCGTATCCTCCACTGCGAGTCCTCACGCGCCGCGCAATGTACCGGCATCTGAAACACAGTGAAGAAAGGTAAAGGTCATGCCGAAAGCTTACGGAAGGAGCACTTGTGACTGCTTCACAAATCACTCAAGCTCTTCATGAAAACCCGTGGAAGCAGTGGAAGTACCCGGAATCGGTTGTGTCGGCTAGGCGACATTTCTCTACGCCGCTAACGTGTAAACTGCTAGCGATCCAAAACGGAACTACTGCATGGCGCTTTTCGGCTGCGGAGACCGACCCTCGCGCGACATTTGGTAAGAGGTACGACCGTTTTGGCAAATGTAAGTTCGGGCTGTTGAAAGGGATCAGGGATGAGAAAGCAACCGCCGACAACAGCCACCCGGCTCCAGCCGAACGTTGCCGGTTTCCAGACTCGAGGGCCTGGAACCGCGCGTGAGAAGCATGTAAATGAGAACAATCATAAGCCTTCTTCGGCGATCGTCCGCCGTGCCGTTATGAGTGACGCTCCGGAAGAGGTATCCAAGGAAGCCGTGATGGCTCAGTTGGAGCGGCTATGCGAAAGTGGGACCTTCAAGAACTCTTCTCGCCTGTGCCAATTTCTGCGCTACACGGTAGAAGCAACTTTGAAGGAAGAGGGTGAATACCTGAAGGAGTATGTGATTGGAACGGAGGTCTACGGCCGCAGACCGCCATACCACCCGAGTCAGGACTCGATCGTGCGCACCGAGGCTGTGCGCCTCCGCAACAAGCTAAAGGAGTATTACGAAACCGAGGGAGCTCAGGATGAAGTTCTCATCTATTACCAGAGAGGAACATACCGACCGAATATCCGCCTAAGCGCACAAATGCCAAAGGAAACTACAGCGGCCTCAGCGAAATCGTCTCATTCGGGTACAACGGAACATAAGGGGGTTACTATCGCTGTCCTGCCGTTCAGGCACCAGGAGGGCGAGACATTAACAGCAGCTATTGCCGCCGGGGTGACAGACGAGCTCACCTTCCTCATCGCCGAGACCGACGGGTGTCAGGTTTTAGCTGCGCCATCCGTAGCGTTAGCGGAAGCGCACATCGCAGACGCGGCGTTTCTGGGCGACGCCCTGAAGGTCGATCAGATCATCACGGGCAGCGTTCGCAAGGACGCATCCCACGTTCGGGTATCCGTTACAGGGGTACATCCGTCAGGACTTGAGACCTGGTCGGAGCGATTCGACCTCACGATAACCGACAAGGACCTGATCTTCCTGGAAGAGCAGACAGCCATGGCGATCATGGCGAGGATCGCGCCGCAGACATCGAAAATACGTAACAAAAAAGTGAGAGTCTCGCCAGCTATACTCTCGGCTCTCCCGGATTTCCTCAGCGCGGAATCAGCTCTGGATCATGGCACTTCTTCATCTGTTCGTTCCGCGCTCGCAAAGTTTCAGCACCTCGCGCAACACGGCCCCGAATCTCCGCGTATCCACTGCGGCATTGCGCAGTGCTATTACTCCTTGATCTTTCTTGGGGAACCGGTAGAAGCCGCTGATCTGCAGCAAGCAAGGACGGCCGCGACAAAGGCTCTGGAACTCGATCCAGAGATGGCGGAAGCCCATGCTGCGATGGGATGCTGCCTTGTTCTTTCGCACAACCTCAAAAGTGCAGAGGACCATCACCGTCACGCATTGAGCCTAGGTGCAAGTCCAGGGGTCCGCCAACGTTATGCCGACTTGCTGATGATGCTTGGCCGATTCGACGAAGCTTCCTTGCAGCTTCGGGCAGCTTGGCGACTGGATCCCTTCTCCTGCAGGCAAAGGGTTTCGACCGCACGATTGAAGTATCTACTGTCGGGCACGAGCGAGCATCCAGCAATCCCGGAAGATGCGGTTCCCTACGGTCCAGTACCTAACCAGGTGCTCTTGTTCCAAGCTGAGTTGCTTCTGCAAATGAAAAGAGCGGAGGAAGCGGCCGCTCTGGCGGAAGCCATTCTGCTGACTTCCGATGAAAGCCCTTCAATCCTTTCAGGCGTAGCCGGTATTCTCGCCCTGGCAGGACGGACCGAAGGAGCTTGGGCCCTCATTGCGGGTTTCCATCTCTTGGACCAACGGGCCTCTTTGAGCAGGACATGCCAGGCTCGACTCTGTATGTGTCTTCAGGATGAGGAAGGGTGCGAAAACTTCCTGAAATTGGCTGTTGCCGTGAATGAGCCGCAAGTCGCCTGGCTGGAGACCGATCCTAGATTTGGCAGTATGCGCGAGAGAGCCATTTACAAGCGCGCGGTCAGAAGCATTCTGAAGCCTGCCCCTGTTGTCAACTAACCGTTAGCTAGCATTTCACCAGTCCATTGCGGGGTCGAAGAGTGAAACCATACTGTCAAGCAGCGCGTAGGTAATGCGGCACTCGTCACAAACGCCTAACCTTAGCGTCGAGTGCGCAGATCAGGAGAGAATCGCCCCAACCCCACTGATTGAGCTTGTACCAATACTTTTGGATTCGAAGGTTCAAAAAAGAGTGTGCTGTGCGGTCGGGTGATGACGCCCGATTTCCCGCACGCTTAGGGTGAACTGAAATGGCAGATTTTCAAACGCTCAGAATCATAGGCTTAGCTGAAATCAAAGATCAAGGAAATCTGCTTTCGGCTCTCCATTCATTAGGGCTGCAGGTATGTCTCGTAAACAAACTTACGGAAATTCCGAGAGTGCCCGCCGTGGCCGGGATCAAAGACATCCTGTTGCTGCCAGACAAATGCGAAGACGGAGACGTCTGGATCATAGGCGGTATTTTGCACCAGTTACCCTCTCCTCCTCTTTTCCTCGTGTACGCCCGAGAGACCGATTTTGCTCATTGGTCAGGTGTACTCGACTCGGGCGGCGCAGACATCATCACTGCGCCGTTTGAAACCGACAAGGTGAGGGCAGCAGTGGAACTCGCCATAGCAACGAAACCGCAGAACGGCAGAGAGTGAAAGCTGGCCCCTTTCTGCCTCAACATGAAATCCAGGACTCGAGGGGCTGTCTTCCCTTAGGCTTAACCGTTAGATAGCAGTCCATCACTCTCCACGTTTGTTTCCACCTTATGCTACCTCTGTAGGCAGCGTATGCTCTTGGTCCTTGTCAGGTTCGCAGCTGTCGATTGGAGTCACTGCACTCGTTCACATTCTGTGAATCGTGATGTGTGCTTCGTGGGGCTACATGGACGGAGATCCGACACCAAACCGAAGCGGCACAAGCGATCGCCAGCTTGAATCGAGCGAGATAAGTTCGTCTCCTGCCGAAAAGCCGACGGACGATGCGGGACGCATCCGCATCCTTTGCGTCGACGACGACACGGTCGGCCTTTACTTGCGCGGAGCCATTCTGGAGAGACACGGATTCACCGTGGCTGTTGACAGCTCTCCCGTGCAAGCGCTGCGTCGTGATTTGCTCGGTTTCGATCTCGCTATCGTCGATTACGACATGCCCGACTTAAATGGTGTGGAGTTGTTGTTTGCAATGCGTGCGATGCACGTAGCGTACCCAATCATTCTTCTGAGTGGTAATTTGGGAGATGTCAACATGGTCCAGCAAAGGTTGTTCTATAGATGCTTGGAAAAGGGAAAGTCACTCGAGGCCCTGCTGAACGTTATCGACTCGTATGTACAGACGAGCAAACTCCCCGATCTTAAGGATGGCGCATCTCCCAAGGTACGCGGCTGGAACCTACGTTAATATGGATCGTCAAAACGGGTCGGTGCCGAGCCGCCAGCGCTACCACTACATCTTTGGTCTATGAAGGACTGAGGGTTGTGTAACTTGCCTCAGCCGAGCGATCAGGACTACTCTCAAACTCCATGAACACGCCCTCTAACAATTCGTTCAGCCTCGGCTCGGACGAGCTATCCAGACTGGATGCTTACTGGCGAGCCTGCAATTACCTGTCCGCGGGGATGCTTTACCTGCGTGCGAATGCGTTGTTGCGGGAGCCACTGCGGCCGGAGCACATAAAACGTCGCCTGTTGGGCCATTGGGGCACCGATCCCGGACAATCTTTCACCTGGGTACACCTAAACAGGCTCATCAAGAAATACGATTTGAGCGTTCTCTACATAGCGGGTCCGGGCCATGGAGCGCCGGCGACGCTTGCGAATAGCTATCTGGAAGGACACTACTCGGAGGTCTACCCGGACCGCAGCCAAGACGAAGCTGGCATGCTTCGGCTTTTTCAAATGTTCAGCTTTCCCGGGGCGCTCGGCAGCCATTGCACCCCAGACACGCCCGGTTCAATCAATGAGGGTGGCGAGCTTGGGTACAGTCTGTCGCATGGCTTTGGTGCAGCCTTCGATAATCCGGAACTGATCGTCGCTGTGATGGTTGGGGATGGTGAGGCAGAGACCGGCCCATTGGCGACCTCCTGGCATACGAACAAGTTCCTGAATCCAGCCCGCGACGGTGCTGTGCTGCCGATTCTTCACCTCAACGGCTACAAGATCGCCAATCCAACCATCCTCGGGCGTATGGGCGACGAGGAACTTGAGCAGCTCCTTCGAGGACTCGGTTACATCCCCCACTTGGTGGGGGGTTCAGACCCGGTGCAGATGCACCAAAGAATGGCCGCAGTACTGGAGCATTGCGTACTCGACATCCGGGAGATCCAGAGGAAGGCGCGTCTTACCGGGGCCGCACACGTGGAACGGCCACGCTGGCCCATGGTTGTCCTGCGCTCTCCCAAGGGCTGGACCGGACCGAAAGAAGTGCACGGCCATAAGGTGGAGAACTTCTGGCGAGCGCACCAGATCCCTGTTCTTGATCCCGTCACCAATCCCACTTCACTCGCTTTGGTGGAGGATTGGTTGCGCAGCTATAGACCGGAGGAACTATTCGACGAGAACGGCACATTGCTTCCTGAATTGCGGGCGATGGCGCCGGAAGGAAGCCGCCGCATCAGCGCGAATCCGCATGCAAACGGTGGAACTCTAACCCATCCGCTCGATCTGCCGCGCTTTGAGGACTACGGGGTAGAGATCGATGCGCCCGCGGCGAAGTATGAGTCGCCGACAGGTACACTCGCAAGTTTTCTCTGCGAAGTCATGAAGCGCAACATGAGCAACTTCCGCGTCTTTGGGCCGGATGAGACTGCCTCCAACAAGCTAGACGGAATCTATGGAGCTTCGAGGAAGGTGTGGCTGGAAACCTACTTGCCCGAAGATGCGGACGGAACGGAAATCGCGCCGGATGGCCGCGTGATGGAAATGCTTTCCGAACACACGCTCGAAGGCTGCCTGGAGGGCTACACGCTTACGGGTCGCCACGGCTTACTGAACTCCTACGAAGCTTTCATTCACATCATCGCGTCCATGTTCAACCAGCACGCCAAGTGGCTGGAGAAGTCCAAAAGCGATCTTGGCTGGCGCACGCCCGTACCTTCCCTCAATCTGCTGATTAGTTCCCTGGTCTGGCGTCAGGATCACAACGGCTTCTCACACCAGGATCCCGGCTTTCTCGATATCGTCACCAACAAAAGCCCTGAGGTCACACGTGTCTATCTCCCGCCCGATGCGAACTGCTTGCTCTCGGTGGCCGACCACTGCCTGCGTTCACGCGACTACGTCAACGTGATCGTGGCCGACAAACAGCCACATCTTGTCTATCTCGATATAGACGCCGCCGTGAAGCACTGCACCAAGGGAATAGGAACCTGGGACTGGGCGAGCACGGATGAGAACGTCGAGCCCGATGTGGTTCTCGCTTGCGCGGGCGATATCCCAACCATGGAAGCCGTCGCCGCCGCCGCTATCCTGCGTGAGAAGTTCCCCGATCTGAAGGTGCGCTTCATCAACGTGGTGGATCTCTTCAAGCTCCTGCCCGAAGCGGCGCACCCGCACGGTCTCAGCGATACCGACTTCGATTCACTTTTCACTGTCGACAAGCCCGTCATCTTCAACTTCCATGGCTATCCCACCCTCATCCACAAGCTCTGTTACAAACGACGTAACCATGAGAACATGCACGTGCATGGCTATAGAGAAAAGGGCAACATCGATACTCCGATGGAGCTGGCCATTCTGAATACGATTGATCGCTTTCACCTGTGCATGGATGTGATCGATCGGGTTCCAAGACTACAGAAGACCGGTGCGCACGTGAAGGATTGGCTGCGAGATCAGATCACCGAGAGCCTGAGGCAGGCTTACGATGAGGGCATTGACAAAGCTGAGGTTGCAAACTGGACGTGGCCGGGCAATAAAGCCAACACGGACGGGAAAACGAGCGGCTGATGACAGGCGACGGCATCATCCTTGCGCTGAACAGTGGATCGTCCTCACTCAAACTCGGGTGCTTCCAGAGCGAGAGCCCGACCGAAGCGCTAGTTCTGACGGGCAGTGCAGACGGAATCGGCCGCAACGAAGGGTCGCTGAAACTGCGCTCTGCTAACGGTGCCGACCTGGTGACGAAGCAGCACCTGTGCGAGTCGCAGGAGCAAGCGCTGGAGAGCCTGGTCGAGGACCTGCGGAATCATCTCCCATCACCGATCGTGGCAATCGGCCACCGTATCGTGCATGGAGGGCCTAAGCTGCGCGAGCACCAGCGCATCACCCCCGACGTGCTTGCAAAGCTCCAAGCTGCCGTGCATCTCGCTCCGCTCCATATGCCGGAGGCGCTTCGGCTGATCCGCAAGGCGATGGAGCTTTATCCCGAACTCCCGCAGTTTGCCTGCTTCGATACTACTTTCCATCGAAACATGCCGGATGTCGCGACGCACCTGCCCATACCGGTTCGTTTCTTCGCAGAAGGGGTGCAGCGTTACGGCTTTCATGGTCTGTCCTGCGAATCCGTGATGCGGCGGCTTGGTCCACATCCGCCCGCGCGGCTCATCGTTGCGCATCTCGGCAGCGGTTCCAGCGTAACCGCCGTGCGCGATGGCCAGTCGGTCGATACCACGATGGGCCTCAGTCCCACGGGCGGCGTGCCGATGGGCACGCGTAGCGGAGATCTCGACCCCGGGGTCCTTCTATACATGCAGCGCAATGAGCACCTGAGTGTCGATGCGCTGGAGCAGTTGGTCAACCAGGATTGCGGCCTCTGCGGTCTTTCAGGGGGGGAATCCGACATGCAGGCATTGCTGCAGAAGACGAAAGGCAAAGATACCGGCGCCGCGTTGGCAGTCGAGAGTTTCTGCACCGCTATCCGCAAGGCTATCGGCGGTTACGCTGCTTTGCTTGGGGGTCTGGACCTGCTCGTCTTTACCGGCGGCATCGGGGAACACAGCGAGGAGGTTCGCGGCAGGATCACAGCCAATCTGGAGTTCCTCTTTCGCAATGCGGGACGGAACTCCATCCTTGTCCTGCCTGCAATGGAAGAGAAGGAAATCGCGTACCACTGTCGTGAACTTCTCAAAGGGTAATGACTCAAACGTGGCTCTGCAGATGTTCTCCTGAAGGTGTAGCTGCTCTGCCTCGACCGTGGCTGCTCAGGCGCGAGCCAGCGGTACTGCTTCTTCCCAGCGTCCTTGTGCCTTGAGTATCAGCTCAACGACTTCGCGAGCTGTACCTCTCCCGCCCTTCGCCTGAGTCACGTAGTGACACACGTCTTTGAGTTCCTGTGCCCCATCGGCGACGGACACCGCCAGGCCGGCACGTCGCGCCACCGGGATGTCTGGCAGGTCGTCGCCCATATAGGCGACCTCTCCTTCACTGACTCCAGACTGCCGAATGCAATCGAGAAAGGCATCCATTTTCGTGGCCTGTCCAAGACAAATATAGGTGACGTGTAGCTCGTGGGCGCGTTGCGTGACAGATGGAGAGTTGCGACCTGTGATAAACCCGGTTGTTATGCCCATCGCGTGAGCCAACGACAACCCTGGCCCATCCTTCGCATTGAACACCTTTGTCTCTGAGACGACGGCGTTCCCGTTTCCTTCACTACGAAGGCCTGACGTAAGGTAGATGCCTCCGTCTGTGAGGGTCCCATCAACATCCATGAGAAACAGCTTGATGTTGCGAGCTCTCGCTTGGACTTCTGCACTTACGACGATTCCTGAAGGTTTACTCATAAACAGATATTTGCCTCTCTTGAGTGCACTCACTTTGCAGTCTTAGGCAGCTAGCGAACCGCGTCACTACCGAAATGCTGCTACATCCACTTGCTTGTCTTTCGATTTTTCACACCGGAAACTCTTACTGTCATCTGGGTTTCCTGAGCCGTTATAGGCGGGCCAGCTTGGGAAGGCACAAAGGGGACGTGTGCGACCACGCCCGGATCTGCTCTTGTCTTGTACGGTTAAGGCATCGGGAAGCTCACCGGATGCAACCCATCCGTCAAGTAAGCTCAACGAGTCAAACCCCGCCTTGAAGGTGCCTTCCCCATGGCCAAAGCCTGGCACCAGATACAAACGCATGAATCCGTCCACGGCATCTACGCCCATTTGCCTTTGTAGGCGCTCGTAGTACATGACCGATGAGTTGGTGGGGATGATGGTGTCGGCGGTTCCATGGACTAGCAGAAGCTTGCCTCCATGTGCTGCATAGCGAGATAAGTCAGTATCACTGGCGTCATAGGCGCGTGAGTTTTCAAGGAGCGCATCTGTGTAGGGGCCGCCAGTAGATGGGTCGAGTGTCAACACCTTGAAATCATGGTCTTTCGCAAAAAAAGACTGAACGATGCGGCTGCCAATTGCGTATTGCGATGAGTTCAGGAGGATCTGCGGATGTCTTTGCGGGTGGTGAAAGATTCCGAGAGTACCAGTCAGGTCGGCACCCGAGAGAACGTTATATCCGGGTACACTCTGCACTCCTTGCCAGACTGGCTCGACCGTCCGCTCCTCTGTCGCAAAGGTCTGCACCGTGATTAGTTGCTGCCGTGTGAGGCAGCCCTTGCGAGAGTTGACGCTGCAGAGCAGCACCGAAGGGTCGAATCGGCACCCATCGACGTTCGAGATGAGGCCATCTTTGACGCCGTCGAGTGTATCGCATGCATTGAGCACCGATCGAGCTAGCAGCTTTGTAGAGGACCGGGGCAGAAATCCGCCTTTCGCATACAGAGCCCGGGAAGTGCGAATAAATTGCAGCAGAAGTTCGGCCCCTTCCCAGGAGGGATAGCCACTGAGGACCCCGTCATAGTCCTGCGGCCAGCGCTGGATGGCCCTGAGCGCCTCATGACCTCCGCTGGAACTTCCGACGAAGAAGGTTCGCAGAGGTGCGCGCCCATAACGCCGGATCGCCAGTTGAATGGCTACATCGTGAGTCTTCTTGAGAGCATCCTGTGAAAAGTTTCGCCGCTCCTCGTCATTTGCAGCAAAGGAGCTATCCAGCACATTGACAACGTCAGGCAGCAGCAGATGATGCTTGTGATGGCCTGAGTCGCTACCGAACGTGAGATAGCCTCTTTGTAGAGGTGTGGGTGCATCTTTCAGACCAATGGTGGGTTGCTTTGAGCCATCGCTATAAGCAAGGGAACCATCGAAAACGGCGCCTCCAAAGTGGACAGCTTTGCCGTTCCAATCTGTGGGCAGGTTTACCTCGAAACGGATGTCCTGCGCTGTGGGATCGACAGGCTTGATACCACCGAGCACCTTGCAGAAATCAATCCGTCCAGAGTGACCAAGCTTCGTGTGCCAAATGTGGGCGCCATTGGTCGGTAAACCGATAAGATCGCGGGAAATCGTTACGCCTCGCAGTTGATGGCACAGCTCTGTTGCTTGCTTATGATCGGCCGATGTGTTCGACATCTGTCCTGCTGCTGTCCTGGCCACGAACAGAATGATCGCGAGAGCGACGCCAAGCCGCGCACCACCGGATCCGTCACTTGGGGGTCTAGCCATGAAATCGGTCATCCAACTGATTGAGTCAACCTGCGAAAGAGGAGTTCACCTGACGGGGGGCTTTCTGCACACCTTTCGGATCCTGCTTCAGATAGCGAGATATGCCCCCAACAGCTCGGTCCTGCGAACAGGCCTGCGGGAAGACAAGCACCGCGCCTGCGTTGCGAGAGATACGGTTTATAGAGCATGCCGGACCAGTTTGCACTCACACTGCACGGGCGTAGTCAGATGTTTCGCTACTGCTGAAGTCTGCACAGCAGTGCTCATGTGAACAGCAGAATCGAATTGCCGAATCCCAATCATGCCACGGAAAGGCCGCTTACCGTCCCATGTAGGAGGCTAGCTAACGGTTATCCCGATGTGACGATTCTCATGCGAAGACCACCCAAGGCGCATCCCACCATTACATGTTTACAGTGCGTCGATTCCAGTTTTTCCACTGTGCCTTCTTTGCCTCGCATGGTCAGCTTGTCGAGCGCAAGCGGCGACGGATAGATTTGATGGTCCGGTTCCGCGAAATCCCGCATTGGAATTGCCGCTGCCTTCGCTTTCGTATGCCATGGCAACAACGGTCGCCTTCAGTTCAATGTACCGAACGTCTTGGGAAGCTTACGGCGGGTGCCCTCTCAAAGGCGTATTACCCGGCTGAAGAACGTGGTGTCCACCATCACGATGCACAATGGGGGCGGCCTTCATTCTTGAAAGCATCGTAGGGACAGAGTTCCTTAGAATTAGCCCCGAACCTGGTAGGGCACTTCAACCACCACTGGCCGCAAGTCTGATCTGGATCCCGAGCAAGCATAGACGGAAGAGCAGCTGAGGAAATTCGCCATGGTCAATGAAACCAAGAAACAGGTCATCATTGTGGGCGGTGGCTTCGCCGGAATCAACGCCGCTCGTAGACTCCGAAGGCGTGACGATCTCAGCGTCATCTTGATCGACCGCAACAACTTCCACCTTTTTCAGCCGCTCCTCTACCAGACCGCTCTTTCCATGTTGTCTCCAGAGGACATCGCTCGTCCTATCCGTCAGATTCTCAGGAACTACCGCAACACGGAGTTCCTTTTGGGTGAAGTGAGCGGCATTGACAAAGAGCAACGAACTATCAGCCTCGCTGACGGACGGCAACTCCAGTATGACTACCTCGTGCTGGCTCCTGGGGCTACCACCACCTATTTTGGCAACGAAGATTGGGCTTGCTTTGCACCTCCTCTCAAATCCGTAGAGGACGCGGTTGAAATTCGCCGTCGTCTCATCCTGAGCTGTGAAAAGGCTCAGGGGTCCGCGGTTATGGGTGCTGCACCTCGCAACCTACACGTCGTCGTCATCGGAGGAGGACCCACTGGCGTGGAACTCGCCGGCAACATTGCAGATCTGTCGCGCAAGGTGCTCTCAAAGGACTATCGGTATGTGAAGACAAATGACACTCAGATCACGCTGCTGGAGGGCTCTCCCAAGCTTCTCGGTACCTTCCCCGAAGATCTCCAGACGAAGGCCATGATGCACCTTCAGAAAGTGGGCGTCGTCGCTAAACTGGGGTGCCGGGTCACAAAGATTGAAGAGGGTTTCGTCACTGTTGGTGAAGAACGAATCGCTGCTGATCTCATCCTCTGGACGGCCGGCGTCCAACCGTCAGCTCTCACCCGCGTGCTCGGCGTCGAACTCGACAAGAAGGGATGCATTTCAGTAGACGCTTACCTAAATCCAGCGGGCCACAGCGAGGTTTTCGTCTGCGGAGACGTTGCCGCAGTGACCGAGAACGGTAGACGGATTCCGGGTGTCGCGCAGCCAGCGATGCAAATGGGTACGCATGCCGGGAACCTTATACTTGCCGACATCCAAGGAAAGGCACGGACTCCGTTTCATTACTTCGATAAAGGCGATATGGCGACGATCGGCTTCACTGCCGCGGTCGCGCGTATTGCCTGGCCGTTTAAAGCTGATTGGAGTGGAGTACCAGCGTGGTTGATCTGGCTGGCGATACACATTGCCTTTCTCAGCGGCGGTGGCAATCGAGTTGCCACTGTTGTCAACTGGCTTTATAACCTGTTTACACGCGATCTGCGGGCACAGCTCGTTGTACCCCGCATGCGCGATCCTGGGTCGGCAAAGCACTCCCAATGAGGGTGGAACGGAGGCGACAGAACCTTGGGGGACGATAGCCAAGAGCTGATGACCCTTGTGTGAATTCCGCAGCGCAGCGGGGGAATCCGCATCTCGGTCTCCCGCTAGGCCTGATGGAGAACACTTAGCTTTCCTTCTTTTCCTTGTGACCGCCAAACTCATACCGCATCGCCGAGAGCAGCTTGTTCGCATAGCCGGCATTCGCTTGCGAAGTGAATCGCGCGAAAAGAGCCGCACTCAACACGTCGGCTGGAACCCCTTCGTCAATTGCGGCAAGCGCGGTCCAACGGCCTTCGCCGGAATCGGAAACGCGGCCGCTATAACCCTCTAAGTCTGGCGACTCGACAAGCGCGGCAGCGGTCAGGTCTAGCAGCCAGGAAGCAATGACACTCCCGCGTCTCCACACCTCTGCAATCTCCGGTATTTTCAGATCGTACTTGTAATTGTCCGGCTCGCGCAGTGGCGCGGTCTCCGCGTCGAAGGTCTCCTGGGTGTTACCCACATTCGCGTGCTTCAAGATATTGAGCCCTTCGGCATAGGAAGCCATAATCCCGTACTCAATGCCGTTGTGGACCATTTTGACGAAGTGTCCTGCCCCCGGCCCCCCGCAATGTAGATATCCGTCTTCTGCGGTGCTTGGCGAAGCCTTGTCTCTACCGGGTGTCCGATCGATCGAACCTATCCCCGGCGCCAGTGTCTTGAAGATCGGATCAAGACGCTGAACGGGCTCATCCTCTCCGCCGATCATCATGCAATATCCACGCTCAAGCCCGAATACGCCCCCGCTCGTCCCCACATCCACCCACTTCACACCGGAGGCGCTCACCGTTTTGGCACGGCGAAGGTCGTCGACATAGTGAGAGTTCCCGCCATCGATGATGATGTCGTTTGCCTCAAGTAGCGGGACCAGTTGCTCAACTGTCTCATCGACCACACCGGCAGGCACCATCAACCAGACCGCCCGCGGGGACTTGAGCTTTGCAACCACATCCTTGAGCGATGTAGCCCCTTCGGAACCTTCACCGACTAATCGTTGTACGGCTTCCTGGCTGTTGTCATACACAACGCATTCATGTCCTCCTTTGATCAGGCGGCGGACCATGTTGGCGCCCATTCTTCCAAGACCTACCATTGCGATTTGCATGAATGCTCCTGATTTTTCGTATCGTTGTGCCGCCAGAGCAGCCGTTTGCTGATTACCACTATCGCTCTCGGGTGAGCACCGCGCCGGCGGGCATCCGTGACGCTGACTGCTGTGATGCGGATTGCCTCCTGACCGATAAATCCCCGTGACCGCGGCGAGCTACTTTATCGGTGTTTGATCGCGCGACCGCGGCTGATGCCACAATTCCACTCCACCCTTGAATGCGTTGTCGTTTGATCCTCGCCTGAAACCGCTTGGCATCGTTTTAATTTTCTCGACGTTCCCCCCGCCCAGAACAACATACTCCGCATCCATGGCCTGCATCATTGATTCGCCCACTTCGAATACCTGGGCCATCCACTTCTTTTTCCCAAGCCTCTCTAGACCGCGCAGTCCCAGAACGTCCTCGTACGTCCTCTTGCCCTTGAACCTGAGATGAGCCAGTTCCATTGGCTGCACGACGCCCTCGACGACCATGGCAGATCCAAGCCCGGTTCCCAAGCCGAAGAAGAGCATGCGGCCACCTTGATAGCTGCCGAGCGCCTGCATGGCCGCATCGTTCGCCATTCTCACCGGTTTCTTCAAGGCGCCTGCGTAGTCGAACCCGGTCCAGCCGGTGCCGAGATTGAAAGGATCATGCAGCGGCTTGTCGTGTACCACGACGCCCGGATAGCCGATGGAAATACGATCGTAGTTCCAGTTCTCGCTAGCCTGCAGCACACCCTTCACCATCCAGCTGGGAGTCATCTCGGAGCCCGACTTGAACTTTACGGGTTCTCGTTGTCGTGGAGTCTTGAATTTCACATGAGTTCCACCGATGTCGATCACAAGTACGCTCACTGGTCCTCCAGGGGATGCCACTGGTGTCCGCGCTTTGCCAACAAGGCGTCTGCAGCTTCGGGTCCGGAGGAGCCTGAGGCATAGTTGGGGAAGGACTGATCCTTGGGCGGGGTTTTCCAGGCCTTGAGTATCGGATCGATCATCCTCCAGCCGCCTTCCACCATGGCCGCACTGTTGAAGAGCATCGGATTACCGCGCATGCAGTCATACAGCAAGCGTTCGTAGCCCTTTGCATGCTTCCCGATCGTACCGGTCGGCAGAACATAGGTCATCTCCCCAGCTTCCGTCGCGGGAATGATCCCGGGAGCCTTGCTTTCGAACGAGACGGTAATCGCAGCGTTTGGGTCCAGCCGGAAGAGAATCCGGTTGGGGCCGCTACCCACTGGGCGCGGAAACACCTGTACCGGCCGTTCACGAAACGTGACCACCACCTCGGTGAGGTGTGTTTTAAGCCGCTTGCCAGTGCGAAGATAGAAAGGTACTCCCTCCCACCGCTCGTTGTGAATCATGACGCACATTGCAACATAGGTTTCGACGGTCGTGCCGGGAGCCACACCTTCTTCGTCTCTGTAGGCCGGCTGCTTCTGGGCATCGGGCCCCGGACCATACTGTCCGCGAACCGCCCATTGATCGACTTCACCGATGTCAGGCACCTGCACCGACTCAAGCACATCAGCCTGCCGGGATCGTACATGGTTAGGAGCCAAAGATACCGGCATCTCCATCGCAACGACTGACAGCAACTCCGAAAGGTGGTTGGGCACCATATCTCTCAACGCGCCGGACTTCTCGTAGAAACCTGCTCGGCCCTCGAGCCCGACAGTCTCGGCCGCGGTGATCTGCACATTGTCGATGTACGTGCGATTCCACAGGGGCTCGAATATCGCGTTAGCGAAGCGTATGACCGATATGTTCTCGACCGCGCTCTTGCCTGCGAAGTGGTCGATCCGGTAGATCTGTTTTTCATCGATCTCGGCGAGAAGCTCCGCATTGAGAGATTTTGCGGATTCGAAGTCGCTGCCAAACGGCTTCTCCACGATCACCCGCCGCCAAGCTTCGGCTTCTTCGCAGACCAGCTTCAGGCCTGAGAGTTGCGTGACGATCGGACCGATGAATGAGGGCGCTACAGCCAGGTAGAAAAGCCGGTTTCCTCCTGTACGCCATTGTTTTTCCAGTTGCTCAAGGCTCGCTTGCAAGCTCCGGAACGAATCGGCGTCGCCGAAGTCTCCTTTCAGGTAGCAAGCTCGGTCCTGGAGCCACTTGACCGTCGAATTGGAGGCATCGTCACCCCAGAATTGCTTTAAACTGTCGGCTATGTGCTGACGAAAGCCTGCATCATCCCAATCTTTGTTTGCAAAGCCCAGGAGCGCAAACTCGTCGGGCAGCTTGCTTTCTGCAGCGAGATTGAACAGTGACGGAAGAAGCAGCCGCTGAAACAAATCGCCACTTGCTCCAAAGACGACCATGGCGCACGGTGGGGTGATCTTCTCCTCTTGCTCACTCATTGACACCCCTCGGGCTAGATGTGTTCTTGCAAATGAATGTGTCGCATACGACGAAGCAATGTTTATGCGGTCGGCCAGCTTAGCTCAAAGAACGGCCGTCGTTGCTCAAAACAGTCCCCAACGTGAGGCATTTACAGTGCCTCAAACTGCGAGGGCACTTGTCCACAGCGAATCCCGCTACAGCCTATGCGACAGCACCGTCATCGTAGGCTCCTGATTCGCCCTTATTGTTCGTCCGGGAAGAGGTACGCTTCGAACGTCGTACCTCCAATCATGCCACGGGGGAACCAGAAGCAACCGACACCGCGGCTAGCTAACAGCTAGCCTGAAGCGCTGTTACAAAGAGGGGCGATGCAAGTTGCCCACGTTAGGTCGTGAACATGCACCAACTCGGACGGTAAAGTGATAGCTTCCTTTGATCCGGATTCACCTACGCCCGTTCACTAAGCTAGTGTTCGAATTAGGGTATGGAAGAGCCCACAAGCGGACTGTGCTCGATCAGTCTCGGAGGCGATGCGCCGCCTCTAGACAGCCTGAGATGGTGCCAGTCCAGCCTGTTTGGTGACTCGCACCAACTCCTCGACCGGAATCGCCGGAAAAATACTCATTGAAGAGTAGCAAGTCCTGCCATGCGCCGCCCTTCGCATAACGCGTCTCTTCACCGTGACAGGGGCGTCTGCCACTCGAATCGAAAAGGAAAGGAGTGCTCAGACGTGTTGCCAAGTCCCCAGCAACTGAAAGCAGGTTGCGGTGCTCGCCCGAACCGGTCGGATACTCCACAGTATAGCTCTTCCCCAGCAGCTTGCCATATCGCTCAAGCGCTTCGATCAGTAAGACGTTCACTGGAAACCAGACGGGTCCGCGCCAGTTGCTATTCCCGCCGAAGAGGTCGCTGTCACCCTCGGCCGGGGTGTAAGTCACCGTGTACTGCTTACCGGCTAGCTCGACGCTGTAAGGATGATCGAGGTAGCTGCGTGAGAGCGCACGAATCCCGTACGGGGAGAGGAACTCCGAAGTCGCAAATACCCGTTGCCCGATTCTAGGCAAGCGATGCTGCTGGACCATGCTGACAAAGTATGTTTCGCCTGAATCCGGACCTTCGCTAGGAGCGACCCCGATGAACGAGCCGAGGTCCGGGCGGTTCTCACGTGCCCAGCGCACCTGTTTCACAAGATCCGGTAGATGTTTGATCTTCTCCCGCGGCAGAATACATAGTCCATAAATCGGAACAATGCCCACGATGGAGCGCACCCGTAGTGCGAGGGGCGGTTTCCCCGGCGATGCAATCTTATCGAAGAAAAATCCATCTTCTTCATCCCATAGGCCAGTCCCGCCCAGACTATTGAAAGCGTCGATGATAGCGATGTAATGCTGGAAGAATTTACTCACCATGTCCTCGTACACAGGGTTGTGCTGAGCAAGTTCAAGCGCGATGGTGAGCATGGTGGCACAGAAAAATCCCATCCAGGCAGTCCCGTCAGCCTGTCCCATATGGACCTCTGGAGGTAAGGCGGAGCGGTCGAATACGCCTATGTTATCCAGTCCCAGGAAACCTCCAGCGAAGAGATTGTTTCCCTGAGGGTCAAGGCGATTCACCCACCATGTGAAGTTCAGCAAGAGTCTGTGGAAGGCGCGCTCAAGAAAATCGTAATCGCATTTCCCGTCTCGAAGTGCAGCGTCCCGCTCGAATGCGCGCAGTACGGCCCAGGCATGCACCGGCGGGTTGGAGTCACTGAACTTGTATTCATAAGCGGGCAGCTGTCCGATAGGATGAAGGTAGTTCCCGGCTAGGTAGAGCAGCAGTTGTCTCTTCGCGAACTCCGGGTCGAGCTGAGCAATGGATACTAATTGAAATGCTGAGTCCCATGCGGCAAACCACGGGTATTCCCACTTATCGGGAACCGAGAGGACGTCGCGACAGAACAGGCTAGGCCAAGTCTCATTGCGACGCCGTGCCGCGTCGGTTTGTGCCGTCGCCTGCCTTGGATCGGCTGTTGCGCTTTGTCCGACATAGAAATAGAATTGCTTGCTCCAGAGCAGGCCGGCATAGGCCTGACGCGCAATCTGAAGTTCCTCATCGCTGAACTCCCCAGGTATCTTGCGCGCATAGAATGCGTCGGCTTCGCTACGCCTCTGACGGAACACTTCGTCAACCGCGAAAGTTGACATGGCGGGTTGGGCAGAGCCTGCGTCAACCAGGCGCAAGCGGTAGACACTTGTAGCCCCCGGCTCTATGGTGGCGTGCAAGACAAAAGCTGCCTTCGTGCCGCGAGAGTCGTTACAAAGTGTAGAGGCGTCTCCATGCACCACAAAGCGATCGAACGCGTCTTTGGAAGACGTGTTCGCAGGGGACGATGCCAGCCCCAGTTTCTCCAAATTAGACTCGTTCTCGGCGAAAAGGATTGATGCCGGATCCCTCAAATCGTCTTCATCTGACAGCAAGGAGAACTGAAAATCACCGAGAGTTTCGTGCGAGGCGGAGATCGTCTGGTCGGTCCTTGCGCGTGCGAGGACAGGCTTCTTGCTTCCTACCTTCTCGGGTGTGTTAGAGCCCCATGTATTACGGAAGTACAGTGTCGGCAGGATGGCCAAGTCTGCAGCCTGAGCACTTCGGTTGGTTACCGAGAGGCGAATAAGGATATCGTCGGGAGCTTGTTTGGCATACTCAATCTGGCAGTCGAAATAGCGCTCGTCATTGAACACGCCGGTATCGAGCAACTCGAACTCTGGCTCGCCATAGCCACGCTGTCTATTGACATTGATCAACGCCTCATACGGAAACGCAGCTTGTGGATATTTGTAAAGCGCCCGTGCATACGAGTGCGTGGGCGTCGCATCGAGGTAGTAGTAGAGCTCCTTTACGTCTTCGCCGTGGTTGCCTTGGGAGTTTGTCAAACCGAAAAGGCGTTCTTTCAGGAAGACATCCTTGCCGTTCCAAAACGATGTGGAATAGCAAAGTCGGCACTCGCGATCAGTCCAACCCAAGAGCCCGTCCTCACCCCAACGATACGCTTTATACCGAGCGGCATCGTAATCGAATGCCCACGGGTTTCCATCAGCGGAATCATCCTCCCTGACAGTACCCCATTGGCGCTCTGGAAGGTAGGTCCCCCATCGCTGCCAGTTTGCAGTGCGGCCGTACGAGTCCGCCATGCGCTGCTCCTCAACTGACGGACTATCCTGCGGATGGCTCATGCGATGCCCTTCTTCTATCTACCTGAACGTTTGGATTGGCGTACCGGGTCAGTGCTGCAGCCTTCACCTCTCCAACTCTCAAATTCAATCTGGTGACCGGCTGGGATCTCCGCGTCTATTGTCTTGATATCCTTTCAGTCCCATGTTCATGTATGCGAAGTCAACGGCCCGTCGACATGACCGGAGCGCTTTGCCAGAAGGCGTCAGATCGAGAGCGCCTCGCTAAGCACGCTATGCGCTTTCGTCAACAGCACATCATCTGAGGTTGGCACATCGGTAGACGGTAGCGTCGAAGGGTCCGAAAGGGTCTTCGAAAGGTCGACCAGTTGACGAATGCTGTCTTCCGAAGAGCACACTCGCTGTTTCGCCGTTTCCGGATCGAGGATGTCACCCTCAACCGCCATCATATCCCGTAAGAAAGTCTGCAGGAGCAGGGGGGCAAGCTGCTGGAGGACGGGGAGCCGACGCTTGTAAACGGCCTGCGTCATGGTTATCTCGAACGCTCGCAATTCGGTATTCACCTGAAGCAATTGCATCGATTTGCCAAACGAAGAGCGTATCTTGGCCAATTCCTCCAGCTTATCCTCTGCACTGCACTGCGCGTTTCGTAGAGGCCGTATCTTTTCCAGAGCTCTCACCGCGCCGGCGACCGCCTCGCGCATCTTGGAATTGGTTCGGACAGGCTTGATCTGATCGTAGACAATCCACATCGTTAGAACGCCAAGCATGACGCCGACTACACGATCCCGTGCCTCATTAAGAGAGGTTGGAATCCTCGTGCTGGTCAGGGTGGCCAAGTAAAAGCAGTAGCCGAGCTGGCGACCACCGTATGCGAGCTTGTAGCTGCCGAGGGTGACGTATCCGGCGACGATTGTCACCACGCCCACGAGCGCGGTGAGGCCCGCGATGCTCGACAGGTGCGGCATGATCCAAGCGATAGAGCCGATTGCCAAGATCCCGGCCAGTGAATCGCCGATCAACCGAAGCACCTGCTTGAGGTGCTCCACGCCCTGGGATTCTTCCGTCGTGATGATACAGGTGGTGACGGATGTGTCGATCTGCGGCCAATCTATTCCTGTGTACAGGCCATAGCAGATTGTTGCAGCCAGTGTGGTCTTGAAGCCGCTGATCAGGTTATCTTTGTTCTTCAAGGCACCCGGCTTCAAAAGACCGCCTTTTGCTTTCTCTTCATGACCCTCCGGCAGCACACGGTCCCCGGCAAGAACGGCCGCCAGGGTTTGAACCGTTTCGATCAAGCCCCCTACCGCAATCGGGAGTTGGTCACGCGTGGGATAGCTAAATGCGGCAGGAGAGCAGCCGCTCCTGATGGCATTGTGCAGGTCGCGAAGCTGCTCCCCCATAGTGCCTAGCGCGCCCATGTCCTGGGCTGAAAGGTTGTTACCATAGCGCAAGGAGAACCATAGCGCCTGGTCTACCAGAACGGTAATGGCTTCTATGGCGCCACTCAATTTGAGTTGCACAATCTGCACGCGGTCATTTCGTTTTCTTGCATCCTCCAGCAGTGCTTTAGACGCTGTTGCGCCTTGCAGGGCAAGCTTCTGGAGCTGCTTCTGACTCTCTTTCGGCGAACGCTGCTCTGTGTGCGCGCTCAGCATGGCAATGACCGCTTCGAGCGGAGCAACCAGGCTATCCTGCAGCCGCTGCAGAGGTCCCTTCACGCTCATGAGGAACTGCACGAATACCACACTCGAGCACCCGATCAGAAGACTGAGGATGAGGTCCAGGCTGCCAGTAATCGTCAGCGTTGCCGGGTAGCCTGAATCCCATGCACGCACATAGCTTCCACCGAAGATCGCGAGGACTAACCACGGTTGCGGAAGTTGCGCGGCCTGGATCATATACATACTGACGAACACAATGACGGTTGACGCGACAAAGCGCACAGGCGGTGAACCGCCAAAGACATCCATGACACATACCATGTACAACATACCTATCGCGGATGTACCCACAACGAACACCAGACTGATGGCATTCTTCTTCAAGCTTCCAGCGAGGAAGAAAAAGGGCATGTACAGGCTTATACCGATGTCGCTGAGACCGAACGCCATGTTGATCCAGAGCGCAAGCAGCACGGCCGCCACAACGTGGAAGACGCCGGCATAGCGTTCTGGAGATGGCTTCAGTTCCTCCCGAAAGAAAGACCAGAACGCACGGAGACGCTTCTGCCAGGTCGATTCTGCTTCAAACGTCACCGCACTCGTCGCCATAGGGGATCTCAGGGGAGGTCTTGTGGTCACCGGCTGTGCACTGCAACTTCAGCCGTCGCCCCAATCCGCAGCAGCTGCGGGTCGCGCGGCTGAAAATGGATGCGCACGGGATACCGAGCGGCTAGGCGAACCCAGTCGAGGGACCGCTGCACGGTGGGCAGACCCCCCGGGAATCCCGGTGTACCCCCGACGGAGGAGGTGTCCGACGAAGTGACACCGGCGCTAATGCTTGCCACGACGCCGGCCAAGACATGGTGTGGGTCCGTCATCAGAACAACGTCGGCCCGTGCGCCCGTCCGGATGTACCTGAGCTGATCCTCTCCATAATCGGCTTCTACGTACCACGAGTTCTCATCGACCAAGGTGAACATCGCGCTGCCCGGCCTCGCGTACTCGCCCCGGGCGATATTCATGGAAGTGATGCAGCCGTCGAATGGGGCATAGACCTTCGTCCTGTCCAGATTGAGCTTGGCTTGGTCGACGGCCGCCTGGTAAGCAGGCCTTTGCGAGGTCAGGGTTCCAAGCACCGGAATCTCGTTCTCGGATCGGCGAAGTTCGTTCTTGGATTGGTCCACGTTGACCTTATCCTGCTTCTTCGTTGTCGAAGCACTATCTTCCTTCGCTTCACTGGCGCGCACCTGGGCCTCCGCAGCTGTAACGGAGTCCGCCGCATCTTTACGGTTTGTTTTCAGCCTGTCGTATTCCTCCCGCGAGATGTAGTTGCGCTCGGCAAGTGGCGTGTTGCGCTTCAGGGTAAGATCGGCCAGCTTGAAGTTTGCCTGCGCGGACTCGAGCGAGGCATGCGATTGACGCAGCTGGTCCGCGGCCACGCGCACCTCGTCCGTGCCCTGGTGCACATTTAAACGGCTGTTCATCAGCGTGTCCCGTGTGGCATACACCTGGTACACCGCGGCACGGTCCGATTCCTTCTGCTGCACAATGTCCTGTTCGAGCTTGGCTTGATTGGACATCGCGGATAGCAGGGAATACTTATACTGCTGCGGATCGATTTCGACGAGCAATGTCCCCGCCTGCACACAATCGTTGTCGTGGACCTTTAGATTGACAATGCGTCCTTCAACCTCAGGCGCCATCCCTATGTAATGGGCGCCGAGGCTGCCATCTTGTGTACGGGGATTGTAAGTCGAACGATGCCACACCAGCAAAGCACTCACGATGGTTACGATCACAATACCGGCGCCAACCACACGGCCAAGCAGGCGGCGTCTCTTTGCCCCCGCATCTTCAGGACGATCCCCTGCCAGCTTGTTTACATACTGATCTTCATCCACAACTCTTCTCCCTTTATGAAAAAAGAAGCCAGGTTAGACACGAGACCGAAATGACGACGCAAAGATAGATCAGCGGCAACGGTCCCACGTAGGGCTCAATCTTGAATCGGAGGAAGAGGAGCCTGGCAAGGAACGCAGCCGCAACCCCTAAGACCATGCACAGCAGCCATATAGGAAAATAGGAACCGAGCACATTAATGACATGCGATCCGCCACATCCCGTAAGATAACTGCACGATGCCAGTCCAAGCCCTCCGGTGAGGACGGAGAGGTTCGCGCGCTTGGGTAGATGTGTCAAGGCTTCGCTCCTGTAGGACGTGGGATGATCGGTCCAAATGAAAGCAACTGTCCGGTGCTGTAGGCAAGCTTGGCTGCGAGTTGCAGCGTATTGGCGCGCGTGATGGTGAAGGCGCTCTCCGCTTGCATCAGCGTGGCTTGGGCTGAGGTGAGGGAAACTTCGTCGGCCAGTCCATTTGCAAGCGCGATCCGGGTCGAATCGAAGTACTCGCGTGCGGCTACCACTGCGGCCTCTGCGGCGTCCTGCTCACTCAACGCCGCTTCAACGTCGGTATAGCTCTGCCACACCTGCTGCTGCACATCGAGCGTGAGCTGATCGAGATGAATTTGCGACTGGCGGACCTGCGAAGCCGTCTCGCGCACATGCGCACGCTTGGC
>CAXTPR010000045.1:0-28885 GCA_964246235.1 uncultured Acidobacteriaceae bacterium
CCACCGCCACCACCGCCACCACCTATGACGCGTGTCCAGTTCTCCGGGGTTCCGGATGTACTGGTCGCGAGGCTGCTCTCGATCCAGGGGGTTACGGTTGGCGATGCGGGAAGGGACTTGATCCTACGGTACAGCGCTCCCGGATTCGATCTCTACGACGGCAGCGGCTCCTTTTTGCGCAGGTATGCCGCGGACGAGATTGATGCCTTGGTAGACCGAATCGCTCGCAACGGTGCAATCAGCGAGTTGCTAGAAAGCAAGAACTGGCCGCATGAGTTTGAGATCGGCATCGACGTGGCGAGTCCCGAGCAGCAGGGCTCCTTCTATAAAGGGCAGCAGCTCTCGGTGGTTGGCGGGACCCGGAAGACGTGTTTTCCACTAGCCTTCGATATCGACCCAGACGGGCAGATCACCATGTTGACCTCTGCGACTGATGGGCCGCTGACGCCAGGCCGCGCCCATGAGATGTACAAGGGGCTGGTTGGGCCACCGTTTGGGACGGATTCGCTGGTGCTGTTTGGATTCAGCGAAAAGCCAGACAATTACGAACAGTGGGTATGCCGGGTCAACGTTACTGGACGAGGGACTTGTCCGCAGTTCCTGGTGGGAAGCAAGGAATATAAGGATTTTCTCGGGTTTCTCAAGGGACAAAAGACAGCAGCATCGCATGCGGTGCTAAGGGTGGCAACGTCGGAGTTCGCTCCACAGATGAACTGATACGGCTGGCTAAGAACCTAAGAACCTCTCCCAAAACTAGGTGAACGTCTGAGCAGGAGATGGGAACAGCTAACGAATCGATCAGGGCTTAGCTTTTCTCTTGCCCCTTAGGGTTTCGTGCGGAAACGTACAATAGAATACGCTATGGGTGGCTGGCTCGGAGTCTCTGTGCCAGTGGATCTGACCTCCCATGCCTGATGCCACGATCATGAAAGTGAACGCTAGATCCCTATTCGCTCGACCTCGTCGAGCGAAACCTCATCGCTCCTGCGATCGTAAAGGCCGGTCGTCCGGGCTGACTCATGAGCGGCCATCTGCTGCGCGATCTCCAACCGGCCGCCGTTCTTGAGATAAGCCGTGATCCCGGTCGCCCGGAAGGTGTGGCAGCCAATCTCGGTCTTAATCCCGGCCGCAAGTGCTCGGCGGCGGATCATCCGCCAGACATCGGACTGCAGAAGAGAATTACCGGTCAGCTCGCCGGACCGTCCCTTGGTCGTCCGAAAGAGCGGCCCCTTCCGGTCCTCGGCAATGCCGGCGGCCGCGATGTACTCCTCGAGATACCGGTCGAGATTATGGTGGGTCGGCATCTCGTGCTCCTTGCCGCCCTTCTCGTGGAGCCGCACCCATCCCCGGCGCCCCTGCACATAGAAGTCCTCGACCCGCATCGACACGGCCGCTCCGACGCGGGCGAAGGTGTAGACCATCAGCCCGATCAGGGCGCGATCGCGCAAGCCGGGCAGGGAAGTGGTGTCGATCGCGTCGATCAGGGTCCGCGCTTCGTCCGCCTGCAGCACCGGCGTCTTGCCCCGCCTCTGGGTGTGCTTCGGCCCGCGCACGGCGTGGGCAGGATTGAGGGGAAGGACCTGGCCGACTACCATCCAGTCAAACAGCATCCGCAGCGCGGCTAGCCGCACCTTCACCGTGGGCTTGGATTGAGTCTTCAATTGCAGCTCGACGAAGGCTGCGACGTGGACCGGCTCGACCTGGGCGAGATCCACAATGCCGAGCTCGGCACAGAAGGCGGAGAACTGCCGGACCGCCTCCAGGTAGGCGCGGCGGGTATTGGGATTGCGGATATGCGAGCTGAAAAAGTCGCGCATCCGGGCTCGGGCTTCGGGCCTCGCCGTGAAAACGGACGGTAGGGAAGCACTATGACCAATCAAGCCATTCATTGTGCCACCTTTGGAAGCGAAATAAACGTCAAGAACTTGGTTCCGAGGCGCGTCAGTGTCCAGCTCTGTATCGTCAGACTTTCATCTGAGCCCCGAGTGCGAGCTACCGATGCGCGGGGATCTTTGAGCAGCCCACGGCTATTGAGGTCGAGCACAATAGGGTCCGTCAACTCACGGCGATCTCGCAACTGCTGTCTTTGAAGTTCGGGATAATTCACTCGGTCGGCGAAGAGTTTCAGCAATTCCAGGTGCAAAACGGTAAACACGTCGGCGAGACCTACAAACATCAGTTGCTCGTCTTCGTCGGCGTCCTGACTCAACGCGCTGTTGAGGGCGGCATTTCTCAGAGCATCACGCTTCTCCTCCTGATGCGTTCGCATTGCCGCCTGAGCGGCTTGCAAAGTGATAGACACAAAGCCTTCGTTGTTCTGCAACGCCTCAACACTGAAGCCGTCGACCCGTCTTTCTAATTGCTCTAAGGCGTCAGCCAACTCTTTCAGCCACTCGTCGCGGCGTCGGGCGACGGGCGGGGCAAGCACCAGGGACAGAAGCTCAGTCGCAGAACCGCCAACCATCGGGATTGCGGAAAGTACTGCTCTCGTTGTTCCAACTGCGACGTCGCCGGCCCTGGCCTGGGGGTACAGCTCGGCACGGGTCGCGAACAGCTTAATTGGGTCTTCAGCCATGAATCTCCTGTCCCCTTCTCTGCATGATAAAAGACATTATCATGCGTGAAAAGATTTCACTGATCGTGTCGCGTTTACATATATGATCGGTCACTTCCTGGCTGACAGTTCTAGAATCTCTTTTCTCTGAGGAAGCTCATGAGCTTTGCTAGTGATGAACAACAAATAAACGACGATCTTACGACCACATCTTCATGGCTGCTAATTGCCTTTTTTCTTGGTTGGTGTGCACTGATTTTGCGCTTTGTCATGCTGCGTCATAGTGCCTTGATTGGGTTACCTTCGATGTACTCCGGAGCATTCGGGAGTTTAGCGTTTCAAACGGCGGCCTCGTTCGTCTGGAGCCTCGCTTGGCTGAGCGGCGGTTTTCTGTTCGGTTTCATCTTCGGCATTCCAAAGGTCATCGCTGCAACAACTTCGGCAACCAATCCAGCCCTTAATGATCCTTCTCAGAATTCGTCTCCCAAGCTTAAGGTGAACACGAACCTAGAAGATATCTCGGACTGGTTAACGAAAGTGCTCGTGGGTGCAACCCTGACTCAGATCGTGAGGTTACCAGATGCGATCGCCCGGGCGGCAAAGTTCATGTCCTTTAATGATGCCACCATGCCCTACAGCTTTAACGCGGCAATCCTCGTTTACTACAGCGCTTTAGGGTTCCTTTCCGGCTATATCCTGACCAGGATGTTCTTCGCTCGGGCCTTCGCTTTGGCCGACCAAGGACCCCGGCTGTCTCCCGAAGCCTCCAAGACACTCGACAACACCAATGTAGGATTTGGTCGTAGTGCTTCTATGAATTCTAGCGATCCATCTGTTCGCAAGGCTGCATTAGCGTCCGATGCCGTGCCGATCACTGAGTCGCTTTCTGGAGATCAGGCCCTTCGCCTAGCAAAGGGAGCCACTCTCACTGGCGACGTAGCGCGCGCGCTGACTGCGTCAAAACTCGCCGTGCAAAAAAGTCCCGATGACCCACAGGCCCAACTCACTTACGCCTGGTCTCTTCGAAAACTCGGGGCCGGTATTGACGTTGTTCTACCGATAGTCGAAGCAGCAGCGCAAAAACTCTCCGCTAATTCAGAACCTGCGATCCTCTCGTCGGTTTATGCTTCGCTAGCCTACCTTTGGCTTTATCAGCCGCCTCCTACTGGCTTTGAAAACGCTCTCCGCGTTCTTGACGAATACAACAAGAAGAATGGCCAGCTGGATGCAGACATCGAGATCAACCGTGCTTGCGCTTTCGGCCAGGGCTACTCTTACCTGAAACAGCAACAAGTAGATCCGCTGTTCCCGATAGCGCCACAAATTAGCCTTGACGAGGCTCGCAAGGGTGCTTTAGTCGCCATCCAAAATGCACTCAATCAAGATCCGAAATCCGCAGTACGTCTCAAGGAACTGCTTTGGGGATCAGCCGATCCACAAGACAACGATCTCTCAGCCTTTCAGGACGACGCAGAATTCACCGCCCTTCTACCGCGTACTTAGAATGTTGAGCTGAAACGGACGTTCAGTGTGAGGAAGACGGTGGAAGCATTCGTCATACCTCGAACTTCGTTGCGCAAGATGCCTGGATCGGTCTGGGCGGCCGCTCTACTTGCTTTTGCGAGGTCCTGCATCTTATTCCAAGTAAATGGTGGCTCTAAGCGGTCATGAGAATCTACGATTCAAGAATGATCTGAGGTGTATCGATGGGTGTTCTGCTGCAGGCGTTTTACTGGGATTGTCCTGACTCCGAGGGCGTTAGGTTTGGGTGGTGGAAGTACCTGCAGGGAAAGCTGCCGGAGATTAAGAAGGCTGGTTTTACCGCGATGTGGCTGCCACCGGCGAATAAGGGTGCAGAGCCCACGTCGATGGGGTATGACCCTTACGATTATTTCGACCTCGGTGAGTTTGATCAGAAGGGCAGCCTGCCGACTTACTTTGGAGGAAAAGATGAGTTGATTTCGCTGATCAAGACCGCCCATGTCGCCGGTCTACAGATGTATGCAGACATTGTGATAAATCACAACAGCGGGGCGGACCAGCAGGAAAAGAATGGGATCAGCGGCGAGGTGATGTTGACGAAGTTTACGCCGGTGAGCAAGGTATTTGCACGGGACTGGACGTGCTTTCATCCGAGCACATTCCAGGTAAAGGATGAATATCCTCCCTACCCGGGGATGCCGCAGTTGTGCCATCAGAACCCAGCGGTGTATGGGGCGATTATGGCGTATACGCGGCGGATGATTGAGGACATCGGATTCGATGGGTTTCGGTTCGATTACGTCAGAGGGTATGGGCCTTGGATGATTAAGGCAATTGCGGAGCGGCTGTTCGAAAAGCCAGCGGGGACGTTTGTGAAGCCGTTCTGCGTGGCCGAGTACTGGGACGGTGAGACGGTGATCGACACGTGGCTAAGCTTGGCGAACAGCTTCAATGACAACCCCATTTCGGCGTTTGACTTTCCGCTGCACTACAAACTGCAGGGTATGTGCGATACGTATGGGTTCGACATGCATGCGCTGCTGGCTGGCGATACCGTTTTGGCGACCCAGCCGAGCTGCGCAGTGACGTTTGTGGACAACCACGACACGATCCGCAGCTCCGACAATGCAGTGAAAAACGACAAGATGATGGCGTATGCGTTCATCCTGACCCATGAGGGTTATCCGTCGGTGTTTTGGCAGGACTACTTCAATTACGGGTTGGCGAGGACGGGGACACGGAATGGGATAGATGCGTTGATTACGGCGCATGAGCAGTATGCGGGAGGCCGGACTTCGAACTTGTGGGTCGACCACGATTTGTACATCATGCAACGCGCCGGATATGGCGGACAGGCGGGGTTGGTGCTGGCATTAAACAACCTGGGTGATGCGTGGCATGGGGCGAATGTGCAGACGCAGTGGTTGAATCGAAGGCTGACGGCGATTGCGTGGGATGGACACGACCAGACGCAGCCAAGCGATAAATGGACGGACGGCGCTGGGCGTGTGGATATGTATGCGGGACCTCGGGGGTTTGCCGTGTATGTGCCAGGGTGAGGGTCCGTTTTTGGGCGATTCGAACGATTCTTTACGCGTCCTCTTTTTAGGGCGGCGTGCTCCTTTCTCAAGTCTTCTAGCCCAAATCCCAGCCCGCATCAACGATATCGGGAAGGGACAGGGATACTTTCCTCGGCGCAGTGGTCTGCCCGGCTTGCTTTGTGCCAATGGATAAGAGAGACATTGGACAAGGAGAGCGTATGGGACGAGGGAAGAAGTACCAGCCTGAGCAGGTGGTGAACCTGCTGCGGCAGATCGAAGTTGCGGTGGCGAACGGCAAGACGACAGCGCAAGCATGCAAGGAAGCCGGTATTGTGGAGCAGACGTATTTCCGTTGGCGCAAGGAGTATGGCGGTCTGCAGGTGGACCAGGCGAAACGGCTGAAGGAGCTGGAGCAGGAGAACACGAAGCTGAAGCGCCTGGTGGCGAACCTGAGCCTGGATAATCTTGTGCTGAAGGACTTCGCCTCGGGAAACTTCTAAGCCCTGAGCGACGGCGCTGTGCAGTGGGCCATGCGCAACAGAAGCATGGACTAACGGAGCGGCGGGCGTGCCGGCTGGCTAAACAGCCGCGCGGCACGCAACGCTATCTCCCTCTACGGTGCGAAGATGAAGATGCACTCACGCAGGCGATCGTCCAGCTTGCCGGCCGGTACGGTCGTTATGGGTATCGCCGGATCACGGCGTTGCTGAAGCGGGCCGGCTGGCAGGTCGGCAAGGACCGCGTGGAGCGTATCTGGCGTCGCGAAGGGCTGAAGGTACCGCAGAAGCAGAAGCCACGAGGCCGGTTGTGGCTCAACGATGGCTCATGCGTGCGGCTCCGGCCGGAACGGCGGAATCATGTGTGGAGCTACGACTTCGTCAGCGCACGGACGCACGATGGACGAAGTGTGCGCATCCTCAACCTGATCGACGAACACACGCGCGAGAGTCTTCTGGTGCGTGCGGAACGCCGCTGGTCCAGTGCCAGAGTCATCTCTGCGCTGGCCGATGTGATGGTGATGAAGGGCGTGCCGGAACATCTTCGCTCCGACAATGGCCCGGAGTTCGTGGCCAAGGACCTACGCAAATGGCTGGCTGGCACAGGAGCCAAGACTCTGTACATCGAACCCGGTTCTCCCTGGGAGAACGGCTACTGCGAAAGCTTCAACTCCAAGCTCCGAGATGAGCTCCTCAACGGGGAGATCTTCTACTCGATCCAGGAACTGCGCGTGCTGGCCGAACGCTGGCGCGTCCACCACAACACTGTCAGACCACACTCTTCGCTGGGCTACAGACCACCGGCACCCGAGGCATGGCTGACAAACAACATGGAGCATGGAGAAGTGGAAACCGCTACGCGCTTCCCACTTCTCCACACCCCCGACGGCGGCTACTTGAACTCAGGAATAGCTGCGCTACACTAACTCTTCCAACGGCACAAAAGATCGGGCACGCCAACTCAAATGAACGGATTCGATGATTTGGCGAAGCATTTGGACGATCTAGCTCAACGAGCCCAGGATCTAGACGGTCAACACAGCGTACCAGTGGCAGAATTGATGCCACCTGAATTTGTTTCGAAATGCAGTTCTTTTGGGACAATCGATGCTCTGTTCGAAGCAAGCCCATTCAAAATCGAGTCGGCTGAGGACTTCGCAGCCATTCCCGACGACGACTGGGATGCATTTATCGCGCAAAGCACCTCTTTTAAGTCTTGGGAGGAAATGCAAGAGGCAGCTGCCACGGAGTGGACCACGAAGCAACTGGGCTTCTAAGCACATGCGGGACAGAGCTCGTTTTTTCTATCCGGTCACTTTTCGGTACCCCTCTAGCTGTTCCGTTTCGCAGTATGCCCGCATTTTGTAATCATCCGGCCACTCCAGCGCGCAACTGCTCCGAATACCCGCGAAGACCTCTTCGGGAACATCTTTTGGGCCTCCAAGCCTTAACGTATCCGTGGCTTTGCGCTGCTCGTCGAGACAATAAGCGCGCATCTTAAAGTCCTTTGGCCACTCCTTCTCACAGTGATGTTTGATGATTGTTTCAGCATCTGCATACGCATCTTCTGTACCGTTTGAGCTCTTGGCACCCTCTGAAATGTTAGGTTTTGCCACTGATCGCTCAATGGGCCCTGGAGATTCCGAGACATTCTTTGGGGATGGAAGTACCCCTGTATACATGATCGCGTCTATCTTGGCTTGATACGTCTGGGGAGGCTCTGGCGAAACCTCAAGAACACTGCCAAGTTCTTGAATGAGCTGGTGCAGCTGAGAAGCTGAGTCGCAACTCAATGCATTCAACCCAGATATAGGGCCTTTCAACGCGTGTGCTGTCAGACCAGGCGCAAGCAATGGAGCCAAATGCTTTCCAGCGCCCCACCGTGCACCAAGTCAAACAAGACGTACGCAGATGCTAAGCCGGCAATCGACAGAATCCCAATAAAAGCTTTTGTTCCAAGAACCTCCGCTCGAATCTGAGCGTCGGAATCAGCGCCTGCGGCGAGTCGATAGCCATCAACGCTCGTACAGCGGATTGCATTGGAACGAAGATTCAAGGCCGCACGAAGTAGATCGACAACCTGTTCCGCCAGTGCGCAGTCTTGGCTGCTGTGGCTAATAAAAACATCGATCATTTTACCTCTCGTATTCAATCTTTATTATGGGCCCCTGCGCTTACATGCCGATGCCAAACCCATATCCACGAATACTGATCTCCGGTTTGATTTCAAGCGACTGTGAGTGCTTCTGGCCCTCGGGCATGGCGAAGTCGAGTGCCTGCGTTGCGGTGATCGCCTCACGATGCTGGTTATGGAACGTCCCATTCTGCCCATCGATATGAATGTGTCGACCTGTCTGCATGTGCTGGTAGGTCTGCATGGTGCCGCTCTCCCGCTGCCAGGCGAACTGCTTGGCTTCGTAAGCGGGAAGTACCTCGTTCAGCGGGTTCCAACGGCGCGCGTGCTGCTCCACAAGCTCTCGGCCGGTCAGCCGTATCTGCTGCCGCTCCGGTTCCTGCTGAACTTCCGCCACATGCGCGCTCTGGTGCGACACTTCGCGGGTCAACATTTGAGGCAACTGCTGCCGGTCGTTGGTGAAAATTTGGGCATCCTGCGCACCGCGTGAGACTGCCACGTACGCCATGCGGTTATTGAGCAGGTCCTTGGCTCCAAGCTCGGTGTCGATGTGGATGAGGACACGGTCGGCGGTCTGACCTTGGCTGGAGTGACTGGTCACGGCATAACCGTGGTCTAGGTGCGGATATTCGCGCGGATCAACCGAGACATTCCGGCCGCCATCCATCTTGAGGGTCATGTGCCCGTCATCGGTAAAGCCCTGAATGGTCCCAAGCTCACGATTGGCGATCTTCAGGTCATTGGCCGGTGCGGTGAACTGGATGCGGTCGCCCACGGAAAACGCCTTCTCTTGGTCGCGATAAAGAGAAACGCCCTGTTGCCGGCGTGGATCGTAGGTCAGCTCGGAACCATCAGCCCTGACGATGGTGAGTTGGTTGGCGGCGGCATCGACGCTCTTCACGCGAGCATACTCGCCCTTTTGCAAGCCAGTCTCTTTAGAATTACGCGAGTAGAGCAGCACATCGTTGAAGCGATACCGCTCGGCCCAGGTCCGGTCGGCTCCGGTAAGATCCTGGCGCGGCACCAAGACATCGGTGCGGTGCTCTTCCCTGCCGACAACGCCCGCTCTCTGCAGCTCGGTCCGAATTGTCTGGTTGATCTCGGCGCGGGAGCGGTTATCAGGCGAGACGACCAGCGTGTTCTCCGGCTGACGGGCGTATTCTTTGGCGATAGCGGCGATCCGCTCTGTCTGGTCTTTGAGCTCATGAACCCTGCCCTGCCGCTCTAACCCTTGTACGGCTTCGCCTACGTTTCCCTGAGCAAGGTGCTCGACCACCTGTTTCAGCGCCGCATCTCGTTGCCGCACGATCTCGTCCAGCTTGGCCGTTCGCATACCAGCATCCTGTAACTGCGCAAACGGCCGTCCCGCCTCAACCGCCTCGTGTTGTCTGGTGTCGCCTACTAAAAGCACGCGATCGTTTGAGTGTAGGCGGGTCACGAAGTCGTACATCTGTTTGGTGGAAGCAAGGGAGCTCTCGTCCAGGATGTAGAGCCGCTTCTGGCCGGTGTCGGCCTGTTGGCCCTTGGCAAGATGAAGCTGCAGGGTTGATGTCTGAATGCCAGCCTCGCCCAGCTTCTGAGCCGCGCGGCTCGTCGGCGCAAAGCCTTCCACCCGGTAGTCGTTTGCCTCGGCTCCCTCACGGATAACGGCAAGGGTGGTGGTCTTCCCTGCCCCGGCTACCCCGTCCAGACCTACGATCTTCTCTTGGCTTGCAAGGATCTGTTCCGCGGCTTTCTGCTGGGCACCGTTCAACTGTGCGTGGCGACTGAGAAGCTCGGCGCGGGATTTTGCCTCGCTCAACTCTGGTCTGGTCTCCAGGGCGAAGTTGCCGTTCTGCATACGGCTGACGATCTCGCGTTCCATGCGAACCATGGCGGCGGTCGTGTACTGCCGACCTGCAGACTTAGGCGCGTGCTCGGCTGTGCGGAACTCCTCTTTGCCTTGCGCCCGTCGCTCGAACTCCTGCCGCACCTGGCTGGCACTCGCTTGTCCCATGCTCCGCCCTAAGGCAGCCTGGAGGATCGCCCGCTCATCCTGGATGGCCGCTCGCTCGAAGACATGCTCACGGGCGAAGGTCACAGCCTGCTGGGCGACTTTGGGCGCATAGATCTCCTGGGTACGCTGATTGCCGAACGAGCGGGACACCACCCAGTCGGCCTGATGGCCGTACTGGGCTGCGAGGTCCCGGTGCCGATGGAGCACGTCCGCAGTTGACTGAATCTCTTTGGAATCTCGGCTCCGATGTGCCACCACCTGGGCGGCTCCGGCACCCTCGCGGCCGATCTCTTTCAGCTCCGTCGTGATCTGGGCGCGGCGGGGACTGGACGCCTCCAGGTACTCCCGACTGTAGCCTTTAATCTCCGGCTGGCCATGCTCTCCGCGCTCGATTTCGTAGCCCAATCCCTGCAGCCGGGCGGCGAGTTCCGTCCGGTAAACCGCCGTTGCAAACGCCTGCGATTGGAAGAGGCCACGCTCCTGCAGCGCATGGGTATCGCCATCTTTACTCTCGGCGATGTTGAAGACAACGACGTGGGTGTGGAGCTGCGGCGCGGCGTATCCGTCGACCGGCCGGGCGGTGTCGTGCTCGAAGGTTGCCGCAACAAACTTCCCCGTCTTCTCCGGTTCGCGGACGTTGCCCATGCGTGCCTGGGTGTACCGCTCGAACTCGCTCAGAGCGACTTGAACACTCTCCCGGTGCGCCTCACGCACACGCTCATCACCGCCCACCAGAGCGGTCAGCGAGACGGACTTCGGAGCCGAAATGGTCGCATCCCAGCCGGCCCGATGGCCAACGGACGTGACCTCCTTACCGTAGCGGTTCTCGTAGGTTCGTGACGGTTGGTGCCACACAAGCTGCTCCTGGGTGATGGGGTGTTCACCTTCCGTGAGTCGGGCGAAATGCTCCGCTCCGACCTCACCTTTTAGGCCCCACTCGGCAGCAAGTTTGCCCTGCCATTCACTGTGTCCTTGCTGATCGCGGCTCCAATAGTTTGCCTGCTCGGACACGAACTCTCGTGCGTGATACGTCCGTGCCTGCGGTGCCGAAAGCGCCTTGGACATCGTCATCATCGGGCATCACCTCGGCTTACTCGATCCATTGCGACACATCCCATTTGCGTTCCGGTTCGCCATGGGCAGGAGGTCTGCCGAAGGGAGAGCTGGGTGATTTTGACGGCGGTTGCTGGCTCGGTTTGACCACGGGTGAGGTCGGTTTCGGACGGCGATCGGGTGTCACCTCGGCCGCCTTCGTCACCGTTGGCTCAGCAGCTTCTGGCTCCCGCTCCTTTTGCAATGCCACGGCTTCCACGGTCTCTGACGGTGAAACGGGGACGCTTCCGCTCGCAAAGACTGCCGGCATCGCCGCCGTCGGGTGCTTCGGAGCAAGCCAACTCCGGGCCTGAATCGTCGTCGCTTTTACCCCTTGAATCATCTGCTTGGTAAACAGCTCAAGGTCCTGGCCGAGGGTGTGCGGAACGTACTTCGGGTCCCAGTGCAGACCCCGTTCCCGCGCAAGATTGTTCCGCCAATTGTCGAAGAACTTCCAGCACATCCACCCGACCAGGACCAGCTCGAACGGTTGCAGGACGAGGAACAAAAGACTGTGCCCTCCAAAGACATTCGCTTCCAAATAGTCGCGGGTTTCCTGCTGTTGGTACGTTCCACGTGTGGTGTATCCCAGCTCGGTCCACCCCTGCGACAGAGCCGGCTTTGAAAGTTCAAACGGAGCGGTTCCTTCCTTGACCGGTACCAGGTCGCCGGGGTCCGCAATCTCCCATGCCTTGTCCGGCGCTCGCTTCTCAATCCACTTCACATACTCCGGTCCGGAGCCCTGCAACACGCCGACGGTGGACTGCAGGTAGACAGGAAGATAGAACCTCTGGACGGGAGAGAACCTCACCTCGACCCAGCCCCAAACCGGCAGAAAAGCCAGCAAGACAAACAGCACGCCCAAGAGCGTTAGGAACACAACAGACCACCACGGGTGGCGCAACGTGAATGGCCGGGAGAGCGCGATCATCTCCCCTCCGTTGCGTCGTGCAAGCGTCGCAGTATCTCGTCGGCTTTGCCCTCCTTCACGTGGTCGGCCTGCCGCACGATGTCTCGCACCTGGTCGGGTGAAATCGAGCTTCCCGCCACCGCAGCGAAGAGGTTGACTGTCAGCTGGCGCAATCCCATCAGTTCTGTCAGCAGCGTTGGATCGGGCATCGCCTTCCGGCTCCGCACGGGGCGTTTGAGGTGAGCGACCGCGGCTTCCCGGAGCCACTGCGAGCACGTCTGGCCAGCTGCCTTTGCCGCCTCTTCGACGGCCAGCATCTCGGCGCGCGGCAACCGCGTGGCCAGGGTTTTGGCCTGGTTCGAAGGCGTGAGTCTTGCCTCGAACTCGCGTGAAGCCAGGGACTGAGGTATGCGGGGACCGCTCATCGGAAGGAACTCAACCTCGCCTCGAACATACGGCGAAACTGGTGGGTTCGTCAACAAATCTGCGTTTAGCTTCTGTAAACAGAGCCCCATTAGCCACTCAGAACACGTTCACTCCAACAGCACACTCGTTTACAGATGTTTACGCACGGTTCCACCTGGAACCGGATTTGTGCTAAGTTGCTGTTCCATATACGTATAGGTACGTAAACGGCAAGGTTTCCAACGGGCAACCCTTCGGGGATGACGTGTCAGCCTTTACTTCCGCTGCGAAGCAGCGAGTCTTTGCTCTTGGCCGATGCGAAGCATCAACTTACCTCGCGAGCAATCGACAAGTGAAACGAGTGTCGAAACGATGTACATTGCAGCCAGCGAGGTGACATGCCCGACGCTTCCCTGTTTGTTCCGGACAGCACTTCAGATGCGTTACGCAGTGACCTGGCTACAGGCTTGCGCGCGATTGCCGATGCACTCGACGCTAATCAACTCGACTGGAAATTTATAGGCGCGAACGCTGCGGCTGGTGGTCGATACGATGACAGATTGCATCTTCGCATCGTGCTCGACGTGGCCGCTCCTATCATTCAGTCGATCGCTTTCACACCTTCTACATTGAAGCTGGAAAACTAAAGCCGAGTGGTTTCCTGCTTTTGACTGGTATCGCCCTGCTGCCCTGGATGATCGTCCGACCAGAGTCGCGCCTGTTTCGCGGCCACACCTTCTCGGTCTAATTCTGTCAGTCGTGCCTTCCATTTTTCGACTAGCTTTGCTGCCTGCTTGCTACGCCGTTCAGCTCGGGCGAGCATGCGTTCCGTGTGCGCTCGTTGACGAGCTTGGGCATCTGGACGAGGAGACATTAACGGTCCTTCGCCTCCCTGTTCAGGTGCAAAGGTCGGTGCTGCGAGGCTGCTATGGGAGCGCATACCAGCTTCCCTTTCCTGTTCCATGCCTGGCGAGATGCCGCTTCTCGACCAACTGCGCGAGATGTTCTTTGAGAGTGTTCCGGCTGGCTCCGGTAAGCCGAATGATCTCACCCATGGTGGCGCGGCCATGTTGCCGGACGTATTCGACAATCTCGACGGAGAGACTGGGAAGCGCGGCAACGATCAACTTCTCACGCTCCATCTTGGCAGCGAGCCGGCGCTTCTGCTGCTCCAAAGAACGCAGGAAAAAGAGGAGCCATGGATGCCAGTTCGGAACAGGTCCGCGTATCGTCGCCTGCGTCTGCCGGAGCGCAAGGTAGTAGGCTTCCTTGCTGTTCTCGATCACGCTTTCGAGTGAACTGTAGGGCACGTAGGCGTACCCGGCCTGCAACAGCAGCAGCGTGGTCAGCACCCGGCTCAAGCGTCCGTTGCCGTCCTGGAACGGATGGATTTCAAGAAAGACGACAGTGAAGACGGCAATCAGTAGTAAGGGATGGAGTTCACCGTCTGTGCGCGCCTGGTTGAACCAATCGACCAACTCGGTCATCAGCTGTGGTGTGTCGAAGGGCGAGGCGGTCTCGAAGACGATGCCAATCTGTCTTCCCTGCTCATCGATGGCGGCAACACTGTTCGACAGCTTTTTGTACTCGCCGCGATGCCGAGTGTCCTTCCCGCTGTGACGAAGAAGATCCCGGTGGAACTGCTTGATGTAATTCTCGCTGAATGGCAGGTCTTCCCACGCGCGAAAAACAGTCTCCATGACTTCGGCATAACCCGCGACCTCTTGCTCGTCGCGGCTGGCGAATGATCCGATTCCGAGATTCGATAGCAGCCGCTCGACCTCCCGGTCCGACAGCTTGCTGCCTTCAATTCGGGTAGAGGAGCCAATGCTCTCAATCGTGGCGACATGGCGCAGCGCACGGAGACGCTCGGGAGCAAGCGTTCCCAAAGCCCTCCAGGCACCTTTGAACTCGTCGATGCCTGCGATCAAACTGAGAACTTCGGGCGTGATCTGGAGCGTGGCGAGCGAGAACATTCACCATATTTACACCCATAAACACCCATAAGGTTAGTGCTAATCGTTGTTCCTTGCCGGTCCGGACCTTGTGGCCGGACCGGCAATTTTTGGGGACGCAGAGAAGGCTGCTGATGCTTGCACACCAGCAGCCTCGAACAGGCGAATGTCACTCTCCTGGTCTGCTAACTTGCCTTCGCAAGTGCGGGGCCGGTCTCGATCTCCTCGGCTGTTTCCTGCATGTCATTTTCGAGTGCGGAGAGGATGACGGCGGCGGTGCGCTGGATCACTTCCAAGCTCTCGGCGAGGAGCGCGGCGTTGCCGTTGTACAGGTGGATGTAGTCGGCTGAGGCTCGTCCGTTGTTCAAACCGATGGTGGTTCCGACAACAAAGGCGACAGCTTCGGCCTCGGTCTCGCGCACCGTTTTTGTCGTGGCGGTCCGACGCTCGGCCATATGCAACATCTCGTGGGCAAGCTCGTGAACCAGGGTGCTGAACTCCTCCGCGCTTCCCTGTCCTGGAAGCAAAGCGATCTTACCGCCCGTAGCTCATCCCCAAAGCCGGGGCGATGCTCTCCTTGAACTCGATCTGAATGCCCTGGCCGATGGTGAAGTCCATCAACCGTTCGCTGTACTCGCCCACGTTGCCGGTCACCTTCGATGCTATCTCGGGCAGCTCTTTGCCTTCGGTCTGGGCCACATCAAAAACGTAGACGGAACGGAACCCGACTAGGACGGGCTGGTTCTGAGTGCGCACATCACTGTCGGCGTCGGGCTTGCGTCGGCTGCCGATCATCGGAGTAAGAATACGGATGCCGCGCTCCCCTTTCCTGACTTGCCGGCCAAGCTGATTCCACGCATACAAACCTGCGACGCGCGTGGCGTCCGGACGCTGGCGGGCGATCTCAAGAATGTTGCCGAATGAGTAGTTGTGGAATCGTCCCATCGCAGTGAGGTACGCGGTCAGGCCTTCGGAATGTCTGGCCACAAGCTGCTCGATGAGGAGTTGCACATTGGCGGCGATGACTTCCTTGGCGGTCTGCTGCTTCTGTTTGGGCGGGAAGGTAACGGGCGGGACGGTTGTTGCGGCTGCTTTCTTGGCGGCTGACTTCTTCATGGGGTGGGCTCCTCGTTTTGAATGGCCGTGCTGTGTTTGCTCACAAACACGCCTTGGCCCTGGCCCACGCCAGCGAGGGCGGCAAGCGCAATGGAGAGGGGAATCACCCACCTGGAACGAAGTGGAAGGCCGTCGCAGACGGGTCTGCACAAGCGAAGCGCGGAAGACTGGGGAGACTCCTTGCGCGCGCCAGGAGCAGAGCTCCTCAGAAGGTTTGGTTTCTTGGCTGGCGCGGAGCGCCGGAATTGCTTTTGGGTCGGCGTTGCGGGCAGGAACAGGCCCGCAGAGGTGGGTGGCGGAGGACCGCATGGGCCGGAGTCAGGGAGGAGATTCATCCCTCGATAGGGTGGGTAGCGATTCAGCATAAAGCTTCTTGCGGGCGCACGAGGTGTCTATACGCCTTATGAACGCGGGAATTCAGCTCAAAGCAACCCCGTTTCACCGTATGTATGGTCAAGTGGTTGATCGCTTTCAGAACAGATGCTCAATGCGTGGAACTGTTATAAAGAAATTCACAGTCGCTCGATCCCTGATGTCTTGTTCTCTCTTGTATTAGGTGTCTTGAGAATATCTTGGCAATTTAGAGCGCGTACCGGGAGCTTCGAATGAGTGTACCGGGAGCTTCGTGGAAATCGTTTTTCTGTACCGGGAACTTCGAGGAAACGTACCGGGAGCTACGTGGAATAGGTCTGCTGCCTATGGATACGTATGAAAACATTGAGGAAGAATTTTGACGCATTCGAAGCTCCCGGTACAGACTAGAAGCTCCCGGTACGCGATACTTGACCTCATTCAACCTCGGTGTATGTCGAAGTGAGTTCGCTGGAGCTATTACGTTCTAAAAGCCCAGTATTCCTGCGTAGTTGTGGACAGGGTGGGGGAACCAAACACGGCATAAAAAAGATTCGAAGCTCCCGGTACGGATTCGAAGCTCCCGGTCAGTTCTCGAAGCTCCCTGTACACTTACGAGACATGTAGCTATTTACGTATTGACGTATTTAGCTATCTAACGTGAAAGCCTTTTCAGTTCTTCTCCCCGCGCAAGGAACTGCTTTCCACCACGAGGTGGCCCAATCGTGAGCCCTTTCATCGTTGCGTCGGCATTGATCTCTGGCCAAGCAATCCGTAATGCGTCGATCGCTTCAGCCATGCGGCTCCGTATCCTTCGCGTGTTGGTGTCCTCATGCCAAAGCTGCTCAAGCAGGCTGGACCAGGGGATGCAACTGGTGGACATTGCGCCGTAGGAGCGATGAACCAGAAACATCATGTAGTCCTGCATCTGAGATTTCTGTCGAGTCGCTTGAATCAACTTCCGCAGAACTGGAACATGAAAATTGGTGAACTCCTTGAAAACGGCATCGTCGAGCCGAAAGCCATAGTCGCGCTCAAAACGGTTTTTCTCGCGTGCTGGGGCATCCACAAGTTGCATCTGCTCCCCGGTGCGCAAGGTGTCCGGCAGATTTGCCGCTCGCACCAGAGGCATGATGACGCGCTGCATAGACCCTTCGTGACGCCGCTCGACCACAATCGCCATCGCCGAGACACGTTCGAAAGCCTCACGTACGCGCTTGATATTAGGACCGCCCGTAGACATATCCATGTCGTTTAAGAACTGGCTTGCGCTGGACAAAGGAATGAATGGGTCTTTGGTAAGGACGGCCTGGTGCGTCATCCAATGGAAGAGGGTACGATCTGCGCCATACGGCATGTCGATTCCCGGCACCATGGCTTTAAATGTAACCGTGACGAAGTCTCCATTCCCCATGCGTGCTTGCCGTGTGATCTCTCGGGCCTCTGTCTTTTGATACGGCAGACCGCAAAAGATCATCACCTGAGCGACCTGCATCAGGTCTTTTCCGTAGTTGGGGTCTTCTCGGGCTTCGCGCAACTCGGCCATTGCGAGCGCGAGCTGTCCCCTGCTCGCGACATCCTCGCTCTTGCGGTCCCGCGATTTGTTCTGGGCAGGCTCGTCGTCCAGCAGCCTTGCTTGCCCAACTACCGTTTTCTTGGCCATAAGCGGTATGCGAATAAGACTACAGTTGGTGCTTAGCGAACAGCAGGTCCAAAGCTTCTGTCATCAGCGCCTGGCTGCGCAGATCCTTTTGGACACCAAGGCTCTTCAGCTTCATGAAACGGTCTTTATCAACCTTGAGAGTTAATGCCTTGTAGTAAGCGCTTTGCGCACTAGTCATGGGTTCGGTCGGAGCGTCATGCTCGTCCTTCCCGTGCAGAGTGGAAGTTGGTGTTTGAGCTGCTTCCAAGCCGGGATGCTCCGGCCGTGGCGCTTCAGTTCCCTTCTTGGAAACCAGAAGCCCTGAAAGAGTGGCTGTTTTTGTGTTTGCCATGCCTTACCCCTTAACCTGTGTCTACGTTTATATGCTTATACGTATCAACGTGCATGCGTACTTCGTGCGCACGCTTCAAGTCTTGCGTAACTGCGTATGTACGTATTTCCACAACTCAGCAATTTCATTTGCTGAGCGGCTCTTGTCGTCGATCTCTTGTACGGTGCGTCCGTCGATCATTGAACTTGCAAAGTCGGTGCGTTGGAAGATGGTTACGGGTGCGACGGTGCCGTATTGCGAAAGAGAGATAGCTGCATCGCCAGTAATACGCGCGCGTTGCGCAGCGCCATTGATGACGAAGATCATCTTTTTCTTGGCTTCTTCGGCCATGCCGATGGTAGATCCGACAGCTCTCAGATCATGGGGGCTGGGCCGCGTCGGAATAAGAACAAGACTGGCAAGCGCGATTACCTGGCGGTTGGTCTCCGTCACGGCTGGCGGAGTGTCGATGATGGCTATGTTAATTCCATTCGATTTGAGAATGGCAAGTTGGGCTTTCAGCTTTGCCGGCTCGATCTGAGCAAGGTGTGGAGTCTCAGCTTTGCGTTCGTGCCACCATTGGCTCAACGAGCCCTGAGGGTCTGTGTCGATCAAAACGACATTGCCGCTCTCAGTCCGAACAGCCTCGACCGCCAGATGTCCAGACAGGGTCGTTTTGCCTACCCCGCCTTTTTGGTTAGCCACGACAATAACATGCATGCGTATCTCCATGAATGCGTAAATACGTATCACCGCATGTACGCATCCCTAGCCATACTACGATAAAGATGCTTACTCGCGACTTTAGCAGCACATCTCGTGCTTTTAGGTATATGCAATCTGCGTATATAAGTACGCAATACGCGCAAATCAACCATACTCGAAGCTCCCTTCCCGGAAGTCCGGACGAAGGTGCTCGCTGCCACCTTTGGGCAGCCTGATCGTGAATGGTATGTAACAGAGCTTGCCAAAGCTCTTGACACGCAACCGTCGAGTCTTCAGAGAGAGCTGGAAGTCTTGAGCAAAGCAGGCATTCTTGAACAGCGACGGGACGGGCGGCGTGTCTACATAAAGCCGGACAAGACTTCGCCAGTGTTTGCGGATCTCAGGAGCCTGCTGGAGAAAACAGCAGGCCTCATTCCAGTTCTGCGTGGTGAGCTGGAGACGCTGGGCGAAGGTGTTCGTTTAGCCTTCGTGTACGGCTCGATCGCCCGTTCCGAGGAGACATCAGCCAGCGATATCGACCACATGGTGGTCGGGAAAGTGGGGTTGGCGGATTTGATTCCTGCACTACGGAACTGCGAACGCACTCTAGGCCGGCCAGTCAATCCGACTGTCTATTCTCTAAACGAGTTCCAAGAGAAAGCTCGCACAGGGGACCATTTTCTAATCGCAGTATTGAAGGGAACCAAAGAGTTTGTGAAGGGAGGCGAGCATGAACTGGAAACAATCGTTGGTTAAGGGGAGGTTAAACCTCACCAGACCAGCAAGCAGGAGCTCGACAACATCCACAAACTGATTGCTCGTGATCTGGCCGACGCATCAGTGTTGGTTCTGTCTGCTGACCGCCGTTTCGCCACGGCATACAACGCTGCACTTCAGTAGGGCTCCATCACCATCGCTTGCTCCGGATACCGCGTGAGCGCACGAGCGCGCCACCATGCCGTCACCTTTGAGGCGGCCGCTCTCGTCCTGGGACCGGAATCAGCTCGCTTCGCGGACTACTTTGAAGTTAGTTGCAAAGTCCTAAACTTAGTGGCATAGTGGAAGCGATTTCCTTAAGAACTTAATGACGAGGTGTCCTGTTGGTCCGGGACTTTGCGCGATTGCTGCTGGAATGCGTCGTGTCGTGCGCAGTCTTCCATGTGAGAACCTTCGCTTTAGGAGTGGTTCTATGCGTGGCGGGGGCGGGTTTAACGGTGTGGCTGACTAAGCTATGGATCGAGTTGTGGAATGTAAACGTCAGGCCCGAGCCTTGGTTCCCGACTGTATCCCTGTTGCTGCCGGCGCTAAGCGCTGGGTTCCTGCTCGGCTTTGTCTGCCTAGCGATGGCGGGCACGGTGGCCAAGGGGAATGCGGTTGCGTGGCAGCTGGGTGTCGCGGAAGACGCTGTCCTAGGCAAGCTTTCTGGAGGTGGGCAGAGCAGCGATCTGCAAGAACAGGCTCGTAGGAACTACTCGTCCGTTCATCCTTATATCAGTCGGGTCATTCAGCTCCCGGAACGAGCAGAGACTATGCAGGCGAACACCTCGGAGTCGGATGGAGTTCGGCAGGCGGTAGAGAACATTGCACATGATGTCTTGACGATTGTCGAGGCAGGCGAAGAGCAGATCGTATTGGAGTCGCGCGTCGTTCTTTCGGTGTTGTTTGTTGTGTTGGAGGGCCTTGGGCTTAGTTCGCTTGCGTGGGCTTCGTACCGCCAGATTCAAGTCCGGGTTTAGGGAGCGAAGTGCATGTCGAATCATGTTGTGATCGGGCTGGGCGGTACAGGCGGGCGGGTGATTCGGTCGCTGCGGAAACAGATCTTCCAGAATCTGCAGACGGACGAACCGCGGCGGGTGAGTCTACGGTATCTCTACCTGGACACGAGCGATGAGCTTGTGCAGGGGCGTGAAGAGAGCTGGCGGGTGCTGGGTCGTAGCGTTGCGCTGCCGGAGCAGAGCAAAATGATTATCACGGGAGTGGATCTGCGCAACGTGATCGAAAATGCGTCGGCCTATCCGGGGATCAGTGGGTGGATTGGCGAGAAAAAGAACTATACGGAGATACTGTTGGCCGCGGAGGCGGCTTCGGTGGGGGCTGGACAGCGGCGACGGCTAGGCCGGTTTCTGTTCGCAACCAATGCCCGAGCCTTTGTGGATCGGATCCAGACGCTAGTGAATTCTATCCATGACCACCCGGCGCCTGAGGCGGAGGCGACGCGGGGCGTGACGTTTCACGTTTGCGCGGGTCTGGCGGGCGGTACTGGGAGCGGCAGTCTGATCGATGTACTAACGCAGATTCGGGCGCGGTATCCGCAGGACCAGAGGATGTCCTACAAAATTATCGTCTATGCGGTATTGCCAGCACGGCAGCCGACGCATTCGATCGATCTTAACGGCTACTACTTTGCAAATGGATATGCTGCGCTGAAGGAACTTAATGCGCTGGCAGTTGGACGTTGGCAGCCGCACGACATTACAGGACAGAAGCAAGGCCGGCTTGCTTTGCAGAACGTCTTCGATAGCTGCTATCTGATTGGGGATGAGAACTCGAATGGTGTGCGGGTGAACCTATCGACGGAAGCGCCTGACCTGGTCGCCTCATACCTATATCAACGAATTGTGGAGTCGCAGAACGTGGTGTATGCCTCCGGGGGGAACGTGAATGCGTTGGAGGGTTTTGAAAATCCTCCCGCGAACGGTATGGCTGAGGTGGACGATGCTGGGAATCCGACTCGGACGACACGATTTCTCTCGTTCGGGATTAAGCAGGTGGTGTATCCCCAGACGGAGATCCGCGAGTACCTGACATATAGCTTTGCGCTTGAAGCGGCGCGGCAGATGCTGTTCAACAACTGGGACGATAGTGCGGGTTTTCGAGACGAAGCAGCCAACCTTCCAATGCGGGAGTGGGTGAATTCGCCGGCGATGCTGGAGAGGTGGTCGCTGACACAGGCGAAATTGACACTTTCAGAAGGAATCCTGAAGGCGGAACGGGAGAATCGCGTCTGGAAGCCGATTGCCGACTTCTGGCAGACGACGGTGGCCCAGGTGGCGAAGGACATCCGGACCGGATCAGGCGATAAGAAGCTGTGGTTGCTGGATCTGACGAAGAAGTGCGATGAGCTGTACCGGGATCGATACCGGTCGAGCGGCGTGGAACAGTTCTATTCGCTGAAGCGTGGGGGCGACGCTCGGGATCAGGTGATGGAGTTGCGCGGGGGCATCGAGCGGGATCTGTTTGAAGAGTGGGCGAATGGGGAGAAATCGATGACCGATCTCCGCAGGGCAGTGGACGAGTTGATCGTCACGCTGAATGTGCGGGTGCAGGAGTTTGACGACCTGGTTGCGCACCACGGACCCGATTCGGAGCCGGTTCGGAGCCTTGACGCGAAGGTGAAGGGAAACTTTGCGAGTTGGGCGCAAACGGGGATTATCAGTTCGGCCATCGGCAAGCGTGACCGGCTGATGGATGCGCAGACTCAGAACTATATCGCGCTGTATACGATTCGCACCCAGGTGGAAGGATGGCGCTATGGGCGGGAGCTGGCGATCAGGCTGAGGCAGGAGTTGGAGAGCTTGAAGGAGGCGGTGCGGGAGTGTTCGCGGCTGGTGACGGATACAGCAGAGCGGCTGTTTCTCGAAGTCTCCGCGCGGTGCCAGGACGTGCAGGGAAGTCCTTTCCAGCAGGCGGTGGTCCAGTTCTACGAACCGGAGATCGTACGGGCGTATGTGCGGACGCTGACGAAGGACAAGAAGCTGCAGACGGCGCAGGCGAGCAACGTCAGGGCAGAACTGGTGCGGAGGCTGGGCTCGACGGTTGGCTTTGCGGGCTTTAGGTCGTTGCTGGCCGGGGGCTCTTTGTACGAGGCGATGACGGAGGTGTGTGAGCGGAGCGCGGTGGCGGCAGACGACGAGCGTCAAGACATCGGGCAGAAGCTGCGGGTGAAGATCGTCGAGAAGCTGCGCGACCAGTTCGGCGGAAACCGAGAGGAGCTGCAACGTTATTGGACCAGGATCATGACGATGACGGGGCAGAACCTGCTGGTCAATCCGACCGAGGTTGCAATGCGGCCAGGGAGCAACGCCAATGCGATGACGACGTCGGTGTTTTGTGTTGTTCCAGAGGCTCCGGAAGCGAAGCAGTTTCGCGATGAACTGGCTCAAGTGATTCAGAACTCGACGCGTGACAACACGACGGTGGGTACAAACGCGACGAGGCCACAGGAGATTACGCTGTTGAGCGTGTCTTCTATCTTTCCAGCGCGCTACGCGCAGGTGCTTACTGTATTGAGGGATCAATACAACGCGCGACTGTCAGGACAGTTAGGAGATGCGAGCTTCATCGCACTGCACCTAGAGGGCACGAAGAGTAGCTTTGCCGTGGGACAATCGCTGCCGGACCTGATGGCCGAGAAGTACACGGCAGATGATATTCGTCCGTATGCGCTGCTGGCGAAGGAGATGAAGCTGCTGACGCGATCGGAGGATCCGCAGACCGGGGTGGAGCGCATGTATCTGATGCTCCCCGACCCGGACGGGAATTTGAGGGCCGAGAATGTGGGCCGGAACTTCGAGGCATTTGTCGAGGAAGCAGACCCACGGCGATTTCTACTTTTGCGAGCGGAGGTGAGCCGCCTGCTGAACACGCAGTATCTGCATCGGACGGAGCGAGAGCGGTTGGCTTCTGGAGCCGAGATGGCGATGGCGGAAGACCTTGGACGCTTTCAGGCTGATCCGAGGTACGAGAGGGCACGCAGAACGATGGGGGCTGTGAAGATGTTGCTGGCAAGCGAGGAGATTTATGCAGGTTAGGAAGTTCCGATGCACGAATTATGGAGGCTGTCCTGAGGCAGCCAGCGGGAACGTTTTTGAGATCGAGGCGGGTAAGCCGGAGGTGTGTCCGGGGTGTGGACGGGGGGATACGTTAGCGGCGGCTACGAAGGGGGGAGGAGGCAAAGTTGACGAGCCGGCGTGGCCGAGATGGGCGGCGATCGGGATTGTGGTGCTGCTTGTTGCCGGTGTGCTCCTCTGGAAACTTCTGCCGAGCCCGGCACCTGCTCCCGTCGTCGCCAAAGTGCCCCCGCCTGATCCGGGGATCTCCAGTTGCAAGATCGTTCCGGCAACGAAAGACGCGGCGACGAAGGCGTTCTTTTTCACCAAGCAGGGAATGTTTTATGCATCTACGGTCGAAAATCTGCAGAAACAGGGTATGACCGATGCGGCGACGCAGAAGAAGACGGATGCCTTGAATGAGTTCTCCTCGGCGATCGCGGCTGATCCCCATTTTCTCGACGCTCATTCAAGCCGGGCGGTGGCGGAAGGAATGCTGAACAAGTTTCCAGAAGCGGAGCGGGACTTGGATGAAGAGCAAAAGCTCCTGAAGTGTCTGTCGGAGCCTGGGATCACTGATGAGCAGATGGCATCGCTGAATTACTACGACGAGCCTGAGCACCCGGGACGTGCAGACCAAAACGCTGTGCTGGCTGACAAGATGCGCGCGCGGATAAAGCGTGTGACGGCGAACACTTATTACAACAAAGCATGCCTGGAATCGATGGAAGAGCGGACACCGGAGGCGATTGCCGACCTTAAAGAGGCGGTACGGTCCGGATTTAATAACAAGGCTCAGATGATGAGCGACTCGCAGCTGCAGAACGCAAGGAACTCCAAGGACTTTCACACAGTATTGGCGCTGATGCCGTAGTTCGGACCAGGACAGGAGAGATTTGATGAAGAGGTTTATCTTTGACCTATCGGTCGGCGGGTTGCTGATTTGGTTGGGTTGCGGGTTGTTACATGCACAGTCAGCAAAATCTATCTTCGATGACCCGACGAGCGGGACGGGCATCGCGGGATCGGCAACAGCTCCGTCGTCCAGTGCAGTGAAAGACGGAGCAAAGCCTGGGGCCGCCAAGCCGAACCAGTCCAGGGCCATTCCAGGTTTGAACTTCTGGCTTGAAGAGTTGATGTCTGGCGGCGAAGTGAAACGAGTCAGCACGTCGCAACAGTTCCACACAGGAGACAGGATTCGGCTCCACATTCGCAGTAACATGCCAGGGTACCTGGAGATTGTGACGCAGCAGAGTGGAGAAGCCGCCGAACTTCTGTTCCCGAGCCCCAGGATCAAAGACAACAGAGTGGAACGTTTGCAAACCAAAGTCTTTCCGTCCCCAACCGCCTGGTTTCGGTTTGACGACAGGCCGGGTGAACTAAGGCTCACCCTCTCGCTTACAGGGGCAAGGCAGGGTGTTGCTGCTCCGCCGGTAGAAGACCCGCCGACGCTCATCGCGGAGGCTGATCGGGCGATGGGCGATAAGGGGTTGAAGATCGAAGAAGATCCATCGCCGAATGGAGGTAGTGTGCATGCAGTGAAATTGGGCCAGGCGGCGAGCGGGCCGGTAAAGATTTCTCTTCACGTGAGGTTGCATCATGTGCAATAGGTTCAACATGCGAGGGGCGGGCTGGAAGCCCGTCCTGGTGTTTTCGGTGATGGTCGGGCTCGGAGCGAATGCTGCAAGGGGCCAGGGTTGGGGGATGGTTTCGCCCAAGACGACGATGATTACCCGTCTTCTTCCCCCGACGGTAAACCTGCGTGGGAAAGCGGTACGCGTTGAGGCGAGTATCGCGGGGAACTTTCCAGAGGGGCAGGCTCTGGATGCGGGTCTAAAGGCTCGGTTGGTCGCGCAGATCCAGACCGATCCGCGGATCATCATCTCGGAGACAAACCCACAGACGATTCTGCGGTTTACGATTACGAACTTCTACCTGGAGACCTATAACGTGCAGACTGGCACAGGTCCGTTTGGCACCGGCGCCAAAACGTCAACCCCAAAGTACCGGGGCAAGATGGAGGTGGCGTACCAAGCGGTCGCGGCTGACAGCGGCCGGCCTCTGGACTCGGCGAATCTGAAAGAGGTGGCGGGATACGACATTGAGAAGGATGGGGGTGGACTCAACAATCCTTTTCGCAGGAACAGGCCGCAAGAGGCTGCGGCTGGCAGCCCCCACGAATGCAAAGATCAGTTGATCGGTGGCATTAACGCGCAAATGGCGATGCGAATTGCAGCGGTGGGTACGCCGGTTCAGGTGAAGCTCCCGGGTGGCAAGCTGGACCAAGTCTCGTCACTGGCGATTGCGGGCCGGTGGGGAGACGTGCAGGAAAAGGCTGAAAATATGGACAAGCTTCCCAAGCCGGGAGACGACGCCTTTCGCGTGTACATGGTCGCGCTGGCGAAGGAGGCGCAGGCCTACAAGCTGACCAGCGAGGCAAACGACTCGTACACGGGCAAACGTCCCGATATTACTCCGGCGATGGCGGCTGAGGATATAAGCAAAGCTCAGAAACTGATGGACCAGGCTGGTGCAAGTTACAAGGAGGCGTTGCAGGCGAACTCGAAGGACGCGAACTTTTTGGCCGGTGACACGCGCGCCGAGGAGGCGATTGCCATCTACGCCACGATCGACCGCTACAAGAAGGAGAACGAACTGGCGAATCAGCCCCATCAGGCTCCAGCGCCTGGTCCTTCCATGCCGCAGCCTTCCGGACAGGCACCCCAAGCTGGGGGCGGAACCGCGGACACGGCGCGCAGGACTCCGCTGGACGAGATTCTGGATATGTGCCGACATGATATCGATGCTGATTCAGTGAAGGACTATATCCAGTCGTCAGAGTTTTTGAGTTTGGCGAAGAAGTCTGATTACAAGTTCAGCTTCGTGCCAGACTCGGTTCGATTGAAAGAGTCTTGCAAAGTGAACGCTCCCATCTATCAGAGGCTTATTCGGGCACGTCTAGGCCCTCCGGTGAAAGCGGGAGGGAAATGATGCGGTGGCAGGTTTATTGTGCGGTGGTCCTGTCCATGTGCTTGAACGGCAAGGCCCAGGCCCAGGCAGACGCGTGCCGGGGTGCTTTAAGCGCCTTGAACCGGGTGAAGGAAAAGGTCACTCCTGACCTTTCACCTGCGACAGAATTTGGCAAAGAAGAGCTAAGCGTGATGCTGAGCTCGCTTGAGCGTGGATCGAAGACGTGCTCGGACAGTCCTCCAGAGATATGGCAGTACCGGGACGCGGTGGGCCGTAGGCTGGGTACTCCCGATGGACTTAAGTCGGCGATGATTGCGCGTAACACGATCGCGAGAAATAAATTTCCGCCAGCGGCATTCGATCCGTTCAGCCAGCCGCCTGTCGCTCCGGCAGCTCCTGTGGGGCAACTGAGTCCCGGACATGCTCCGGTCGCGGCGGTGGCGCAGCCGGTCCACAATAAGTGGGCGCTGGTCATTGGAATTAACACGTTTGAAGATCCGGCCGTTCCGAAGCTGCACTATGCCTCCAAAGATGCGAAGGACTTTGCTCAGTATTTGAGGGATCCGAAAGGGGGGCGTTTTCCGGAATCGAACGTCACTGTGCTGACGGACGAGGCGGCGAAGTTGCAATATATCCGGGAAGGGATTGGAGCTCTTCGGGTGAAGGCGCAACCGGACGATCTGGTCGTGATTTATATCTCGAGCCATGGATCGCCACGGAGCATCGATCCAAACGGCGTGAGCTACATTATCGCGGCGGACACTCATACCGACACGCCAGAACGTTTATACGCGAGTTCGTTGCAGATGATCGATCTTGTGCAGCAAATCAATCGGGAAATTCGGGCGCGCAGGGTGGTGCTTCTGCTGGACACATGCTACAGCGGGGACGCGCAAGAGAAAGATGTGGAAGAAGCGTCCGGCTCCAAGGCAATTACAAGAGTGTGGAGCACGGAACCACCGGCACAGGCACCGTCGTCGCAGGGGTACAGTGAGGCTCTCGACAATCTGCACTTCGGCTATGGCAGAGCGGTGATCACAGCGAGCCGCGCGAACCAGCAGTCATGGGAGAGTGAAACGTACCGCAATGGGTATTTCACCCACTTCCTGCTTGCAGCGCTCGCGGGGGAAAACAATGCGCCGCTCGATCATGTTTTTCGATCTTTGAAGGACCAGGTGTCGACTAGCGTGAAGACAGAGAAGAAGGCAGACCAGACGCCAACCTCACAGTTCAGCGACCAGGGGCAGGACATTGTGTTGTCGGTGACAGGCGGACCAGGCGCATGAAAAAGAAGGGACTGACATCCCTGATCGCGCTAGCTATGCTAGCGGGACTGATGGCGCGACCTGCGTTCGCTACGAACTACGCTGTCCTGGCTGGCGTCAATCACTACCAGTGGAGCCTGGATCACCATCCGATCGACCTGCAGGGCGCGGTGAACGATGTATTCGTGATGCGAGAGGTGTTGCTGCATTCCGGGTTTGGGTCGCAGAATGTCAAGGTTCTAGTAGACGACCAAGCCACGCGCGGCGCGATCTTGGAAGCTCTGGCGACCGCAGTCCGGCGGGCCGGACCCGGGGACCAGGTGCTGTTTTTCTTCAGCGGCCACGGCACGAGCGGGTGGGACAAGGGCAACCCGGAGATGGCAGTTGCGATCGGACCGAACTCCGGTGGACTGGCACCCTACGACCTCGATCTAAGGCCGGAGGGGATGGAAAAAACGCTGGTGATCGGTAAGCGAGACGTGAGGCCAATCCTAAGCAAACTTAACGCGAAGGCGACCGGCATCGTGATTCTGGATGCTTGTTTCTCGGAAAATTCCTCGAAGTCAATCGGAGCAGAGGGTAATCCGAAGTACATCGATTTGATGGACTATCTTGATCGCGGCCTGGCGATCGAAGAAGACGGTAAAAAACAGCGATCTCAGGCGGAGACGGCGGAGGGTTCGGCCCCGCGTTCTGGAACCGGACGTGCGCAAGGCGGAGGAGCGGTCAAATCCGGCGCAGTGTCTGTGAGCTATCCCTACCCGAACGTGGTCGCGTTTGCCGCGGCCTCACGAGACGAGACGGCATCCGACATCGGCAAAGAAGCGATCGCCCACGGCGTCCGCACGGTCGACGGTTCTCCCCATGGTGCGTTCACTAACAGTCTTTTGAAGGGTATGTTGATCAAGGTGGTGGGGCGTGGTAAAAACGGCTCGTCTCTGAACGAGATTTTTCAATACACACGAGAAGATATGCGGTCGGAATTTCGGCAGACACCGCAACTCCAGCAGCCGTCCGGGCGAAATCTGGCGCAGGAGACAGGGTTTGGGGCGGTGCTTTCGATGCAAAGCGAAGCACCTCCGGCCCCACTGCCGCAGCAACAGCAGGCAC
>CAXTPR010000046.1:0-26728 GCA_964246235.1 uncultured Acidobacteriaceae bacterium
TCTCCTTGTCCAATGTGTCTCTTATCCATTGGCACAAATCAAGCCGGGCAGACCACTACGGTAGCGGAGCAATGGCGAAGGCCGACCGTGCGAACACTGCGGCACATGAGAGGATGCGCATGCGTCGAGTTTACCGTTCCTCAAGGCCCCGCTCCACGGCACAGCACCTCCTTTGGATTCGGGGTAACTAAAAGCTGCTTCGCGTCGAGTCGATGAGGGTCAGAAGCACAGAAGGTAGGGGCGTTGCGAGCGTTCCTGACCAACCCTCTCCGTCCAGCGCGCCGGAGAGTCATGGCAGGTGCGTATCTGTGTGCGGGTGCGGTGCGGCACAGGAATGAATTTCTGCTTCAGAGATCGTCCAGCAGCCTGGACATGCTCGTTTGCATCATCTTGAGGGATATGAACGCGGAAAGTGTACGGTTGGTGGGCCCACCAGGACTTGAACCTGGAACCAACGGATTATGAGTCCGCTGCTCTAACCAATTGAGCTATAGGCCCTCAACTTGCGGCTGCTGATGATTTTCTAGTGTAGCGAAAACTGTATCGGGTCGCTGCATGCCCTGCTCCGCTTCCTCCGCTTCGTTGGTATGCGTTCTCACCCGCTGGATCGTCTTGAAGGCGCGTTCGACAGATTCTGGGATGGGATGGAGTAGCGCTGCGACACGACGATGCTGGGCGGAGGAATCGGCGAGCAAGCCCACGTGTTGGTGAAAGTGAACGGTGCCTCACGCAGGTCCGAAGAAGAGAGAACGACACCCTCTGAGGTGCGTCATTGGAAACAACCAAACCTCCGCTGTATTCGATGACGCAGTTACAATGAGCAGTCAATGAAAAGCTGTGTTGTCCACTGTGACACACTCGCCACAAATTTTACGGCCTTTGATTGTTTCCATGCGCGGTCCACCTTGAGGCTAGCTGTACCGAACGGCCAGTTTTAGTAGTGCCCTTCTGCGGCGCATGATCGCCCTCACCCCGGCAATATCATGAAGATGTGGCTCCGCCTATGGCAGGAGTCGTGCGTGAGAACTGCAGCAAGGCTGCGACAGAACTTACGGCAAATGCGGTTATTTGGTGAAACCGGCCGAGCATTGCCATTCGCTAACGGTGTGCGTCAGCACGATCCGCTTCGCGGCAGGGGCGATCCTACGCGAAACAGGAATCGGTTGGAACTCGGTCGCTGCTCATACGCGAACGAAAGCCCATAAACATCGAACGCTGCAAAGAACTCTTCCCATGTGATCGGCCTGACCCGCTCCACTCGCACTGGACGACTTTGGAACAGAAAGCTAAGTACCGGTTCGCTTTCCCCGCCGCGAGCCGACAGAACTTCGGCAGGTTGTGCTCTATGGCAGTCTGCCCACGAACGGGTGTCGGCGTGATCTGAAGTAAGCTCAGACAGCATATCTGCACCTTGAAGAGGCTGTAGTGATTGCATCACCACTTTATTCACACCGTTCGGCAACGTTCTGTATGACATCGCACATACAGTAGCCTCGTACAGGTGTAGGAGTGATCTGTTGGAGCGAGATCGCACAGACAGGAACCTGATTCCGGGTGATCTTTGTGTATGGCTGTTTCTGCTGACGTTCGCATTCTCTCAGTTGAGAAACACAATGACGGCGTCGTGATCCGCTTCGATGACGGCACCTGTGCCTATTACTTGGCAGCCCTGCTTCACGAAACCGCCCGCAAAGCGCACCTTTTAGACGAGCCTCTTAGGCTGTGGTAGGTTTCGCATCCTGCTCGATCAAAGAGACAGGGCGAACACTCTGGTTCTGCCTCGTCTCTAAACCGTGAAACCCTGATCGAAGTCTGCGAAGTTTTCAAGGTGCTCGCGGATGACGCGGTAGCACTCGCAGGCTTCGGCCTCAAGCCCCTTGGCGTTCAGAATCTGGATCATGCCCCGGCTGTACTCGATCAGGCCTTTGTTCTTGAACGCGCTCGCCGCGATCGAAACGGTTGACCTGGTGCTTCCCAACATCTCCGAAACAAAATCCTGCGACATCCGCAGATTGTCCTCATGTGCCCGGTCACGGCAAATCAACAGCCAGCGCGCTAAACGCTGTTCGTAGGTGTGCATGGCATTACAGGCTGCGTTCTGCGTCGATTGCGTGAGCTGGGCCTGAACATAACGCAGAGCCAACATCTGGAAACTGCCATTTCGCTGAAACTCTGCCCTCGCCGCATTGACGGGAGAGGCATACCCATACCCCGCCAGCTGCATAAAGATTGCATTCAAGCTGTGCTTCGTCCCCATCAGGGCAGACAAACCCACTGCCGACTCATAACCGAACATGCTGGTTTCGACCTGCGCTCCGTTCCCAAAGCACGTGGTCATCGAACCGATTCCCTCCTCGATGAAGAAAACGTGGTCGATGGAGCTTCCAGGCTGTTCCAAGTGGTGCAGTAGCGGAAGTTGAACGCGGCGAAGCTGGAGGCGGCTGATTGCGGCGAGATCCATATGCCGCAGCAACGTGTTCTTGAAAGGACCGGTGTTCATCCAATGTTCTCCGTGGAGACGGTTTGTACCTCTTACCCCGTGATCCGTATTCAGGCTCTCCGTGGCCGAGCGGGTGGGTGTTCTCTGAATGTAAGCGTAAAACACTCTTTGTGTCGCCTGGGCAACACAAGAATGTACGGAGCGAAGCCCACCACCGCCTGAGCTGTTCTTCCGGTATACCTTAAAAATTAAGTGCGACGTCGCACAGACAAGTTTAGAAAGCCCGTCATTCTGTGCTCATCTCACAGGGAGAGTGCAGATGGCTCAATAACGAGGCTCGGTGGCTTGGTTCAACAACGTAAAAGGTTTTGGTTTCTTGAGTCGTGAAGGCGGTCCGGATGTCTTCTGCCATTTCAGCGCTATAGAGTCCAGGGGTTACAAGTCTCTCAAGGAAGGGTCGGCGGTGTCTTTCGACATCATCCAAGGGGAGAAGGGCCCGCAGGCTGACAACGTAGTGTATGAGAAAACACTTCAGGTCTCCCGATAACACCGGTCCGCTATATGTGCTTTGAGAAGACCAGTCCAATGCTCGGTCTTTATGCACGACGATCTGCACGCCGATGTTTTGAAAGTGGATCGATCTACGGCCATCCAGATTTTCATCTGGAGGTCTTCTGGACAGGGTGGCAAGCAACTCTCTCCTTCGTGGCTTTTGACTTCCGCGTTATATAAGTGCGGAGTCTTACAGCCAGAACGTGTGCTGACGAGTCATTCCCGATTTGTCTTCGGCAGGCGCCTGCACACATCTGTCACGCCGATGCGTTTGTAAATATCTGTAAATATCCAGGTTCAACGCTGTAACTGGCGCTACGTGCGCCTGACGCTTCATGTGGAAGAAGTAGATTCTTAGCTGCCGGACGATGGAGGCAAAATGCAGGAAGGGATAACGAAGTCGCCCAAGACGGAGAATCATCACCTGAGAACGGCAGAGATGATTGCTCCAGAAGTAACTCCTCAGGCTACGCTCCATTTAGGCGACTCCTTCACGGAGTCGAGGCGCTGGAGCGGCTTCACGGGAAATCTTCACTCACCGTTCACGATTCTGCTGGCGGAGGACGATGACGATCTCCGTTATCTAATGGGACAGATCTTAGAGGGCATGGGTTACTCCGTCATTTCCTGCCGTGACGCGCGATACGCATCGGAGGCGTTTCGGTCAAGCATCGACATCGGTCTCCTGCTTACGGACTTACAGATGCCCGGGAACTCAGGCGTGGAACTAGCACGCGAGGTGACAGCGCTCCTTCCCTCTCTGCCGGTAATGATCGTATCGGCAAGCATCCGATCTACGGGGTTAATCCGGGAAATGCGATTTCGCAAGTGGAAGTTCTTAGCCAAGCCGTTTGCTGTGCCCACCTTCATGGAAACGGTCCACACGCTGCTGCCTGCGGGTCTCCAGCGCATCGCATAAACGTACAAGTACTTGTGTCGCCATTCAAGAGGATGAGGGGCATTCTGCTTGACCGCGCGAATTGCAATCGTGATCGAGCGCGAGTGTAACGAATCCCGGCCGTTCAGGAGTTAGCTGCGTTTCCGTGTCCGTCAAGACGCCTCGAAGTCTCGGGGGCGCTGCCGTGATGGTCCCCGCCGGTGCCTGGTCGAGCCGCCGGATTCTCCACGCCTGAGGTGCTTCGAAGTCGGTGTTGCACAGCGTAGCCGGACGCATGTCAGCGTCGCCTTGCAATAATGGTGCATGCGAACGCAATGGAACCTTGACGTGCTGAGGTCGCTAGCCGTCATACTGGTCTTCATCGACCACGCCTCACTTTTTGCAGGGATCGATTTTTACCGAGGCTGGGACCTCCGCTGGATCGGCGATTTCGGCGTCTATCTGTTCTTCGTGCATACCTGCCTGGTCCTGATGTGGTCGCTGGAACGGCGGCCACACACGCTCGATTTCTACGTGCGCAGAATCTTCCGTATTTATCCGCTTGCCTTCGTGGTGATCACGGGCGTCGCCCTGACGCACTTCTCCACCATGTATGCTCCTGCTCATCTGGGCAGGGGGTTGTACCTTTCCAATATTCTGCTCATCCAGAACGTATGGAAACACCCCAACATCATCGGCGTGCTCTGGTCGCTGCCGCTTGAGCTGCAGATGTATCTGCTGCTCCCGATGCTCTTCATCTTTGCCCGGCGGGAGAGAGCCATCTGGCCCTTTCTGATCTATTGGGGATTTGCCTGCGTAGCGGCATATGCAAGCTACGGTGCGCACATGGGCAACGGCCTGTATGCCGTTGTACCTCACTTCCTGCCCGGCATCATCGCGTACATCGGCTACAAGCATCGCAAGCAGGTTCTGCCGGCCTGGACCTTCGTCCCGGTGCTGCTGATCTTGCTGGTGCTCTTTGAGCTCCAACCAAGGACGGAATCAGGCTGGTTCCTCTGCCTGGCTGTGGGCCTTCTACTCCCGCTCTTCAAAGACTTCACCAGCCAGCTGGTGATTGCGCCCTGCCGTCAGATCGCGAAGTACTCTTACGGCATCTACCTGCTGCACCCCATCGCTCTCTACTTCGGTGTGGACATGCTCTGGGGCCGCTCGATCTGGCTGCGCGTTGCCGTCACGCTGGGCACGCTGATTGCCATGGTCATCCCGGCCTACCACCTCGTCGAAGCGCCGTTCATCAAGCTCGGCGGACGGTACGCGCAGAAGATGCAGGCGTGCTTCGGCACGGACTACGCGAAGGACTACGGGCTAGAGCTGACCTGATCTCTCTCTCCCGCAGGACGTAGCAGCTAGAATGGCCGCACCCCTATGATCCTGTACGCATCGGTTCTCGGCCTCATTGTCGCGACGCTGCTGGGCGTCTCGCTGGGCCGGCTCGGCAAAGTCAAGACCAAGGCCGATTACCTTGTTGCAGGTCGAAGCCTGAGCGCGTTTGTGCTGGTCTTCACGCTGCTTTCCAGCTGGATCGGATCGGGCTCCCTGCTGGGCGGTGCGGAAAACGCCTACAAGCATGGCTTCGCCGCTCTGTGGCAGTCGGCCGGTGGGTGGATAGCACTGGCTGCGATCTACTTCATCGCACCCCGCGCACGAAAGTTCGCCAGGTTCACGATTCCCGACCTGCTGGAAGCGCGCTACAACCAGGCCGCGCGCGTGCTTGGGGTGATCGCTGTGCTGTTCACCTACACCGCCATCACCAGCTACCAATTCATTGGCGGCGGCGACATTCTGCACCTGATCTTCCCGCAGGTAAGCAGTCTCGCCGGCCGCTATATCCTGGCGGCATTCGTGGTGGTGTTCACAGCCATTGCGGGCATGGGATCGGTAGCGTACATGGACGTGGTCATCGGCCTGCTGGCGGCCGCTACGTTGCTGACGGCCTTCCCCGTGCTGCTGCACATGGCAGGCGGCCTCGCGGGCCTCCATGCTGTCCTGCCCGCAACCCATTTCCAAGTTCTGGGTGACCTGAGCGGCATACAGGCGCTCGAACTCGCCCTGCCGACCGGCCTGCTGATGCTGGGCAACCAATCCATGTACCAGAAGTTTTTTTCCGCCAGGAGCGAGCGTGATGCCACCCGCGCGACGGTGGGCTGGGTCGTGGGCACGGTCATTCTGGAAACAGTGATCGTCGCGGTGGCCGTGGCAGGGTCCGCCCTGTACCGCAGTGGCGAGGTCGCCGAGCACCCCCGCGAAGTCCTGGCCTATACCGCCCTGCACGCCTTCGGCGGCTCGGGCCTGCCGGCACTGCTGGGTGCCCTCATGGTGGGCGCCATCTTCGCGAAGGTGGTTTCGACCGCGAACAACTACCTGTTTTCGCCGGCAACGAACCTCGTCAACGATATCTTTGTCCGCTATGCCAGGCCGAATGCCGGTAATGCGCAAATTCTGCTGGTGAGCCGGCTCATGGTCGCGCTGCTAGGGGCCTGGGCCCTGTGGCAATCCCTGGGCACCACTAGCGTGCTCAAGATGAGCCTGTACGCCTACACGATCTACTCCGCTGCGCTCACACCGGTAGTCCTGGCGGCGTTCTTCTGGCGGCGCGCTACAGCCGCGGCCGCGGTCACAAGCATTGCCGCCGGAACGATCGTCACCGTTGGATGGGACGCATTGTCCCCGCGCCTTCCAGCGGTGATCGGCGCGCGGGATGCCATTCTGCCCGCGCTTCTGATCTCCCTGCTGAGCCTCTTCGTGGTGAGCTTGCTGACGCCCGCGCCCAGTCAGGCGCAGCTGGCGCCCTTTGAGCTTTGAACGCCCGGACTTTTCTCCCTATCAGGTCCGTCGCATGGAAAGTTTGCGGAAAAGCCGGGCAGCCGAACGCCGCGGGGCGTGGCATCTAAGCCCGCAGGCGAAGGGTATTCTTCGCCTCAGGAGTGTTGCCATGCCCATTCAATCTACCCCCGCCACCGACAGCGCCGCCGAGTTGCACAAGCTGATTGGCGATGATGCAACGGCCACGTTCGAAAGCGATCCTACGTTTATCGAATCCAACCCGACCAGCTCGGCTTCGAGCGACAACCTTGAGGAGCAGCGTCCCGGCGCTGGGCAACAGTTCCAGGCAGCTGCAAAATCCACCAACGGCGCGGGACCCGATGCCGATGAGGAGGATGATGCCCTGGAAGAGGAGGACGGCGAGGAGGAAGATGACGATCTCGACGATGAGGATGAAGACGAAGATGAGGACGACGATCTCGACGATGAGGAAGACGACGAGGAATACGAGGACGACGATGAGGAGGATGACGACGAAGATGAGGATGAAGATGATGCGGACGAGGTGGAAGCGTCCGCATCACCGCTTCGCGCCGACGGTCTGCTCGGCTACGAAGACGAAGCCGACGATGCCGGAAGGGGCGTCGATCGTGTCAGGGGCGACGCCGACCGCAAACGTGCCGAAGCGCGCAAGTTGACCGACGACCCCGATGAGAACCCCGCAGACGCCAACGCAGAAGTGGACCCCACGGCGGAGTCGGAAGAGCAAGGGGATTCCAACGTGCTGATTCGGCCTGTGAAGCCGATGGATTTGGGCGCCGCATCTCACTCTGCGGCATAGGAGTACTCCTTCTCCCACAAGATGCACCCCACACCTGCGGCATCGGCATCGTACGTTGTGTGAGCTACGAAGCTGACGTGACCGAGCGTTCTCTCTGGAAGGGCCTGCTGGCTGGCTTTGTAGGCGGACTTGTAGCGACCGCAGCCAAGTCTCTGGCCGAGAAGATCTATCCACCACGGACACATGGCGAGCCGGAACCCCCCGAAGTGCTGGCGGAGAAGATCGCTGGCCACCCGTTAGAAACGCAAGACAAAGAGATCGCCAGTGAGACCATCCACTGGGGATTCGGTGCGCTCACAGGGGCCGCCTACGGAGCTTTGGCTGAGTTCTATCCGAAAGCCACAGCCAAGGAGGGTGCCACGTTCGGGCTTGCCTTGATGTCGCTCACTCATGAGAGCGCGCTGCCGGCAATGGGGCTTTCAGCTCCTCCAGAAGAACAAACCAAGCGGGAACACACCAGCGAGGCGGCCAGTCACCTTCTTTATGGCACGGTGACGGAGCGAGTCCGCAGCATGGTGCGCAAGGCACTCCACTAGATCGACTGCTGTGACCTGTTGCTTACATATTGCCCACGCCGATGTCCGCATGCCGAGCCTCAGGATTCTCCGCATTCAGATAGCTCTCGATGGTTCCGTCGAGAATGCCCTTGGCGGACAGAATAAAATCGATGGCATCGCGTCCAGCTCCCTGGCCGCCCGGCAGCGGCGTCACCCAGTGTGCAATCGATTTCACCTGCTGCCGTGCATTGGCTGTAGCGACGGCGAAGCCGACGCACCGCATCACCGGCAAATCGATAATGTCATCTCCCACATACGCCAGGTCCTCCAACGTGCAGTCTTCCGCGGCTAGGATTTCGTGAACCGCGTTCATCTTGTGTGACTGCCCCTGATACACATGGTCGATCTTGAGATCGGCTGCGCGGAGTGCAACGACTCGGGAGCTTCGCTTGGTCACCCAGCCGATCTTGAGCCCGCCCAGTCTCGCGATGGATGTTCCCATGCCGTCGTGGGCGGAAAAGCTCTTGACCTCGGTGCCCTTCCCATCGGCTCCGGGGATGATGGTGATGTCGCCATTGGTGAGCACACCATCCACGTCGAAGAGCAAAACGCTGACACGGCGGGCGCGATCTTCAGCAGTCATACGGCAAGGGTATAAGCTTCAGGGCGCAGGGTCCAGATAGTCCGTGCACGCGCTAGCGCGAGTGGCCTGCGATCCACAAAGGCACCGCCGGCGGTGGTACGGACGCCGTTCCAGGAGCAGAAGCTGTGATGGCTTCGCCAAACAGGCACGGCAGGAGCTACCACGTTTGCGGACTCAGGCGAGCGACCGCGCACCAGCTTTTTGACGGCGCATGGCTGTGTTCAGGCGAACGGCCAGCACGGGCAGACCGAACAAAACCGCGCAGAAGCAGCCAGTCGACAAAAGGTCGTTGCGGTAGAACGGCAGCGCCGCCGCATAACAGGCTTCCAGACCACTCACCGTGTGCGGATACAGGCGATGGCTGCCGAACCAGACCATAAAATTGCTAAGCAGGAAGAAGCTGGTGGCGGATGCAAATACCACGGCGATCACGCGCAGCGCCGTCACTCTGCGCAGCAAACTGCTGCCGATCAGCGCGGCCGCCGCGTACCAGCACCAGGTCACAAGGTAGCTGCGCGGATGAAATGGATATCCGTAAACGACTCTTGTAAGGTAAACGTCCGTGACTGCCATCACCACGGCACCTACCACAGCTTCCAGGCGAGGGCGGCGCGCTCCGAAGAACAGCAGACCCGCACCGACCGCCGTGATGTTCATGCCCGTACCGTGCAGTGCGTGAGGAAGCAAGCGGCTGAGTGCGGCTAGGACGAGAATGAGGTAGGCCAGCATGCAATCAGTTTACTAGCACCCGGCGGGCACCGCACCATCTCAGGTGAGAAGCGCGCACACCTAGTGCTGCACTTTGCCGTCCATGGTCTGGGTAAGCACACGGCGCTGTTCGTCCAACACAACACTTCCGGTCAGCGGGCTATGATCCGCCGAGTGGAGCCACCTCATGTTGCCGAGGAAGCGTGGGTCGCGAAACGTTACGACCGTTTTCCCCCGGCTTGAATCGCTGGCGGTACCCGCCGTGTCGCGCTCCTCCCGCTGCACGCTGAGGAAAGGCAGCGGCGACCAGTCCAGGTAAACCCGGCCCAGCAGAGTCGCCTCGGCGGCGGCCAGTTCGGGGCTGGCCATGGGCTTGTTTTGGATCGGCTGCTCAGGGACAAGGGTACCGGCGCGCAGATCCACGGTCCCCAGTTGGAGGAGTGGACCGAAATCTGTGACGCTATACCAGCGGAAAGGATTGATCGGGTCCGGGCTGACTTGAGCGCGTATCGCAGGCAGTATCCGGGGCGGTGGCGAGGGCAGGGGTTCCGCGGCGACCGGTGGAATGCCGGCCGAGACGGAATCCGGCGGTATGGACAATGCGTAACTTTGCCCCAGCACCATCTGCTCCGCCCGGCTGTGCTCCAGCAGCCTCCAACTCCACAACACGGCTACGCCGAGCAAAGCCGCGATCGACCAGCCTCGCGCCGCGAACGGCGGGCGGCGCGCGCCCACCTCCGCGCCGATCAGCCGGAACAGCGGCGGCAGGGCAACGGCGAGCAGCAGGAGCAGGAACATCCAGGGATCGAAGATGAATGTGATCGAAGCGGCATACCAGCGCGGGTTGAATGGAAAGAAAGGTCGGAGGCCGTAATTGTTCGTAAAGTCCAGCCAGAGGTGACTCAGCAGGGCAAGTACAGTAAAGCCGTACAGCAGCCCCCACCGCACCGGCGCACTTGTGAGGCTCCGGCCGGCAGCCGTATCACCCGCCCGTGTGGTTTGCGAAAGAGCTCGGCGGGCGCGGGCGACACGCCAGCGGTGCACACCGTACACACCGCCAAGGATCAGAAGTGCCTCTATGGGTACGCCCAGAAAGGTATGGGTCATACCGCGATGGTGTTGGAACCCAACCACCGGACCTCCGAAGCTCCAGAGAGTGTCAATGTCTGGGAACTCGGCGCCTGCCGCCATCGCCAGTGTGGCATAGGCGGCCCGTCGATTGGGACCGGCACGCGCCAGGCAGATACCTGTCAGGACATGGGTGACAGGCTCCATACGGAAGCTTCTTAGCGTCGTGCGGCTTGTGGCTGCGGCATCTCCACCACAGAGGCCAGTGGCTGAGCAGAAGAGCGGAAAGACAACAGCTCGGCTGGAGCGAACATCTCCGGAGTGATGCCGCCCACGGCTACCTTGCCCGGCTCATCTCCCAGAGCTTCTGCAATACGATTCCAGATGAAGAACGGAGACGTCGTCGGAAGCAGGATCATCTGGCGTGCCGGTTCGGGCTTCAACAGGTACGCTCCCCAGATCAGCATTGTGATCAGGGCTCCAAATCCCGAAATGAGAAACACGGGCGAGTACACGTTGTTAGCGGAGCGTGTCGCAAGCCATGCGGACTGCACCAGACCTGCGGTCGCACCCACGCCCAGGCCCAGAGTAAGCCCGAATAGATGGCTCCTGTAGGTCAGTCCCAGGGGGCGCGTCGCGAAGCACACAAACAGCAGCAGGCACAACGTAAGGATGCTGATGGCTTCATCCGCCCGCGCCATGATAGCGGCGAAGAGGTTATATCCGCCCACATGGGGCGCAAGTGCCAGCATGGCCGCCAGAACGATCGAAATAGCCCCCACCCAGCGAAAGACGATCTTGCCCAGCCGGTGCAAACCGGGCAAAGGCTTCATCAGGTTCTGGTACACGCTGAACATGCACAGAACAGTGAGAGCCGCCTCGATCACTTCTCCCAGCACCTCGGTGCCGAAGAGCATCTTGTAGGCTGCGGCCACGCTGAGGCCGGTGGCGTGGCGGTGAAACATCAGAAGAACACAGATCGCTTGATGCAGGGCGCTGATGCAGAGGAGAGCGAAAAAGAAGGGCAGTTTGCGATGGATTTTGCGCGATAGCGCGACGGCGAGTACGCCCCCAAGAACCAGGACATCAAGCGTGTTTACCTGTTCCAGAAGAAGTTTGCCCGCCACGAAGCCCTCCCGCCATACTTTTACTGTACGTCGGCGGAAGGGCGCGTGACAAGCCGCAATGATGAAGCCCGCGAGAAAACTTCGGCGATCTCTCGGCGATCTCTCGGGTTCAGCCCGGCTGGCAGCCTAGTCGAGACCGCAGTGAGTCGGGTCGTTGGGAGCACACATGGGGATCGGGCTGGAAGTCGTGGGGCCTCCATCGTCCTGCGCGGAAGCTCCGCCGGAGCCTTTGGGAGAGCTTCCGGTGTATGTGGTGGCGCTGAAGCCGGTGAGGGCGAGCATGAGGGCGAAGGCGCGGATGAAGGTAGAGGCCATGATGTACTCCTTAGTGCGGTTTTGGTAGCTCCAGAAGATTTGGCTAGACAAGCCGGTAAGAGAAAGCCTAGGGTGATATTTGTTGTAAGTCTATGATTTTTATAGACTTACATAAGAAGTAACTGGTAACGTTACTATGGTCATTCTTCGCTGATCAAGCCGCTAGAGGATCTTTTCCTGTCAAACCTATCGGCAGCCGTCGGAAGCTGTTCAGGCGGCTCCGATAGACTCGAAGCAGAATGGGACATGTGCCGCATCCGCGCTCGGACCGCGAGCTGCTGCAGAGAATTGGCAGGGCGAGCGGAGCCAAAGCCGGGTACAAACAGCTGGTGCGCGAGCTGGGTCTTGGAGGTGGACGCGAACGTCGCCTTCTGGTGGAACAGCTGACTCGCATGGTCGCCCGGGGGGACCTTCGCAAGCTCGGAGACGGGTTGTGGGCGCTGCCACAGGTTGGCGACACCATAACCGCTGCCGTAAGGGTGACGACGGGGCCGCGCGAAGCACGTTCCACCAAAGAGTTACCCCTCCATGGCGACAGGTTCTTGAGTGGGCGACTTGATCTGCACCGCGATGGCTTCGGCTTTGTTCGGCCCGAGCCGGGGAGAGGCACCTCGAAGACTGCAGGCGACCTTTTTATCCCGCCCACCGAGCTGAACAGCGCCATGCAGGGCGATCTGGTCCTTGTGGAAGAAGCTCCACCGGGACGGGACGGCCGCCGGTCGGGGCGGATCGCACGTGTGTTGACCCGCCGGAACCCGACTGTGGTCGGCATCTTCCACTACGCCAGGCCGCATCAACGAGCACGTGGTGATGACGCGTTCGGGTTGGGCGGCCCGCGCGGCAACTACGTCTCCCCGATGGACGAGCGCGTCACTGCCTTCATCGAGATTCCCGAAGGTGCGGACGTCATCGCCGTCGCGGTTGCTTCTCAACACCGCACGCTGGGTTCGGAAGCTCGTCGGCCGGCAGCAGTCGATCGGAGAGATGCAGCCCCCGCCTCGCAAGGGCGCGAGACCGACACCGGGCAGGAGAGCCGCTGGCCGCTGGAGGGCCTGGCCGTCGACGTTGAGCTAACCCATTTCCCCACCCCGGGTCGACCCGCGCGGGGCCGAATCCTCGAGGTGCTGGGCCGGCCCGAAGAGTTCGGCGTCGACGTTGAAATCGTGATCCGCAAGCATCACCTGCCGCATGTTTTCCCGCCTGCGGTGCTCGCCGAAGCCGAGGCTCGTTCCGGGCTCACCGTGGAACGGCTTGCGTCCATCCAGCCGGAAGAGCTCACCCGGCGCGAGGACTTCCGCGGACTCCCCGTTGTCACCATCGATGGCGAAACCGCGCGCGACTTCGATGACGCGGTGCTGGTGCGCCCCTTGCCGAATAGCCACACCGAGTTGCAGGTGCACATCGCGGATGTGAGCGCGTACGTGCTGCCCGGCTCTGCGCTGGACACCGAGGCGCGTGTACGCGGCACCAGTGTCTACTTCCCTGACCGCGCCGTGCCCATGCTTCCGGGCGCTCTTTCCAGCGGCATGTGCTCGCTGCGCCCTGAGGAAGACCGGTTGGTGCTGAGCTGCATCCTGGAGATCGATGAGCGCGGTGAAGTGGTTGGCTACCGAGTGGCCGAGGGCGTGATCCGCAGTGTGCGGCGGTGCACGTACACCAGCGTGCAGCACTGCCTGAACGCGTCTCCGGATGCAGCGCGGTGGAATGGGCGGCAGCTTCCCTCTGCAGATCGCGACGAGAAGAGCAAGAGCCGGGCGCTCCCAGCCGTGACCCCGGAGCCAACCAGCGACGACTCAACTGAGCGCGAGCGTGTTGCGATGGAGCAGCCAGGTATTCCGGCCGCGTTCGATCGCATGCTGGAGCTTGCGCTCAAACTGAATGCAAAGCGGGTGCGGCGCGGCTCCATCGACTTCGACTTGCCCGAGCCGGTGATCGAGTTCGACCCCGAGGGCAACATGCGAGCGATCGTGCGCTCGGAACGGGGTTGGGCCCATCGCCTGATTGAAGAATTCATGCTCAGCGCCAACGAGTGTGTGGCCACCTGGCTCAGGCAGGCGGGTACTCCTTCGATCTACCGGATCCACGAGCTGCCCGATCCGAAACGCATTCTGGAGTTCGAAGAGCAGGCTGCGGGCTTTGGGCAGACGCTCGGTATGGGCGCAATTCCAGTCAAGCGGCTTACCATGAAAGCCGATCGCCGCGAGATGCAGAGGCGCAGCACGCGCGGCCGGGAGCGTGGCGCTGTCGCCGCGCACGAGTTGCCGGCGAGCATCGCAGTCACGCCGCAGATGTATCAGCGGCTGGTCAAGCGCATCGCGGGCCGCCCGGAAGAGCGCATCCTTTCCTACCTGATGCTGCGCTCGCTCAAGCAAGCCCGTTATGCGGAGAAGAATGAGGGCCACTTCGCGCTGGCCAGCCCCTGCTACACGCACTTCACATCACCTATTCGCCGCTACCCAGACCTGATCGTTCATCGGCTTCTGCGCGCCATGCTGCGGCAGGGTGCGGACGCACGTGGTGGTGCGGTGCTTTCAACCGATAAACAGTCGTGGGCAAACCAGGGATCAGGGATCAGGGTGTGGGGATCAGGATTGAACGAAAAAGAAGCAGAAGTCCGCGGAAACGATGCGACAGGCCCGCTTCACCAGGCACATGCATCTCGAGAAGCGAGACGAAGCAGGGCAGGCACGGCGGGGAGAGTGGGCTGGGGCGTGGAAGCTACCGGTCCGGAGGCTACCGGCCTGTGGAGCGAAGCGTTCAGTCGCGAAAGTGTGTTCGCCGAAGGGGAGTCTTCCGCTCCCCCTGCACTTGTCCCTGCTCCCTCGCACCAAGCACCGATCTCCGCCGCCGAACTGCACGACATCGCCGTTGAAAGCTCGCAGGCCGAGAGGCGCGCCGCCGATGCGGAGCGCGAGCTGGTCGAATGGAAGAAGATGCGCTTCATGGCCGATAAGGTCGGTGACGATTTCAGCGCCATCATCCTGTCGGTTACCAAGTTCGGTTTCTTCGTGGAGCTCGACGAGATGTTCGTGGAAGGGCTGGTTCCGCTCCCTTCATTGACCGGCGACCACTACGCCTTCCGCGAAACCGACCGCGCCCTCTGCGGAGCTCGCACGGGGCACTGCTTCACGGCCGGCCAGCGCGTCGAAGTCATCCTCGACCGCATCGACCGCCAGGCGCGGCGGCTTCAGTTCGCGCTGCTACCCGGCACGGAACCGCAGGCGAACACCGGTCCTGGCGGCCTGCGCACGCGGAAGAGTGAAAGCAAGCAAACGGCAAAGTCCGGAAAGCCGAAGCAAAGTCGGAAACAAAAGCGTGCGTGACCAACTTTGAACACTTCTTGAATCACTCAGCGTATGAACGCGAAGCGTGACAAGTTCCTGAAGGGAGCTGCATCGAGCCAAGGCACCAGGGTGCCGTTCACGACACCGTGAACCGTTTCCGGCCGGCTCAGGATGTGTTCCACTATGCGAAGCCATGCTCGTCCGCTGATTTTTGCGCGCCGCTTTCCAGGGCGGGACTCCATGTGCATGGCGTCGTCCTTAGGTGAGCAAACAGAGCCGGCAGGTAAGACAGAAATGAAGAACACAACGTTTACGCAGCTTTTCACAGCACCGATCTTCGCCCTTCTCGCGCTGTCCGCGCAGGCGCAGGTGGGCAGCTTCGATGTCTCTGTCGGCGGCGGACTGGCAGACTACTCCGGTGGCGGCACTAGCCCTTCTGCGAAGGGCCTCTTCGAGGTCTCAGCGTTGTACAACCTCGCGGCCCATGCCGGGCTGGGCGCGGAGTACACCTACTCGCCCGTAACCTCGAACACTCAGAATTTTACCGGCTACACGAATAGCAGCAGCGCTCATCTGGACCACTACGGCGCAGTGGGGCGGTTCCCGTTTGCAACCAGCCTACGCATGGAGCCCTACGCTGCGGCACACCTGGGGGTCTTCCGTGAGGTTGTTACCTACCCGGCTTCGGGAGCAACGTCGGAACCACCCAATCGCAGACTTACAACGGCGGGTATGGTGGCGGTGGTGCGGGAGTGAACCTCTTCCTACCGCACGGCTTTGGCATACGTCCTGAGGTGCGGTACGAGTACCTGCGCGACAGCAGCAGCCACCTGAATGAACTGGACGTCACAGGGTCCGTGTTCTACCGCTTCGGCAGCAGCCAACTAGGACCGGACACAACAGCTTTGGTCCCGGGCAGGTGCCTTCGGAAGGCTACGCCGCTTCCACGAGGCCCTTCCAGGGGGTGGCGGCTTGGAGCGCCTTGTTCACATTCTCGATGTTCTCCACGCCTTGCGTGTTGAGCCACGTGCGGAACGCCTCGGCGCCTTCACGGCCATACACCGCGATGCCATCCTTCCAGGTGGCGCGGCCACACAGCACACCGTTGAACTTCACGCCTGACTCCCCCGCAAGCTCCAGCGTCTCGATGAATACGGGGTTGGAAACACCTGCCGACAGGTAAATGAACGGCAGCGTGGTCGTGGCGGCGGCATCGCGAAAGTGCTGCAGCGCCTCAGCGCGCGTGTAGGCTTTCTCACCCTTGTACGCCTTCGTGCCTTCCACGAAGTCCATAACGATGGGTACTTCCACCTTGAGCACGTCCACGCCGTACAGCGGCTTGCTGAACTCCGTCATCGCGCCGGAGACGATAGCCGGTTTTTTGCGCGCATACGCGACAGACTTCTCATCTCCACCCTCAGCATCGTAGCCAACGAACTCCAGGAAGAACGGGATGTCTTGAGCGCGGCACTCATCGCCGATGCGCTCGATCCACGCGTGCTTGAACTCATTCACCTCGGTGGTGTCGAAGGGCGTGTAGTAGAGCAGGATCTTGACGCAGTCGGCTCCCGCTTCCTTGAGCCGGCGAACGCTCCACACATCGAGCAGGTCGGGCAAGCGTCCGGGCGTGTTGGCGTCGTAGCCGGTCTTCTCGTACGCCAGCAGAAGACCTTTCCCGTTGCGATGCTGTGCGGCCGGCAGGCCGAATTCGGGATCGAGCAGGATCGCGGAGGCGTGCTCCGTAAGCACCTCGGTCACCAGAGTCTTGAAGACCTCCAGGTCATGCGCATCGGCAGACGCGCCGCGTGCAGCAGCCAGCGACTTCTGCAAGGATCCACGCTGATCCATCGCCGCGGCGGCAATCACGCCGCGCGCATCAGAGACCGCATTCAAGCCTGCAAGTTTTCCCGGCGTCAACTTCCTCATCCTTCGTTCTCCTGCCTGAGCGTGTGATGCAGGCGCAGCCGCCTGCGTACAGGCACAGATTCTACACAGCGGACAGAACTCACCGTTGGACCGGTGTGCGGTGTTCGCGCGATTGCGGCGCGTTTCCTCTGTCCCGCATTCGGCAGGGTTGCATTTCCGTGCGATAGGTTCAGGAGCTCATGCCGGCACTTACGGCCGAAGCCTCACGCGGTAAGCCGGGTTCGAAGCTCGCCGGCGAGCTTCACTACCTGCCGCAGCTTGGCCTGCTGGGCTGGCGCCGCCTCCCGCAGGGCCAGTTGCGACTCCAGCAGCAGGGCCGCCAAGGTGGAACGGAGCGCTCCCTGCAGCGCAGCGGTCGCGGCGGTGCGTGCCTGCGTGCGGTCGTGCGCGCGCCGCGCCAGCGCCGATCGCACCTGCCGAACCGCGCGGGCTGCGCTGGTAATGGCAAAGTTCATCTCCAGCACCAGGGCATTCCCCGCGTTGATGTAGAGCAGCTCCGCAGTGCCGGGTTCGTTGCCGCCCAGGCTCTCCTCCAGCAGCACCAGGGACCACTCGGCGTTGCGCAGGGCGCTCAACCCGGCGCGCCGGCTGCCGGCGATCTCCACGGTCAGGTCAGACTGCTTGCGCAGGGCCTGCGCAACCGCCTTCGCGGCGTCGTCAGGCGCAATGATCAGGACATACTCTCGCATACGCACGTTGACTCCTCTACGGTGCCCTCACTCCTTCACGGGGTCCCTTGCTCCTCTGGAAGATTGCCGGGGTCGATGCCATACTCCTTCAGCTTGCGGTATAAGGTCGTCTTGCCGATGCCGAGCAGTCGCGCCGCGGTGAGCTTGTCGCCTTTCAACTGCCGGATCGTATTCAGGATCGCCTGCTTTTCCATTTGCGCTATGGAGATGACCTTGCGTCCGCCGGAGGCGTCTTCCGGAATCGTGTCCCTGCCGTCGCGCGCCTCCGCGGTCTGGAAGTTCTGCACCTCCTGAGGGAAGTCCGCGCGGTGCAGAATGGGTCCGCTCGACAGTGTCACAGCGTGCTCGATCGCGTGCTCCAGCTCGCGAACATTGCCGGGCCAGTTGTATTCATTCAACATCCGCAATGTTTCATCGGAAAATGAGCAGCGTTTTCCCGATTCCCGGCACAGCCGGTCCAGCATGTGGACCGCGAGCAGCGGAACATCTCCCTTGCGCTCCCGGAGCGGCGGCAACTGGAGGTTGACCACGTTGAGCCGAAAGTAGAGATCCTTTCGGAAGCGTCCACTTTCCACCATCGCCTGCAGGTCCTGGTTTGTGGCCGCCAGAATGCGTGCATGAATCGTCATGGAGTAGGTCGCCCCCACCGGTCGTACTTCCTTTTCCTGCAGCGCGCGTAGCAGCTTGGCCTGCAGGTCCAGAGGCAGCTCGCCGATCTCGTCCAGGAAGACCGTGCCGTTCCCCGCAGCGACCAGCAGGCCCTCCTTCGCTCGCATAGCCCCGGTGAACGCTCCCTTTACGTGGCCAAAGAGTTCGCTCTCGATCAGGGTGGGAACCAGGCTGCCGCAATCCACCGGGATGAACGGCTTGCCGGCATGCGGGCCGTGGGAGTGGATGAGGCGCGCCACCACCTCCTTGCCGGTACCGGATTCGCCCAGGATCAGCACCGGATGCGAGGTAAACGCCACCTTGCTCAGCATGCGGTGGAGCTTCTCCATGGCGGCCGAACGGCCGATCAAAGGACCCATGCCCGCGGCCGCTCCGGCGCGAATCTGCTCGCGCAGCGCCCGAGCCTCGCGATCGAATGTGCGCCTCTGCGCCGCGCGCGTCAGCACATCGGTCAGCTGCTCCATCCCGAAAGGCTTGGTCAGGTAATCGCTGGCTCCCGAGCGCATCGCCTCCACAGCCGAGCTCACCGTGGCAAACGCCGTCATCACGATCACTACGACGTTGGGAAAGCGCCGATGCACCTCTTCCAGCAGCGGGAGCCCGTTGGCGCCTGATAGTTTCAGGTCGAGCAACAGGAGATCGACCGGTTGGGACATCAGGATCGTCCGCGCCGCCAGGACCGACTCCGCTATGACAGGGTAAAAGCCCAGCGCTGTCACGATCTCCGCACACGCGTTCCGTACGGAAGCGTCCTCGTCGACAAGAAGCACGTACAGCGGTGTTTGGGCCGAGAAGGGGCGGCCAGAGCTGGCCGCCTGCGCGTCGGAAGCGGCATCCGAGTGAGCAGGGTCCGACGGGAGATCCTCGCCCGTGGCGTAGGCGCCCGCGCCCTTCGAGTCCGAATTAGCCGCAGCGCCTCTTGTGGGGCCGGTCGACGTACGTGGCCGGTGCCCTAACATTCGGCACCCACCTTTCCCGAACCTTGACCGCAGACACCCAGACGACCCTGCGGCACGAACGACGCGTCCGGCGAATGTCCCGCTACCCTGAGCACGGTGTCGTTCAGATTCCGGCTCTGTGCTGTACGGAGAAAGGCCCCAGCGCCTCCGGAACCCGGCGCGAGGAGATTGGAGGCAGCCGTGTTTCCTGTGACTGCCTGAAGGCCTGCCTGTATGGGCGCACCTACTTGCCCTGAACTCCGCAAAGAAAAACCTGGGGCGACAAAACAACTCGGCGACGACGGGTGCTGCATGAACTGGCTCCACACGTGTGCAACTCTGCTGTACCACCTACACGTACCGTGCCAAACCGAAGAAGACAATAAATGTCTAGAAAAGGCGGCACTTTCTGCAAAAAGGTGAAAGGATCGTGGGGACTCGTTTTCCTGAAATGGGTCTGTTCTCCAAGGGCCGTACTCATAAATTACTTCGTTTTACGAGTCATCCGTATTCTCCCGTTTGGGGACGATACCGAAATGGAACAGCTGAAGTGTCTCCTGGCAGGAACTCCGACCGCACGCTCTTCCAGGAGCGCTTTTCGTCGTACTGCCTATAAAATGAGCCGGATGGTATCTCCAGACGCCACGGCGCCGGTAATTTTTCGTAGCGGTGGCCGCGACCGTGACCAGGGACGGCCTGTAAAGCTGACTCCGCACTTTGTGGCAACGGCGGAGGGTTCGGTGCTGATCGAGGTCGGCAACACGCGCGTTCTGTGCAACGCCACCGTGCAGGAGGGCGTGCCGGGCTGGATGCGCAACTCCGGCCGGGGCTGGGTCACCGCGGAGTACGGTATGCTGCCGCGCGCAACCCTGACGCGCAGCCCGCGCGAAGCGGAAAAGGGCAAGATCGGCGGCCGGACCCATGAGATCCAGCGTCTCATCGGCCGCAGTCTGCGCTCCGTGATGGACATGCGGAAGCTGGGCGAGCGCACCGTCATCCTGGACTGCGATGTCCTGCAGGCGGATGGGGGTACCCGTACCGCGGCGATCACCGGCGCCTGTACGGCGCTGGCTCTCGCGCTCGGCAAGCTGACAGCCGCGGGCACCCTGAAGGAGTCGCCGCTGCGCGAGATGGTGGCGGCCACGTCAGTGGGGGTTGTCGATGGGCAGGTGTTGTTGGACCTCGCCTACGAGGAAGACAGTCGCGCCGAAGTCGACATGAATGTGGTGATGACCGCATCCGGCGGCCTGGTGGAAACGCAGGCGACCGCCGAGCGTGAAACCTACTCCCGCGCGCAATTGACGGAGATGCTGGACATCGCGGAGCGCGGCATCCGTGAGCTGCTCCAGGCGCAGACGCAGTGTCTGCAAGCTGACGCGGCATAGCACGGTGGAGGGTAAACTGTGGGCATGGAGTTTGAGCTCCGCATTTCCGATCTGCCGATTCGCGTATGCACCGGTCAGCCCATGACGGAAAAGGACCTGCTGAGGTTCTGCAGCCGTAACGACGCTCTGCGCATCGAGCGCGAGCCGAACGGAGAACTTAGCATCATGTCTCCTGCAGGAAGCGAGTCCAGCAAAGCAAACGCGCGCATCACGGCACAGATGCTTCGCTGGGCAGACGAAGACGGTCGCGGCACCACATTTGATTCGAACGCCGGCTTTCAGCTACGCAGCGGGGCGATGCGCTCACCGGACGCTTCATGGGTTTCCTGGACACAATGGAATGGGCTTACACGGGAACAGAAGCGTGGTTTTGCACCGATCTGCCCGGACTTCGTTATCGAGCTACGCTCCCCTTCGGATCGCCTCGCCGACCTGCAGGCCAAGATGCACGAGTGGGTCGCCAATGGCGCCGAGCTCGCCTGGCTGGTCGATCCCGAGCGTCAGGCCGTGGAGGTCTATCGTCCCGGTGTCGCTACGCCGCATGTGCTCGAAGGCGTGTCCTCCGTCGCCGGTGAGGGCCAGGTAGCCGGTTTCGTTCTAGACCTCGCGCCCATCTGGAATCCCGCCTGAGCCTGAAAGACACTATGTCCCGCTGCCAACATTTCGCCGAGGCCCAGCCTGTCCCGAGCCGTCCCGCAAGCCACAGGAAGGGATGCGAGGACTGTGTGCCGATCGGCGATACCTGGGTGCACCTGCGCGAGTGCCTGATCTGCGGTCACGTGGGCTGCTGCGACTCTTCGAAAACCGGCATGCGACCCGGCACTTCCACAGCAGCAAGCACCCCATCATGCGCTCGGTCGAGCCGGGCGACACCTGGGGTTGGTGCTATGTGGATGGCGCCATGGCCCAACTCGACTAAGATCTGCGGGGCGACCGTCGCGTCTTGGATCGTGCGTCCTGGATCGTGAGGAGAAGCTGCCGGGACGACCCGTGCGGCGCGGCGAAGCACGCGGTCTCTCCCTACCGCAGGCAAGGAGCAGGCAGGCGAGCACAGCACTCTGCATCTGAGATCCTTGCAGGCGAATGGGAAGCAAGACTGAACTGGTATTCTGCGAGGAAAGGAAATCACAGTTCATGGCAGACGATCCAGTTCGCATTACCGTACGGCCCAACGGCCCGCTCCGCGTGGAAGGCCACATCATTCTGAAGGACGCCGACGGTAAGGAGTGGGATCTTGAAGGCAAGACCGCGATGAGCCTGTGCCGCTGCGGCCTGAGCGAAAAGCGGCCCTTCTGCGACGGCTCGCACGCGCGCCAAAGCTGGCAGTGCATGGCGTCGCCCGGCAACCTTACCGGCCAGTAGGTCTAGGTCGGCCTGCCGCCGAGCGAGCTGCTCACCTCGCCTGCAACCAGGCCAGTCGCCGCCAGGGAGTGACATGTCCTCACGCATCTCTTGCCTGCTGCTGAGCGCCGCTCTGGCCGGGAGTCTGATCGCGGAGGAGATCTTCCGCGCCGCTACCGGCACAGCTTCAGCGCGCCTGAGCCCGTAAAGCCCGGCGAAGTGGCCGAGTACAAGTGGAGCCTCCATGGTGTGGATCACACCTTTCTGAAAGGCCACGCGTGCTCGTCGAGGTGCAATCCACCTGGTTCCCGCTTTAGGACCGCAACCCGCAGACACGGACCCCAATATCATGACCGCGCCTGCCGGGTCTTACAAGGCGGAACCATCTCGGTCTATGGCTCGCCGAAGTACCCTTCCCATCTCGAGCTACGGCTGACCGACAACTCCATGCTTCCTCAGGAATGAGTCCGCAGGAAGGAACCTGCCGGGGCGTGCTGGTCTCTTCGAAATCTCAGCGATGGGCCATCGTGTCACGATATTCAGCCCGGCAGCGAAGTCCTGTTTCAGGCAAAGTTTTCGATGCGCTGAGAAACTTTTGCCCCCCTCACCCGTATCTCCCACAGGAAAAGCGCTCGACAGCCTGACGGCTTTTCCGTATGGATTTGCTGTTGCAGGCGAGTCTCCGGCATCGAATCCATGAAAGTGAGATTTCTGAGTATGGAAGTTCGTGGAAGCGGTTTGGCGTGTCTTCGCGTTTTGTGCCTCTTCACCGCCTGCCTCGGCGCGGTGGGTACTGTGGTATCCCAGGCTGCTCCTGCCGCATCCGGCCAGGCCGCTGGCGGCGCGGCGCGGCAGAGCGGCACAGTAAAGGAAGTGCACGCGCACGACTTCGTTTTGACCACTGCCGGAGGCGACATCACGGTCAGCCTGCCGGAGACTTCCAGGGTCATGATCGTGCCGCCCGGCAGCAAGAGCCTCAGCGATGCTAAGCCCGGCGCAGTCGCCGATCTGCAGCCCGGGGATCGTGCCTTGGTGACCGGCACACCCGGCGATACCGGCACGGCGCTAAGCGCCAGCCGGGTCATCCTGATGAAATCCGGCGCGATTGCGGCCGTCCGTGCCGCGGAAAGCTCAGCCTGGGCGCAGGGCTCCGGGGGCATCGTGAAGGCCGTGAGCGGCGATGCCATCACGCTTTCCAGCGGCATGAAGACCCTTACGGTTCAGACCACGCCTTCCACCATCGTCCGCCGCTACGCTCCTGGTTCTGTGAACTTCGCGGACGCGACGTCGAGCGCCGTGACCGCGATCCAGCCGGGCGATCAGATGCGCGTGCGCGGTGCCAAGTCGGGGGACGGATCCACGATTACGGCCGATGAGATCGTTAGCGGCAACTTCAAGAATTACTCGGGGACGATTGCTTCCATAGAGCCCAGCGCCGCAACCATCACCCTGAAAGATCTGACCACCAAGCGGACGGTGACGGTCGCGGTGACAGCCAACTCCGACGTGCGGCGCCTGCCGCCGCAAATGGCCGCCATGGTGGCGGGCCGTCTTCGCGGTGGGCAGGCCGGCGCTGCCGGGGGCTCCTCGGAAGGTTCACCCGAGAGTGCCCGTCCCCGTCCGGCCGGCGATTCGGCCGGCCGCCCGGGTGCCACCGGCGGCTCCAGAGGTGCGGGCGGCAGTTATGGCGCTGAGGGCGTCGGCGGCGGACGGGCAGCCGGTGCCGACCTTTCCCGCATGTTGTCCCGTTTGCCGACCGAAACGCTCGCCGGCTTGAAACAGGGCGATGCGGTGATGATCGTGGCTACGGCGGCTTCTCCTGAGGCCACGGACAAATCCACCGCCATCACGCTGCTGGCCGGCGTGGAGGCGATTCTGGCCGCACCCGCCGGCCAGAGCACCACCCTTTCGCCCTGGAACGTTGGCGGCGAAGGCGAAATGGCAGGCTCCATGGGCGGCGGTCCGCAGTAGAACGCCAGCCTGCGCTCAAGCAGTCTTGCAGTAAGACGTAAGGGACAACGAACGGCCACTGAGCCGTCCGAATGCCGGAAGTGTAAGAGATTTTGAGGAGTGACGATGCAATTGCGCAATGCGCTGATGGTTTTCTGTTTGGTTTCGCCGGCCCTGACAGCTTCTGCACGGGCGCAGGCGGGCCCGGTCACTCAGACGCCCTCCCCCGCAGGGGGAGGAATTTCCCAGACCGGCAGCACCCGCGTGCATGGAACCGTCACTGACCCTGACGGCGAGTTGATTCCCGGCGCGGCCATCACGCTCACCCCCTCCAAGGGCTCGCCCGTGCACGCCAAGTCCGGCTCCGACGGCACCTATGCAGCCTCCGTCACACCCGGCACCTACACCGTGCTGGTCACCATGCAAGGCTTCTCTTCCTACTCCGCCACTGGCGTGAGGATCGCCGCAGGTGCCGGCATTACCCTGGATGTCAAACTGGTCGTCGGCGAGCAGAACATCGTGGTAAACGTCGATGCCACCGGTCTGCAGCTTTCCATCGATCCGGAAGACAATGCCAGCTCTACCGTTCTGAAGGGCGACGATCTCAACGCCTTGTCCGACGATCCGGACGAGCTGCAGAGCGAGTTGCAGGCGCTGGCGGGTCCGGCCTCCGGCCCCAACGGCGGACAAATCTACGTGGACGGGTTTACGGGCGGACAACTGCCGCCCAAGAGCTCCATCCGCGAAATCCGCATCAACCAGAACCCGTTCTCGGCGCAATACGACCGGCTCGGCTACGGCCGCATCGAGGTCTTCACCAAGCCCGGCACGGACAAGCTGCACGGCAACTTTCAGATAAACGGCAATCCGTCCCAGTTCGATTCCGGCCTGCCGCCGAACTCGTCCGCCGCGCAGCCGGAGTATCACACCATCTTCATGTTCGGCTCCATCACCGGGCCTATCAACAAGAGCATGTCTTACAACCTGGGCGGATCGCATCGCGACATCGAGCAGGATTCCTACACGTACACTCCCCAGCTGTATGCGCCCTCTGCTGGTTCCACGACGCTTTGCGCGCCTGCGCAGGCGGGCTGTGTCATTACCAATGGTGCCCAGGTCTATACCTACAACCCGCGCGTCCGCACCGATATCAATCCGCGTCTCGACATCGCCCTCGGCAGCAAGAACGTGATGACGGTGCGCTATCAATTCGTGAAGAACGACGAAACCAACAATGGCGTCGGCAACTACTCCCTGCCCACGGCCGGCTACAACAGCGCCTCCTCCAGCAACACTCTTCAGATCAGCGACACGCAGACCTACTCCACCAAGGTGATCAATGAGACTCGCTTCGAGTACGAGCGCGAGCGCACCGGCAGCACGGCCCTGAGCACCGCTCCTACCCTTAGCGTCTCCGGCGCATTCACCGGCGGCGGCTACGCCGGGCAGAACTCCAGCGATCACCAGGATCACTTCGAGTTCCAAAACTACACTTCGGTGCAGCTCCAAAAAAACTTCCTGCGCCTGGGCGGCCGTTTCCGCAGCACGCGGGAAGCGCAGTCTAGCTCCACGAATACCAACGGCGTCTTCACCTATGCCGACATCAACGCCTATGCGGCGGGTACGCCGCGGCAGTTCACCATTGCCCGCATCAACGTACCGAAATTCGAATACACGGTGGCGGACCTTGGACTCTATGCCGAAACCGACTGGAAGCCGCTCAAGAATCTCACGGTGAGCTACGGCTTCCGGTACGAGACCCAGAACCACATTTCCGATCACCACGATATCGCTCCGCGTGTCTCCTTCGCCTACGGCCTGGGCACCAAGAAGGGATCTCCGCTCGTTGTGGTCCGCGGCGGCTTCGGGATGTTCTATGACCGCTATCCCGGCAGCGACATCCTGAATACCATCCGCGAAAACGGCACCAACGAAACGATCTATACAACATCCAACACATCGCTCATCCCTGCCGCCTGCACTCCCTTCGCTTCCACTTACTCCTTCAACACGTGCACTGCGAACCTCACCAGTGCACAAAACCAGATTTACACCCGCGCCGCAAACCTGCGTACTTCCTACACGGAGCAGTTCGCACTCGGGATCGACAAGGGTCTCGGCCGCATCGGAACCGTTTCGACAAACTACATTCACTCGCTGGGCGTCCACGAGCTGGCTTCGCAGAACCTGGGTTACAACACATCGATCCCGCTGGAGTCGTCGGCCTTCTATCAGTACTTCTCCGAAGGCCAGTTCCATCAGGATCAACTGGTGGTCAACGCCCGCGTGCAGACCACCAAGTGGCTTTCGCTGTTCGGCTTCTACGCTCTCGGCTTTGCGACCGGTGACTCCACCGGAGCCGGCTCGTTCATCAGCCAGCCCGGTAATATCCATGCCGACCTGGGCCGCACCGGCTTCGATACCCGCAGTCACGCGTTCCTGGCCGGCTCCGTCACGCTGCCGCACTTCATCTCTTTCAGTCCCTACATCCAGGCGCAGAGCGGCAACCCGTACAACATTACCTCCGGCAACGACGACAACCTGGACACCATCTTCAATGACCGTCCTTACCTCGTCACCGGTCTCACGCCGGCCACCGGCTCGAACGTCATCACCAAATCCATCGCCGGCTGCGGCACCTTCTCCAACACGGCAACCGCAGGCGCTTCCCGCACGCCGATCAACTACTGCACC
>CAXTPR010000047.1:0-26629 GCA_964246235.1 uncultured Acidobacteriaceae bacterium
TAAGGGCGTGACAGTGCAGCCGCAGTGTTGCGGCTGACGCTACTTTGCTGGTCCTTTCCAGTCCGGATGCGCTTCAAGCCAAGCAGTGTAGAGCTTTTGGGCAACTCCTTCCTGTTCGGTATCCATGTTACTGGCCGGTGGAACCGTGGCTGGAGGTTCGGTACCAATCAATCTCCATGCACGGGCCTGCACCGGGTCCGGTATGCCGCCGCCGGCCCCCTCATACCACTGCGCTAGATACAGAGCCGCCGGGTGGGAACTTGCTTCAATGGCTTGTGTCAGCCAGTACTTCGCAAGCCGCGCGTCCTTCTGCACACCGTTGTTGCCAAGCAGGTAGTTGCGGCCAAGGACGACCTTGATATCCATGCGCCAGCGGTCGCGAGCAATTCGGTAAAGCTGCAACGCCTGCTCGTAAGCGCCTGGAGATGAGCTCTTCTCAAGCGCATAGGCGCGGCGCAACTGCACGTCTGGATCGTCGTTCGGCATCGCAGCAAGCTGCGCAGTTGTTATGTCGCGCAACGGGTCATCGGAAGGGTAGTAGGCACCTGTTCGAACTTTTGTCTGCACTAAACCATCAAAGACAGAGAAAGCCTCCATCTGCTGTTCCGAGGTCATGTCGCCTTCGAGCTGCCGAACGATTGGGCGATTGCTGTACTGCTTGTCTGACGCGAGCCGAACCCAAGCGTAGCCCTCGTATGGCGTACTACGCGGTATCTCTCCAGCAAGGATCCCTCTGCCATAGAACTGCTGTGCCAAGTCGATGTTGTAGGCCGCGGCCCGCTTGCAATAACGAAGCCACATTTCTAGATCTTGTGGTACGCCATCCACTTGCGCGCTGTAGGCAACAGCGATTGTGTACTCCTGTTGCCCGAGCATTTCCTGCGCAATCGCTCGTGCCCATGAGAGATTTTGCGCATGTGACTCCGCCGTTTCACCAGAACTGTATTTGCCATCCAGTACAAAATTGCCAAGCGCCAACTGAGCGCGCCGCACTTCAGGGTGTCCGGTTGCCGCCAGCAGGGATGTATACAACTCCCCCGCCTCGTGTACGTGTTCGGAACCGGCTTCACTATACGCGTTAGCAAGTTCGAACAGATCGCCCGGCCGACCCGCTGACCGCAACCAGAAAGCCGCCCGAATGAGGTTCTTCGGGAAGCACTCCCCGTCCGTGTAAAACCCACCGACGTACCCGCGAGTTTCAGGTGTGATCGCACCCCTGGCGAACCAGTGCTCGGCGGCCGCCAGGTCTTGATGAACGCCAACGCCTTGCATATACGCGAGACCCAACTCGAAGGCGGCATCGGTGTTTCCCTTCTTTGCCAATCGCTGGTTAAGGCGGAAGATGCTCTGGTCTGTGTCGTCCAGAGCAGCATGATGACCTTTCGCTAGCCCGACAGCGAAGTGGCCGCAGATCCTGCTCGGAGGTTCGGGCGGCGAGACTTGGAGGTGTTGTGCACGGATGGTGCTTATTATTACCAGCATTAACAACAGGAGGAGTAAGCGCCGAGTCATGCCAGCACAATAGCACTGCCGAGTTCGGGCGGACGGACCCTATTACGGCAGCTTGCCCTGGATCGCATCATCGAGCTCAATGTTATTTTTTTCTAGCAGATCGCCGAGGGCGCGATCGAGTTCGATGCGGGCCTTCTGGTAGTCGGAGCGGGCGGCGATCTCAGTGGAGCGGGCCTGTGCGAGATACGCCTCGTTCTGCAGCACGGCGAGATCAGTGGACTGGCCCACAGAGAGCTTGTCGCGCTCGGCGTCCAGCAGTTGCTGCTGGAAGTGGAGGCTCTGCGCGGCGGCGCGATAGGCCGCGTCGGCGGTTTCAAGAGCGACCACTGCGACTTCCACTTCTTCGCGAATCTGGGCGGAGAGCTTTTCGGTGCGGGCCTGGATCTGGCGCAGCTGCACGGTGTCGCGGGCGGCGTCTGAAGCGGCCACGCGATTACGCAGCGGCAAGGTCAACTGCACGCCGCCCTGGTAGATCGTTGAGGTGCGCAAGCCGCCCAGCGCGAGGTTCTGCGGCAACGTCGGAGCGCCGGTACCGGGAGAGCCCAGCGTGTCGTAGGCCTGCTCGCTGGCGCCGCGTACTTCCACGTTGGCATAAATATTGAGCTGCGGAAGCGCGGCATTGCGGCTCGCTTCCCCGCTGATCCTGCCGGATTGTGCCTGCAAGGCCGCTTGCGCCAGGTCGGGGCGGCGAACGAGGCCCTGCTGCACAAGCGTGGGCACGTCCAGCGGCTCGAGCTGATCGGGCACCACGATGCGATCGGTGGGAACGATCTCGGTGAAGGGCACCTGGAAGAGCGGATCAGCGGTGCGCAGGAGCTGCTGACGCAAGATGATCTCCTGCTGCTTGTAGAGGCCCTGTGCCTGCACGAGATCGAAGCGGCTGGAACTTTCAAGAGCCTGTGCGCGGGTGTACTCAATGGGAGCGAGGGTGCCGAGCTTGACCTGCTCTTCGTCGTCCTCGCGCTGCTTGGTGGCGGCGCGCAGGGCCTCTTGCTTTACCAGCACATTTTCACCGAGCGACACCAGATCGAAGTACAGCCGCGAGACGCCGTAAATGCTTTCGAGCACCTGCTGCTCGAAGACCAGCCGCGAGGCTTTCGTATCGAGCCTCGCGATGCGCAGGAAGCGCAGGCTGACATCGCGGCCCCGGCCACGCAGCAGCGGCTGCGTCAAGGTGACGGAGGTGGAAGGCGCGTGGAAGGGATTGAGCTGTGAGTTTGCGGCGTAGATCACCTGCGAATCGTTGTTGACGGTAGCTTCCAGCTGGGCGCCGGTCGAAAAGCCCTGCAGATAGGCAACGTTCAGCTCGGTGAAGTCGAGCGGGGCGGCGACAGCCGCGGTGGCACCGCTGGTGCTGCCGGTCCCGGTGGTGCCGGTCAGGGTTTGGGTATCGGAGCGGCGCAGGTAGCCGATCTCCCCGATGAGCTGCGGGTCGAAGAGGGGAACGGCGGGGCCGGGCGCATAGGTGAAAGCCGCAGCCAGTTGCGAAAGAGATTGTTGCTGCTGAGTCGTGGAGTTGAGTGAGGTAAGGTCGGTGACGGTCGGCGTGGTGGGGTTGGAGTTGACCGTGCTCGCGTTGAGCAGCGGAGAGCCGGGCCCGCCGACGCCGTTCGGGGGCAACTGGATGTTGTAATCGATGCCGCGAAGGTTGCCGCCGCCCGCCGCGCGCACCTCATCCAGGTGGCCGAGCGTGATGTTGTAGCGTTGCGCCTCGACATCGAGATTGTTTTCAAGGGCGAGCGCGATGGCGTCCTGCAGGGTGAGGTAGAGCTTGCCGCCGCGGATAAGCGCATTCAGTCGCGTTGCGTCGCCGCCATAAAGCGGCTGAACCGCGGCGTGGCGGTACGGTCCGAGAAAGCCTAAAAAGTTCGGCGTGAGGTGTGTGGCGCCGTCACGCGCCGGCAGCACCCGGCTGTTCTGTATGTTGGCGAGCTGGGGCGAGGGAGCGCTGGGCGTCGCGACCGGCTGAGAAAGCGCGGAAACATCCGCGGGGCGGTCGCTGGCAGCGGGAGTCTGGTCCGCCACGGGGCCCGCAGGTACCGTGCGCTGTGTAGGTGCGGGACTCAACGCGGGCAGGGAAATGTCGGAGGGCAGTGCCGGCGAAGGCGAGGGGTTCTGCTGAGAGGTAGGTGGAACCTGCGGCGGTGAAGTCTGCGGAGCAGTTTGCTCCGCAGGTTGCGCAGGCGCGGGAGAAGGCGCGGATGTTTGCGCCGCCGCGGCTCCGCAGAGCAGCAGGAGCGCGGGCGCAACCGCGGCCAACGAACGGAGGTGTTGCGCAAAGCGGAGCGTCCGGGCGAACCGGAATGCATGAGCCCGGTTCACTGCTTGCTCCTGCTCTGGCTTTCGCTCTTGCCGTTGCCTTTCTGCTGGCCGCCGCTGCCCTTGTTGTTCTGCTGCTGTTGCTGGCCTTGCAGGTTGCGGTCTGTAATGCCCTGATTCCCATACTGCGAGTCGCCGCCGATGGGTACGTTCTGCTTGGGCGGGGCCTGCGGCTTGTCTTCAGGCGATTGTGTCTCATGCATCTTGACCGGCGCGCCATCGACAACATCGTCCGTCACGTCCGTCACAACGGTATCGCCTTCCCGCAGCCCATTTACGATTTCAATGGCGCTGCCGAAGTCGCGACCGATGACTACGGGTACCATGCGGATCTTGTCGTTGGCCACGGTCGCGACCATCGTGGTGTCGTGCCGTATGACAACGGCATCGCCGGAGATCAGGAGTGGGGCCGTTGCGCCGGCGGCGGGTGGGAAGGTAGCGACGGCATACATGCCCGGCACCAGCTTGCCCGCACTGTTGTCTACCTGCACCTCGGTCAGCATGGTGCGGGTGTTGGGATCCACAGAGTTGGCGGTGCGGGTGACGTCGCCGTTGAAGGGCTGGCCGGAGTACTCCTGAAAGGCAAGCTGCGCGTGGGCGCCGGGGTGGATCGCGGTCGCATAGCCTTCCGGAACGGAGACCAGGATGCGCAGGCGGCGCACGTCGGCGATGCCGAACAGCGGGCCGCCCTGGCCCGGAGACTGCGATGAGGTCGCGGTGGTGTTGGTGTTCCCGGAGCTGCCGGCATTGTTGGCCTGGCCGGCCTGCTGGCTGCCGCCGGTCGCCGAGCTCTGGCCTTGCGGGGCGGGCGAGCTTTGCATGCCTCCACTCGATCCCGCGGCGGAAATCAGCGCGCCGATGTCGACGTTGCGCTGGGTCACGACACCGTCGAAAGGCGCTCGCACGTACTCAAACTGCTGCAGCGCGATCACGCGGCGCAGGTTGGCCCTATAGGCTTCCACATTGCGTTGCGCAGCAGCGACGTTGGCCTGATTGGACTGGTAGTTGGCCTCCTGCTGGTCGCCCTCCTGGCGGGAGAAAACACCTTTGGTGACCAGCACGCGGTAGCGCTGCACGGTCACGCTGGCCAGAGCGAGTTGCGACTTCTGCTGCTCCAGCTGCTGCTCCGCCTGGCGCAGCTGCTCGCGAGCCTGATCCACCTGCTGATCCAGATCGGGCGCGTCAATGATGGCCAGCAGTTGATTCTTGCGTACGTGGTCGCCGATATCGACCAGCCGCGCTTTGAGGTAACCATTGGCGCGCGCATAGACATACGCCTCCGTTAGTGGGATGGCGGTGCCGGGGACCACAAGGCCGGCGGCGTCCCGGGAGCGTTGCACCTTGGCGACTTCAACGACGGGTTTTGCACTGCGGTTCTCCTGCGCTTCCTTCTCCGTGGCCTTCTTGTTAGGGCGGCGCATCAGCCAGCCGGCCAGCACCACCAGCAGAAAAAGGCAGGCCAGGCCGAGCAGCACCAGGTAGAGCGGCCTGCGATTCGCGGGCTTGTGCACACGCTCGGCGACCGGCGGCTTGTGCTTTTTGCCGCTGAAGTTGGCGTCCTGGAAGCTGCGGCCTATTCGCCTGTCGTCGGCGGAGTTGGGGTCAGCAAAGGCGTTGCCCAGCCCGCGCTCCTCGGCAAAGTTGGGGTCAGCGAACTCGCTGCCGAGCTCCACCTGCGAGGCCTCGTTGGAGTGCTCGAAGCTGGCGCCGAGCACGCGCTGCTCAGGAGACGCGCCATGTTCGAAGCGCTCTCCGAGGCGCTCCGGATCGGTGTCCTGCGGCCATGGAAGGCTGTGGCCGGGTGTGCTCTCTTCAGGCGCCGGAAGCCGGTGCTCCCGGTCTTCTGCCAAGGGATGGTTCGGGTCGCGTTCGTTGGAATCGGGCATTAGGCGGGCTGCTCCTGCGGTTTCGCGTGCGGCTTGGCGGGGCCGTTCCCTTCGCCTGCCTCATCTTCGATTTCCCTCGTGTAGTCGATGGGCGGGTGCTTCTTGAGCAGCGAGTAAATGGTGGGCACGAGGAAGAGGGTACTGAAGGTCGCAAAGAGAAGGCCGCCGATCACGGCGCGGCCCAGCGGTGCATTCTGTTCGCCGCCTTCGCCGAAAGCCAGCGCCATGGGCAGCATGCCGATGATCATGGCCAGCGCGGTCATCAGCACGGGGCGCAGGCGGGTATGGCCCGCGTTGAGCGCGGCTTCGCGCTGGTCCTTGCCGGCCAGGCGTTCGTCGTTGGCGAAGACCACCATCAGGATGGAGTTCGCGGTGGCTACGCCGATCGTCATGATCGCGCCCATGAGCGAGGGCACGTTGAACGTGGTCTGTGTAAGGAAAAGCATCCACAGAATGCCGCAGAACGCGCCGGGCAAAGCCATCAGGATGATGAGCGGATCGAGCCAGCTCTGGAAGTTGACCGCCATGAGCAGGTAGACCAGCATGATAGCGAAGACGATGCCGATGCCGAGACGCAGGAAAGACTCATTCATGGTGGCGACTTCACCGCGGAGTGCGAGCGTCGTGGTCTTCGAGAGGGTCTTCTGCGTGTCAGCCATGACCTTTTCGATCTCGGACGAAACGCCTCCCAGGTCGCGGCGATCGACGTCCGCGTACACGTCGAACACCGGCTGAATGTTGTAGTGGTTCACAATGATGGGGCTTTCGTCGCGACGGAAGCTGGCAAGATTGCCGAGCAGCTGCGAAGCATTTCCCTGCGGCGTAGTCACAGGCGTGCGTGCCATGTCCTGCAGCGAGCCGATTCGGTATATCGGAGTCTGCGTGACAATCTGGTAGTTCACACCAGTGGCCGGGTTCAGCCACTCGTTGGGTGCTGTCTGGCCCGTGCCGGTGAGGGAGATGAGTGTGGACTGCGCAACATCCTGCTGGGTGAGACCGATCTGCCTGGCTTTGCTGCGATCCACGTTCACCTGCATCGTGGGATACTGCACCTGCTGATGGATGTGCACGTCCACCGCACCGGGAATGCCGGCAATCTGCCGGGCGAGCTTCTTGGCAAGCAAGTAGTTGTTCGGACCGTGGCCGGAGACCTGGAGGTCGATCGGTGCGGGCAAACCGAAGTCGAGAATCTGGTTGGTGATGTTGGCAGGAGTGAAAAAGAAGGTCGCATCGGGAAACTTCTCATGCAGGTCAGCGCGCAGGGCGCGCATGTACTTCTGCGTATCCTTCTTGCCGGGCTTCAGCGCGATCTGGATGTCGCCATCGGAGTTCGAGACGGTGGAGGAGTTGCCGAATGCCAGGTTGATGCCGCTGTTGGGCAAGCCGATGTTGTCGATGATGAGCTGGACGCGCTCCGCAGGAACCACCTGCCGGATCTCGCGCTCGATTGAAGCGAAAAGCTGCTCCGCGTCCTCGAGGCGCAGGCCCTCCGGCGGATTGACGTGCAGGTTCATCTGCCCAGAGTCGACATACGGGAAGAAGTCGCGGCCGATGAAGAAGGTCATGGGCAGCGAGACCACAACCAGCAGAGCAAAAATGCCGATGGTGATCACGGCATTGTCCAGGCACCAGTCGAGGAGACGCTTGTACTGGTGCGACATCTTCTCAAACTGCCGATCGAACCTGGAGTGCCAGCGCCAGATGAAACTGCGCCGCTCCTCCTTCTCGCTTTCGCCTTTGTCCTGATACAGGTTGATCTCCGCGCCGAGCAGGAAGTGCATCATGGTCGGCACAAGCGTGCGGGACAGGAAGTAGCTGGCCATCATGGCGAAGGCCACGGCCATGGCCAGCGGCGTGAACAGGTACTTGGCCGCGCCGGTCAGCAGCACAACCGGCAGGAACACGATGCAGATCGACAGGGTAGAGACGAAGGCCGGCGCGGCGACCTGCTGCGCTGAATCGAGGATGGCGCGGGTAAGCGGCTTCTTCTCGGCCATGTTGCGATGCGTGTTCTCAATCTCCACTGTTGCGTCGTCGACCAGGATGCCAACTGCGAGCGCAAGGCCCCCAAGCGTCATCACGTTGATGGTTTCACCGAGAGCCGCCAGGATACAGAGCGACGTCGCGATGGAAAGCGGAATGCTGATGCAGACGATCAGCGTGGAGCGCCAGGAGCCGAGGAACAGCAGGATCATCAGGCCGGTGAGCAGCGCCGCGATCGTGGCTTCACGCACGACTTCGCTGATCGAGGTGCGCACGAAGACCGACTGGTCAAAGAGAGGTGTGATCTCCAGCGAGCCCAACCCGGCACCGAGCTGGGGGATCATCTTCTTGGTCTGCTCGACAATATCGAGAGTGGATGTATCGCCATTCTTGAGCACGGTAAGCAGCGCCGAGCGCTTGCCGTTCTCCCGCACCACGTTGGTCTGCTCGGCGAAGCCCATATGGACCTGGGCCACGTCCTTGACGTAGACGACGGCGCCGTTGGCGGCTCGAACAGGCAGATCGTTGAGGGCGGAAACGGTGGAGGGACTGGAGTTGGTCTTGACCACGAACTCGCGGTCGCCCATGCGGGCGGTACCGGCAGGGAGGATGAGGTTCTGCTGGTTGATGGCCAGCGAGACATCCGTCGCGGAGAGATGATGGGCGAACATCAGGTTGGGGTCGGTATCGACCATGACCTGCTTGACCTTGCCGCCGAAAGGCAGCGGAACGCTGGCACCCTTCACGTTCGCCAGACGCGGACGGATAAACTGCAGGCCGTCGTCGTAAAGGTCGGCTTCGCTGAGACCCTGGCCGCTAAGGCCAAGCTCTACGATCGGGACGGACGACGCGTCGTACTTGAGGACGAAGGGCGGAAACGAACCCGGCGGCAGCACGCGCAGGATGGTCTGCACGACAGCGGTAATCTGCGCCAGCGCCAGCTCCACCTTGACGTTGGGCTGAAAGAACACCTTGATGACCGCGATACCCTGATAGCTCTGGCTTTCGGTATGCTCCATGTCGTTGACCGTGGTGGTGAGCGCACGCTCGCACACGGTGACGACGCGGCCTTCCATCTCGGTGGGCGTCAGGCCGCTGTAGGTCCAGACGATGGTGACGACCGGGATGTTGATGTACGGGAAGATGTCCTTGGGAGTTTCGACGGCCGAGCCGATGCCGAGCATGGCAATGAGCATGCACAGCACGACAAACGTGTAGGGGCGGCGGAGCGCCAGCCGGACAATCCACATTCAGACAGCCTCAGGGCACCTGGGAGCAGGTATCTATCAGACGCGGCTACCCGGCGCAGGGACGCTTTTGCTGATTCGCGGGGTAAAAGCAGCAGGGCTGCCATGGAGGCAGCCCTGCGGGTGTGCGATCTTCGGCCGCACAGGTGTTCGAAGTTATGAGACCTTCGCTGTGATGAAGCGCTTGTTCACTTCGTCCCAGTTGATGACGTCCCACCAGGCGGCCAGGTAGTCGGGGCGCTTGTTCTGGTATTTCAGGTAGTAGGCGTGCTCCCAGACGTCGTTGCCCAGGATGGGGTAGAGACCCTGGCTGAGCGGGTTGTCCTGGTTCGGGGTGGTGAGGATGGCAAGCTTGCCGCCCTGGAAGACGAGCCAGCCCCAGCCGGAGCCGAACTGCTTGGCGGTGGTCTCGTTGAACTTCTTCTTGAAATCTTCAAAGCTGCCGAAGTCGGCTGTGATCTGGTCGGCGATGGGACCGGTGGGCTCCCCACCCCCGCCCGGCTTCATGATGGTCCAGAACATGGTGTGATTGACGTGGCCGCCGCCGTTGTTGCGGACCACGGCGCGGACCTCCTCGGGAATGCTCCCGAGGTCCTTGATGAGCTCCTCGGGGGTCTTCTTGCCGAGGTCGGGGTGCTTTTCGACCGCGCCGTTCAGATTGGTGACGTAGGTCTGGTGATGCTTGTCGTGGTGGAGCTTCATGGTCGCTTCGTCGATGGTGGGCTCGAGAGCGGCGTAGTCGTAGGGAAGCGGCGGAAGTTCGAATGCCATGTTTTCTCCTTGGTGCTTGCGTTGCTGTTGCGGCCTTCAGGCCCGGCGAAAGGATTGGATGCAGGGCATGGCGAGAGCGACCCTCCCCCGCATGAAAACCGCGCAAAATCTTCGTAACAGGGAGCTTAGGGGTGGACCGAATGGGCAGGCTCTGCAAGGACTGGAAGACGGGGCTGCGTTTCCGGAGCCTTGTTTTGTCAAGCGGGTGGGCTTAGCGAGCCAGCCTGCAAGGGCGTTTCGGGGCAGGCGCGTGAAGGAAGACGCGGGTGCTGACACGCTCCCGCCGTTCGCGCAGGCGCTGGGCTCGCGCCGTAGTCAATAACCTCGTGGAGGTACTTCTGGGCCGCGGTCATGCACCGAGCAGTGTAGCCGGTAGACCTGTGGCACGGGCGGGTGTTGGTGGCGGCATCATCTAAGGAAAGTCAGTCGTTACGCTTCGCTGCACTCTGGCCTTCGGCAAAGCGGAACCCACTCATGACGATCAAGCTGTCATGAATGGGCACCCGGCCACCCGTCCTAAGTTGGTAAGGTTACTATCCAGCTCGCAATGATCGAGTCAATGCAGCGAAGTGGGAACAAGCTCGACATGTATAGTGCTGTTACTACCAACTCTCGGTTCAAGCTTTGCTTATGGAATGATTGATCAGAGTAAATCCAGCTGCGATAACCCGCAGCCATGATTGTTAGAGAGATGGGAGCCGATGGCAAAAGAAATACCCGCCTGCCATTCGTAACACCAGTTTCTTCTATGAAGGGCACTTACTTATTTCACTGACCAAGCAGAGGCAGATACTGAGGAGTTGATATGTTTGATGAACACAAAGAGTGGGGCCACACCATCGGTTTCAGGTTAGGAACCTGCGAAGAAGAAGAAAATCGCTTGATCTATGAGAAGTTCTGCTCGAACACAAACGAGATCGAGTCTTTTCAGTTCTGCCCAGTTTGCGGGGCCTACTTGGGCTTGAGCGCCAGGACGTAATAGAAGAGTTCCCTAACACCCTCTCGACAGCGAGCAATCTCGGATAGGAGATCAAGTAGTTCTTGTTTAGTGACTGGAAGCTTCTCCATCTCTAATAGCTTTTTCGAGCGAAGTCTTCTTCTCACAACGGTGCCGTCCTCGACCGTCCACACTGAGTGGGCAAGCGCGTTACGTTTATTGGCTGCTTCATCTAGGCTTGTCTGAAAATCCTTCTTGTACCAGTCGTGCGGGGAGTCAGGCTTTGGTTCCCCCAGCGCGTTGACGAGCATATCAAGCACCGTTTTGCGGGCCCTGAAATTCAGGTTCGCGTAAGGAATATGCGCGTCTAGCTCTGAGGTGTCCCCTCCTGTCAATGCGACGATGGCAGTCATTAGAGAGTTGTCGAGCGTGTTGAATCGGATAGTGATAGCTCCGATCAGGGTCAGGAAGTCCTCAGGCATATCGCTGATCACCGGCATCGGGCCAGCCTACGCCGGGGAGTACAATCTGTCACATGAAAACTGAGCGACCGCACGCTCCCATGCATGAAGGCCCGGAAGCGTTCGAGCGGTTCCAGCAGGCGGTCAAAGCTGTGCTGAAGGTGCCGAAGACGGCGCTGCCACCGAGTCCGTTTGGGCAGGGTGGCAAGCAAGGGAAGTCAAAGCAAGTAGAGAAGTCTTAGCCACGTCGCAGCAGATCCACCACATCCACGCCAAGCGCCCGGGCCACTTTTTCCAGCATCCGCAACCCGGCTTCGCGCTCACCGGATTCCAGCCGGGCCAGGTGGCTCCGCTCGATGCCGGCCAAGTCTGCTAGAACTTGCTGTGTCTGACCTCTGGCCGCTCGCAGTTCTGCGATGCGCTTCCCGACGCGCTGGCAAATGTCGGTCTCCTCGGCCATGCCTCAAGCATGGGTTGACTGCGGTGGTATCCTGTGTCGCATGAGACACGAGGGCACTGCATGAATCTTGCTGGCGAGGGCTGTCCGAACGGCGCTCAAAGCGGGGACTGTCTGTGCTCTGCAACGGCCCGGCGGACGGAATGGGAGAAGCAAGCCCGTGACCGGAAGCGTCGAGTCCGCAAGTTCTGGGCTGCGACCTTGCCTCTGACGGGAGTCATCGTGGCCGCGGGTCTACTGTTGATCGGCGTGGACTATCTGTTGCTACGACCGCGTCCGCTCACGCTGACGCCGTTCTATTGGATTGGAATGGCTATCGTCTGTGAGATCGCCGTCGTCCTGTCCATACTCCACACTGAGCCCTTAGCGGACGAATCGCAGCAGCTCCGGGAACTTCGCTGCGCTGTGCGTCTGTTGCTGCGCGAGCGTGAGGAACGAGCGGCGCAAGCGGAAGAGTATACTAGCAGTAAATGAAAAACGCGCCTGCCAGGGTGCGCTCTTCGGTTCTTGCTCACTCAAGCGAATCATCGCATGGAGTGTGTCTATGAGCCAAGAAGAATTCAGAGAAAAGTATCCGTTCTGTGCCGCACTCGGTCTGAACGAAGAAACCCAACGGGACCTTATCAACTGGCTTTCTCAGCAGGGACCATCATCCATTCAATCTGATGTAGAGGAAGAAAAATACGGGGAGCCTTGCTTACAAAGCCGGGCACTCCCGGCTGCTTAACGGCAAGCGCAAGTTCCATGTGCAGAGTGTCACTCTGTAGCCAAATGCCGTCGGTCGTGCTCTTCGTTATCCGCGCAATGACAGGTTTTGCAACGCCAACCAATTTCAGGTAAGCTTCAGTGTTTTCTTTGATGTCAGGCATAACGAACTCCTCCCTGAGAGTTCGCCAGCCAGTCTACCCTTTACCGCCGCTTCCCCCGGCCCTGCCGCGCCCGCTCCTTCTCAGTTAGGCAACGTCGGTCGAACCTCGCCATCCCTTTGCTTACCGGTCAGGCTGTCCCAAGTCAGCCGTTTGCCCACCACCTGCGAACAAGCAATCTGGAACCGGTCGAAGTCCGTCATTCCCAACCGCTGGTTATACCGGTAAGCCTGTTCGTCCAGATACCGGAACAGATGAAAAGGCTCCACGCTGACATACGTGCCCGAGATGCTGCGCTTCAAGAGGCTCCAGTAGTTCTCCAAGCCGTTCGTGTGTGCCTTGCCGCTGACATATTCGACAGCATGGTCCACCACCTGATGTGCGTAGTCGGCAGCGAGGCCGTCGTAGCTCAGCAGGAAGTCCGTATAGAGGGCCGAACCAGCTTCCACATGCTTGCGGACCTCAGACTGCAAGGCATGTTTCTTGCGGTTCGCTACGACCGTCGTGCGAACCTTGCCGCCGCGCTGGAGAATCCCCATCACCGCAACCTTGTCTTTCGTGCCGGTGCCAGTGATCCGGCGCTGGCGTTTGCTTACATGCATGTTCCGAGCCTTGCCACCGATGAACGTCTCGTCAGCCTCGACCTCGCCCGACAGCATGTTCTCGAACGAGCCCTCGTGCAGAGCGAACCGAATCCGGTGGGCCATGTGCCAAGCGGATTTCTGCGTGATGCCAAGGTCCCGGGCAATCTCACATGAGCTGATTCCGTTCTTGCAGTTGACGATCAGCCACATCGCAGGCAGCCACTTGTCGAGACCCAGCGCCGAGTCCTCGAAAATCGTGCCGACTTTGAGCGAGAACTTGGCCTTGGGGTGCTTGCCGTAGCACTTGTACAGATTCGCCGCAGCTAAGTACGTGACCTTGTCCGAACCGCAGTACGGACAACGCACCTTGCCGTCTTCCCAGCGCAGGGAGACCAGGAACTGACGGCAGTTCTCGGGATCGCTGAAGTAGATGATGGCTTGTTGGAGGGTACGAGGCGTGTCCATAAGAGGATTATGGCCGAAAAGGCTTGGTCAGTCAAGTAAATAAGTGCCCTATGAAGCCCAGGTCCAGACGACGAAACAAACACCGCGCGATGGGTATCGGTTGCTTGGTAAGCGCATCCACTATCTCTATTTGAGTTCGAGCCCATGTACCACTGAGTACCTCATCTCCCACATCCGTATTGTGATTTGCGCCTACGGACGCCTCAGGGTAGATCATTCCGGGCTGCTGAAAAAGGGCACTCAATTCCGGAACTCCAGCTTCCTCATCCCAAATATAAAGCCGGTAGCGACCAACTGGCATTGTAGGCAACATGAAATGACCCTCTTTGTCCGTGAGCACCGTATGACGCTCCTGTGTCAGAGGACGGTCCGTAGGCACCGCTTCAATGTGAACTCCCGAGACCGGCTTGCCCTGAGTCGAAACAACTCTACCCGAGACCGTACCTTAAGGGCGTTCGCCGAGTAGAGCAGACATCGGCAAAAGGAGTGCAGAAGCAAGCATTGATCTAAGTCTCATCATCAAATGGAATGTAGTTCCCATGAGGGAAGTGGTGTACCGTTAACCGTCGCATTGGCATTTGAGACAACATAAACACTCCCTACCGTACCGATTGATGTATATGACCCATCCGCGTTCACCTGCTGCCATTGTTGATTTGCAAATGTGAAATGGCATGGGGTCCCAAAGTTAATAGGACAAACGTTCAGACCATCATCAAACTGGTAGCCAGTCCCCGGCGAGTCATCACTTGAAACAAACCCTCCTGCACCAGTCATAACAACATTGCTACAGCTATCGATTGTTGTTGGCACGTTTCCCGCTGGTTGATAGCATCTGTAATGGTGCTCGCGCCAGATTTGATCGTATACTCGATCACCCGTCTGATACAGCTCAGTCCTCCACCACAATCTTTGGTCTGCACAGTGTCATTGTTGACATAAATGGAGTCAACTTTCAAAACGGTAATATTCTGCTGAGCCGTCGCGCTCTGTCCGTTCTGAGCGTATGTGACTGTGACCGTGGGTGTGCCAGATGCTGTTCCCACCACCGACAAAGTCGCTTGATCTATGTTTGTAAGCGTTATGCCTGATCCGCTAGTAACTGACCAAGAATATGTCCCGCCCCCCGGCATCCCACTTGCAGTAAAGGTGTATTGTTTGGCGTTTCCGGAGCTGTCGACTGCTCCAGCGGTCAAAGTTGTTGTCGTAGGAGTGTTAATGGTCACAGTGGGTGTAACAGCAAGATTGCCAGTAGCCATTGGCGGGAGTTGAAGGGTGGGTCGAGGTAGATGAGGTCTACGGAGGCGTCGGGGATGTAGTCGCGCAGGACGGCGAGGTTATCGCCGTAGTAGAGCTTGTTCTTTGCCTTGTCTATTGTGTTTTCCTGCGCCGCCATGGATGAAGACGAGGGTAGCAGACGGGCTGGGCTGCGGCGCAGACTCGTAACGGCCGGACGAACGCGGATTCCCTTTGGGAGTGACAACAAAGGCGATTGCGGCAGCACAAAGGCGATCGCGGCAGGACGGAACGCGAGCCAGACGCAGATTCCCTTGGGGAAGGACAACAAGGTCGAGGCCGGGCTTACACTGGCGTGCATGAGTGCTGTGGGCGAATCGTATGCGTGGCTGGATGACGATGGGCCGGCGTTTGGCGGGCCGGGGTTGCCGCCGCGCTGGACTTCGAGCAAGAAGGACGCCGTGGCGACGGCGTATTCGGCGGCGAGCCGGATCTGGTTTACGGCCAGCCATGGAACGCTGAACGAGATCTACTACCCGACCATCGACCGGCCGCAGACGCGTGACATGGAGCTGCTGTTTACCGACGGCGAGACGTTCGTGCATGAAGAGAAGCGGGACTTCGAGTACGACTTTCACTACATCGACGACCACGCGCTGGCGATCCGGGTGGTGGCGGGCGACCTGGGCGGCAAGTACACGGTGACCAAGGAGTTCATCACGGACCCGCACCATCCGGTGGTGCTGATGAACGTGAAGTTGAGCGGGGATGAGGCGATCCTGAGCCGGCTGAAGTGCTATGCGCTGCTGGCTCCGCACCTGGATGGCGGTGGCGAGGGGAACAGCGCGCGGTCGGTGAGGATCGCGGGACGGCGCTGCGTGCTGGCGTGGAGGAACGATGTGTCGCTGGCGTTCGGGTCGACGTGCGGGTTTACGCGCTCGAGCTGCGGGTATGCGGGATCAAGCGATGGCTTTCAGGACCTGACGCAGCACGGCAAGATGACGTGGTGCTTCGGGCAGGCGCTGAATGGGAACCTGGCGCTGACCGGCGAGATCGATGTAGCCAAGACACGCGAGTTCACGATCGCGATCGCGCTGGGGAACACGCACCACATGGCGATCTCGGGGATGATGCAGACGCTATCGACGGGGTATGTGGACCACCGGAAGCGGTTCATCGAGCAGTGGCACCGGTCGGCGTCGCCGGAGGGGCTGGCGGCGGCGAGCGGGGATGGCGGACGGCTGATGCGGATTTCGCACAACGTCATCCTGGCGCATGAGGACAAGACCTATGCGGGGGCGTTCATCGCGTCGGCTTCGATCCCATGGGGGAATGCGAAGAGCGACGACGACCTGGGCGGGTATCACCTGGTGTGGACGCGGGACATGGTGCAGAGCGCGACGGCGATGCTGGCGTGCAACCGGCCCGACACCGCGCGGCGCGCGCTGGTGTACCTGGCGTGCACGCAGCATGCGGACGGGGGATTTGCGCAGAACTTCTGGATCGACGGAACGCCGTACTGGTCGGGGATCCAGCTGGATGAGGTGGCGTTCCCGATCATGCTGGCCTGGCGGTTGTGGAAGGCAGGGGGGCTGGGAAACTTCGACATTGTGGCGTTCGTGTCGAAGGCGGCGGGGTTCCTGGTACGCTACGCGCCGGTGACGCAGCAGGAGCGCTGGGAGGAGAACGCGGGGTACTCGCCGTCGACGCTGGCGGCGGTCATCTCGGCGCTGGTGTGCGCGGCGGACATTCTGCGGGAGTACGGGGCATGCGACCTGGGAGCGTTCCTGGAGGAGTATGCGGACTGGATTGAGGCGCACCTGGATGAGTGGACGACCACCACGCAGGGGGTGCTGCACCCGGAGGTCGCGCACCACTACATGCGGATTCGTCCGCCGGCGGAAGGGGAGCCGTTCCAGAACAAGGACATTGCGCCGGGAATGATCCACATCGCGAACCGCGCGCCGGGCGAGCAGTATGCTTTCGAGGCGCGTGAGGTGGTGGACGGGGGCTTCCTGGAGCTGGTGCGGTACGGGGTGCGGCGGGCGGACGACCCGCTGATGGTGGACACGCTCAAGGTGATCGACAAAGTGCTGAAGATCCAGACGCCGTATGGCGCGTGCTGGCGGCGCTACAACCATGACGGGTATGGGCAGCGGAAGGACGGCGGGCCGTTCACCGGCTGGGGGCAGGGCCGCGCGTGGCCGCTGCTGGCGGGCGAGCGCGCACACTACGAACTGGCCGCGGGCAACGATGTGACGCCGTACATCAGGGCGCTGGAGGCGTTCAGCTCGTTCGGAGGCATGCTGCCGGAGCAGGTGTGGGATTATGGCGACCTGCCGGAGGAAGGGATGTACTTCGGGCGGTCGGCGGGGTCGGCGCAGCCGCTGGTGTGGGCGCACGCGGAGTACATCAAGCTGCTGCGCTCGGTGACGGACGGCCGGGTGTTCGACCGGATCAGCGTGGTGGAAGAGCGCTATGCGGTGGCCAAGGAGCAGCGCACGTTCGAGAACCGGCTGGAGATCTTCCGGACGACGCGGCCCATCCAGGTGATGACGGCCGGATCGACGCTGCGGGTGATCGACGCGGAGCCGTTCGAAGTGGTGTGGACGACCGACGACTGGCACACGAATCAGCGGACAGCGGCGACGCCGGTGGGGTATGGCGGCGCGTTCGTCGACCTCGCCACCCCGGCAGAGCTGCTGGGCAGCGTACTTTTCACGATGTACTGGCCGGGAGAGAACCGGTGGCTGGGCCGGAACTATGAAGTGACGGTGCACGCGCGGCCGCTGCCGCAGACGGCGGCGGCGGTTAAGCCGAAGAATTGAGGCGGTCCCAAGGAGGATCGAAAGTATCTTTCGCCGTTCCGATAGGAACAGGCCCAACGGTCTTATGTTCGGAACCGAACAGACGTCAAGGTTTTTCAGTTCCTATGGTGTGAGGGACGGGTACCTTTCGTCACTACCAACTTGGGGGAACGATCATGGAACGTCTCAACGGAAAAGTGGCCTGGTTCAACAATGCGAAGGGTTTTGGCTTTCTGGAGCACGAACGTGGGGCGGACGTGTTTTGTCACTTCAGCAGCATCCAGGGTGAAGGGTACAAGAGTTTGAAAGAAGGCGAACTGGTGGAGTTTGCGATCGTCGAAGGCGAAAAGGGGCCACAGGCGGATCACGTCGTACGGTTGCCGCCACCAACTGCTACATAGCCTGCTCCGTGCAGGCAGACTCAATGTGTCCGGTGGGAGACGGACACGCTGGAGACGCCTGCATATAGTCGGACTTGTAGCTCCGCCTGTACAAGCAGCGGGTCCCCTCTTTTGGGCTCGGTCGCGCACATGCGAGATAACAGGTCCGCATGCCGCTTCCCGATCCACTTACAAATCGTTTGCTGAGCACTGTCAGTGCGAAAACGAGCCACGGGCTCATAGCAGCTTCTCAGCACGTCGAGCTTCCTTTGCGGATGCAGCTCTACGGGAGTGAAGAAACTCCGCGGTATGCCTACTTCCTCACGTCCGGTGTGGCCTCCGTGGTGTTTACGTCCGAGCGAGGTACCAGTGTGGAGTTGGCTACGCAGGGTCATGAAGGAATGGTCGGCTGGATCTTTCTGCTGGGCGCTCACCAATCCGCCATGGAGTGCATGATGCAGGTGAGTGGGGCAGGCTACCGGCTACCCATGGCAACCGCGCAGCGGGAGTTCGCAGAGAGTGTGGACTTTCGGACCGTGGTTCTGGAGTATGCGCAGCACCAAAATATTCTTGCCAACCAGATCGTTGCCTGTAATCGCCTGCACGGAGCGCAGGCGCGTTTTTCCCGCTGGCTGCTCATGGTGGAGGACCGCCTGCAACGCGACACACTCCACATGACCCAGGAGTTTCTTTCCAACATGCTGGGCACACGCCGCACCACCGTGGTGGAGGTGGCGGGAGCGCTGCAGCTAGAAGGAGCGATTGAAAGCCGGCGCGGCGTGATACGGATCGTCGACCGCGCGAAGCTGGAAAGCTTTGCCTGTGAATGCTATCCGCGCCTGAAGAAGCTGTTCGACGCGCTGTATACGAACAAAACAGCGACGAACAGATCCTCTCCAGCCGAGTAGCTGCCGGCCCAAGAACGCGGAAAGATCGGATTCAGCGGGTTCGCGCGATGACCCGTCTCAAAGCAAGCTCGATCAACCTTGTGCAAAGGGAGCTCATGAGGAGTAACGGTATGGTGCGCACTTTCGTATACACGTCAGAAATCATCAGCAATTATGCTCGCGTGGTAATCGGGGCCGAAACCGAGGCGCTTCAACAAGCGGTACTCGCGTACAAAGGCTTGAAGCCGACCCGTGTCATGGGACAGTCGGCTGGCGTGCAGACAAGCGACACCGCGTTTATCAATAATCCGGTATGGAACGACCACTCACGATCAAGCAGGCGAATGCCCTGAACCCAGGCGAAATCTTCGTCGCCTTATCGGACGGACGCGTATTGATGGTTACGCTCGCCCAGGTACTCAGCCTCAACCCGGAGGTTCATCCGGTGAGGGTGAGTGAGTCTGACTGACCCATCCGGCTCTCCGTATCTATCGTGACGCCGCCTCCTGCGGGGTCGTCTACGTTACCGACCGGCAGATTGAAGTGGCCGCAGGCGACACTCGAACCGGCCGTCCCCGTCAACTGAAGTCAGGAAGCTACCTGCAGGCTGGACGCAGCGACCGAAAGCCGGCTGTGTGGTGGCATGGAGATGTTTAGTGGCGTAGAGAGTGGCGTATGGTGATGCGTAAAGTCTGCACTTCGCGAGGAGAGCAATGCGCACCGCCGGCTATCGGAACACAATTCTTCAGCGCCTCACCCCAGAGATTCTCGAGCGCCTGCAGTTGAAGCGGGTGGAGATGGAACGACGGTTCGCCATTGAGACGGCCGGTAAAGAGATTCTGCGTCTTTATTTTCTGGAGGCCGGGATAGGGTCCATGACGAGCGAGTTCCGGGACGGCTCCGAGGTCGAGATCGGGATGTTCGGCTGGGAGTCGGTGATGGGTGTTTCCGCCCTGATGGGGACCCGCCGAAGCCTGAATAACGTCTACATGCAGCTTCCCGGCTGGGGGTACAGCACCACCCGGGAGCGGGCGCTGGCGGAGTTCCGGCAGGCCGGCATCTTCCATGACCTGACGCTGCGCTATGTGCAGGCATACCTGATCCAGGCCTCGCAAACGGCCGGCTGCAACGCACGGCACCACGTGGACCAGCGCCTGGCGCGCTGGCTGCTGCTGTGCCGGGATCGCGCCGAGAGCGACGTGCTGGACATGACCCAGGAATCTCTGGCGCAGATGCTGGGGGTGGAGCGGCCGGCGGTGAGCGTGGAGGCAGGCAAGCTGCAGGAGCGCGGGTTGATCGAGTATCACCGGGGAAAGGTGCAGGTGCTGGACCGAGCCGGACTGCAACGGGCAGCGTGCGAGTGCTATGCGGTGGTGAGCCATCACCTGAATAGCTACGCCGTGATGGATGGGGAAATGGGATAGCCGGCAGGCCGCCGCTTGTCTACTCTGTCGGCTACGTACAGTGAGTCCCCTGGAGTCGTGCTCCTGTCTGCAACCTGGTGACTCCTGTAGACCGTGGCACTCTCCTGTTCGAAAACGAGACGGTATGCCTGGACAACCAGCCCTTCCATGACTGCGTGCTGACGAGATGCGTGCTGGAGTACACGGCCAGGAGCTGACCATCGAGCAGACGTCGCTTACGGGCTACCGTCCGGCTACCGCCTGAAGCTGAGCAGGAGCCGGACGCACCATGCAGTTTCTGCAATGCATGGGCTTCATGGGCGAGGTAAGCGGGCGCTAGGGAAGCGCGAGCGCCGGTGCTGAACTAACCAGTCTTCCCAGCACAGCCCGCCCCTTGTTACGGCAGATGCAGTGCAGCTACAAAGAACCGCTCAGGATTGCGGCAGAGCGAAGCGTTCTGCGTGAATGTCGTTTTCCGTACAGATAAGGTGAATAGTCTTCCTAGTTAGAGTCGCGGCCTTCTAAGCCTGCGTAAAGGTCGACATGGAACGGTTTATTGGTACGGTGGTCTGGTTTGACAATGGGAAAGGGTTCGGGTTCGTCAGTCACGAAGGCGGACCGGACGTGTTCTGTCACTTCAGCAGCATTGAGGGTGACGGCTATAAGTCCTTGAAAGAAGGCGACAAAGTAGAGTTCGCGATCGTCACCGGAGCAAAGGGCAGGCCACAGACGGACCACGTGGTTCGGCTCGGCCCATAGCGCTTCCGCCTGACGCGGAGAGGCGGAGGTTTCCGCCTGGCGCGTTCCTCAGTGGAGGTACGGACCCGGGAGTGAACGACTGGATCGCTCCGACCTAGACGTGTTGCCATGACCCGGCGAGATGCAGCGTTGCGGGGTCATTGAGTACCGGCGCGGGGTGGCCCGCACCGCCAACCTTATGGCGCTGGAAGGGAAAGCGTGCTCGTGCTACGCGCTGCCGAAGGCGCGGTATGACCGGGCTCTACCTGGATTGAGACTGGACCGCGAGCGGGCCCCGGGCAGACGGTTGAACACGCGCCCGGGGGGGCACTCCGGAGATGCGAATGGCATCCAAGTCCCCTGTACACTAGGGCGGGCGTTGCGAAGTGACCGGCCGGCCGCACAGGCCGGCCCATGTGCTGTGCCGCCCAGAATTTCTTATAGAGAAGGACCTGATCGCGATGAGCGTAAAGCAGACGCCGGAGTTGGACCAACTATCAATCAACACACTGCGGCTGCTGGCGGTGGACCAGGTGCAAGCGGCCAACAGCGGGCACCCGGGAGCGCCGCTGGGCTGCGCGCCCATCGCGTACCTGCTGTATCACAAGTTCATGAAGTACAACCCGACCGATCCCTTGTGGAGCGACCGGGACCGGTTTGTGCTGAGTAACGGGCATGCGAGCGCGCTGCTGTACGGCGTGCTGCACCTGACTGGCTACGATTTACCTTTGGACCAGCTGAAGCAGTTCCGCCAGTGGGGATCGCACACCCCGGGGCACCCGGAGTACGGCGAGACGCCGGGCGTGGAAGTGACGACCGGGCCGCTGGGTCAGGGCTTCGCGGAGGCCGTGGGGCTGGCGATCGCGGAGAAGCACATGGGCGGGCTGTACAACAACGACGCCTATAAAGTTGTGGACCACTACACGTATGTACTGTGCGGCGATGGCGACCTGATGGAGGGCATCAGCCATGAAGCCTCGTCCCTTGCGGGGACGTTGCAGCTCGGGAAGCTGATCGTGCTGTACGACGACAACCTGATCTCGCTGGACGGGCCGACGGACCTGAGCTACACGGAGGATGTGACGCGGCGCTTCGAGGGCTATGACTGGCACGTGCAGTTCGTGGCGGACGGCAACGACCTGGGCGAGCTGAACAAGGCGATCGAGGCAGCCAAGATGGAGAAGCTCAAGCCGAGCCTGATCCGGGTGCGAACGATCATCGGGTACGGCGCGCCGAAGGCCGGCACCAAGAGCGTCCACGGCGAGGCGCTGGGACCGGATGGGACCAAGGAGACCAAGCGGTTCTTCGGTTTCGACCCGGAAAAGACCTTTGTGATCCCGGACGAGGCGCTCGCCAACTGGCGCGAGGCGGTGGACAAGGGCAAGGAGATGCAGCGGCAGTGGCACGACCGCTTCGACGCCTACAAGAAGGAATTTCCGGAGCTGGCGGCGCAGTACACGCGCACCACCGAGATGAAGCTGCCGGACGGCTGGGAGAAGGCGCTGACGGTCTTTCCGGCGGGTCCGGATGCAAAGCCGGTGGCGACGCGCAACGCCGGCCAGGTGGTGATGAACTCGCTGGGCAAGGTGATGCCGGAGCTGTTCGGCGGCGCGGCCGACCTGACCAGCTCGACCAAGACCATCTTCAAGGACTCGGGGAACTTCCATTCGGACGCGAAGGGCCGCAACGTGTTCTTCGGGGTGCGCGAGTTCGGGATGATGGCGGCGGTGAACGGGATCGCGGCGCACGGCGGGCTGCTGCCGTTCGGATCCACGTTCTTCACATTCAGCGACTACTGCCGCTCGGCGCTGCGCATGGGCGCGCTGCAGAGCTCGCACTCGCTGTACATCTTTACGCATGACTCGATCGGGCTGGGCGAAGACGGCCCCACTCATCAACCGGTGGAGCACCTGATGGCGCTGCGGGTGATTCCGCAGCTCACGGACTTCCGCCCAGCGGATGCCAATGAGACCTCGGCGTGCTGGGGACTGATGGTGGAGCGGAAGTCGGCGAGCTTTATGGCGCTGAGCCGGCAGGACCTGCCGGTGATGGACGCGGAGAAGCACAAGATCTTCGCGGGCTGCCGCAAGGGGGCGTACGTGCTGGAGGCGCACGGCAACGATGTGATCCTGGTGGCGACGGGCTCGGAGGTGTCGCTGGCGCTGAAGTCCGCTGAGGAACTGAAGGGTGCGGGTGTGATGGCGACGGTGGTTTCGATGCCGAGCTTTGCGATCTTCGAGGAGCAGGACGAAGCATACAAGATGAGCATCTTTCCGCATGGCGTGCCCAAGGTCTCGATCGAGGCGGGCGCGACGATGGGCTGGTGGAAGTACATCGGACGCGAGGGCATCGCGATTGGGCTGGACCGGTTCGGAGCGTCGGCACCGGGGCCGGTGGCGATGGAAAAGCTGGGCTTCAGCGTGGCGAATGTGGTGGAGAAGGCGAAGTCGCTGGTGAAGAAGTAAGAGGCCAGTCAAGACAGCAAAGGGACCGGCGGTTCGGCCCGCGGTCCCCTTGTCCGTCTGCGATGCAAATCGCATGAATGGCTAAGTGCGGGGCAACAGGCCCGCGATTTTTTCATCTTTCTGAAACACACAAAGATCATTGTCCTGTGGGTCGGCAGTGACCCAGAGCAGTTCCTTGAGCCTGCCGGCCGAAGCGGGGTCAAGCGATAACGCTTTCTCGATCGCTTTCTGGGCTTGGCCACGGGCTTTGGTCATGCCGTCCGTCTCCTCGTCTTGCCCAGCGGTTTCAGGCAGTGCCTTCAGGTAGGCATATTGCTGTCCATAGGCGCAGGCCCGATCGATCTCCACAACAGAACTCGGCTCAGGAGACTTCCGGTCGAACTCTTCGAGCACACGGAGAGCGGCTTCAAAGCCGGTCGGAGGTGGTTGATAGAGCCAGAGATAGGCTAGCGAGGAGTACACCGACGAGAGAACGGCCGGGCTGGTTGCACTGGTGAGTTTTTGAGCTGCTTTTTCCACGAGCGGCTTGACTTTGTCGAACCCGGCACCAAACTTTCTCAGGGACCACGCATACGTCAGCTGCGCTCCCGGGTCATCCGGCAGCTTGTCTACTGCGAGCTTGGAAGCAGTGAGCGCACGCGTGGGTTCTCCGATGACGGTAGCTCCCTTCGCCACGCGAAGCGCCTGGTCGCCGGTCATCCCTTCCGTGATGGGAATTGCATCCGCTTCCATAGCCGCCTTGCGCAGAGATGGATCACTGCTCGCAGCTCTGGAGACCTGCCCGAAGCCGATCGGGGTTTCGTCCAGTTTGGCTTTGGCCTGCGGGGAAAGCGGCGAACCGCCATCGGCCAACGCGAAAGCCCGCGCAAAGAACATGCGCGTCAGGATGTAGCCGGAAAGGAATCCAAGCGCACTGTAATAGATGAGCAGCGCGGCGTTGAAGCTGACCCCCGGACCGACTGAACCTTCCATGAAGTTCGCTGCCCGTTCGATAGCATGCGGAATCCGGAGCAGTTGGGTGAGTGTAGCCCCGACCAGCACCTTTGTAAGCCAGTCGGAAATGTCTTCCAGATTCGTATTGACCTTCAGCTTGGGTGAAGGATTCTGCGACGGATCGTTGAGCGCGGGGTTCGTAGCGGAAGTTGTCGCAGCGACCACTTTCGGTATCCCGAACAGGAAGCCGAAAAGAAAACCGCCCGCCACCCAGGCAAGTGCCCAGATGAAGGCGACTCCTGCCTCGTACCCGATACTTGCGTAGGAAGTGTACCGATAGGTGATGTCGCCGAGACGGGCCGCGATGGTTCCAAGAAGAAGACGGAAGATGAGCGCGAGCCAACCCAGGAAAAATGCGATCAAAAGCCATCGAGTAGTTTTGCGCAGATCAGCGTTGATGCCCTGCTCGTCGTCCGCCATCGGCATGGTTGCCTCCAAGATCGGGGCCCGGTGGGGAAAGGACACGTTACACCCAACGTTGATGGATGTAAAGCCAAATCGTGTGAGAGGATGGCGGAATCAGAACAGTCAAGTGAGGTGTGCGATGAGGCGTTTCGGCGTTTGTGGCGTGGTGTCTTTGGCGTTGGGTCTGCTGGGAGTGCGTTGCGGAGTGGCGCAGATGGGCGCGCCGGGCGAGCGGCCGAACACCATGCCTGCCGTGGCGGGGCCGCTGGCGGCCAAGTACAAGGCCGATGCCGACCGGATCCTGCAAGCCGCCATGGCGGACAACGACGGCTACGCGGCGCTGACAACCCTTTGCGACCACATCGGCAAGCGGCTGAGCGGGAGCCCGCAGCTGAACACGGCGGTGAGCTGGGGCGCGGAGCTGATGCGCAAGGCCGGGCTGGAGAACGTGCAGGTGCAGCCGGTCATGGTGCCCAGATGGGTGCGCGGGAACGAGTCGGCTGCCCTGGTTGGACCGAACAACCAGATTCTTAGGCCGCTACACATGCTGGGGCTGGGGATGAGCGTGGGAACCGGGCCGCAGGGCATTACAGCGCCGGTGGTGTTCGTGCATGACTTCGCCGAGCTGGATGCGATCCCGGATGCGCAGGTGAAGGGCAAAATCGTGGTGTTCAACCCGGGATGGCACGGGTACGGCGTGGGGTCGATGTACCGGACGGGCGGGCCGTCGCGGGCAGCGGCGAAGGGCGCGGCAGCGGTGCTGGTGCGCTCGGCCACCGGCCTGGCGATGCAGATTCCGCACACGGGCACCCTGCGCTATGTGGAGACGCAGCCCAAGGTGCCGTCGGCGGCGATCAGCGTGGAGGATGCGCTGCTGATCGAAAGGCTGAGCAAGGAAGGGCCGGTGCAGGTACACCTGCAGATGGACGCGCACACCGAGGCTGATGTGCAGGCCGGAAATGTCATTGGCGAGATCCCAGGGAGCGAGCACCCCGAGCAGGTGGTGGTTCTGGGCGGGCACATCGACTCGTGGGATGTGGGGCAGGGCGCGCAGGATGACGGCGGCGGGATCATGGCGACGTTCGAGGCGGTGTCGCTGCTGCACAAGCTGGGGCTCAAGCCGAAGCGCACGGTGCGAATCGTGTTCTGGGTGAACGAGGAGAATGGCGGGGCCGGGGGGCGGGCCTACCGGAAATGGATCGGAGACAAGATCGGCGACCAGGTGGCGGCCATCGTGATGGACGGCGGCGCGTAGAAGCCGCTGGGCATGAGCTATGGCGGGTTTGGCGGCGGCAGGAGGCCGCAGCCTCCGGCGCCGGGTGCAGCGGCAGCGCCGGCCCCAGGCGCTGGCCGCGCCGGCGCGGAGGGCAGCACGCTTTCGGTTGAGGAGAAGCAATCGGTGGCGGTGATGAAGGACATCGTGGCGCTGCTGGCGCCGATCGGGGCAGACACGTACTCGCCGGGCGGTGGCGGGTCGGATATTGGGCCGATCACGGCAGTCGGCGTGCCGGCGCTGAGCCCGCACACGACCGGCGAGCACTACTTCGACTGGCACCACACGGAGGCGGACACGCTGGACAAGGTGGATCCGGACTCGTTCAAGCGCAACACCGGCATGCTGGCGGTGGTGGCGTATGTGCTGGCCGATATGGATGGGCGGCTGGTGGGACGGAAGTCGGCGGCGGTGGAGTGAGGTTCGCCGGTGCGCACCTAGTCGCCTCTGGTGGAGCGGAGATGGTAGTGTGCTGCCATGACGCAGAATGAAGCGAAGCTGATGGCGGCGCGGCGGGCGCTGGAGTTTGTGGAAGATGGGATGTCGCTGGGGTT